>JBDNYM010000006.1:0-64630 GCA_047722305.1 Pseudoclavibacter sp. | reverse complement strand
TCGATCGGCTGCGCCGATCCGGACTGACCGGCCCGGGGGGCGGGGCCGGGGCGGGGGGCGGGGCGGGCCGCGTTTGCCCCGCGGCGCGCGGCCCGGGCGCGGGCCCGCTACACTCGCTACGGCGAAACGCAGGAGGAAACTGATCATGGCGGACGCGGATGAACACCCCGCACTGGGCATCGACATCGGCGGCACCGGCATCAAGGCGGCCGTCGTGGACACCCGCAACGGCGAGCTGCTGACCCGCCGCGAAAAGGTACCGACCCCGAGGTCCGGGAAGCCGAAGGCGATCATCAGCGCCCTGAAGGACCTGGTGGCGCGGTTCGACATCGATCCGCGCACCATGCCGGTCGGCATCGCCTGCCCGGCCGTCGTGCAGAACGGCATCACCCGCACCGCAGCGAACATCTCCCCCGAGTGGATCGGCCTGGATGCGCAGCAGCGGTTCTCGGACGCCCTGGGAACCCCCGTCCAGGTGCTCAACGACGCGGACGCCGCCGGCTACGCCGAGATCATGTTCGGGGCCGCCCGCGGGGTTCCCGGCTGCGTACTGCTGACCACGCTCGGCACGGGCATCGGCAGCGCCATCATCGTCGACGGCAAGCTCGTCCCCAACACCGAACTCGGGCACCTCGACATCGGCAAGCATCCCAACATCGAGACCTACGCAGCCAACTCGGCGCGGGAACGCGAGCACCTCACCATGCGGGTGTGGGCCAAGCGGCTGCAGCAGTTCTACAGCCACGTCGAGGCGCTGTTCTGGCCCGACCTCATCGTGGTGGGAGGCGGCATCTCGCGCCAGCACGAAGACTTTCTGCCGCTGCTGGACCTGCACGCGAAGATCGTCCCCGCGATGTACCTGAACACGGCGGGGATCCTCGGGGCCGCGGCGTTCGCGGCAGACTCTCCCACCACCACAGCGGCCGGCAATCCGACCCGGGCGCACTGAGCCCGGGACGCTGCGTCCCAGGGCATCCCTGCCGGCTGTCGCGGGCACCCCTGGTGCTGCCATGGCCAGGGCCGGGACAACGACGAAGAAGCAAGTATGGACGGGCCGCCCGGTACGCCGGGTTCTGTTCGCCGCAAGCGGCGAGACGGTCATCTCTCTCGGGGCGCCGTTGCCGACACCCTCTAGCGGCCTACCCGAAGGTCTTGAGCGGGCAGCTCAACCTTCTGCTTGGCCTTGCTCCCGATGAGGTTTACCGAGCCGACCCGGTCACCCGGATCGCTGGTGGTCTCTTACACCGCCGTTTCACCCTTACCCGCAGTCGTGATCAGCACGACCGCGGGCGGTCTACTCTCTGTTGCACTCTCTCTCGGATTGCTCCGGGTGGGCGTTACCCACCATCGTGCCCTATGGAGCCCGGACGTTCCTCGGCGCCCGAAGGCGACGCGACCGTCTGGACGACCCGTCCGGGCCGGAAGTCTACTCGCTTTGTCCGGCGACGCGGAACGTCCACGGGTCCGTCGGCACCCGACTCGCGACCGCCTGCACCGGCAGGGCCGCCGTGAGCGCCGCCACCGCGCCCCGCACCCACAGCGACTCCCCCGCCCAGTGCGACATGCCGACCAGCGCGGGACGCCGCAGCCCCGCCGCGCGAGCGCTGGCCACATCCAGCGCCTGATGGTGCTTGAGGTCGGCGGTCACATAGCAGTCGGCGGCCTGCACGGCCGGATGCTCCAGGAAGTCGGCACCGGAGCCGCTGCAGATCGCCACCGTCGTGATCGTGGCTTCGGGACGCCCCTGGACGAGCACGCCGCCGGCGGTGTCCGGCAACCGCTCGGCCACGCGGGCGGCGAACGCCCGCAGCGGCAGGGGCCCGGTGAGTTCGCCGACCCGGCCGATCCCGCTGCCGGGCAGCGCGCCCGGCTCGATCGGCTCCCGCCGGACGGACATCCCCAGGGCGTCCGCCAGCGCGTCATTGACGCCGCCCGGGGCAGCATCCGCGTTGGTGTGCGCGGAGAAGAGCGCCACCCCCGCTCCGGCCGCCCGCGCGAGCAGCGCCCCAGGCCAGGTATCGGCGCGCAGGGTCCGCGGGGATGCGAACAGCGTCGGATGGTGGCTCACGATCGCCTCGCAACCGAGCGCCTCCGCCTCATCCAGCACCGCCGGCACCGCATCCACGGTCACGAGCACGCGCCGCACCGGCGCCTGCGGGTCGCCGACGGCCAGGCCGGGATTGTCCCAGGGCTCGGCCAGGACCGGCGGCCAGAGCTCGTCGGCGGCGGCGATCAGGTCACCGAGCCTGACCCCGCCGGGATCGCTCATGACACGCCGATGATGTCGACCACGAATACCAGAGCGCCCGCCGGCGCCCCGCCCGAGGTCGTGGTGGCGCCGTCGGAGCTCGGCGCCCCGTAGGCATCGTCGGCCGACATCACGATCAGCACCCGGGAGCCCTCGCGCTGGCCGACCAACCCGCGCTGGAAGCCGGTGATGACCTGCGACATCTGGAACGACACCGGCGAAGGTGACGCCTCGCCGTCCTTCCAGGTGGAGTCGAACACGGTGTTGTTGCTCCACTGCTTGCCGACGTAGCGCACGCTGATGGTGGAGTCGGCCTTCACCTTCGATCCGGAGCCGGCTTTCAGGACGGCGGCCCTGGTCTCAGTGGGCTGGTCCCCCGACAGGTCGCCGATGGTGGGGACGCCGTTCTGATCGGTCACGGACGGCAGGTCGGATGCCGCGGCGCTCGGCGCCGGCGACACCGACGCCGTCGGCGCGACGTCGACCACCCAGATCACCTTGTCGTTGGCCGTGATCGCGGTCGGCAGGGATGAGGAGGGCACGAAGTCGCTCATCGGACCCGTCAGCACCAGCCGGCTGCCGGTCTTGGTGCAGGCGATGGAATTCCACAGTTTCGACTCGGCCTGGCCGGACGCGATGGAGACGCCCTGCGAGAACGACTGATCGCTCTGTTCGAGCGCGGTCCCGCTCTTGTCGAAGAAGGCGAAGTGGATGGTGGCCGCCGCGTTCTTCTTCACGGCCGGCCCGGTCCCCGCCTTCACCACGGTGCGCTGGAACACCGAGGTGGGTGCGTGGCCGACGTGGTCGATCTTCACGGCCTTGCCGAAGGCGCCCGACACCTTGATCGAGGTCGAAGAGTCCCCGGCGGGAGGGGTGCTGCAACCGGATACCGTCGCCGTCGAGGAGGATGAGCAGCCGCTGAGCGCCCCTCCCGCGAGCACCGCTGCCACTGCCAGCGCCGCCGCAGCCGCGCGCGTCTTCCTGAATTTCACGTTGCTCCTCTTCGTCCCGGTGTATCGCCAGTTTCCGAAGACCACCGTACCTGCCGCTCCTGTGGAGGCCGGGCTCTAGCATGGGCCCATGCGCCGCATCGAGTTCTCCCCCCGTCTCTCGCTCTGGGTCTCCGAGGCCAAGGACGGCACCATGAAGAGCGCCGATCAGCACCCAGGGGCCCCGGCCGGGCGGGCACCGTTCCTGCTCGCCATCGGCGCAGCACCCGATCGCACCGCACGCGTGCACGTCTCCTATGACCGCAGCGACTACTGCCGCTATCAGACCGTCACCGCCGCGGACGGCGGGGCCGGCATCACCCGGCCGGTTGTGGTCGCCGACGGGCTGGCCACCCGCATCCCCGGGCTGTGGCTGTTCCTCCCCCTGGCCGACTGCATGGGCACCGTGCTGTGGGACCCGGTCACGGAGGTGCTCATGCTCACGCACCTCGGCCGCCACAGCGTGGTGCAGGACGGCGGCCGGCACTCCGTCGAGTACCTGGAGCACGAGTTCGGCGTCGAGGCGCGGAACCTGCACGCCTGGCTCGGCCCCTCCCCCAGCGGAGACGCCTACCCGATCCACGACCGCGGTGACCGCGCCTTCCCCGACGTCGTCGCCGAGCAGCTCGCCACCGCCGGGCTGGATGCCGCCCACATCGTCCCCAGCGGCATCGAGACCGACCGCGACCCCGACTTCTTCTCGCACTCCGAGTACCTGGCCGGGCGGCAGGTCACCGACGGACGGCACGCGATGTGTGTGCGCATCGATGAATCTGCGGGCCAGCAGTTGGCGTAGATCGCAGTGCCAGGGCCCTCAGCCCCGGTGGTAGACCGCTGCTTGTGTCAACAACATCCTGATCGAAAGGACACCAGTGACGACGCAAACACCAGCTGCTGAGCCCCAGCCGACCGCCGACCTCGCCCCCGCGCAGTACTCCCAGCGCGGACGCTACGACTCGACCCGGTTCCGGGCCGTGCTCGAGCACGACTTCACCTACCTCGCCGGGTTCGACCGCAACGTCCACCGCTTCGCCGATCGCCCCGCCCTCTCCGAGCCCGCCACCGGGCGCTCCTGGACGTATCGGCAGCTGGGCGACGCCACCCGTCGCGTCGCCGGAGGCCTGTTCCGGCACGGCGTCCGGGCCGACGAGCTCATCATGGTCGAGCTGTTCAACGGCCCCGAGTTCGCCATCCTGTATCCCACTGCGCACCGGCTGCGCGACATCTTCGCACCCAGCAACTTCCGCCTGGCGCCCGGCGAGGTGGCCTACATCATCGACGACTCCCGCCCCACGGTGCTCGTCTACGACACCCAGCGCACCGAGGAGATCACCGAGGCCCTCGCCATCGCGAAGCACCAGCCCCTGCTGCTGGTCGCCGTGGGCGACGGCCCCCGGGTACCCGAGTCCGTGGGCTTCGACGAGCTGCTGGCCGCCGAACCGATCACCGCCGCCGAGCTGGAGCGCAACAGCGCCGGGCTCCCGCCGGTGAGCACCTTCGACGAGGCGACCCGCATCTACACCTCCGGGACCACCGGGATGCCGAAGGCCATCGGCCTGCCGTCGCTGGTGGACGTGTTCTCCGCCCACGACGTGATCATGCACTTCCCGCTGAGCCCCTACGACAGCACGCTCAACATGACGCCCCTGTTCCACCGCGGCGGCCTGTACTCAGGCGGCCCCAATCCGGTGTTCTACGTGGGGGCCGAGTCCGTCACCCTGCGCCACTTCGACGCCGACACCGTGCTCGACCTGGTCGAGCAGCGCCGGCTGACCTATCTGATCGGGGCCCCGGCCACGCTGTTCGAGCTCGCCGACGCCCAGGAGGCCCACCCGCGCGACCTCTCCAGCCTGCACGGCATCGTCACCATGGGCTCGCCGTTGGACCGGACCGCTGCCCTGCGCTTCCAGGCGACCCTCACCCCGCGCATCTTCAACGGCTACGGCACCAGCGAGAGCTTCTGGAACACGTTCCTGCGCCCGGAGGACCTCCCCGAGGGCGCCGGTGCGGCCGGTCGCGCCTCGACCGACGACGACGTCGCCGTGGTGTCGGTGTACGACGACCACCTGGCCGACCCCGCCGACCAGGTGCCCAAGGACGGCACCACCGTCGGCGAGTTCGCCACCCGCACCGTCAAGAGCGGCTACTCCTACCTCGGCAACGAGAAGGCCGAGAGCGAGAAGTTCCACGACGGCTGGTTCTACCCGGGCGACCTCGCCACCTGGGACGAGAACGAGATCGTCACCATCGTCGGCCGCAAGGACGACATGATCATCTCCGGCGGCGAGAACGTCTATCCGGTGCAGGTCGAAGGCATCTTCTCCGATCTGGACGGGGTCGCCGACGCCATCGTCGTCGCGGTTCCGGACGACCGCTGGGGCCAGCTCGTCGCCGTGTACATCGTGCGCGACGGCACCGACGCGCTGCCGGCCGACGACCGCACCGCGGCTCAGCTGCTCGACGCCTACGCCGCCTCGAATCCGCTGCTGGCCCGCTACAAGCGCCCGCGGCTCTACCGGTTCATCGCCGCCGACGAGGTCCCCTACAACGCCACCGGCAAGAAGGTGCACTACCAGATGCGCGATATCGCGGCCGAGGATGCAGCCGCGGGGCGGTTCCTGCGGCCGTAGGGAGACGAGCGGCCGCCCCGACCCGACCGGACCGGATTCAGGACATCGGGTCCGAATCTGGGCCCCCGCGTCCTAAGTTCGGGCGTCTCGAGACGAATGTCCTGAGTTCGGCGACGTCGGCTCCTGGATCGCCTCGGAAGGGCGCCCCGGCCTGGCAGTAGGGTGGCATTGACCCTGCTCGCCGGGCAGCGCTGGTCTGCACAGGTGCGGGGTCGCCGTGGAACGACGACCACGAGCCTCAGCCGGGCACCGCCCAGCTGGGGCTCGACCGGTCGGCATTCGAAAGGAACCGCCGTGGCCCGCTTCTTCCTGAGTATCGCGACGAACCTGATCACGTCGGCCGTGGCGCTGCTGATCGCCGCCTGGGTGCTGCCGCAGGTCACCCTGCAGGTGTCCGGGTTCATCGTCGCCGTGGTCGTCTTCGCCCTCGCCCAGAGCGTGCTGACGCCCTTCGTCTTCAACCTGGCCCGGAAACACGCCCCCGCCGTCCTGGGCGGCATCGGGCTGATCTCCACCCTCCTCGCCCTCTGGGTCGCGACCCTCATCTCGGACGGGCTGAGCATCACCGGTCTCGGGTGGGTGCTCGCCCCGCTGGTGGTCTGGATCGTCACCGCACTGGGCGGGTGGATCCTCATGGGCGCGGTGTTCAAGCGCTACCTGAGCCAGAGCAAAGGCTCCAAGCGCTCCTGAGCGACAGCCGCTGCCGAGGCGGCCGGCCGCCGGCAGGGGCCCGCCATCCTTCGCACAACCCAGGACATCCGTCCCGAATCGACCGTGAGAGAGGAACCCGCATGACCATTGCATTGGAGGGCGCGAAGGCTCTCATCGCGCGCCGCATCGACGCCGAAGCCCCTCGCCTCGTCGCCCTGAGCCACGCGATCCACGACGACCCGGAGCTCTCGTTCCAGGAGCACCGTGCCGCCGCCCGCGTCGCCGACGCCCTGCGCGACGCCGGATTCGATACGAAGGTCGGCGCGTACGGCCTCGACACGGCGATCGAGGCGACCTACGGCAGCGGCGACTTCGTCGTCGCGGTGTGCGCCGAGTACGACGCCCTGCCGGTCATCGGCCATGGATGCGGGCACAACATCATCGCGACCGCCGGTCTGGGGGCCGCCCTCGGCCTGGCCGAGATCGCGGACCGGGCGGGCATCCGCGTCAAGCTGCTCGGCACCCCCGCCGAGGAGCACGGCGGCGGCAAGGCCATCATGCTCGAGGCCGGCGCGTGGGAAGACGCCACGGTCTCCCTCATGGTTCACGGCGGGCCGGCCGCCGACGCCCGGGCGGCCGACTTCTCCTGCCAGGCCGTCGACCGGTACCGGATCACGTTCACCGGCCAGGGAGCGCACGCGGCCGCCGCCCCCGAAGCCGGCATCAGCGCCCTGTCCGCCGCCACGCTGTCCCTCACCGCGATCGGCCTGCTGCGCCAGCACCTGTACAGCACGACCCGGGTCGCGGCCATCCTCACCGAGGGCGGCACCGTGACCAACGTCATCCCCGAGCGCGCCATCATCGAGGTCGAGATCCGCTCATTCGACATGGACGAGCTCGCCGACGTCAAGGCCCGGGTCATGAACTGCTTCGAGGGCAGCGCGATCGCCACCGGCTGCACCTGGGAGCGCGCCCGGATGGAGCCGCGCTACGCCTGCGTCATCCAGGAGCCGCTGCTCGCGAAGCCCTGGGACGACGCTCTGGTGGAGCTCGGCCGCACACTCGAGCCCGTGACCGGCGTCGGCGGCGGATCCACCGACATGGGGAACGTCTCTCAGGTGGTGCCCGCGATCCACCCCATGATCGCCGTGCGCACCACCACCGCGCCGCCCCACACCGCCGCATTCGCCGCCGCGGCCGCCTCCCTCGACGGGGATGGGACCCTGATCGTCGGCGCGAAGGGACTCGCGTGGGCCGCGGCCACCGCCGCAATCGACCCGGAGTCGCGGGCGGACCTCCTGGCCCGCCAGGCCGCGCGCCCGGCGGGGTCCACGCAGGTGCCCGCCTGGGACGACTGACCGCAGCAGCATTCGCCGCCGGACTCAGGGCATCCCGTCGCCCGCCGGCGCCCCGCACTCTGCAGCTCACGCGATTCGAGACGGCTGTCCTGCATCCGGTCCGATTCCCAGGCCGCTGGTGGTCCTTCCCAGGCGATTCTCAAACACTCGTCCTGGGCTGAAAACCTTGATTCGTCGTGTTCTCACGGACTCCGAGGGTCGACATCCTCGGTCGCGGGCGTCTGAGAGACACGATACGCGAGGTCAGGTAGTAAAAAACCGGGTTCAGTCTCAAACAAGACTGCGCCCGTCGAAGCGGGCTGAGCTGGTCGCTGACTACGAAGCCGGGGTGCCTGTCAAGGCGATCAGTGTGAAGTACGGGGTGCATCGTGGCACGATCCCGGCGCTCGTTCGTCGCACGGGCGTCGCCGTTCGAGCAGCGCGCTTGGTTGCAGACGAAGGAGCACAAGTGTCATCCCTCTACGAGAGCGGGATGATACTTGTGCAGGTCGCTCGGCAAGTGGGAATCAGCGACGAGGCGCTGCGCCAAGCGGTGCTCGATCACGGCGGGCAGATTCGCCCGAAGGGTCGCCGTCCTCGTCGCTAGACGTTTCGCGGGGATGTGGAGCGGACTTGCACATCGTTGAGTATCAATGCCGGCTGTTCTGCCTCGGATTAGGGTCTCTGCGTATTTTAGGTGGGGTGGCAGGGTGGAGGTCGCCGGCTATGAGGAGCATGCGGAGTTGGTAGTTGTCGTAGTTGGTGAAGCCGCGGGCGACGCGGCGGGCGAGTTCGATCAGTCCGTTCACGGCCTCGGTGCCGCCGTTGGATGAGCGGTCCGTCGTCCAGTAGGCCAGGAACGCGTCACGCCACTGCTTCAGGGTGCGGCCGCTTCGACGTGGCTCCAGACGGTGCGTCAGGCGACACGTAACTGTCGGGCGATCCCGCGCACCGGCGCGTTCTCGCGGCGCATCGTCCCACCGCCGATGTCACAGCCCGGGCGGTCAAGTTCGCCGCGGCGACGGCCGGGTTCTGCTCCGTGAATGAGCGCACCCCGCACCCGTCCTGGCGACACCGCCAGCGACGTTTGCGCCACCGGACCCGCCACCGGGCGCCCGCCCATCGGCGCGTCCGTCAGGACCAATGCTTTCCGCCCCGCAGACTCCGCGACCACCCCGCACCCCGGGCAGCCGACCGGACTCGGCGGCGACTCCGCATCGACCACGAGCACACCATCGCCGCGATGCTCTATCCCGGTCACCCGGAGCTCATCGAGTCCGAGGAGCAGTTCACAGCGATCGCAGTAGACAGCAGAACATGGTCACGCGTCAGCGCAGCACGTAACATTGGGCACGGGTCGAGGTCTCCGGACGGACAGGTTGCTTGGTCGCTACCGATCCTCCAGACCTGGACCCGCCTCACCCCGTCACGCCACGCCCGAGCTACTCACCCACCCCCACCCAGAGTGCGCAGAGCCCGATTCGAGTTCGTTCTCGTAATCTGTTCGCCGCAGTTGAGCCGTGGTCATGTCGGACAACGCCGCTAGCCTGAGTGGGATCCTTGTGGACAAGTAGACGTAACCATCTCGTGTGGAGGAGACCCAGGTATGGCACGACCCGCCGCAATGCGATCGAAGGTGCGGCGTCTCCTCGCGAAGAACGACTACCCGACCGACGCGGAAGAGAAGGCCGTCGAACTCGTACTCGAGCAGGCCGAACTTTTCGCAAGCGGCGCGGTCAACGAGTAGATCGCAATGGCCGGGTCGGACGCATTCATGAACGAGAGGCAGCAACGGATTCTGGCCGCGTTGCAGGACAAGCGAACGGAGCTTGCGAACTCCTATCGAACGGCCTTGGCGCTATTGAGTGGTGACTTGGAAGTCTTTGATCCTCGCACGCGAGTGGCGCTCATCGCGCACTGCATGCGAGAGGTAATGAATCGGGTACTTGGCGCACTTGGCCGCCCGACTGCCCCTCGGTTCAAGCCGTCCTCTGGCCAACAGGTGAAAGCGCTCCCGGAGCTTCTCGCGAGATTCCCAGAGCTCGACCTTTACCGAGAGGGCGATTCCATCCCAGTGCCTCAAGAAGTGGCCACGGCAATAGACAAACTGTTCAAGGCCGCCATCCACGAGAGGCGGCGGGTAAGGGACGATGTCGCTGCGCTGATCACGGACGATGCCAATGCGAGCCACGTGGCCGTGTCTCGTTGGATCGAGTCACGTGACTACTTCGTGAAGTGGGCGCACCTCCACGAGCGCGATGTTGCGGACGCTGACTTGCCGACCGACGACGAACTCAGAGAGCACATCGGTGTATTCGAAGCATTGCTAGACGGCGTCGTCACCGCCTTTTTCGCCACGCGGCACTCCATCGACGACCTGCTTGCGGAGATAAACGCAACAGAGGAGGGGACAGATGCCTAGCTTCCGTGCTCCAACGGCAGAGCAGGTGCGCGCCGCCTTGCTCAAGATTCCGACGTTCCAGCTTCGACGAGTGTTCTACGAGGGTCTCGAGAATCCTCTTTGGGTGCGTCCCCTCCTGGAGGCGGGGGCCTTCACGAACCCACCGGAGCCGGAACCCACCGGCGACGGATACATCCGCGACACGTACTGGCCCGAGATTGCCTACCTAACTCGGATAGCGCCACAAGCGCCCGACGAGGTAGTCGACGTGCTGCTCCAGTTAAAGGAGAGCAACAACGCCTGGGTTCGTCGCGCCGTGTTTGAGATCGGATCTCAGATTCCGGCCGAATCAAGCGCTCGACTCGAACCGCTCATCAAGGCCTGGGTGCAGTCGGGATTCGGCTGGAGAACTGACCCTCGTTCCCTTGTCTCCGTTGCGATCAAGTTGCTCGAAGATGGTCAAACTCGCCTCGGTCGTTGGCTCGCGAACGCTCTGTTCGAACCTCGACCGGGCGACGAGACCAGGTCGATTCGAAAGCCGGAGCTTCTCCTTGAGGAGTACTGGTACGAAGCGGAACTGCCGCGAATGGTTCCCGCGCTAGGCGACAACGCGCTCAAGGCACTCGTTGGTTGGCTGACGGCATACGTCAAGTCGTCCGGGCATACTTCAGACAAGTACGACTTCAGCGCCAGGGATCGGTCGTCGATTGACTCGCGCGATGACCATTCGGATCGGCCGGAGGACGCGCTCATTGATGCGGTTCGAGATGTTGCGATCCAGGCGGCACTCAGGGAGCCGGCTGACACGGTCGCTGTTCTGCTACGTGACGGTGTGAAGCTGTTGAGGAAGATCGCCATCTTCGTTATCGCCGAGGCTCTTCGTCAGGCCCTCGACCGGGGAGTAGACACGGGCGCCCTGGTGCTCGTGGCGCGGGATCTACTTGGCGACCCGCAATCGGACGAGGAGCATCTTCGCGTTGAGTACGCGCAGCTGGCGAGGGCTGTTGCTCGGGCAGACGCTTCTGCGACATCGGTCATAGCGCCATTCCTCGCGAAGGCATTTGAGGTCGATCTCAACTGGATGCGTGAGAGACTTCCGCGTCCCGAAGGTCTCACTGATCCGGAGTGGGAGGAGAGCATTCAAGCGAGGGCACAGCGATACCGGCATAGCTGGCTCTCTGCGATCGGACCCGAAGCCCTGCCCGCTGAGCTAGGCAAAGACCTCGCGAAGCTTGATGAAGCACTCGGCGCAATCGACGATCCCCTGAAGCCCATGGGGCGAATTACAAGCTGGACCGGTCCCAACCCTCATACCGGCCAGGATGCAATGGTGGCAATGGCGCCTGCGGAACTCGTCGTCCACCTTGCGAGCTGGCACGACAAGGGCGACGGATGGGGCCCCGAGCCTTCGCATGAAGGCCAAGGTAGAGCGCTTTCGGCTCTCTTGACGACTAACCCACTTGCGCTCGGAGGAGTCCACCAATTGGGCAGCCAGCTCCGCCCGACTTACCTGCGCGCGATCCTGCAGGGATGGGAAGCAGCCACCAAAGCAGATCTTGAACTCGAGTGGCCGCAGGTTGCAGAGTTGGTGGAGCACGTGCTTGACCACCCGCTTGCTTCCCCGTACCCGGTTGAAGGCAGTGACTTCGACGACGACAAGGACTACGGCGGTGCCAAGGACGCCGCCATCGGGTTGCTCGAGGAGCTACTCAAGAAGCGTGGCAAGGTGGTCGTGCCTGCCGAGTACGAGGAACGGTTCGCACGGCTCCTAATTTATCGCTCGGATGACGAAGACGCCTGGGTCAACTACGATACCTACCGGCACGAAGGTTCAGGGTGGGATCCACTTAGCATGTCGCTCAATTGGCAGTGGCCAAGCCGGGTCCGGGCGCTCATCGTCGCCGCGACCGGTTCGGAGGACGCGCCGTGGCGAGACGACGCACTCAAGGCGATCGAGGCCGAGGCGGCGCGCGTCGATCAACATGGCGCCGGCCGGGCCGCTCTTGGCGAAGGTCTTGGTCGACTTCTGAGTTCTGCCCCTGCCTGGATCAACGCCCACCTGGACGAGCTGGTGGGTACTCGCGAAGGCATTTCGATCGAGCAGCAGATCGTCCTCACGACAGCGATGGCGACACACCGCTACAACCGACTGATGTATGAGCTCCTGACTCCGGCAATGCTCTCGGCCATCGACATCGGCGACTCCCTCGCTGCCGGTTGGAAAGGGGAGTCCGACCCACTGCCGCGCATCGGCGAGTGGGTCATAGACGCGTTCGTGTATGGGCACATCGACGCGGAAGACCACGTTTTCGAGGCCTTCTTTTCCGAGGCCAGTCCTGAGGTTCGCGGTGACGCTCTTGGGAAGGTTGCATGGTCCTTCTTCCATGCCTCTTCGGTGGAAGAGTCAATTCGCGATCGCTTCGCGGCTCTCTGGGACGACCGCATTGACCACGTTCGCGAGAATCCCGGAGACAGCAAAGAGCTCGAGGGCATCTACTGGCTGGCGAAGAGTAGCTCGTTCACCTCGGAGTGGTGGCTTCCCCGGCTGAGAGATGCACTCGAACTCGATCCCACCATCGCTACCGAGCGGTACATGATCGGGAAGGAGCTGGCGCAGGCATCAACCACAGACCCTGCCGCTGCGCTCGCGGTGCTAAAGCTTCTTCTAGGCGGGCGCAGCGAAGGCGGACGGGTCGCGTTCGACCTGAGCCGGCACGCGATTCCTGTCGTCATCGCGAACGCCATGCTGTCGTCAGATGGCGACCTGAAAGGCCAAGCCGAGGCATACATGAACGAACTCGGGGCGCAGGGGAATCTCGCCCTCGAAGATCAAGTTCAGGCCGTGCTCGACGGCAAAGTCAGCGTGGATGACGTCGATGAGTAGTGTTGGGCCGCCGTTCGCTCTCGGCAGCGACGGAGAGGTAGATGAGGGAGTCGCTCTGCAGCGGCAGCGGGCGGAGAGATCGACGCCTGCCCACAACTTGGCCACAGCTCCCGAGCGGCTCTCGCTGATGACCGGTGACGCTCATCAGCCGCCGAAACGCGAAGACCCCCGGGATTCCCGGGGGTTTCGAGCTACTTCATAGGTGGTCCTCCGTAGGTGCTTCTCAAACCCCAGGAGGCCACTCACGACTCTGATTTCCCGTGTCCACAAGGCATCCCGGCGTCGTGGAGCACGTCCCCAGCCTACTCGGCGGGCCGACGTCAGGGGTCCGGTGGTCGAAAAATCGCGTCAGTCTCAAACTCGTTTGAATGCCTCGAATCGTGCGGCCCTGCTCGACTCCTACGCTGAGGGCGTGCCGGTGCGGGAGCTGGCCGCCACCTTCGGGGTGCATCGTGGAACGGTCAGCGAGCTGGTGCGCCGGGCGGGCGTGCCGGTGAGGCGGCCGGGTCTTCCCGAGCGCATCCGTCGCGAGGCGGCGCGGCTGTACGAGGAAGGGCTGACCTTGCCGCAGGTCGCCGCCCAGCTCGGGATCAGCAAGGACGGCGCCCGTGCGGGCATCGTTGCCTGTGGTGACACGATCCGGCCATCCGGTCGCCAGCCAACTCGGAAGTAGGAGTCGGTGGCTCCCGACCACTCGCGCCTACGCGCCCTTGGCGCCGGACTGAACCTTGCGAGTCCCGGCAATCTCTTCGCGGCGCTGCTGGGCTCGTGATTCCCCCATGTCTTGCAGCGTGAACCTGATGAGCAGTTGGCAGAGCTTGTCCACATCTGGCGGGTCGCGGTGCTCAGCTCGGACGGTGAGGTTCCGATCCTCCCGGCGGCGCCGCGTGGTCTTCTTCACGTACCGTCCCATCACATGACTCCGGTCTGCACGGGCTCGTCGTGGTTGCGGCGGATGTGGTCGCGGCGGGCACGGCGTTCGCTGGTCCTGGCTCGGAGTAGGTGGATCAGGCTGACGGGGCCGATCCACAGCATCTTCAAGCCGCTCCACACGCAGATCAGGACGACGAGGTTGAGCCAGCCGGGGCCGCCGTTGCCGATGATCGTGGTGCACCAGTAGGCGACGCCGAAGTACGGGATCGCCAGCAGCATGGCTGGGACGCCCCACTTGAGGCCGCGGCGGGTGCGGATGAGGTCGAGCAGGATGTTGCTCGGCATGTAGCGACGCATGAAGTCGCGGATATGGATGCTGGCGATCATCAGTAGGCGGATCATCGGATGCTCCTCTTCTACGCAGGGGTGTCTCTGCGAGACGGTGCGTTGAAGAGTGGCCCGAAGGCCTGCCGCGAACGGCCCACTGTGAAGGAGAAAGCCGCCTCACCGTTCAGTGTACGCTCGGCGCTTCGGGGAAGGAACCGTTCGCTTCTGAGCCTTGGACGAGCCGATCCGATCAGCTTGGGCAGGCTGCGGGCCTACTCATCTAGCGGGAGAGCGTCGGGCTGGGTCTCAGTGGCCACGGCGGGCAAGAACCCATACCGCCCGACATCAACGCGCTTCGTGAACGGTACATCGAGTGCGTTCGATCCAAGCGGTTCGAGTGGGTCAGTGTTTTCCATGATGATGATTTGACCGTCGAAGTTCTCCTGGATGTCACGGTAGAAGGCACGAACGACGCCTTCGGGGGGCTCTTCATCAGTGTCTGTGGATTGATCTGGCGGACGGTACGTGACGAGTGGAGAGTCGAGAACGACGAAGCCGGGGTGCGGCAACTCTCGGTTGAAGCAGTATTGCGCAAGAGAGAGCGTGAAAGCAGCGTGGAGAATCGCTCGGACACCCTTGCCGTGCGCCGATCGTTGTTGATCTCCGGCGATGATGTCTAGTTCATTCCGGTCGTAACGAACGGAATCTGCGTCTGGATAGTCCCACTCCGTGAGGCGCTTGGAAATCTCGGTCGAGAACTCGCGCACTGCGGTGAGGCTCAGGCCCGCGACTGCAGTCGCCACTTCCACGTCGGTCTCGTCAATGATCTTGCGGATCATGGCTTCGAGAGACTTCACTTGTTCATAGAGTCCGAGGTGCTTCTCGACCTCACTGCGCTTCGTAAGGAGGTCGCGAAGGTCGCCTTGGTGCGGGCTCATCTCGCCGTCGAGCTTGTCGATCTTCTTCTGAAGGCTGATTGACTCACGATGCGCTGCTCTGATCGAGACTTTCAGGCTCTCCGATCGAGCGTTGAGGCTGTCGATGGTCACAAGCAGGTCTTCGTGAAGACCTTGAGTCTTGCGGGTCTCGGACTCGACGGACATGCCAAAACTTGTGATGTCGCCTTCGCAGCTCATGTTGAGGTGCTGGCTATCCGGTTCCGCACCGCAGAAGACGCACGTGCCGCGTCGGAAGTACCCGAGAAGGTTCCCCGCTTCGGCGATCATTTCGAGCCGTGCGAGGTCACTCTCATACTGCTTCAGCAAGAGGTTGAATCGCTGGCGGAGCGCTGCTGCGTCTGAGTACTCGACGCGCTCGGTTCTCTCGATCTCTTGCAGTCGGCTGCGTTCCGCGAGAAGCTGCCCTCGCTTCTCCGCGAGGCCTCCGATTGTCGCGCTGTGCTCATCGATTGTTCGGTTCAGTTTGCCCAGTTGCGCCATGAGTTCGGCTGGCTCTGCGACGTCTTGGAGCTGTGCTTCAAGTTGCCCGAGCATCCTCTCGACAACCTCTTGCCGAGCACCACGCAGACGCTTCTGCTCCTGTGGTGATGCCACGGCGACCAGCGCCGAGTCGTCTTCCCCGGTGAGGAGGAGCTTCAGAACCGAGACTTCCTTGGTCTTGTTGACTGGGTTCCCGCTGAGTCCAGGCGCTATCTCCGCCTGCATCTCGGTCTCACCGATGAGGCACAGTCGCGTCAGATCGCGGAAGCTGAGCATGTTGGTGTCGTTTCGTGAGTTCTTACGCACCTGCTGCTCATCGAGACCGACTTGCTCAAGAAGGAAACGGGAGACGTTCGCGGTGGTTGCCGAGCTGTGCTTCGCGGCGAGGGTCTCGTCGGGAGGACTCGACGGTTCAACACGGACATCGCTTCGATAAAGGGCGACTCCGCCGCCATCCACCGCCCGCGCGAGCGTGATGCGGTCGCCACTAGGAAGCTGGATTCCCAACAGGACTCGACTGTAGCCGTTTCGCTCCGGTATCTCCTTGAGTTCCTTTGCGCCGAGCACGAAGTCGATCGCGTCAACGATGACGGACTTGCCGGTGTCCGACGGGCCGTGAATCACTGTCACATGTGGGCTGAAGTCAACCGACGCCGCAGCAACATTCGTACCGGTGAAGGTCAGGTGAGAAAGCGTCAGTCGTCCCATCAGAAGTCGCCTCCGCTCTCCGCCAGCACAACCTCGAACTCCTCGGACCAGTGTGACGAAACCTCTCGCATGCGCTCTCGCAGACGGCTATCGTCAACGGCCCCAAGTTCCCCGACGACCCACTGCGCACGATCATGCAGGGCGCGCGCATAGTCGCTCTCAAGTAGCCCTAGGAAGCCTTCGGTGCTCTCGCTGGCCCAAAACTCGATGCCGCTGTCCTCGGCAGACATCTCTGCGAGGCCGGCACGGATCATGACTTGGAGGCCATCTTCGATGTGCTGTCTTTTGACTCCGAGTTCGCCCACTCGGACAGGAATCGGCGGGTGCAAGCTCTCTGGACCATCAAGGTCCGCGCTGTGTAGGAGCCCGTGATCGAGCAGCACCAGGCGGTTGATGTCTAGATGTGCTGGAAAAGCCTCGACAAGGATCATGAGGACACGCAATCCCACTTCGAGGGGGCTGTTGAGAGGGCTACTCATCGTTCGCCACCCAGGTCAGTCGGTCCGCATTGGCAAGTTGATGGCAGATGCCTTGGCGATCCTCGATTCTCGACACGGAGATAAGGGCATGGGCACCGAGGTCCAGCTGGCCTGATTGCGAGAGGACCGCGCGGAGTCGATGTAGACCACTGGCATGGTCCGCTTCCGCTGTGTCAATGACGCCCGTGTAGACATCGCCTTGCAGTAACTCAAACGTGCCGTCCGGCACCGAGTCCCTGGCATAGAGACGTAGCGCCTCCGCCGAGTAAAAGGCCTCCCGCTGGCGCTGAAGATGCGCGCCGTACTTCGCGTGGGTGGTGACTGACTCAGTATCCGAACAGGCCACGGGGTCTTGCTCGTTGTAGACGTCAACGAGCTTCTTGACATAGACCGCCTCGACAGGGGCCGGGGCGGTTGGCGTCTGACCAACCGGAGGTCTCGCGGGCAATGCCGTACCAAACCGAGCTGCGTAGTACGGAGTTGTGCGGTGGACATCCAGCATCTCGTTGAGTTCAAGGGATCGAAAAATCGAGAAGTCTGAGGCTGCTGCAAGATCACGGATTGACTGCAACGTCACCTCATCGAGCCCCTTGGTTGCTGCACCACGGGAATCGACCACTTCGAGGAACTTCTTCCGCAACTCGGTCGGCTTGCTCAGAAGACGGTTGAGGGAACTGCCACAGCCACGAGGAGCGACAAAAACATACTGGTCCGGGAGCACGTAGTAGGCGTCCACGACCCCTCGGAAAAGCTTCAGCATCTCCGGGATCGCGTCCGACAGATTGAGTGAGTCCGCGTAGTGCTTCGCCTGAAAGCAGTCCCACGAGTCTTCAAGCCCTCGCTCAGTCTTGAACGCGGCCACATCTACACCACGATCGCTAGGTCCACCGAGCCGCTTGATCTGCCGGTACGAGACGGCGAGGCCGGTAGCCCATTCTGCGATGAAGACTTCCCATTCATCGGGCGAGTAGAAGTAGATGCGATGGGCGGGAGGCACGGGCGAACCAGGAAGAGAAGGCGCGGGTGCCACCGAGGTCACCGGGACAGGCATGTCGTCGAGCTGAGGAGCGCTGCTCTTCGCGCTCGGCTGGGCGGCGACGGACACGCAGGTACCTCCTCGTTCGAGTGTCACATGGCCCCAATCCTATGAGACAACGGCCTTCACCGAGGCGATCGCCGCCCAGCGGGTCGCGGGCTGCTCCACGTTGGTGGTGGCAGACGATGGCGCACCTCGTCGGTGACCTTGGAGTGGAAGGACACCGATCATGGCTGGCGCGTTGGCGGAGCAGGTGCGGGGCGAACGGATGGCGCGAATCGTGCTGTCGATGATCGCTGAGCCGGACGATCTGACGACCGGATACATCCTGGGTCGCCACGGAGGCGTGGCGACGCTGAGCCTGGTCGAGTCCGATCATGACGTGACGGGGCTGGGCCGTGCCGACGTTCTGTTGTGGCGCGAGCGCCTGCGAGCACGGATCGTGCCCGACCTGATGGAGCGCGTGGCCGAGGCTGAGCAGCACGGGTTCGGCACGCTGATCCCGGCGGATCGGGAGTGGCCCGCCGGACTGGACGAGCTGGGCGACCGCGCCCCGTATGTGCTGTGGACGCAGGGCGCATCGTCGTTCTTGGCGACGGCGCTGAGCGATCGGGTCACGATCACGGGCGCTCGCGCGTCTACCCACTACGGCGAACACGTCACCAACGAACTTGCGACGGGGCTGGCCGATGAGGAACGGGTGGTCATCGCCGGAGGCGCTTACGGCATCGACAGTGCGGCGCACCGGAGCGTGCTCGCCGCCGCCGGTCAGACGATCGTCGTGTTGGCAACTGGCTTGGATCGCCGCTATCCGGCCGCGCACACCGACCTGCTGGATCGGATCGGTGACACCGGCCTGCTCGTGAGTGAACTCCCGGCAGGTGCTGTGCCCAGCCGGGACAGGTTCATCGCGCGATACCGGCTGATGGCGGCACTCTCCGGTGGTGTCGTGATCCCGGAGGCAGGCGTACGGTCGGGGTCGCTCACGACTGTGTTCAACGCGCTTGGCCTCGGCCGGGGTGTCGGAGCGGTGCCTGGCCCCGTGACCAGTGCCGTCAGCAACGGCCCGAACGAACTCATCAAGCAAGGGGCCGCGTCCGTCGTCACTCGGGCCAGCGATGTCATCGCGCTGCTCGACGGCGCTGAGCCAACCGGCAAGAACCTGACGCGATCCGCTGCTGGACACGAGTTCGGCGGCTATCGCTCTGCGCCGGGCGGGTCTGGGCGCTCGATCTAGCGAGCTGACGATAGCTACATGACGAGTTTGGGTTCCCAGTTCGGGGATCGTGGGAAGTCATCGTCGTAGCGCCAACCCGTTGAGTCGTTCCACGGGAACGTGTGTGGCGTGGTGGGGTCGTCCCATCGCCACACGTCGGGATGGCGCCGCTCGCTGCTGGTGCTTGGACGTGCTGCATAGCCGAGGGTCTGGCCGGCTGGAATCGTGTAGTACCAGCGCCAACCGGCCTGATCCTCGTCAAGCGTGAACGCTTCCGGGTCAAGGCCGTGCTTGCGGGCGACCGCAGCCAGTTGCCGCCGCGCGTTGAACGGGGCCGGGTTCAGCAGAACGGCGTTGAGGTATTCGGTGTCGAAGTCGTAGGCGAAGTTCAGCAGTTCGGGTACATGGCGGTCGTCCACAAGGCGCCCGAGTTCATCGAGTTCAGTGGAGCCGGCAACTTCGTCCTCGTGTTGTCGTCGGCGCTGGGCGCCAGCGTCGTCGGCGATCTTGGGGAGGTATTCGGCAAGGGCGGCGACGAGGACGATGGTCTTGGTGGAGTTCACCCGGGTCGCGTAGCCGAGGTCGCGGCCGTGGAGCACGTCGTGTCGAGAGACCTTGCCGTAGTCGCCGGTTGGCCTTACGTCTTCGGAGAAGAGGGCGCGTACCACCGGGAGGTTGGTTTCCATGCCGGCGATCGTCTCGTCGTCCAGGTATGGGTCGTTGCTTCCTTTGGAGAAGAAGGACTGGCCGGTGAGGTCCCGACTCATGCCGTCGATCTGAGCCAGGATGATCGGGGTCGATGCCTCGTAGGCGCCTGCGAAGTGATGCTCGATGGCCTTCTCGATGAGACTGACGCGATCCCAGACAAGTTGCTTGAACGGGTAGTGAGAGTTCGACCATCGGCGCATCGGCGCGGCGGCGTGTTTCAGCAAGGTCGCGTTCTCGTTGTTCCACACCTCGGTGATCGCTTCGTCCAGCTCGTCGTCCGTGGCACCGTTCCCGGCTTGTCGGAGGACGCGCAAGGTGCCTTCCATATGCCAGCGTCCGCACATGGCCCAACCCAACGGAGCAAAGAGCGCTACAGCTTCGGCCAGTTGGTCGAGGGTGGGATGACTGACCACGCCGAGGCGTCGCGCGATCTCGCGCGCTTGCTCCGACTGCGCCACCTTCCCACCTCGTCTCTCATCGACCGAATGCTCTACGTCAAGGATCGCAGACACGACCGACAGCGCTCAGAGACGAGGACCGCGAGTCACGGCCTGCGTCACCGGGCGCCCGGCCTCGGGTGCGGACGTACCGGCATTGACTTCCCTGAGCGCGGCTTCGGCCCGGGCGCGGTCGATCTTCTGCCGGGTGCTCTGGGGTGCGGGGCCGAGCGGGGTTCGGTCGTCGGTGATCTGGTAGCGGTCCCGGTACGCGGCGACGATGACGGCGGCACGTCGCCAGGCCGTCCGCTGCTTCGTGTCCTTCGGTACCGGGCCGAGTTGGGTTGTCCACAGTGCCTTGTCGGTGAGCGCGCCCGTGAGTACGGAGTCGGCGCGGGCTTCGATCAGCTCGTGGCGTTCGTCCAGGGCTTGGCGCATATCGTCGGCCATCGACCCGTCCGCGTACGGGATGAGGCCGGCGATGAACCGAGGCGGTTTGCGGGTACGGCCGGATCCGGCTGGCCGGGCGGTGGCGCGGGCGACGCGGGCGTGGATCACCGAAGCGATGTCGTCCGCATCGCCCAGCCCCCGCGCGGCTATGAGACGCGGCAGCAGGGTGTCGAGGTCGTGGTGGTTGGCTTCGGCATGCCGAAGCTCGGCCGACAGGGCCGGGTAGGCGTCAGAGTCGAGCACGGCATCGACCTGCGCACTCGCGAGTCCGGCGGCGGCAAGGAGGGTGCCCCAGCGGTCGTGTTGGGCGGCTTGGGCGATGGTTTCGTACTCGGCGGCGAGCTGGCCGATGTTGCTCCACCGTTCCTGCTCGGCGGTGATCGCCTCGTGCGCGGACAGTTCGGCGCCGATGTGCTGGATCACGCCGTAGAGCACCGACCGGGCGGTGGCGTCAGGGTTGTCGCTGGGGTGCGGCACCCCGTGGCTGTCGTCGGGCCGATCGAGGACAACGTAGGTATAGTTCCCGGCCGCGCCGCGGGTCATGGCGACGTAGAAGTTCTCCCGCGTCGTGGTCGCGGTCGCGATGACGTGCGCCGTGTCGGTCGTCACTCCCTGGGCTCTATGGGCGGTGATGGCGTAGCCGAGGTCGAGGTGTTCGGCCACGTAGTCGGCGGGCAGGACGATTCCGCCACGGAGCCGGCGGCCGACCGGGCGGATGCTGACCGACCCGTCCGCGTGAACGCCGGTGACGGTCCAGCTGTCGCCGTTGCGGACCCAGGATCGGCCGTTGCGTAGGCGGCGGTCGTTGTGACGGGTGATGACCAGATCGCCCTCGGACACGGCCGTTCCGTCATGCAGGCCGACTTCACGGGTGCCGTGCACGGTGCCGTCGATGATCCGGTCCGCCCGCGCTCGGGCGTTGAGGGCGGTGACGGTTTCGTGGGTTTCGGCGACGAGGATCGACGCTCGCCCGGTGGCGAGGTCTTGTCGCCATGCGCCATAGGCGGCGTCGATCATGGCTTCTTGTTCGCCGCCGATGATGCGGTCGTGGCCTGCGAGGGTGTCGATCGCCTCGGGACGGCCGTGGCGGAGTTGGAGGGAGGTGGTCTTCTCCCACTCGTGGGTGAAGCGGTGGATGTCGAGTAGCTCGGGGGTGTCGTCGCGGGCGTGGACGAGCATCGAGAACGCACCGCCGGCGTCGACCGATTGGAGTTGCCCCCAGTCACCGACCAGCAGCGTCTTCGCGCCGGCTTGTTCGGCTTCGGCGGTGATGCGGTCGAGGGAGGCGGTGCCGGCCAGGGATGCCTCGTCGATGATGACGAGCTGGCCCACCTCGAACGTGGTGCCGCGCATGAGGTGGTTCTGCCACCACTTCGCCGTGTTCTCGGTCGTGATCCCCAGATCGTCCGCCAGCACCTGGGCGGCGACGGCGGATGGTGCGAGGCCGACGACCGAGCCGCTGCCATGCTCCTTCTCCCATGCGCGGCGGAGCGCGTTCATGGCGGTGGTCTTGCCTGCGCCGGCGGGGCCGACCAGCACGTCGAGGGTGCGGCCGGAGACGGCGATCGCGGCCAGGGCTGCGGCTTGATCCTCGCCGAGCATCCGGCCCCTTGGGTCGGGGCGGCTGGTGATCTGCTCGACCGTCTCCAACGACACCACCGGCCCAGCGAGAGAGTCGGCGCGGGCAAGGAGCCGGTCTTCGGCGGCGAGCAGAGCTTCGGACGAGAACAGCACAGAAGCGTATGGCCGGAACCGTGAGGTGCCATCGGCTCGGCGGAACTGCACCGGGCTGGAGGCGAGTTCGGGCGGAGTCAGGCGGAGCGAGGCTTGCTCGGCGGCATCGACCACGAGCCCGGTGATCGCCTCCCGATCCAGCATCGAGGCGAACCGCCAGCCCATCAACTGCCGGGATGCTTCGGCGTGCAGGTTCCAGCGCGTCCACGTCGACCGCTTCTCACTCACGACCGCCATCACCGACAGGCCGACCTCGCGCACGACATCCAGGGGCACGTCGTCGGCCCGCAACACCCGAGCCGGTGCGTCCGCTGCCTGGTGGGTGAGGGTGCGTGCCCAGCCGGTCGGGTCCTGCCCGAGCACCCGGCCGGCGCGTTCCCGCCATTGGCGGGTGAGGTCTGCGAGCGAGTGGATGTGCTTCTCGGGCCTCGTGGCAAGGGTGGCTTGGGCGCGGAGCTTCAACACGACCCGGGCGGAGGGCTGCCTGCCGTGCGTTGCGACGTACTCGACGATGAGGCGGTCTTTCTCGGCCTCGATGTGATGTGACCGGGTGGAGAACTCACCGATCAGTTCTTCGGTGACGCCGACGAGTTCCCAGGCGGGGTTGCGGTCCCGTCCCCGGTCGCGGCTCTCCCAGTCGATGCCGAGGGTGCGGGTGAGCTGGTCGGCCAGGGCGGCGTTGTAGAGCTCGGAGACCGCGACGACCGCGGCGTGCATCGGACGCCCGGCGAGGGCGCGCCACTTGCCGTCTTGGGCGGTCTTGACCTTGTTGCTGATGACGACATGAGTGTGCAACTGCGGATCGCCCGCCCGGGAGTCGTAGTGGTCGAACGCGGTTGCAGCGACACCGAGGACATCGACGTGCGCAACCGTGCCCTCGGGGCCGTCCGCTCCGGTGCGGGTGACTGCAACCTCGCGTTCGAGGAACGCAACCAGCTCTGCAACCGCCGCATGATGCGCGTCCGCGATCAACGCCTGAGTGCCGGCATCGGCGACCGCCCATAGCGCCGACACACTCTTGGGGACTGAGAAGGTGAAGTCGAACCCGGCCACCGCGCGCCGGGTTCCGCGCTCGGTTTCCTCGGCCTCGATCCGTGCCGTCTCGACCGCCCGCGCGGCTGGCCCCAGTTCTGCGTCGAGGGTGTTGATGCGGCGTTCGATCCGCTCGGCCAGAGGCGCGAACGTCGGGTACGCCTTGCCGAGTGGGTCGCCGGTGATCGGATCACGACCCGACCCGATCAGCAGCTCGAGTTGCGCTTCCGACACTTCCGAGCCGGGGGTCAGTTCGCCGTGCCCGAGGGCGGCGAGGCCCTGGCCGATCCAGAACCCGGGCGGGTTTCCCGCTTCGGCGTAGTAGCGCGTCAACGGCGTCGAGAGGGAACGGTCACCATCCCCGGCCGCGACCGAGCGGAGCAGGTACTTGTAACCATCGCCCGCCGTCATCACGCGCATCGAAACCGTCACCACGGCCTCCCTTCCGTGCCCGCAAGGTGAGCCGGAAGCCGCCGCACTCGGCCGCGATAATGCCCGCTCGCGCCTCTACAGAAAGACGTGTGGTGGCTCAGGTGGGGCCGGGCGACTCCGGCGGGGAGCGAGTTGGCGCGGAGCCAACGTCGCGGTTCTCGAAGGTGCGCGGGGCGGGGATCGTCGCGGCGTGCCGCTGATCGACGGATGGCAGTTCGGGACGGTGGTGCACCTGCCGGATGACCAGCCCGGCGACGACTTCCCTTACAGAGTCCGGTCGGGGATCACCCATCGGCCGGAGCCCTCATGCACGACCCCACTCAGCACGACCGCCCACTCAGAGTCGGATCGCTCTTCTCTGGGTACGGCGGGCTCGACCTCGCTATCGAACACGCCCTCGGGGCGGAGACGATCTGGTTCTCCGAAATCAACAAGCACGTCGCCCGCATCTTCTCCCACCACTGGCCTGACGCCCCGAACCTCGGCGACATCACCACCATCGACTGGCGCGACGTCGAACCCGTCGATGTGCTCTGTGGTGGATTCCCCTGTCAAGACGTATCGGTCGCCGGCCGACGTGCCGGCCTCGCGCCCGGCACACGATCCGGCCTCTGGGCACACATGGCCGGAGCGATCGACGCGCTACAACCCGAGCTGGTTGTCATCGAGAACGTGCGCGGCCTGCTCTCCACGATGGCCGTCCGCACACCCCTGGAAGGAGACGACGATGAGCACCGCGACCCCGACGATGCAACCCCCAATCCTGCAACCCTTCGCAACCTGGAACTCGACCCGTGGGGTTTGGGAGACAACGCAGCTCGACCTCTCCGGGCGGCCGGCGCCGTTCTCGGAGACCTGGCCGACCTCGGGATGGATGCACGATGGATCGGGCTACCCGCTTCCGCCATCGGCGCACCACATCCCCGCTTCCGAGTCTTCATCCTCGCCCACCGCATTCTTCCGGACACCGGTAGCGACGGATGCCAAGCGCGGAGGGGAGACGGTCGATCAAGTTCGGGCTCGGCGGGGCACTATCACGTTGAGCCATCAGCTCATCGACTTTGCGCTTCACGGACCGGATGGCTCGCCGAGCAAGCAAGCCGAGCCGGAGACGCTGTGGCACCTGATCGACGGCATCTTCACCGCTGGGGACGCTACGCCGGAGCCATCGCCCGATGGGAACACATCACCGGACGGGAAGCACCAGCCCCCGCACTCTTGAACCTCCTGAACGAAGGCGAAGGGCCACGACCAGCACCCGAGTTCGTGGAATGGATCATGGGGCTCCCGGCCAGATGGGTCACTGACCCCGACCACGGACTGACGCAGAACCAGCAGATCACCGCCCTCGGCAACGGGGTCGTTCCGCTTCAAGCCTCGGCTGCCCTGGCGCTGTCGATGACTTGATGAACGACGGCGGGCGATGAGCACCGGCCCAGCCGCGACATGGCTGCATCGGAGCGGGCCTTTGAGCAGCATTGCTCGACGATGTGCGTGTCGGCATCGGATCAATCGATGGGATGGGGGTGCAGTCGATGTCAGTATACCCCTATGGGGTATTGTTGGAGGTAGTCGCGCAACGTCAGCTACGACGTCGGCGCAGAATCACGGCAGCGGAACATCGTTAGAGAGGACGTGGAGCATGTCGAGTCACGATCATCATCACGATGGGCACGAGGCGCAGTCTCACCCTCATCACCATCACCCGGCACCGGACGCGGAGAACTTGGTGCGGTGTCCGGTGATGCCGAACAATCTGGTGGACCCGGCGCAGGCTGAGCAGCAGGGCCTGTACCGGGATTACGAGGGCAAGCGGTACTGGTTCTGCTGCGCCGGATGCGGCCCGCTGTGGGACGCCGACCCCGCGCGATACGCGCACGCCGCCTGACCGGTTGAGCATCGCCGCCACGGGCGCTCAGGTGGCTTCGTGGCGCGATGCTTTACCGTAGTGAGCAACGATCATGCAAACCGTGAGGCTTATGGACTCGGAGGTCGAAAGGAGGACGGCGATGGGTGCTCTTCGCTCGGTGATGACCGGCGGGTCGCCTTGTCGTCCTGGCCTGCTCGTGTTCGGCCTGCTGATGATGGTGATCGCTGGGCTGTTCGCGATGCACGTTCTGAGCATGTCCGGCCCGATGGGGCATACCTCCCCGACCCTGACGATCGAGACCGAACACATCGCTGCCAAGGCGGGTCCGGACGAGGCCATGTCGGCCCCTTTAGCGGATCAGATGGCCGGCTCCAACACGAGCGATGCCGCCGCAGCCGGTGAGACGCACTGTGATGGGTGCGGGGAACCGGCACCGAGCCATTCGATGCTGATGCTGGGGTGCGTGATCGCGCTCCTAATCGGCTTGGTCCTCCTGCTCGCTCCCAGGCTACTGGGCCGCGGGTGGCTGACGCGGCTGCTTGCTGTTCGCGCGTTGCCGCTGCTGGGCGCGGTGCTGCCACGCGCGCGTCCGCCTTCTCTCATCGTTCTTTCGATCAGTCGTACCTGAGTTGCGCTGTGGCGTCCCACGGACCATCGGGTTCGGGTGATGCCTGTCTGTCATGCCCCGACCGGGGTGTGGATGGACCGCGACTCTTCATTCGACTGACGAAAGGACAACTTCATCATGCGTATGCGCATGCTTGCGCTGGCTTCGAGCGCGCTCATTACGACTCTGGTGCTCGCCGGTTGCGGGCAGAATAACGACCCCGGCGGGATGCCCGGGATGGATCATGGCTCGTCAAGTTCCAGCCCCTCCTCGTCGGAGTCCAGCGCGGACTTCAACGGAGCGGACGAGATGTTTGTGGCGATGATGATCCCGCACCATCAGCAGGCCATCGAGATGGCTGATCTGATCCTCGGCAAAGACGGGATCGATGAGCGGGTGGTGACGCTGGCTCAGCAGATCAAGGACGCCCAGGGGCCCGAGATCGAGACCATGCAGGGCTGGCTGCAGGAGTGGGGTCTGCCCTCACCCGACCCGTCCATGGGCGGCATGGACGGCATGGACCACGGCGGCGGCATGATGTCCGAGGAGGACATGACCGCGTTGGAGTCTGCGACCGGCGTCGAGGCGACCCGACTGTTCCTGCAAGGAATGATCGAGCACCACAACGGCGCGATCATGATGGCCGAGATGGAGCTGTCCAACGGGCAGAACCCGGATGTGCTGGAACTGGCGCAGCAGGTCATCGACGGCCAGAAGGCCGAGGTCACCACGATGCAAGAGATTCTGGACAGCCTCTAGCCGTCCTCGACAGGAGCGGGCGTGGGAGCCCGACCACCCGTGGTGCGGGCTCCCCACCGTCCTGCCGCTGCTCTTGACACCGGTGCGCTTCGCGGCCGGCTCCCTTCGCCTACCCATCGGCCGTGTCTGTCGTCGTCCTGCTCTCCCGGAAGGCCCCCTTTTGATGTTCTCTCGTCTTCGTTCCTCACCTCGCCGCGCGCTCGTCGCGCTCGCTGCCGCCGTAGCTGCTGTCACTGTGCTTGCTGGTTGTGGCACCTTCTCCACGCCGTCTCCGGCGGCGCAGACTCCGGTCGAGTTCGGGCACATCCATGCGGTGGTGCCCGAGGCCGGTGCCACGATCCTGGTCGCTACCCATATGGGCCTGTACCGGGTCGATGCCGAAGGCTCTGTGGAAGGTCCGTTGGGTGGCTACGACTTCGACGTGATGGGCCTGACCGTCACGGACGGCGTGCTGATCGCTTCCGGGCATCCCGGCATGGACACGCCTTCGGAGTTGGGGTCACCGAATCTCGGCATCATCCGCAGCGAGGACGGCGGGCAGAGCTGGGAGCCGGTCGCGTTCACGGGCGAGGAGGACTTCCACGTCCTGACCGCCGGTCCCGATGGGCAGGTGTACGGGATCGGGTCGAGCAGTCCCGTGGTACAGATCAGCGGCGACTCCGGCAGCACCTGGATGGCTGGCAGCGAGATAACCGCCGCTGATCTTGCGGTCACCGCAGACGGCGTGATCTATGCGGCCACCCAAAGCGGGCTGTTCGCCAGCGACGACAACGCTGCCGCCTTCGGACTGGTTGCTGATGCACCCACGCTGTATCTGCTCGATGCGGCCGGAAACGAACTGGTCCGTGTCGATACCGATGGGCAGCTCTGGCGGCGCAGCGGCCAGGCGGCGTGGACACCGATCGGTACCGCGCAGGGGACCGTCGCAGCCCTCGGTCTTGCCCCGTCAGGTGTCGTCCATCTCGTGGACGACCGCGGCATCGTCGCCCTCGACGGCGACCAGGCCACCACCATCCTGCCCGCCCTGTAGGGCTGGGCTGAACAACAGTCATAGGAAACGCCATGAACAAGAAGATGAACACCGTCGTCCTAGAGGTGGCCGGTCTGCACTGGGCCTCCTCTTCACAACTCGCCGAGAAGACCCTGGGGCGACTGCCCGGAGTGGTCACCGTCGAGGTGAACCCGGTCGCGCAGACCGCGAATGTCACCTACGACCCCGAGCTGACATCTGTCCAGCAGCTCCGCGCCTGGGTCACCGAGTGCGGATTCCATTGTGCCGGACAGTCCGTGCCGCAGCACATCTGCCACCCCAGCGACGAGCCGCACGCCTCGCGCTCGACGGCCCCTCCCTCCCACCACGACAGCGCGCCGCAACATCACCACCACGGAGCAACCGGCGACACGGGGCACGATCACTCCGCCCACGCCGGCCACGACATGGCGCTGGCCTCGCCGGAGCCGGCTCACGCGCATGGCGACTCGGCACCGGCGACCGCGCAGGATGTGATGGGGCACGGCGGCCACCACGGCGGCATGTCGATGGACGCGATGATCCGTGACATGCGCAACCGTTTCCTGGTCGCGCTGATCCTGTCCATCCCGATCACCTTGTGGTCTCCGATCGGCCGGGAGGTCATCGGGTTCACCGTCCCGGCACCGTTCGGGCTCCGCGATGACGTGTTCTCCCTGATCTTGTCGCTGCCGGTGATCTTCTACGCGGCCTGGATCTTCTTCGACGGCGCCTACCGGGCGCTGCGCGCGAAGACGCTGGACATGATGGTGCTGGTCGCGGTCGGTGTCGGCGCGGGCTGGCTCTACAGCCTCGCCATCACCCTGACCGGCGGCGGGGAAGTGTTCTACGAAGCCGCCAGCGTGCTCGCCACCTTCGTACTTCTCGGCCACTGGGTCGAGATGCGCGCCCGCGGCGGCGCGAACGACGCCATCCGCCGGCTGCTGGAACTCGCCCCGGCACGCGCAGTCGTGATCCGCGACGGCAACGAGATCGAAATCCCCACCGCCGAGGTCGTTCCCGGCGATCTGCTGCTGGTGCGGCCCGGCGCGAAAGTCCCGACCGACGGGGAGGTCGTGGACGGCACGTCGGAGGTCGACGAGTCGATGGTCACCGGCGAGTCGATGCCGGTCGAGAAGTCCCCCGGCTCGGCTGTGATCGGCGCGACCGTGAACACCGTCGGCAGCCTCCGAGTGAAGGCGACGAAGGTCGGCGCCGATACCGCGCTGGCGCAGATCGTGAAACTGGTGCAGGAGGCACAGAACTCCAAGGCTCCCGGTCAGCGGCTCGCGGACCGGGCCGCGTTCTGGCTCGTGCTGGTCGCCCTGATCGGCGGCACACTCACGTTCCTGGTCTGGCTCCTCGCCGGAGCGGATGTGCCGATGGCGATTCTGTTCGCGATCACCGTGGTCGTCATCACCTGCCCCGACGCGCTCGGGCTCGCCACCCCGACCGCGATCATGGTCGGCACCGGCCTGGGCGCCAAACGCGGCGTGCTGTTCAAGAACGCCACCGGCATCGAGACCGCCGCCCGGATCGACACCGTGGTGCTCGACAAGACCGGCACCCTCACCAAGGGCGAGCCCGAAGTCACCGACTACCTCGCGGTCGGCACCAACGACCTGGATCTGCTGTCCTTCGTCGTGGCCGCGGAACGAGAATCGGAGCACCCACTGGCGAAAGCGATCGTCGCCTACGCCGACGCCCGCGACATCCCACGCCGCACCGCGACCGCGTTCCGCAACATCACCGGGCAGGGCGCGACCGCCACCGTCGACGGGCACCGGGTCGTTCTCGGCAACACCAGGCTCATGGCAGCCGAGGGCATCGACACCAGCCCCGTCGATACCGCTCAACAGTCGCTCGCGGCAGACGGGCGCACCGCGATCATGTTCGCCGTCGACGGCACCATCGGCGGCGTGATCGCACTGGCCGACGCACCCCGCGAGACCGCCAAAGCCGCGATCGACGCCCTCCACGACGCCGGTATCGAGGCCGTCATGCTCACCGGCGACAACCAGCCCACCGCGCAACGGATCGCCTCCCTGCTGGGCATCGACACCGTGATCGCCGACGTGCTGCCCGAAGACAAGTCCGCCAAGATCGCCAAGCTCCAGGCAGCCGGAAAGAAGGTCGCGATGGTCGGCGATGGCGTCAACGACGCACCCGCTCTCGCACAGGCTGACCTCGGCATCGCGATCGGCGCCGGCACCGACGTCGCGATCGAAACCGCCGACGTCGTTCTCATGCGCTCCGACCCGCTCGACGTCCCTATCGCGCTGCGGATCGGGAAAGGCACCCTGCGCAAGATGCGGCAGAACCTCGGCTGGGCCATCGGCTACAACACCATCGCGCTGCCCATCGCCGCCGGTGTGTTCTACCCGGCGTTCGGGATCATGCTCACCCCCGAAATCGCGGCCATCAGCATGTCCGGCTCCAGCGTCATCGTCGCGATCAACGCCCTGCTCCTCAAACGACTCCGCCTGCCCGACCAGGCACCCGCACCAGGCAGCACCGCCACGAGCGAGCCGGCCGGGCCGGTTGAGCCTTCCCCGAACGGGCAAATCCGATGAGCCCGGCCAGCCGGCTCCCGATCCGTCGTGATTCCGGCCTCGGCGTAGAGCGGCTGTGGAGCAGGCGCGCGTTCCTCGGCCTCGGCGTGGGTGCGGCGGCGACTCTCGCTCTCGCCGGCTGCACCTCGTCCGCCACCTGGGTGAACCCGGACAGCGCCGCCGTGCGAGACCGCGAACGGCAACGCGGCGGCACCGGAAAGATCACCGCAGTCACGCTCACAGCCGCATCGGCCAGCCTGGACCTCGCAGGCACCACGGCGCAAACTTTCGCCTACGGTGCCGTACCCGCCCCGGTCATCCGCCTCGGAGCCGGTGACACCCTCAAAGCGACCGTCCGCAACCAGCTCCCGGTCGAGACCTCCGTGCACTGGCACGGGCTCGCACTGCGCAACGACATGGACGGCGTGCCGCCGCTCACCCAGCAACCCATCGCTGCCGGCGGCACGTTCGACTACGAGTTCATCACGCCCGATCCGGGCACCTACTGGTTCCACCCCCACGTCGGCGCGCAGCTCGACAGCGGACTGTACGGAGCGCTCATCATCGAGGACCCGAACGAGTCCCTGACCTACGACGACGAGTGGGTCATCGTCCTGGACGACTGGCTCGATGGCGTCACAGCCACCCCCGAGCAGGTCCTCGCCGAGCTGTCACGCGGGATGGGCGACATGGGCGGGATGGACGGCATGCTCATGCGGATGGCCAACACCCTCATGGGCGCCAGCTCCGACCTGCTCGGCGGCGATGCCGGAGACGTCTACTACCCGCACTACCTCATCAACGGAAAACCTACCGCCGACCCGGCCCAGTTCACCGGCACACCCGGCAGCAGAGTACGGATACGACTCATCAACGCCGGCGGTGACACCGCCTTCCGATTCGCGATCGGCGGGCACCGCCTCACCGTGACCCACACTGACGGATTCCCCGTCGAACCTGTTGAAGTGGACAGTGTTCTGCTCGGCATGGGCGAACGCTACGACCTCCTCGTCACCCTCGGCGACGGCGCGTTCCCACTCGTGGCACAGGCCGAAGGCAAACGCGAACGCGCCTTCGCCGTAGTGCGCACCGGCGGCGGCGGAGCACCAGCATCGGATGTCAAGGTCACTGAGTTGGACAGCGATCAGGTCGGCACCGCCGCGATCCTCACCGCTACTACCGGCGTGGCTCTCGACGCCAAGGCTGCCGACCGGGAGATCACCCTGACGCTCACCGGCTCGATGGCCGACTACGACTGGGGCATCAACGGCCAGCGGTTCGACCCGACCCAGCCGCTGCGCGACGCGCAGGCGGTCCGGGCCGGTGAGCGAGTGCGCCTCCGTCTGGTCAACGAGACCGAGATGTGGCATCCCTTCCACCTACACGGCCACACCTACCAGCACTCAGACGGTGGGCCGCGCAAGGACACCTCGATCATCCTGCCAAAGCAGACCCTGACCATCGACTTCGACGCCGACAATCCCGGCCAATGGGCCGCACACTGCCACAACATCTACCACGCCGAAACCGGCATGATGACCGTCATCGGCTACCAGACCTGACGCGCGGGTCATACGAATCGTCGGCACGGGCGACAGTCTCCACTGGTTGATATTGAACGCGCGATGGCACGGTCATGGTGAACGGATCAACACCAGGGCCAGGCATGACGCCCTACGCGCCCTTGTTGGCTCGAACCCGCACCATTCATCGGCCGGTGGGGCCGGTGGCGTATGACTGCGTGAAGGTGATCGTGGTCCGTGACGGCTCCGCAATCTTGTTCAGCGAGTTCGGACAGCAGCCAGTTACCATCGGCGATGTGATCTTGCTCGGCGCGAACACGCTCTGCGGAAGCGAGCCCGAAGGCCACATCACCGTGACCACGATCTACGCCGACACCGACTACGTGATCGACCAGGTGTTCTGGCAGCATGTCGGCATTTTGCACGATCGGCTCGACGCCCAAGACTTCGCGGCGACCATTTACACAGAACCGGCGCAGATTCTCCATCTCGGTGAGGACCGAACGGGGTTGCTGATGCCGTGGCTGGACGAGCTGGTTGCCTTGAGCATTGAGGCCCGGCCCGTGGAGAACTTCTATCGGATGCAGGCGCTCTGGTTCTCGATCAGTCACGTCATCGCGCCATTCATCAGAACCTCTCCAGTCCGTATCTCCCCGACGCAACGGGCGACGGGATGGCCGACTCAGCCGCGACACCGCCGCTTCGCTCCGCTACGGCAGGAAGCGCGCCGGGGCGCGGAGCTGCTGCGCGCCGACCCCGTACGTCACTGGTCGGTGACTGACTTGGCGAACGAGTTGCATGTGTCGAAGTCGCAGGTGGGGCGCATCTTTGTCGATGCGTTCGGGAAGTCGCCGATTGCGTATTTGACGATGTTGCGGACGGAGCGGATGGCGGGTCTTCTGCGCACGACGGACGCGCCGATCGCGGTGATTGCTCGTGAGGTGGGATGGGGTGATCCTGATTTCGCGGCCCGTCAGTTCCGCCGTAGCGTGGGGATGACTCCCCGCCGGTACCGGGCGATGAGCCAGCGCCGCGCAGCCGACGCTTCCGGGTGAAGCGCGCACGATTCCGAGTGATAACCGCCGGATCGGCTGCCCTCTCCTCTGTGGGCGGGTCTGGGCGTGTAGTCCGGTAGGGACTCGTTGGGTTCCTCATGCGACCTGACAGTCTCGGTCGTCCCCTGGCTCGTCTCGTCTCCTTGATCTTCCCGGCGTACCTCACAGTCGCACGGCCGCCCTTCGGCGGTCTTGGCGAAGGGAGGTCAACGATGGCTGTGACGGAGGAAGCGCGGGCTGCGCGGGACGCGAAGCTCGATGAGCTGCATGAGCGGCTGACTGGCGCGGTGGAGATGCTGGTGTCCGGTGAGGACTGGGCGCGGGCGTTGGAGTTCGCGGCTCGGTTCCGGTCGCGCTCGTTCAACAACACGCTGCTGATCTGGGTCCAGCACGAGGCTGCGTTCGAGGCCGGCCGGGTGCCGAACCCGGTGCCGTCGCATGTGGCTGGGTATCGGCAGTGGCAGCAGCTCGGCCGTCAGGTGCAGAAGGGCCAGCAGGGCTACATGATCTTCGCCCCGGTGACCGGCCGGTTCGCCTCATCGAACCCGGCTGATCCGTCGTCGTGGCGCCGGTTGGGGCCACGGGAGAAGCACAAGGTCAACGAGACGGTGCGTACCCGGATGGTGGGCGCTCGGCCCGCCTACGTGTGGGATGTGACGCAGACCGAGGGTGATCCGATCCCGGAGGCTCCCGCACCAAAGTTGCTGGACGGCGAAGCCCCGGTGGGGTTGTGGGACGGCCTGGCGGCGCAGGTCGAGGCGTTGGGGTTCGAGGTGGTGCGGGTAGCGGATGCCGGGCAGATCGGCGGCGCGGATGGACTGACGGACTACGCGACGCGGCAGGTGTCGGTGCGCACCGATGTGACGGAGGTCAATCAGGTCGCCACGTTGGTGCATGAGCTGGCGCATGTGCTGATGCACGACCCGAAGGATGAGGAAGCTCGTCAGCACCGTGGCATCTCCGAGGTGGAGGCCGAGTCGGTCGCGTTGATGATCGGTGCCGCGCACGGCCTGGACACCAGCGGCTACACGATCCCGTATGTGGCGGGGTGGGCGTCGTCGGTGAAGGACACCGAACCGGCGGAGGTCATCAAGGCCACTGGGGAGCGGGTGCGCAAGACCGCGTTGGGCATCCTCGACCAGCTCGACACCTTTCAAGTCTCCAACGGCACCCCACCCGGCCTCACCCGCGACGCTCCCGTTTCGGAGGCGTCGTCTCGGTCGGCGGCGCCGTTGCCCGAGCGCCAGCCAGCGAGCGCGCCGGCGCTGGCGGGACGGGGGCTGTGATGGCTGGCCTGGAGGCGCTGGACGTGCTCGCCAAGGCGGGGCGTGGCTGGCGGCTAAGTCATGCCGCGATGCTGCTCGCTGAGGGCGGCGTGCCCGTGTTCCCGTGCGTGCCGGGCGGCAAGACACCGATCACTCGCCACGGCCACATGGATGCCACGACGGATCGACGGCAGGTGCGGTCGTGGTGGCGCCTGCATCCGTGGGCGAACATCGGCATCCCGACCGGTGCCGCGTCGGGCCTGGTCGTGGTCGACGTCGACGTGCATGGCCCGGTCGATGGCCTGCAGGCGTTCGTCCGTGCCGGCGACGCGGGTCTGGTCAAGGGGTGGGGTCTGCTGGTGAGCACTCCAACTGGCGGTCAGCACGCCTACTTTCCGGCCCTCCCGGGGGTGGAGCAGCGGTCCTGGCAGGCCGGGAGCGCGGGGATCGACTTCCGTGGTGACGGCGGCTACATCATCGCCCCGCCTTCGATCCGCATCATCGACGGCATTGCCAGCCGGTACAAGGTCGGGGGCGGCGAATACCTCGGGCAGCCGTTGCCCGTGGACTCGGACCGGCTGCGTGACTTCCTCGACCCGCGCCCCAAGCCCACCCATCCCGTCGTACCTGCTCGGGATCGTGATGGGGCGGATGCGGATCGGTTGGCGGCGTGGCTGGGTCGGCAGGCGACCGACCGGAATCTGAAACTGTTCTGGGCCTCGTGCCGTCTTGCCGAAGGCGGCGTGCCCGTCTCCGATGCGGTGGATGCGATGGTGAGCGCGGCGCAGTCGGACTTCGGTGAGCGGGAAATCACCCGCACCGTCCACAGCGCCTACCGAAGCGTCGGCGCTGGTGCCCGCCAGCGCGAGCCCGCTGACGCGCCTGGCTTGCCTGCCGATGGGTTTGCTCGCTGTGATCGGGCAGCGCCAGAGTCCGCGTCGCGGGGGTTGTCGTGAATGGGTGGCGGGGCCGGAGGTGGGCGGTCATCACGTCGGTCGTTGGGACGGTGTTCATCGCGGCTGGCGCGTTCTGGCTGTCCTTCACTGCCCTGGCTGATCTGGCCCGCCGGGCCGGTATCGGGGACGGGCAGGCGTGGGCGTGGCCGTTGATCGTCGATGGCGTGATCGTCGTCTCTACGGTCGCGGTGGTCGCGCTCGCGGGCGAAGGTGCGGCTTGGTATCCGTGGACGCTGCTGATCGGTGGTGCCGCGGTGTCGGTGACCGCGAACGCGCTGCACGCGATCGTCGCCGCGGACGCCGACGTACCCGCGGGGCTGGCGGCGGCGGTCGCGGCCGTCCCGCCCGTGGTGCTGCTCGCCTCGACCCATCTGACCGTCGTCCTCATCCGCACCACCACCCAACCCGCTGCCGAAGCCGCCGAAGTTCGTGAGCCGGTCGCGCTCGAAGTCGCGCCGAACGAACTGCCTTCCGTGGCGTCGCCAATCCCCGAGCTGGCGCGCCTCGTTCCTACCGACGTGCCGGATCGTCGGGCACGAGCGGCCGAGCTGCGGGAGTCGGGGTGGTCGAACAAGAAGATCGCCCGGACGCTGGATGTGCATCCCTCGACGGTGGGCCGCTGGTTCGCCGGCGCGCACCACCCCGATGAGCCCGAGCAACCACGGGCTGTCTTGGAGGGAGCGACACCATGAGCACCGACGACCTGATGCGCGAGCAACCACCCCGCCGCATCGAACCCGATCAGGCCAAGAAGCCCGACCCCGGAGCCGCCGAGGCGGTCGAGGGGGCGGGGACGCCGGATGCGGTCAAGCAGCAGGCGGCCCGCCGCGATGCGGTGCGGGAGCGCATGGATCAGGTGCGCGGCCGGGGCGTGGAGTGGGTGCGCCCGACCGATCTGATCGTGCGTTCCGGCGGGACTCTGGCGGGGCGTGGGATCGAGTTCAACAGCGAGCAGGGCCGCCGTTTCCGCTCGTCGCTGGCGGCGGGGGCGCGGTCGGTGTCGGAGCGGGCGAGGCGGTTGCCGCCGTTGTCGGCGTTTGGTCGTCGCGGCCAGCACGTCGAGGGTCCGGCACGGTCCGGGGTCGGGATGAGGTAGCGGGGTGGTGATGAGTCATGGACACCCAGCACGGCGGGGTGACGGTCGCCAGGAGCGACCGGCGCACCTGCCTGCCAGGAGGTGCCTCGACCATGACCACAACCACCACGACGACGGCGACCGATCCTGCGGGTGAGGACTACACCAGCGGTGAGGGCCTGCGCGCCCTGCTGCACCGGCTCCACGACGCCGGCCCCGGAGCGTGGGAGCACGACCCGGTAGCCGCCGAGCTGATGACCTACGCCGCGGACAAGTACACGCCGTTGGCGCGCAAGCACGGCCTGGACCCGTGGGAGGCCGCGTCGGCGGCGTTCGACGTGATGCGTACCCGCGCCGCCCGTGAGGCCGACGACCCCTGGGGCGTGGTCACGCATGCGGTGCGGATCACTTGCATCGCCGAAGAGCGCGGCCAAGGGCTGCTGTGCTCGGTGCATCAAGCGCGGCGTCCGCACATCTCCTGCTTCCACGACCCCGAACGGCTCTCCGAACGCGAGAACACCCTGTCGGACTACCACCCGGCGTTCCACGTCACCGACCCTCACCACCACGACGACGAGGTGGATGCGGATGTGGGTGAGCCGGCGTCGGTGACCGGCGCGGTGGAGGACGCGATCTTGTTGTTCATGCTGCTGGGCTGGCCCGAGGGCACCGCCCGCCCGGCGATCGAGCACGTCTGCGAAGCCCTCGCCCGGATCGGGTCACGCACCGGCGCCTATGAGGCGCTGCGCCGCGACCGGCACGCCCGCGCCCTGCTCGATGTTCCCGCCGCGTCGTGGACGGTGCTGTTGCGGGTGCTGCTGGGCCGTACCACTCCCGGCTATGGGGCGACCGGTGAAGGACGCGGCATCTTGCTGCGGCTGCTGATCGGCGAGGGCCTGCCCGTGCTGCTGGGCGATGACGGGCTCGTGGCGACCATCAGCCACGCCGCACCCCACACCCGACGTAGGGGTGCGTGATGACCGTCGCGATGGGGCACATCGAACTCGACCGGACCGTCGAGTCGATCCAGGTCGGCCGCCGCCACCGCCGAGACCTCGGTGACCTCGACGCGCTCGCGGCGTCGATCGAGCGGGACGGGCTGCTGCAACCCATCACCATCACCCCTGACGGGCTGCTGGTGTGCGGGGTGCGCCGGCTCGCGGCGATCCGACAGCTCGGCTGGCGCACCGTCAACGTCTGGGTGCGCTCATCCATCTCGGACAGGTTGGGACACCTGCTGGCCGAGCAGGACGACAACCAGCTCCACAAGACCCTCTCCCCGCTAGAAGCCGCCGGCCTCTACCGCGAAATCAAGGAACTCATGGCCGAAGACGCCGCCCGGCGGGACGCTGCGACGCAGTTCTCGGCCGAGAATCAGCCGCGGTGGAACGGGGGTGGAAACTTTCCACCCCCGTTGACCCCGCCGGGCAAGGTCCGCGAGCAGGCCGCCGCGATGATCCCCGGCGCACCCTCCTACAAGACGATGGACAAGATCGGCTACCTGCAACACCTCGCCACCAACCCCGACGTACCCGAACCGCTGCGCGCCGAGGCTCAGGCGGGGTTGGTGCAGATCGAGGCCGGCGGGCCGGTCGATCCGGTGTATCAGCGCATCCGCGACATCCACCAAGCCGCCGACGACGCGCACCTGCACGACCTGGCCGAACAGGCACTGGCTCGCGTGGACGCCGAGACGAAGAAGGGCAAGAAGAAGGCGAAGAAGCCCCAGCCCGCCGCGCCCGTGGTGCCGGACGCCCGGTATGCGGTGCGGGCGTTCGTGCTGACCTGGACCGAACTCGACTCGTGGTGGCTGCACTACGACCTGGACGAGCTCGCCGCCCAGCTCACCGATGAGCAGGCCGAAGCGTTCTACGCGACCGCCGAAGGCACCCGCCAGTTCGCCACCGACCTCCACGCCGCCCGCGAACAAGAACCCGCGACCCCACGCCTGCGCGCACTCTGATTCACGATCCTCGGCTGTTCCCGGCTGGCGGTCGGGGTGCACCTGACGGGCATGAAGACTTCTCCCTCTCCGTCGTTTCCGCGTGGCCGTCTGATCGCGCTCATCGCCGCCGGCCTGGTGCTGCTGATCCTCGTCGGGGTCGGCATCTACGGCCTCATCCTCGGCCCCCGCACCACCAACAACCCGGCACCGGAACCCGCACCGTCGCCGTCTCACAGACCGACGACGCCGGGACCGTCCTCGCCGCGGCTGCCGGTCGTGCCGCGCTCGGCGGACCCGGAGACGTTCGCTCGCAACGTCGCGGAGGCGATCTTCGCGTGGGACACCACCAGCGGCCTCATGCCTCTGGACTACACGGCCGCGGTGCTCGATGTTGGTGACCCGTCCGGCACCGAACAAGCCGGCCTCGCCTCCGACCTCGCGAGCTATCTGCCGACGCGGGAGGCGTGGATCGAGCTGCGCAAGCACGAGACCCGCCAACACCTCACCATCGACCGCGCGGTGATCCCGGAAGCATGGGATGACGCCGTGGCGCAGGCACAACCCGGCCAGATCGCACCCGGCACGACCGCGTACACGATCGAGGGCACCCGGCACCGCGACGGCCTCTGGAACGGCGAACCCGTCACGAGCGAGCACGCGGTGTCGTTCACCGTGTTCATCGTCTGCGCCCCGACCTATCCGACCTGTCACCTGTTGCGGCTGTCCCAGCTCGACAACCCGCTGCGATGAGGACGGGCGTCTCGTGTTCAAGAAGTTCGCTGTCCTCGCGCTCGCCGCGCTGTTCTTCGGCCCGGCGATGCTGCTGCTGGCGATCGGGGTACTGATGAACCCCGCCGCCATCGCCGCCTGCACCACCACCGGCGGGGCGCTCTCGGTCGGCAACGTCCCCGACAGCCTCCAAGTGACCACCGCGGACGGCTACACCTTCACCCTGAACAAGCGACAGCTCACCCACGCCGCGACGATCATCACGGTCGGCGGCCGGATCGACGGCGTGGGCCGGCCCGGGGTGAAGGTCGCGCTGATGGCGGCGCTCACCGAGTCCACGCTGCGGATGCTCAGCAACACCGGTACCTACCCCGAGTCCGCGAACTACCCCAACGACGGCAACGGCGGCGACCACGACTCCCTCGGCCTGTTCCAGATGCGCCCCCAATCAGGGTGGGGCACCGTCGCCGAGCTGATGGACCCGAACTACCAAGCCGCCGCGTTTTTCGGCGGCCCGGCCGGCCCCAACTACCCGAGCCCGCGCGGACTTCTGGACATTCCCGGCTGGGAACAGATGGACCCCGGCGAAGCTGCACAGTCGGTCGAGGTCAGCGCGTTTCCCGACAGGTACCGCAACTACGCGCCCGTGGCTGATGCGATCCTCGACGCCCTCACCCGCGCCGGCGGGCGCGGCGGCCCCGTCGTCGGCGTGGCCGAGTCGTCGCGCGTGGTGTTCCCGCTGCCGGAAGGGACGTGGGTCAAGACCGACGGGTTCGGGCCGCGCATCCACCCGATCACCGGCGAGCACTCCTTCCACACAGGCCTGGACCTGGCCGCTCCGGCCGGCACCCCGATCCTCGCCGCCGCGGACGGCACCGTGACGGTCGCCGAGTTCAGCGGTGGCTATGGCGGTCTTATCGTCGTCGAGCACACCATAGACGGGAAGACCGTCGCGACCGCGTACGCGCATATGTGGCAGGCCGGCATCCTCGTCCACGTCGGCGACCGCGTGGCCGCCGGGCAGCACATCGGCGACGTCGGCACCTCCGGCATGTCCACCGGCAACCACTTGCACTTCGAGGTCCGCCTCGGCGGCACCAACGCCGAAGCCATCGACCCCGCCAAGTGGCTCAACGACCACGGCGCCGCGAACCTCCCCGAAGCAGCCACCGGTCCAGCCGCGGGTTGCCAGTCCGGTACGGCTGGCGCGCCCACACCGTTGACGGGTGACCCGGATCAGATGGTGGACGACCCCACCAGCTCAGGGAAGATCACCGCGCGGCTCGCGCACCTCATGGCCCAGACCAAGGCTGCGTTCCCCGACACCGGGTGGGGCTGTTACTCACCGCGCCCCGGCACGAAGTCGGAGCACCCGCTCGGGCGGGCGTGCGACATCACCTTCGGCAACGCCATCGGCCACTATCCGACACCGGGCCAGTTGGAGGCCGGCTGGAAGGTCACCAACTGGATGAAGGACAACGCCGAAGTGCTCGGGATCGAATACCTGATCTGGCAAGGCAAAATCTGGTCCCTCGCCCGCGACGATCAGGGGTGGCGGCCCTACAACGGCGGCGGAATGCACGACCCCGGCAACGTCACCGGCGGCCACTACGACCACCTGCACGTCACCGTGAAAGCAAACTAGCAATTATTACGTTAGATGTAATCCGCGACGGCTGGAATCGTGCGTATTCGCTGGTCAGGCAAGGGTACCAGGGGTCACTGATCTGAGTCTTGAACCCGGCTCTTGACCAGGGGAAACGCACCAAGTCTTACGTTAGATGTACTTTTCATACATTAGATGTAAGACTGTTGGGGTGGACTTCGAGGACGGGAACTGGCCCGGATCGGTGACGGCGTTGCGGGCGGGCAACGTGGCGTTGTTGCGTCCGGCGGAGCAGGTCTTCGATGACATGCTCACGGGCTGGTCGGCGCAGCAGTCCTCGCGGATGCTGAACGCGAAGACGATCGGGGCGCGCTTGTCGCAGGTGCGCCGGTTCGCGGGGTTCTGCGGGAGCTTGCCGTGGGAGTGGTCGCCCGCCGACGTCGAGGAGTGGACGACCGAGCTGGTCTCTGGCGACAAGCCGTGCTCGCACGGCACGATCCGCTCGTATCAGAACGCGGTCGCGTTGTTCTGCGACTACCTGACCGACCGCCGCTACGGCTGGATCGAGCGATGCGAGGACCTGTTCGGGACGTATCCGGTGCAGGTCTGCCATGAGTGGAACACCGCGATCCACACCAGCGATCACGAGGCACGCCCGGCGGTCCGGCCGCTGTCGCGGGACGAGGTACAGACGTTCTTCGACTACGCCGACGATCGCGTCGACCATGCTCGCACGCGCGGGAAGAAGGGCTGGAAGTCGGTGTTCCGCGACGCGACCCTGTTCAAGATGATCTACGCCTTCGGGCTGCGCCGCCGCGAGGTCGGGATGCTCGACGTGCATGACTTCACCCGCAACCCGACCGCGACCGAGTTCGGCCGGTACGGGGTCTGCAACGTCCGCTGGGGCAAGGCCAGCAAAGGCTCCCCGCCCCGTCGGCGGGCGGTGCTGGCGGTGTTCGACTGGACCCGCCCAGTGATCGAGGAATACGTCACCGACGTGCTGCCGCTGTTCGACACGGCAGGCGCCGGGATGCTGTGGCCGACCGAACGACAATCCAGGATCACGGGCAGCTACATCAGGATGCGGTTCGCCGAGTACCGCGACGACCTCGGCTTCGACCCGGCGCTGCACCCGCACTGCCTGCGGCACTCCTATGTGACCCATCTGATCGAGGACGGCTTCGACCCGCTGTTCGTGCAGCAGCAGGTCGGGCACCGGTGGGGATCGACCACAGCCCTCTACACCGGCGTCTCCGGCGACTACCGCAACCGCACCCTGCGCCGTGCCCTGGACGCCGCGTTCACCCCACCGACCGCAACCGAGGAAGGATCATGCCGATGAGCAAGACCGTCGCCTACCACTGGCACCTGCGCAAGATCATGAACGAGCACGCCATGTTCGCCACCACCGAACTGGTGCCGCTGCTGGCCGACCGGGGCGTGGTGATGACCTCGACCCAGGTCTACCGGATCGTGGTCGGCGAGCCGGAGCGGTTGAACATGCGGCTGCTCGCCGCGCTCTGCGACATCTTCGACGTCACCCCCAACGACCTGATCGAGCCCTACGTCGCCACCAGCTCGCGGCGCGGACGCAAGACCGGCACCACCGGCACCAGCACGCCGTCCAAGCCCAGCCGGAACCGTCCAACTCGCGCAGTCATCAAGCCTGCTGGGGACTGACCGGCTGCATGGCGAGCACGATCGTCCACGGTGAGTGTTTCCGCTGCGGACGGATGAGGAACCTGCGCTGGAACCACGCACTCAACCGGGGCGAGTGTCGGGCTTGCCGCGCCCGCCGCTCACCCCAGGAGACCTGCACCGGCTGCGGCAGGCAGCGGCGAGTCAACGCCCGCACCAGCGACGGCGGCGCTATCTGCACCACCTGCTACGCCCGAAACCGCGCCAGCGAGGATGCTTGCGATGGATGCGGAACTATCGGCCCACTCGCCACCCGAGCTGGCGGTAAGTCCGATGGATCGCGGAATCTCTGCGTTCGCTGCTACCGGCACCCGCGTCGGCCCTGCGGCGTCTGCGGCCGGCTCAAGCGAGTCGCGTTGAAAGCGACCGCCACGAGCCCGGACGTCTGCCCGACCTGCTACCAAGCGCCGGTCATCGACTGCTCCATCTGCGGCCAGCGGTCACTCGGCCGACGAACCACCAACCACGGCCGGCCCCGTTGCTTCGCCTGCCAAGCCACCCAGCAGATCGACGCCGCGCTCACCGGCCCGGACAGCACGATCCGACCCGAGCTGAAACCCGTCCGCGATGCACTGACCGAGCTACGCCAACCCCGCTCGCTGCTGAACAACTGGCACGACTTGCCGAGCCTGCACCTGCTCACCGACATCGCTCAAGGCCGACTCGACCTGTCACATGACGCTCTCGATGCCCGCCCGCAAGTGTTCTCGGTGACCTACCTGCGCGCGATGCTCGTCGCCTCCGGCGCGTTGCCGCCCCGGGACGAGAACGCCGCCCGGCTACACCGCCACGCCGCCGAAGCCGGCGCCGACATCACCGACCCCGAGCTACGCGGCGTGCTGTCCCGCTACGCCCGCTGGCACGTCGTCGGCCGCGCCAAGACCAACCGCCACGGACATCTCACCGCTCATGTCGCCGCACGCTGCCGCAGCGAGATCCAGACTGCTCACGCCTTCCTCGACCACATCGTCGTCCACGGCCACACTCTCGATGACTGCCCGCAGGACCAGGTAGGTGCCTGGCTCAGCACCGACCGGAGCCGCCGCTTGGCTTTCCTGCGCTGGCTCTCTCGCGGCGGACACCTCACCGACTGCCCGAGCCCACCCGCCAGAAAGACCCTCGCCACGACATCGACCCCGAGGACCAGCTTGCGCTCGCCCGTCAACTCCTGCACTACCCCGACAGCGCCAGCATTGAGGATCGCGCCGCCGCCTGCCTGATCCTGCTCTACGCCCAACTCATCGCGAAGATCGCCGCCCTCACCACCAACGACATCAAGGTCCGCGACACCGGCACCTACCTGGCCCTCGGGCCCGAGCCGGTGCTGCTGATCCCGCCTCTGGACGGGCTGGTCACCGCGCTACCGGTCGTCAAGCCGTTCGGCACTGCGAGCATCCTGGCTGATGCCCGGTGGCTGTTCACCGGCAAGAACGCGGGCACCCACCTTCATCCCGCTTCACTCATGCGGCGAATGAACCAGCTCGGCATCTTCACCCGCGCCAGCCGGAGCACCGCGCTGCTGCACCTGGCCTCAACGACCCCGCCCGCCGTGTTCGCCTCGCTCATCGGCATCCACATCACCACCGCGACCCGCTGGGCCGAACTCACCGGCTCAGCCTGGAACACCTACGCCGCCACCCCGCGCTGACGACCAAGGTCACTCCCGCTCCGTCTGAAGCAAGGTCGCGGTCTGCTCTACCCAGCGTCGTTGCCTGCCCGTCTCGACAGCTCGCCGGTGATAGTGGGAACGGACCCACGCCACCGCGTCTTCTTGCGCGACACCGCTCATCGTTGCCAGCAGCGCCAAAGCCGTCCCGGTCCGCCCGATGCCGCCGCCACACCCGATCTCGACTCGCTCCTCACCGGCACGTTCCCACGCCTCACGCAGCGCCGTCGTCGCGTCGGCGGTCGAGTCCGGCAGCCGGAAGTCTCGCCACCGCACCCAGCGATGAGGCCAAGGACCAGGCGCCGGGTCACGGCCAAGTAGATAGACCGCGAAATCGGGGGCAGGCACATCGCCGCGCGGCCGGCGCACGCCGACGCCGCGGATGCGTCGCCCGTCGGGCAACACCACCACACCCGGCTCGTCAGTCCATGCGTCCACACTTCAACGCTAGCCCGACGGCGGCGGTCCTGCCTGCGCACCTCGCCAGCATGGATCTCGAACGCTTCGAATACTTGCGATCCCCGGTTGGTGCGTGATGGACGTGTTCCCGGACTTCGACGGCCTGGCAGGGATCGGTGATCTGAAACAGGTCGTCGGTGCGCTGTTCATGTTCGTGCTCATCATCGCCGTGCTCATGCTGATCGTCTCCGCGATCTGCTGGGCCGTCGCCGCCGCACACGGCAACTACTCCGCCGCCGCCAAGGGAAGGGTCGGAGTGCTCGTCGCCCTCGGAGCCGCCGTGCTCGCCGGCGGCGGGGTGGCATGGATGAACTGGCTCATCGCACTCGGCCAACGACTCTGACCCTCCACCGCCTGGCCCGCCCTCCGGGGCGGGCCTTTCGCATGTCAACACGAAGACGATGCCGGGCGGACGGGGTGCACCTGTGGACAGAAGCAACCCTCAGCGTGAATGGAGAACCGTCGTGATCGACATCAACCCCAATGGCACCGGCCTTCCCGGTATCGAACAGCTCCGCACCATCGTCGGTGCCGTGATGACGGTGGGCCTGATCCTGGCCGTCCTCGCCCTGATCGTCTCGGCGATCGTGTGGGCCTACGGCGCGAACAGCTCCAACCCGCACTTGGCGGGGAGGGGAAAGATCGGCGTCCTCGTCTCCTGCGGCGCGGCGATCATCTGCGGCGCGAGCGTCGCGCTCATCAACTTCTTCTGGGGCGTCGGCCAAGCCGTCTGAGCGCAGTCCGCAAGGAAGGCAGGTCTTGTCATGGGCATTTGCGATGTCCCGGTGATTTCCACCGTCTGCGACGTGGCCGGCGAAGCCGCCGCCACGCTGGTGTCGGCCCCGTTCGACTGGTTGGCCAGCGCGATGGGCGGCGCGGCCGGGTGGCTGTTCGAGGCCGTCTGGACGGTCTTCGACACCACCACGCTCGTGGACGTGCAGCGGCCCGGATTCGTGTCGGTGTTCAACCTCGTGTTCGGCATCGCCGTGTTCGTGATGCTGCTGTTCTTCTGCTTGCAGCTCATCACCGGCATGATCCGCCGCGACCCCACCGCCCTCACCCGGGCCGCGCTCGGGTTGGGGAAATCCGTGCTCGGTTCCTTCGTGGTCATCACCTTGACCGCGTTGCTGCTGGAAATCACCGACCAGCTCTGCGTCGGCATTATCCAGGCCGCAGGCGAGACCACCGAGACGATGGGCGACAAGATCGCCGCCCTCGTCCTGGCGCTGTCCGGGCTGTCCATCGCCGCGCCCGGTGTCGGGGCGATCATCATGATCTTCCTGGCCGGCCTGGCGATCGCCTCGGCGGCGATCGTGTGGCTGTCGCTGCTGATCCGCAAGTCGCTACTGCTGGTCGCGGTCGCCCTGGCTCCGCTGGCGTTCTCCGGCTCGTCGTGGGATGCGGCACGCGGCTGGGTCGGCAAGTGGGCCATGTTCGTCAGCGCCCTGATCTTGTCCAAGCTCGTGCTGGTCGTGATCTTCCTCGTCGCGATCACGCAGGTCGCCGCACCGATCGACGTCGACCTGGCCTCGGTGTCCGATCCGCTGTCAGGGATCGTGCTCATGGCGTTGGCGGGGTTCGCCCCGTATCTGACGTATCGGTTCCTCGCGTTCGTCGGCACCGACTACTACGGGCAGGCCGGTGCGGAGGATGACGCCAAGCGGGCACTGAACCGTCCCATCCCGGTGCCGTCGAAGCCGTCCGGTGACGGGCCGAAGAAGGTACTCGACGGCCAGACCAGCGGCGACGGCGGCGGAGGTTCGGGAGGCGGTGCGGGTGCGCCGCCGAAGCCCACCTCGACCGCTGGAAGCGGCGGTGCAGGTGCTGCCGGCGCGGGAGCTGGTGCGAGCGGGAGTGCCGGTGCTGGTGCCAGTGCCGGAGCAGGGGCGGGAGCGGGTGCGGGGGCTGCTGCTGCGGGTCCGGCGGCTGCGGTCGTGGTCGGTGCGCAGGTGGTGAAGGGTGCCGCGACGGCGGGGCCGAAGGCCGGGACGGCGTTGGCGGGTGAGGCCGAGACGGCCGCTGCCGGTGCCGGGCAGGCCAGCGCGCCGCCACCGCACTCGACGTCTGCGCCGACCGCGCCACCGAGCCCACGCCCGGCCACCCCGACCCCGCCCGCGCCCAAGCCGACGAAGGAGTGACCGATGGCCAGTCATGCGAAAGAGACCGCCGCGCCGGGCGAGTTGGTGCCGGTGAAGTTCAGCCGCCTCACCCGCCGGGGCGTCTTGTTGGGGTTGTCGGTCGCGCAGCTCGTCACCCTCGGCATCGGCGGCCTCACCCTGATCGGCGCGTTCTACGCCGGCGGCGGGATGCTGCTCGCCTACACCGCCCCCGTCTGGGTGCTCTGCGCCGCACTCACCTGGATACCTGTCGGCGGGCGCCCAATCGTGGAGTGGCTGCCGGTCACCTTCTGGTGGCTGTGGCGCGTCACAGGCGGGCAACTGCTCTACCGCCGCCGCATCGTCAAGCCACGCCCCGCCGGCACCCTCGCCCTGCCCGGCGACATGGCGAGGCTGCGCGAGTTCATCGACCCGGAGACCGGGGCGTGCATGATCCACGACCCCCACGCCGCCACCCTCACAGTCGTGTGCGAAGTGGCCCATCCGGCGTTCGTCTTGTTGGACCCGGGCGAGCAGGAACGCCGCGTGACCACTTGGGGTCGGGCGCTGGCGACGGTGTGCCGCTCGGGGAGGATCGCGACGCTGCAAGTCCTCGAACGCACCCTGCCGGACTCGGGTACGGGGTTGGCGGAGTGGTGGACCGCGCACGGCACCCCGGACGGTTCCTGGGCCGCCGACACCTACGCCGAACTGATCGAGCGCGCCGGCCCCGCCGGGGAACGGCACGCCACCACGATCAGCCTGTCCCTGGACATGAAGGCTGCGGCCCGGCAGATCAGGACCGCCGGCGGCGGCATCAAGGGCGCCGCCGGAGTGCTGCGGCAGGAGATGTCCACGCTCACATCGGCGTTGCGGTCGGCCGACCTCGCCCCCTCCGGCTGGCTCGACGCCGGCCAGATCGCCGTCATCCTCCGCTCCGCCTACGACCCGGCGGTCGCGTCTGCGTTGGAGCGGCACGGGCGGATCGGCCGCGACCTCGCCACCGCCGGCCCGGTCGCGGTCACCGAGACCTGGGGCAACCTGCGCACCGACTCCGCCCACCATGCCGTGCTCTGGGTGTCCGAGTGGCCGAGGAGTCTGGTCTATCCGGGTTTCGCCGCGCCGATCCTGCTCTCCACCGGCATCCAGCGGTCCGTGTCGCTGATCTACACGCCGATGCGCTCGGACCAGGCAGCCCGTGACATCCGCCGCAAGAAGGTCGAATACATCAGCGACGCGGCCCAGCGTGCCCGGCTCGGGCAGATCGAGGACGCCTCCCAATCAGCGGAGTTCCAAGACGTGCTGCAACAGGAAGCCGACCTCACCGCCGGGCACGGCGTCTTGCGCGTGACCGGCCTCATCTCGGTGTCGGCACCGAGCATCGACGACCTCGAAGCCGCCGTCGCCGCGATCACCCAAGCCGCCATCCAAAGCTCCTGCGAAACCCGCCGCCTCGTCGGCCAGCAAGCCGCCGCATTCACCGCCGCGGCACTACCGCTGTGCCGCACCGTGTAGCTGGAAACCATTGGCCCAAAGCCAGAGACCACACGGGCATCTCGAAAATGCGCGTCACATACGGAGAGTCGTCGGGGTCGAGACCTCCCGACCCGTTGCGAGCTTCGCAACCATATACACGCCGGTGACACTCTCCCGCGCCGCCTCGCGTGAGGTCTGAGCAAGAAGTATCCCGACGTCAATGGGTACATACCAGCCCTGGTTCGTTCCCGGCTCAAGCAAGTAGGGAAGGTCGGGACCGATCCGTTGGTCCACGGGCACGAACCTCATCGTTCCTCCGCGGGGGCAAAGTGACACGCTCTCGATGGTCACGGCTGCCCGTCCGTGGTTCGTGACCTGAACGCCGATGACCTCTTGCCCTCCGAAGCCCTGCTTGACGAGCCCTTCAAGACCGAACGGCTTGCCCGTCTTCGTGACGGGACCGACCAGCGCATTGCCGCCTTGGAGCATGCCATGCATCAGCGTGGCCTTTGGGCGACCGGCAGAAAGAAGCCACTGAGCGATCTGCCATCCGAGTGACACACCAGCAAGCGCAAGAGAGATAGCGGATATCAGAAGTGCGACTGCCTCGGTGTTCATGCTCCAACGCTATCGGCCAGGTCGTGCACCTATCGGGCGTCTGAACCCTTGTTGAAGGAGGCCCGCCATGCCCACCTACGAGAACCCCGTCACCGACGCCGCCGAAGCCTACGAAGCGTTGCGCGGTCTGGCCCACGCGACAAGGAGCTGGGAGGAGCCCGCCGACACTTATCGTGTCATCGGCGAGGTCGTTGCCGGTATCCGGTGCTTGGGGCAAGTGCTCGACCAGCTCGCCGGCGTCCACCTGCGCCACCAAGACGGCGTGAGCACCGATGACGGCGACCGGATGGCCGGGGCCGTCGCGGCGCTCGGTGCGGCCGATGGGTTCCATCAGGCCGCGGTGCTGCTGGATCAGGCGCACGACCAGCTCAGCGCCGCGTTCGTCCAGTCCGGCAAGATCGTCTGGCACCCTCAACCCGCCGCCGAGATCGAGCGGTGGATCAGCGTGGTGTTCTTGCAGGGCGATGAGGCCGAACCGCCGCTGCGCATCCTCGGAGAGCTGGGGCACGTCGACGCGGTGGACTACCTCGCCCAGTGGGACTACGGCGACGAGACCACCGACGCGGCGATGGAGAACGGGCACGTCTACGACGAGCCCGGAGAAGGGACCAACGATCGAGTGATGCGCTCAGGCGACTACGCCCTGGTCGTCAACGCCCAGCTCGGCTACGTCTCCCTGCTCCGCCGCCACACCACCACCCCCGAACCCGAGGAGGCCGAGGCATCCGCGACGGTGCAGGGCGAGCCGGAACTGCTTGTGTCGTACTCGTCCCCAAACGCCCCGAAGCCGACGGTCGCGCCGCGGCAGGCGCAGGAGTCGTGGTTCGAGCCGGCCTCGATCACGACGATCAAGCAGAGCGGCCGGCTCTCGCTCTGAACCCCTGCCGGGGGCGGGGGTGCACCTGCCCGGCATGAACACCACAGACCCCACGCCGCGCACCTCCCGGCAGGCCGGCACGCTCACCCTGACCGTCTGGCCCGCTACCCCGGTCGGCGAGCACCAGCGGTCCGGCTACCGCATCGAAGACACCGAGACCGGGCGGAGCCTCGAAGGCCGCGACCTGTTCACCGGAGCCGGTGCCCCCGTCGCGCCCGGGCGGGCGCTGCGCGACCTCGCCGGATACCTCAGTGCCGCGGGTGAGTCCCGGCAGCACGCCATCGACAACCCCGGCCACAGCGCCGAACACGCGAGCATGTTCCCCGCATGGGTGGCCGAGGCCGCCCGGCAGAACGCCGACGCGCTCGCCCTCCTGGACGAGACGCCACCGCCACGACCGGAGCCGTCGTGGTTCGACCGGCCCGCCGGTGACTCTGCGGCGGCTCGGTCGCGGGGGTGGTCGCTGTGAGCGAGCGGGAGAAGCTGCACACCTCGGTGCTCGTCGCCCCGGCGTCGGAGCGGCGCAAGTACCGCAAGCAACGCCGGCAGGCCGCCGCCCGGCTCGTCGCCGAGCAACGCCGTGCCGAGACCGAAGCCGCCAAAGCCAAAGCGGAGGCAGAGCGGGCGGAACGGCGGGCAACGACCTATCTGCCGAAGGCCGGCGAACCCGGAGCGGCGATGCTGCGGACGCCGGGCCGGTTCCGGCTCCCGCGCCATCAAGACACCAGCGCGGTGCTGTCGGCGCAGTATCCGTTCCTCGCCGAAGGTGGCCTCGGCAGCCAAGGGGTGTTCGTCGGGCAGGACATGTACTCCGGTGGGAGCTTCGTGTATGACCCGTGGGAGTTGTACCGGCGCGGCATCATCACCGCGCCGAACATGATCCTCGCCGGCATCGTGGGCTCGGGAAAGTCGAGCCTGGCGAAGTCGCTCTACACGCGATCGTTGCCATTCGGTCGCCGCGTCTACATCGCGTGCGACCCCAAGGGCGAGCACACCGCCGTCGCCGAAGCAGTCGGCGGGAAGGCCATCGTCCTCGGCCACGGACTCCGCACCCGGCTCAACCCGCTCGATGAAGGCCACCGCCCCTCGGGCCTGTCGGACCGGGAATGGGCGTCCACGTTGGCGTCGCGGCGTCGTGAGCTGCTGGGCGCTCTCGCGGAAACCGTGCTCGGCCGCGACCTGTCACCGTTGGAGCACACCGCCATCGACACCGCACTGACCGCGGCAGTGCGGGACGCGGAGGTGCCGATCCTGCCGATGGTCGTGGACCGCCTCCTCACCCCATCCGCCGAAGAAGATGGGCGGCTGGCCGAAGACGGCCGACTCGTCGCGCACGCGCTGCGCCGGCTCGTCGGCGGCGACCTCGCCGGCCTGTTCGACGGACCCTCCACGGTGCGATTCGATCCGTCGTTGCCGATGGTGAGTCTCGACCTCAGCCGGGTCGCGGAGAACGCCGCCCTGCTGAGCGTGTTGATGACCTGCGCAAGCGCGTGGATGGAAGCCGCGCTGATGGACCCCAATGGCGGGAAACGCTGGATGATCTACGACGAAGCCTGGCGACTCATGGCCCACCCCGCCCTGCTGCGCCGCATGGACGCGCAATGGCGGCTCGCCCGCCACTACGGACTGGCCAACATGCTCGTCTTCCACAAGCTGAGCGACCTCGACAACGTGGGCGATCAAGGCTCGGCCATGCGCTCCCTGGCGAACAGCCTGCTCGCCAACGCCGAGACCCGCGTGATCTACCGGCAAGAGTCCGACCAGCTCTCCCTGACCGCCAAGACCCTCGGCCTGACCGGCACCGAACAGCACCTCCTGCCCGGCCTCGGCACCGGGCAAGGCTTGTGGCGCATCAAAGAGCGTTCCTTCGTCGTGCAGCATCAGATGCATACTGACGAGTTGGCCTTGTTCGACACCACGACCCGGATGATCTAGGAAACCCGCAGGTTCAGGATTCCTGAAGACGATTCGGCGTGAAGATGCGGTTCGACGGGGCGCTGGACTGGGTGTGAGGGTGCATGTTCGCGGAAGATGCACCCTCACTTCGTTCTCCAGCGGTGCGGCGTTCGACGAGGATCGTGTCGCGCCATTGGCCGGCGTGCGGCCCGTAGGTCATGCGGGCGATGCGCTCTCGTCGTCCGACAGCGCGGAACCCTGCCCGCTCGTGCAGGCGCAGGCTCGCGGTGTTCTCCGGGAAGATCGATGACTGCACAGTCCAGATCCCGCGCTGGTCGGTGAGATCCAAGAACGCTGCGAGAAGGCGACGCCCGACTCCGTGACCTGCCGCGTCGGGGTGGATGTAGATCGAGTGCTCGACAACGCCCGCGTATACGGCTCGTATCGACACGGGAGACGCGGCGGCCCATCCGAGGACTCGGCCGGTGGAGTCGACGGCGACAAGGCTGAGCTCTGGGCGCTTGCCCGCAGTGAACGCGGCCCAGGTCGCGGGTGGGGTGGTTTCGAAGGTGGCGTGCCCGGTGGCGATCCCGGCCCGGTAGATGCTCTCGACCTCGGCCCAGTCGGACTCTCTCATCGACCGGAACCGGAGCGGCTCCATCAGGCTGTGAACGCCCGTGCTGCGTCGGCGAGGGTGCCGGTCGTGGGCTGGTAGTACGCCCACTTGCCGCGCTGCTCGCGGGTGACGAGCCCAGCCTCAACAAGGAGCTTCATGTGATGCGACACGGTCGGCTGCGACAACCCGACGGGGTCGGTGAGATCGCACACGCACATCTCTCCGCTCGCGCTCGCGGTGATCAAGGAGAACAGTTTGACCCGGTTCGGGTCTCCGAGCGCCTTGAACACCTTCGCGAGCTGATGCGCGGTCGCGTCATCGACCACCGCGTCGGCCGCAGGGGCGCAGCACGCCGCCTCCGCAGGTGTCGCGTCGATCGTCACGGGAAGAGCAGCCATGCCCCCATTCTGCCCCACATATTGACAGATGTCGATGCATCGAGCAGGCTCTTCATATCGAAGAACATCAATGTGTGGAGGTTGGTATGGATTCCGTCGTCGTCATCGGTGCGGGCCCGCAGGGACTCGCGGCGGCCGCGCACCTGCTCGAGCGCGGCCTGAACCCGCTGGTTCTGGAAGCCGGTGCTGGGCCGGCTGCGGCGGTGGCCGAGTGGGGGCATGTGCGTCTGTTCTCACCGTGGACGGAGCTCACCGATGCGGCGTCGCGTCGTTTGCTGGAGCCCGCCGGATGGGTGGCGCCGGCCCAGGGGTACCCGACCGGGGCGCAGTGGATCGAGGGGTATCTCGCGCCGCTCGCGGAGACGCTCGGTGATCGCATCCAGTACGGGGCGCGGGTCGTCGGGGTCGGGCGAAAGGGCCGGGATCTCTCGGTCGATGCCGGGCGGGCCGGACAGCCGTTCGTCGTGCACGTCCGCCGCGCCGATGGCACGGAGGTGCGGATCGAAGCACGCGCCGTGATCGACGCATCGGGCACCTGGCGCACCCCGAGTCCGGTCGGTGCCGACGGTCTCCCCGCACTCGGGGAACGAGCCGCCGCCGAGGCGGGGCTCGTCGAGCACCGGATGCCCACGATCGAGGACGCCACAGGTCTCGCCGGACAGCATGTGGTCGTGGTCGGCAACGGGCACTCCGCCGCGACGACGATCGGGATCCTGTCACGGGTGGCGAAGCGAGAGCCCGGGACGCGGATCAGCTGGGTGCTACGCCGCGGCACGGTCGGCAACACCTTCGGCGGCGGGACCGCAGACGAACTCCCCGAGCGTGGGGCGCTGGGCCAGCGAGCCAAGAAGGCAGTCGAAGACGGGCTCGTGGACCTCGTCACCGGGTTCCGCACCGACCAGGTCATTCTCGAGAAGGGGCAGGCGGTTCTCGTCGCGGAAGATGGACGCCGGCTTGATCCGGCGTCCCGGGTGTTCGTTTCGACCGGGTTCCGCCCTGACCTGTCATTCCTGTCCGAGATCCGTCTCGACCTCGACGTGCGGCTGCAGGCGCCGGTGAAGATCGCGGTCGAGGTGGACCCGAACCTGCACTCCTGCGGCTCGATCCGCGCGACCGGGGCCGCCGACCTGGAGCACCCGGAGCCGGGGTTCTACATCGTGGGCGCGAAGTCGTACGGGCGTGCACCGACGTTCCTGGCTCTGACCGGGTTCGAGCAGGTTCGCAGCGTTGTCGCCGCGATCGCCGGCGACCGCGAGGCCGCGGAGCGGGTGGACCTCGTGCTGCCCGATACCGGCGTGTGTGGCGGCTCGGGACTCTTCGACGCGCCGGACGAGTCCGCCAGTGCGGGATCGTGCTGCGCGCCTGTCCCGCAGCTCATCCAGCTCGGTGTGGGACCAGTGTCGTAGGACTCGCCGCCCACACACTTTACGTCAGTCGTTGCTGTATGATCAGTGCATGCTGACCATTGCTTCACGCCTCGACGTCATGAACCGGCTCGGCCGGGCGATGGCGGACCCGACGCGCTCCCGCATCCTGATGACCCTGCTCGGCGGCCCGAGCTACCCCGCCGTGCTCTCGCGCGAGCTGGAGCTGACGCGTTCAAACGTGTCGAACCACCTGACCTGCTTGCGCGACTGCGGGATCGTGGTCGCGGAGCCCGAAGGGCGGCAGACGCGGTACGAGATCGCGGACCCGCACCTGGCGGCGGCACTGACCGCGTTGGTGGACGTAACGCTCGCGGTCGACGAGCACGCGCCCTGCGTGGACTCTTCGTGCACGGTGCCGGGCTGCTGCGGGATGGGAGCGGGTGAGTGAGCGCGGCGTGCGGCTGCGAGCACGACGAGCCCGAGACCACCATCAGCGAAGAGGCTGAGGCGGCGGAACGCCCCTGGTGGCGGGACCGCGGGATCATGGTCCCGGTCTTCTCCGGCATCGCGTTCCTCACCGGCCTGGCCCTGGAGTGGTCCGGGATGGAGATCCCGGCACTGGTGGCGTTCTGGATCGGTCTGCTGCTGGGTGCGTCGACGTTCACCCCCGGCGCGATCCGGAAGCTGTTCAAGGGCAAGCTCGGCATCGGCCTGCTGATGACGATCAGCGCCGTCGGCGCAGTGATCCTCGGGTACGTCGAGGAGGCCGCCGCCCTGGCGTTCCTGTACTCGATCGCCGAGGCACTGGAAGACAAAGCCATGGACCGCGCCCGCGGCGGGCTCCGGGCACTGCTCAAGCTCGTCCCCGAGACCGCGACCATCCGCCGCGACGGAGCATCGGTCGAAGTCGCCGCGAAGGACCTCGCCGTCGGCCAGCTGATGCTGGTGCGGCCGGGTGAGCGGATCGCGACCGACGGCATCGTCCGCACGGGGCGCTCCAGCCTGGACACCTCCGCGATCACCGGGGAATCGATCCCGGTCGAGGTCGAACCCGGCGACGCGGTGTCTGCGGGTGCGATCAACACCGCTGGGGCGCTGGAGGTCGAGACGACCGCGGCCGGCACCGACAACTCGCTGACCACGATCGTCGACCTGGTGGAGAAGGCTCAGGCCGAGAAGGGCGACCGCGCCCGTCTCGCCGACCGCATCGCCCGCCCCCTCGTCCCGGGCGTGCTGATCCTCGCCGCCCTGGTCGCGATCATCGGGTCGCTGTTCGGCGACCCGGAGCTGTGGATCACCCGCGCTCTCGTGGTGCTGGTGGCGGCGTCGCCGTGCGCGTTGGCGATCTCGGTCCCGCTGACTGTGGTGGCCGCGATCGGCTCGGCGAGCAAGTTCGGCGTGATCATCAAGTCGGGTGCCGCGTTCGAGCGGTTCGGCGTGATCCGTCACGTCGCCGTCGACAAGACCGGCACCCTCACCCGCAACGAGCCCGCCGTCGCCGCCGTCCTCACCGTAGACGGTGTGAGCGAGGCGGAGGCGCTGGCGTGGGCGGCCGCGTTGGAGCAGCACAGCACCCACCCGCTCGCGGCCGCGATCACCGCCGCTGTGCCGGATGCCCCTGCGGCGGAGGGCGTGACCGAGCAGGCCGGTCACGGCATCGATGGCGAGCTCGACGGCGCGCGGATCACGGTCGGCAGTCCCCGCTGGCTGCACGCCGGGACGCTCGGCGACCGGGTCGCGGGGCTGGAGGAGCAAGGCATGACGGTCGTGATCGTCCACCGCGACGGCGTCCCGGTCGCCGCGATCGGCGTCCGCGACGAGCTGCGACCGGAGGTCCCCGAGGTCGTGCGCACCCTCGCGACCCAGGGCATCGGGGTGACCATGCTCACCGGCGACAACGCCCGCACCGCCCGCGCCCTCGCTGCGCAAGCAGGGATCGATGACGTCCGCGCCGAGCTGCGCCCCGAAGACAAGGCCGCCGCGATCGCAGAGTTCGGTGCGAAGGGGCCGGTCGCGATGATCGGCGACGGCATCAACGACGCCCCTGCGCTGGCCGCCGCGGACATCGGTATCGCGATGGGCGCGACGGGCTCCGACGCCGCGATCGAGTCGGCCGACGTGGCCTTCACCGGTCACGACCTGCGGCTTCTCCCGCGCGCGTTCGACCACGCCCGTCGGGGGCGGCACATCATCAACCAGAACATCATCCTGTCGCTGCTGATCATCACCGCGCTGCTCCCGCTGGCCCTGTTCGGCGTCCTGGGCCTCGCCGCCGTGGTCCTGGTGCACGAGATCGCCGAGGTCGTCGTCATCCTCAACGGACTGCGCGCCGCCCGGACTCGGAAGGAGCCGACCGCATGAAGGTCGAACTGCTGCACATCGTCGACTGCCCGAACACGGCAATCGCCGAAGCCAACGCACGCGCGGCGCTGGATGCTCTCGGGCTCGGGGCCGTTCCTGTCGAGCTGGTGACGATCCGAACCGAGGCCGAGGCGGCGAGCACCCAGTTCGGAGGCTCGCCCACGATCCTCCTCGACGACGTCGACCTGTTCCCGACGGCCCCGGTTCGCTCGCTGGCGTGCCGGGTCTACGCGACGGAAAGCGGGTACGCCGGAGCGCCCACGCAGGAGCAGATCGAAGCAGCGATGCGAGGCGCATCCCGGTAGAGCGAGAACGACCGGTGACGCGATCACTGGGTCACACCTCACGGCACAACGGTGTTCGCCGTAAAGTTCGCGGACCCGGAAACACACCGGAGGGGTAGGGCCATTGGCCTCTGCCCCTCCGCTGCTCGCAGCTCCTCAGACGAGCAGTTCGGCGAGGAGGGTCTCGACGCGGGCCTTGATGTCGTCGCGAATCGGGCGCACCGCATCGATGCCCTGCCCCGCCGGGTCGTCGAGCTTCCAGTCCTCGTACCGCTTGCCCGGGAAGAACGGGCAAGCGTCGCCGCAACCCATCGTGATCACCACGTCGGAGGCCTGCACGGCCTCGGTGGTGAGCACCTTGGGCTGTTCGGCGGTGATGTCGATGCCCTCCTCGCGCATCGCCTCGACGGCGACCGGGTTGATCTGGTCGGCGGGCATGGACCCGGCGGAGCGGACCTCGACGCGGTCGCCCGCCAACTCGCGGAGATAGCCGGCGGCCATCTGGGAACGGCCGGCGTTGTGGACGCAGACGAAGAGGACGGAAGGCTTCTGGTCGGTCATGGTTGTTCGCTTCTTTCAGTCGGTGAGGGTGGCGAGGAGGCCGCGGACGCGGCCCTCGATGTCGTCGCGGATCGCGGCGACGCCCTCGGGCGATGCCAGCGCTGGGTCTCCGACGGCCCAGTCTTCGTAGCGGACGCCGGGGATGATCGGGCAGACGTCGCCGCAGCCCATCGTGACCACCACGTCGGCCGCGCGCACGGCGTCGTCGGTGAGGGGCTTCGGGAACGCCGTCTCGGCCTCCTGCTCGCCCTCGATCTCGGTGAGCAGCGAGCGCACGTGCGGGTGCACGTCCGACGCAGGAGTGGAGCCGGCAGAGCGGGCGATAACCCGGCCATCGGCGAGCTGGTTGACGATCGCGGCTGCGAGCTGCGAGCGGCCCGCGTTCTGCACGCAGACGAACAGCACCTGCGGCACCCCGGACGACCGATCACGGGTCAGATCGGCCAGGCGCTGCCGGGCGAACCGCTCGGTCAGCGGGATCATGTGCCCCGTCAGCTTCGCCGAACGCACCAGCCCGGCGTAGGACTCGCGCACGATCGCGATCACGAGGTCCCGATTCAGCCCGGTCAGCTCGTCCGCGAGCTCCTCCGCGAGACGGGTCACCCGTGCGTCCATCTGCTGCAAGGCCTCGGCCCGGGCTGCGGTGTCTTCGGGCTCGTCCGCTGCGGCCGCGGCCGGAGCGAACGCGTCGAGGAGGGCCGCGACGGCGCGCTGCTTGCCCGGGGCGACGCGGTAATACACCCATGTGCCGCGCCGCTCGGACAGAAGCATCCCGGTCTCCTTCAGCACCTTCAGGTGGTGCGAAACGGTCGGCTGGGACACCTCGGCGAGGTCCGCGAGATCGCACACGCAGGACTCGCCGCGCGGGTCGGTCGCGATCGCCGAGAGCATCCGCAGCCGCAGCGGGTCAGCGAGCGCCTTCAGCGCCCCGGCCACGGTCGTCGCGGCCTCGGTCCCGATAGCGTGCCCCGTGGACGGCGCGCACGCGTCGGCGTCGGCGATGACGGCGGTATCGGTCATGACGTCCTCGATTCGGTGGTGTAGGGGTCGGTGTGGAACCAGGCCTTCGCGGCCCAGAGCGAGACGTAGACCAGGCCCACGAGCACGGGGACCTCGATGAGCGGGCCGACGACCCCGGCCAAGGCCTGGCCGGATGCCGCGCCGAAGGTGCCGATCGCGACCGCGATGGCGAGCTCGAAGTTGTTGCCCGCTGCGGTGAATGCGAGCGTCGTGGACCGCGCGTAGCCCAGGCTGAGGGTCTTGCCGAGTAGGATGCCGGCGAACCACATCAGCGCGAAGTAGACCAGCAGCGGCAGCGCGATCCTGGCGACGTCGAGCGGATGCGACGTGACCTGCTTGCCCTGCAGGGCGAACAGCAGCACGATCGTGAACAGCAGCCCGTAGAGCGCCCACGGTCCGATCTTCGGGAGGAACTTCTCCTCGTACCAGTCGCGCCCCTTGCGCTTCTCGCCGATGAACCGGGACGCGAAGCCCGCGACGAGCGGGATCCCGAGGAACACGAGCACGTTCAAGGCAATCTGCCAGACCGAGATCTCCAGCCCCTGCACGTCCAAGCCGAGCCAGTCCGGCAGTACGGTCAGGTAGAACCAGCCCAGCACCGAGAACATGACAACCTGGAACACGGAGTTGATCGCGACCAGCACCGCGGTCGCCTCCCGGTCGCCGCACGCGAGATCGTTCCAGATCACGACCATCGCGATGCATCGGGCCAGCCCCACGATGATCAGCCCGGTCCGGTACTCGGGCAGATCCGGCAGGAAGATCCACGCGAGCGCGAACATCACCGCAGGTCCTACCAGCCAGTTCAGCACGAGCGAGGAGACGAGGAGCTTCTTGTCACCCGTGACGGCGGCGACCTTGTCGTAGCGGACCTTCGCGAGCACCGGGTACATCATCACCAGCAGGCCCAGGCCGATCGGGATCGAGATCCCGCCGACCTCCATCGCAGAGAGCGCGTCTGAGAGTGCGGGCACGAAACGGCCGAGCAGGAGGCCTGCGACCATGGCGAGGCCGATCCAGAGCGGCAGCCACTTGTCGAGTGTGGAGAGCCGTTTCGGGGCGGTGCGGGTCAGGGTGTCGGTCATGCGAGCAGTTCCTCGATCTTCGCGGTGTAGACGGGTTTCGGGTGCGCGCCGATCAGCACGTCTACCCGTTCCCCGTTCCGGTAGAAGCCGAGGGTCGGGATCGAGGTCACGCCGGCCGCGGTCACAGTCTCGGGGTTCTGGTCGGCGTCGACCTTCACGAACTTTACCCGGCCCGCGTACTCGCTGGCGAGCTGGTCCAGGATCGGGGCGATCGCCCTGCACGGGCCGCACCAGGTCGCCCAGATGTCGACCACGACGGGTAGCTCGGACTCGAGCACCTCCGCCTGGAAGGTGGCATCGGTGACAGGGGTGACGGTGCTCATGCGGAGACCTCCAGAACCAGTGCGGAAACGGCGGCGGGTGCGAGGTTCGACAGGTAGTGCTGGGCGTCCTGCGCGGCCGCGCAACCGGTGCCTGCGGCGGTGATCGCCTGCCGGTATGTGTGGTCGACGAGGTCCCCGGCTGCGAACACCCCAGCCAGGTTTGTCCGCGTCGACGGGTGCGCGACCCGCACGTACCCGTCCGCATCGGTGTCGGCCTGCCCGGTCACGAGCTCGGAGCGCGGGTCGTGCCCGATCGCGACGAACACCCCCGTCGCGTCGAGCGTTCGCTCAGCCCCGGTGATCGTGTCGCGCAACGTGAGCCCGGTGACCTGCTCGTCGCCGAGGATCGCGGCGACCTCGCTGTTCCAGGCGACCTCGATCTTCGGATCGTCCAGCACGCGCTGTGCCATGATCCTCGACGCCCGGAACTCGTCCCGGCGGTGCACCACGGTCACTTTCGATGCGAACCGGGTGAGGAACAGGGCCTCCTCCATCGCGGAGTCCCCGCCGCCGACCACGACGATCTCCTGCTCGCGGAAGAAGAAGCCGTCGCAGGTCGCGCACCAGGACACTCCGTGCCCGGACAGACGCTCCTCCTCGGGAAGGCCGAGCTTGCGGTACGCGGAACCCATCGTCAGGATCACCGCCCGCGCCCGGTACGTCACCCCGGCGCCGGTCTCGATGATCTTCACGTCGCCGTCCAGATCAAGTCGGGTCGCGTCGTCGGTGACGATCTCGGCGCCGAACCGCTCCGCCTGTGCCCGCATCGACTCCATCAGCTCTGGCCCCTGCACGCCGTCGACGAAGCCCGGGAAGTTCTCCACCTCGGTCGTCGTCATCAGCGCACCGCCCGCGGTCACCGAGCCCGCGATCACGACCGGAGCGAGACCCGCACGGGCGGCATAGACCGCCGCGGTGTACCCCGCGGGACCAGACCCGACGATGACCAACTCGACCTCTTGAATAGACATGCATCTATATTGACGCCTATCAAAGCAGTCGGCAAGTCGATGGGCTGCACCTGGGCCGGTGTTTGCCGAAGGTTCACCTTCAGCGGCGGCTACACGCTGTCGACCTTGGTGTTGGCCGGGTCTGTGACGGTGCGGGCGTAGTGGAGGGCGGTGTCGATGGTGATGCCGAATAGGTCGCAGACCCGACGGACGTCTCCGCCGGTCTGCTCAACCTCATAGAGGATGCGGTCGGTACGGAGCGCCTGGGCGGAGATTCCGGCCTTCTTCCAGGGGAAGTTGCGGCCGGGCGGGGTGAGCCTGGGTCCGGTCTGCTGGGTGACCAGCAGATACGGATTCTGCGTCTCGGGCCATCTTCGGGTGCGGTGGTCGAGCCACGCCGTCAGGCGCACGAGCACGGGTTTCGCGAGCGGGATGATGCGGCCGTCGGGCATGGTGAGGCGCCCGTCGGCGACGTCGGTCAGGAGCAGATGCTGGACTTGCCGGGTCGTGAGCGCATGGAACGCGACGAGGGAGACGGCGAACGCGACTGCCGGGTCGGGACTCGTGAGGGCGTCGCGGATCGCGTTCGGGTGCATCGGGAGCGGTGCGTTGCGCTTCGCCGGTCGCAGCGGGATTCGCTTCGTGGGGTCGTGGAAGATCTGCTTCTGCCCGTGCAGGATGCTGAACAGGGTGCGTAGGCCGAGCAGCATGAGGTGCCGTGGCGATGGCTCGTCGGGCAGCACGGCGAGAATGTCATCGGTGCTGATCTCGGCGAAGCTCGTGTGCCCGTTCTCGACCCAAGTCGTCACGGCCGGGAGGATGCCGTACATCTGGGCCTTGACTGTTGATGCTTCGCGGGGTTGCCTGCGCGGTGGCGTCGGTGACCCGTTCACCATGGTGGTGCGCCAGAGTTCGAGTTGGGTGCGCATCGGGTCGGGGATATCCACCGTCTTGCGCGCGAAGAGCCGGTCGAAGGTGGGTACGCGGTCATCGATGAGGAGGCCGGCGTCTTCGAGGATTTCGATCGTGGAGCGGACGTTGTGGTCGTTGTAGCTGCGTAGCGCGAGGATGTCGGACGCTCGGAACTGGAGGTTGGCTTCGGGGAACACGAGTTGCAGGACCTTGAGGGTGCGCCGAACCTGATTCGTTTGCCGTTTGCTCCAGGCGTACTCGCTGGCGCGGGCGGTGAGGAAGTGCTCGGTTCGGGAGGTGATGTCGCGGCGGGCAAGCTCGTTCGCTCGCTGCCGCAGCAGCTCGGGGTCAGGGTCGACGTGGAAGAGGACCTGCTGGGTGCTCTCGGGCGGTGGCGGCGCGTTGATGAGGAGTAGCGCCTCCGCCACGCCCATCGCTGGCCGCGTGCGGAGCGCGGCAGGCCGGCGAGGGTCGTTCATCGATGCGAAGAACAACTGCTGTCCCCACTTCTGTGCAGCGCCGAGATCGAGTGGTTCGCCGGGCTGTTGGTGGTAGCGGGCGGTCTCCAGGCAGAGCCGGCAGTAGTCCTGCTCGCCGATCGTGACCGTGCGGTGACAGGATGAGCATTCACCTTGGGGGTAGTGCTGGAACCACCATCGGCACTTCCAGCAACGCCAGTTGTGCTGCCGATAGACGCCGTAGGCGAGGCAGTCTCGGCAGGAGCCGACGAAACCCGGGCTGCCGGGATGGCAGTGCGCGCAGAGCCCCTGGCTGTAGTAGCTCGCTGACCCGCACTTCCGGCAGGGCGGTGGCGTGAATGGGCCGCCAGGGAGGCAGTCGTAGCAGTAGTCGACTCGGGGCGTGAGCCACGCGGCCGGATTGACCCCGCACGCGGTGCAGGCCAAGGGCGGGCTGAGCGGCCCGCCCCGGCCGCGGGCGGGACTCATACCGGTGGCGCTGGCCGGTCGTTCGGCCCGAAACGAGGCTTCACCACGCCCGGTGCGTCGTTCACCGCGCCCTTATCGGTGGGCTGCTGTTTCCGCGCAGCGACTTTGTCAGGTTCGGGCACGAGGAGGTCGGTGGGTTGGCAGCCGAGAACGTGGCAGAAGACATCGAGATCGTCCAACCGGATCGTGGTCGGGGTACCGGTCCAGAGGGCCGACATCTTCCCCAGACTGATCTCGAGTCCCGCGTCCGCGAGCATCCGTCGCAGCTCGGCGGACTTCCAGATCCCGCGTTCAGCGGCCTGCACTCGGAGGTTCCATTTCATCGCGTCAGCCCATCTCCTCAAATCGGTCTTCAAGTCTCCGGTTCGCGTTCATCCATGACTCCTCGACGTGCCCATCCGAGACGTGGATATATTGCGTTGTGGTCGAGAGCCACTGGTGCCCGAGAAGTTCCTGCAACGCCTTCAGATCCATGCCCGCGAGATACAGCGACGACGCGCAGTAGTGACGGAGCACGTGCGGGGTCATCCGGCCGTCCCAAGCTGGAAGGAAACGGATTGTTGCCTGCCGAAGGCCGCGGCGCAGGACATCGTCGCTCGCGCGGCAGCACCGCGCGAGTTCGGAATCGAACCGCTCGGACGGAATCATCGGGGCATCCGGGTTCTCCCAGTCATCGCCGAATCGATGCCGCACGTCACCCAGCCACCAATCGATCAGGCGATCAGTCCCGTTGATCGCTGGCACGAGGCGCTGCTTGGAACCGCGCCCCCGCGATCCTTTCCCGAAGCGGACGTGCAACTTTCCCAGCGAACCGAGGTCCGGGCGCCAGTCACGCAAGTCGAGCATCGTGCTCTCGGTGATGCGGATCCCGACACGGCGCCACAGTGACGCGGCGAAGTAGTTCCGGGCCGCCGGCAAGTAGCGACGCTCGCTCTCCAACGAGGCACCCCAGGAGGTGAACAGCTTTTCGACTTCTACGTCAGATGGCGGAACCCGGATCTTACCCAGCGACGACCCTGACTGCCGGTTGAACTCGTCGACGGGCTGTTCGATCACGAAGTCTGTCAGCGCATTGATGTCGGCCTGGAAGCGGGCGATCGTGAAGTCGTAGAACTGCGCGATTGCACCAGCCCGATTCGCCCGCGTCGAGGCGGCGAGTCCCGCCCGGCGCAGACCCGCGAGGTAGGCATCCGCATCGGCTGGCTTCGCCTGCCAGAGCGGTAACCCGAAGTGGTGGCGGAACTCGAACACCGCCGAACGGCACTGCGAGATGTATCCATCGCTGAGCCCGGCAGCGGCCATCGCGAGCGCGAACTGGTCGATGATTTCTTGCTCGAAATCCGCGGCGTCGGCCTCGGTCTGCCACCCGCGGGCAGTCCCGATGCTCCGAACCGCGGCGAGCTTCATCGTCTCGCGTCTTCAGTAATCGCGATCATGCTTCGAGAATACGCTGAAACCTTCGGGATTCGTGAACTTTCGTCACGAATCTCGATCTGGGTTGTCGTTGAGACTTCCACGGGCCCAGCGGGCCAGAAGGGCCGAGAACCGGCTCAGCTAGATGCGGGTCTAGAGACACGATTCGGTGGGCGCACCTGCCGGGCATGAAGCGAAGCGAACCCGACCAGCCGCCCGTCAACATTCCGACCGTCGTTCTCACAGTGCACGAGGACGGCATTCTGACTGCCACCCTCGACGGCGCACCCTTGACGCCGCCTCAGTGGGCGCCGCCGTGGCGGCGCGAGTCGTTCCCGCAGATCATCGACCAGGCCAGCAACGACCGCACCCGCCCCATCCGCGTCGAGGTCCGCGAAGCCGCCGGCGCGGGGGTGACCGACCGCATCACCCCACCCCCCCCCCGCGCCCCGCTCACCCCACCCACAACCCCCCCCCCACCGACATCTCACCCCCCCCTTCCGAGCCCTCACCACCACCCCAACCACCACCACTCCCAGACCCCGATAACCGACCATACCCGCTTTCCTTGGATACCCGCTTTACTTACCCTCCCACCACCACTCCTACCACCCGCTTTCCTTGGATAACCACCTTCCTGGAATG
>JBDNYM010000005.1:0-72519 GCA_047722305.1 Pseudoclavibacter sp. | reverse complement strand
CCACCCATACAAACACACTGAATAGCGGCGGCTGGTCCAGTTGGTTATACGAGACCGGCGTGGGGGTGCGGGCGGGGGGCTGGGGCGGGAGCGGACACGTCCACATCCTAGGACGCGCTCCGGCGCGGCTGCGGACTGGGGTCCGAGAGCGACCTCAGGACGTTGCCAGGCCGCCGCCGGCGAGCGCGTCGACGAGGCCGCCCAGGGCGGGGAAGTCGACGTAATCATGCGTGCGGTCGCCCGGCCGCACGCGCAGCTCGACTGAGGGCAGGTCCGCGACCGCATCCCGCACGGCGCTCGCCGCGCCCCACGGGTCCAGCTGGTTCTGCACCAGCACGGTCGGGGGCAGCCGCCGCCAGCCCCGGGCGATCTCGGCGGGGTCGACGCCGGCGATGTCGGGGATGCCCCGCAGAGGAAAGCCCAGCAGCAGCGCCCCGGCCGGGTGCAGCCGTCCTCGGGCCACGCCGGTGAGGGTCAGCAGGGTGCCGATCGACTTGGCCGCGATGAGGTACGGTCCGGACGGCTGTCGCGCCACCGCGCGGTCGAGCTCGCCGGCGAAGTCGGTGACGGGAGTGCCCGCCAGCCAGTTCGCGTACTCCAGGACATCCGTCCGATGGCCGCGTGCCTGCAAAGCGGCCGCGAACCGGCGGGCCCAGTCGCGGTGGCGCGGGCTCTGCCCGCCCAGCAGCAGGATGCGCATGTCGATCAGCTTAATGTTCCCGTGTTTTCGATCCTGGCCAGGAGCAACGGGGGCTACCATCTGGCCTTAACCAACTCAACGAGGAGAAGGACATCATGGCATCTGCATCCACGGTCGAAGCGCATCACTCCACCCATCGCAAGGTCGTGCTCGTCGGAGACGGCGCCGTCGGCTCCAGCTACGCCTTCGCGCTCATCCACCAGCAGCTGGTCGACGAACTGGTCATCGTCGACATCCTGGAGGATCGCATCAAGGCCGACGCCGCCGACCTGGAGGATGCGCAGGCCTTCACCGCGCCAGTGGATGTGCGTCCCGGCACCTACGCCGACGCGGCGGACGCCGACCTCGTGGTCATCACCGCGGGCGTGCCGCAGAAGCCCGGCGGCGAGACCCGCCTGCAGCTGGTGGACCGCAACCTGAAGATCATCCGCAGCATCGTGGAGCCCGTGGTGGCCAGCGGCTTCCAGGGCATCTTCCTGGTGTCGGCCAACCCGGTCGACATCCTCACCTACGCCACCCAGGTGTATTCGGGATTCCCGCGCGAGCGCGTCATCGGCTCGGGCACCTCGCTGGACTCGTCCCGGCTGCGGGTCGCCCTGGGGCAGCGGCTCGGCCTCGACCCGCGCAGCATCGACGCCACCATCCTGGGCGAGCACGGCGACACCGAGTTCGCCGCCTACTCGGCGGCGACCATCAACGGCGTGCCCCTCGTGCCCTACGCGCATGCCCACAGGCTGACCGACGCCGACCTGGCCACCATCGAGGATGAGACCCGGCACAAGGCCTACGGCATCATCAACGGCAAGGGCGCCACCTACTACGGGGTGGCCACCGCGCTGGTGCGGTTCACCCGGGCCGTCCTCAAGGACCAGCATTCCGTGCTGCCCACCGGCGCCCCGGTGGACGGCCAGTACGGACTGCATGACCTCTACATCGGCACGCCGGCCGTGATCGGCGCCGCCGGCGTCGAAGCGGTGCTCGAGCTGCCCCTCAACGACGACGAGCAGGAGAAGCTCGCGGCCTCCGCGCAGACACTGGCCGAGATCACCCACCAGGCGCTGGGTGCCGACCGGGGCTGAACGGGTCGCGCCGGTTCCGGCGCCGGGGAGAGGCGCACAGGAGACGGAGCGCCGACGACTCAGCGGGCTCGGTCCGTGGCCACCAGCCGCAGCACGAGCCCGCTGAGCGTCTCCGCCGCCCCGGCCTCGATGGTGACCTGGGCCAGGTCATCGGCGCGGGTGCCGCCGCGGGTGACGATCACCAGCGGCTTGCCGTCGGCCACCGACCGGCGCACCAGCCGCAGCGCCGAGTGGACGGCCAGGGACGAGCCCACCACCAGCAGAGCGTCCCCCTCGTCGATGAGCTCGGCCGCGGCCCGATGCCGCCAGGCGGGCACCGTCTCGCCGAAGAACACGATGTCGGGCTTGAGCATGCCGCCGCACTCGCCGGGCGCCGCGAAACCGTTGCCGTGCTCGGTCGTCCCGTCGGGACTGGGCGCCCAGCAGGCCCGTACCCGGAAGGTCTCGGTGCGCTCGATCACCGCGTCGGCGTCCGGGGCGATCTCGACATTGCCGACCGCGCCCACCTGCTGCTCGAAGTCGGGGTTGAGCTCCGCGAGCCGCTGATCGAGCTCGGCGCGAGTGTGCCGGGCTCCGCACCGACGGCACACCACGGTGTCCCACCGGCCGTGCAGGTCGACGACGTGCCGAGATCCGGCCTGCTCGTGCAGCAGATCCACGTTCTGGGTCACGACGCCCGGCGAGACGCCCGCGCGCTCCAGGGCGGCCACCGCGCGGTGCGACGCATTCGGCACGCGCGTGATCGAATGACGCCAGCCCACGTAGTTGCGCGCCCAGTAGTAGCGCCGGTAGCGCGGGTCGCCGATGAACTGCTCGAAGGTGACCGGGTGGCGCGCCGGGGCGCCCGGGCTGCGGTAGTCGGGCAGGCCGGAGTCGGTCGAGACCCCGGCCCCGGTCAGCACCGTCACCCGGTGCCCGGTGAGGACGGCGAACGCCTCGGCGACCGATCCGGCGCGCGGCCGCGGCGCCCCGGCCGGGGGAGTGATCCAGGGACTCATATCCGGGCCATTCTAGTCGCCGGCGCCGCCGGGGTCCCGGTCGATCGTCCCGGAATCGGCAGCGTTCAAGTCGGAGTGCGCTCCCAGAGATCGCCTCCTATGCTTTACGGTGGATCACGCAGTCTCATTGTGAGGCTGCGACGGTGCGCCGCCGGCCACCGGGAAAGGCGACCGACCGTGCATTCGACCCCGCATGAGGGTGCAGGCGTGACCTGGGCGAAGATCATCCTCTTCGGTGAGCACGCTGCCGTCTACGGGCATCCGGCCCTCGTCCTGCCCCTGCACAGCCTGCGGATGCGGGCGCGGGCGGTGCCACTGGCGCAGGGGCCGTCCAGACTGCGCGGGCTCGGCTACGACGGACCGCTGGACGGGGCGGGGCCCGGTTTCGGCAGCATCCGCCGCGCCATTGAGACGGCACTCGACTACGCGGGGCACCCGGACGCGGCTTTCGCGATCGAGACCGTCAGCGACTTTCCGCCCGAGCGCGGACTGGGGTCGTCCGCGGCCTCGGCCGGGGCGGTCATCCGCGCCGTGCTGAACGCCTATGACATCCCCGCCCGCGGGCAGCAGCTGTTCGAACTGACCCAGGTCGCCGAGCAGGTCGCCCACGGCCATCCGTCCGGCATCGACGCGGCGGCGACGGCAGCCCGGGGGCTCATCCACTTTCACTCCGGGCGTATGAATTTGGTCCCGACGCATCTGACCGCCCATATCGTGGTCGCCGACTCCGGCATCCACGGCAGCACCCGGGAGGCGGTTGGCGGCGTGCGGTCGCGCTACGAGCGCGACCACGAGCGCATCGGTCAGATTCTGGTGTCCCTGGGCGACCTCGCCCGGGGCGCGCTGCACGACCTGCGGGTCGGGGACGCGGCGGCGATCGGCGATCGCATGAACGCGGCGCAGAACTTGCTCACCGATCTCGGGGTCAGCAATCGGCGGCTGAACGCGCTGGTCCGGGCCGCCCGTGACGCCGGGGCGCTGGGCGCCAAGCTGACCGGCGGCGGGCTGGGCGGCTGCATGATCGCCCTGGCGGGCACCGCCGAGGCAGCCGAGCTGATCCGAGTCGCCCTGCGCCGGGCGGGCGCCGCCCGCACCTGGGTGCACTCGCCGGTCGCCAGCGAGGTCGTTGCTTGACAGGTCGTGCCACGGCGGTCGCGCATGCGAACATCGCCCTGATCAAGTACTGGGGGAAAGCGGATGACGAGTTCATCGTCCCGCGCGCGTCCAGCCTCTCGCTGACCCTCGACGGCCTGGAGACGACGACCACGGTGCGCTTCGGCGGACAGGATCACGACACCCTGACCCTCGACGGTCGGGCCCGCACCGCCGAGCCGCTGCGGCGCGTCTCGCGGTTCCTCGACCTCGTCCGGACGGCGGCCGGCATCGATGAGCCCGCCGAGGTCGTCACCTGCAACGGCGGGCCGACAGCGGCCGGGCTGGCCAGCTCGGCCTCCGGATTCGCGGCGTTGGCCCTGGCCGCGTCCGCGGCAGCCGGCCTCGACCTCTCCCCGCGGGACCTGTCGCGGCTCGCGCGCCGCGGCTCCGGCTCGGCCAGCCGCTCCGTGTTCGGCGGCCTGGCGGTCTGGCATGCCGGGCACGACGATCAGACCTCGTACGCCGAGCCCGTCGACTCGCCGCTCGACCTGGCCATCCTCGTCATCGAGGTGGATGCGGGACCCAAGGCGATCTCCAGCCGCGACGCGATGCGGCGCACCGTCGAGACCTCGCCCCTCTACGACGCGTGGGTGCGGCAGAGCGCCGATGACCTGCGGCAGTCGCTGGTGGCCCTGCAGTCGGGCGATCTGGAGGCGGCGGGCGCCGTTTTCGAGGCCAACGCGCTCGGGATGCACGCGACCATGATCGCCGCCCGCCCCGGCATCCTGTACTGGGCTCCGGGGACGGTGACGGCACTGCACGCCGTGCGGGCGGCGCGCGCGGCAGGGCTGCCCGCCTGGGCCACCATCGATGCCGGCCCGAACGTGAAGGTCGTCGTACCGGGCCCGCGCGCCGTCGAGGTGGCCGGCTGGCTGCGGGAGAGACTGTCCGGAGTGCCGGTCTCGGTCAATCGTCCTGGCCCAGGGGCCGCACTCGTCGCGACAGGGGGAGACCGATGATCGAGGTGCGCGCGCCCGGCAAGCTCTACATCGCCGGAGAGTACGCGGTGGTCGAGCCGGGGCGTCCGGCCGTCCTCGTCGCCGTCGACCGCTTCATCACGGTGCGGGTGCAGGCGGCGCACGGCGCCGGGCACATCCGCTCCGACCAGTTCGCGAACCTGCCCCTCGTGTGGCACCGCCTCGACGGCGACCTGGTCATCGAGTACGAGGAGACTCCCTACAGCTTCGTGCTGTCCGCCATCCGGGCGGTCGAGGACGCCGGACGCAGCCTGGGGGCGCCGCTGACCCTGTTCGACCTCGACATCGCCAGCGAGCTGGACGACGCCTCGGGCCGCAAGTTCGGGCTCGGGTCGTCCGCCGCGGTGACCGTCGCCACCGTGCGCGCGCTGGCCGGGTTCTACGGGCTGCGGCTCAGCGAGATGGAGCTGTTCAAGCTGGCGCTGATCGCCGCCGACGACGTGCAGCGCTCCGGCTCCGGCGGCGACATCGCGGCCAGCATGTTCGGCGGCTGGATCGCCTACACCTCGTTCGACCGCGCCTGGCTGCGCTCGCAGCGCTTCGACGTGCCGGTCGCGGACCTGATCCGGCAGGACTGGCCGGGGCTGTCCGTCCGGCCGCTCACCCCGCCCGCCGGGCTGCGGCTGCTGGTGGGCTGGACGGGCACGCCGGCGTCGACGTCACGGCTGGTCGGCGACGTGCAGGCGCGCAAGAGCGGGCGCAGCGCGCACTACAGCGACTTCCTCACCGCCAGCACGGCGTGCGTCGCCACCCTGGCGGAGGCGTTCTCGGCCGGCGACACGGCGGCCATCCTGCGCGAGATTCGACGCAACCGGGCGCTGCTCAATGCCCTGAGCGAGCACACCGGGGCGGTCATCGAGACCCCGCAGCTGCGCCGCCTGGTCGAGATCGCCGAGCGGGCCGGGGCGGCGGCCAAGAGCTCCGGCGCCGGCGGCGGCGACTGCGGCATCGTGCTCTGCGGTGCCGGCACCGACACGCGGGCCATCGTGCGAGCCTGGCGAGAGGCCGGGATCCGACCACTGGACCTGTCGGTGCAGCCGCGGCTCGCGGTGCTGGGATGAGCGTCCGGCGATGAGCGCGCAGCGCAAGGATGAGCACGTCCGGCTGGCCGAGTCGCTGCGCGACGAGCGGCGGCCCAACGGGTTCGACGATGTGGCCTTTTTGCACGATGCCCTGGCGGCCATCGATGTGGACGCCGTGGACGCGAGCGCGTCCGTGCTGGGCTCCGCCTGGCCGCAGCCGTTCTATATCAATGCGATGACCGGCGGCACCGACCGGACTCGGCGCATCAACGCCGCCCTGGCGCGGTCCGCGGCGGTGGCTGGGGTGGCCATCGCGGTCGGCTCCCAATCGGTGGCGCTGGCCGACCCGGCGCGCGAGGACGGCTTCCGGGTGGTGCGCGCAGAGGCGCCCGACGCGTTCGTGTTCGCCAATGTGGGTCCGACGGCGACCCCGGAGCAGGCGTGCCGCGCCGTCGAGATGCTGTCCGCCGACGCCCTCCAGGTGCATGTGAACCCGGCGCAGGAGCTTGTCATGCCCGAGGGGGATCGGACGTTCTCCGGCTGGACCGATCGCATCGCCGCGATCGTCGCGGCCGTGCCGGTGCCGGTGCTCGTCAAGGAGGTCGGCTTCGGAATGGCCCGGCGCAGCATTCTCGCGCTGTCCCGCATCGGCGCGGCCGCGGTGGACGTGAGCGGCGCCGGCGGCACCAACTTCATCGATATCGAGAACCACCGCCGCGCCCGGTCCGAGTACGGCTACCTGGCCGGCTGGGGGCAGTCCACGGCGTTCTGCCTCATCGAGGCCCTGCACACCGGCACGCCGGTGCCGGTGGAAGTGGTCGCCTCGGGCGGGGTGCGCACGCCGCTGGATGTGGTGCGGGCGCTCGCTCTCGGCGCGCACGCAGTCGGGGTGTCCGGGCACTTCCTGCACACCCTGCTGGCCGACGGCGAGCAGGCGCTCGTCGCCGAGCTGCGCAGCTGGGCTGACCAGGTGCGCACCCTGCTCGCGCTGCTCGGCTGCGCGGATCTGACGACGCTGCGCCGCCGTCCCGTGCTCGTCACCGGCCGCACCCGCGAACTCGCCGAGCTGCGCGGCGCCGACCTCGCGCAGCTGGCGCAACGGGGGTAGGGCGGCGCAGCTCAGCTGCGGCGTGCTCGCCGTTGCAGAGCAGCGTGTGCTGGGTGCAACGCTCGTTGGAAGTTCCGCAGAACTTCCAACTTGCAGGCGCTTCAGTTGGAAGTGTCGTTCCATGCTTCTCTTTCAGTTGGAAGTTCTGGGGAACTTCCAACTGCACGTATTACCTGCCGCGTCCAATCCCGCGGGCCCTGACACTCGAGGCATCGGTCGTCGCTGCCATTTCAGAAGCGGATGCCGCGGTGGGGCAACTCAAAGGGCTGGGGGCTCTCGTTCAAGATCCTGAACTTCTGATTGGCCCCTATCTGCGACGTGAGGCGTTGGCCAGCTCCAGGATCGAGGGGACGCAAGCGTCCCTGTCGGAGGTGTTCACCGCCGAGATCGACGCGTCGACAGGCACTGATGACACCACCGAGGTGCTGAGGTATCTGGCCGCCTCAGATGAAGCTTTCCGTCTGGTCGAGGAATTCCCCATCACGCAGCGTCTCATCCTGCGGATTCATCGCACACTCCTGACCGGAGTGAGAGGCGAAGAGAAACGGCCAGGGGAACTGCGTACGTCTCCGGTTTGGGTAGGGCCGGCGGGTGCCACTCCGAATACGGCAGTGTTCGTACCGCCATTGCCTCACCACCTCAGTGCGCTCCTGGGAGACTGGGAACGTTTTGTGAATGATGATGGACGTGCCCTCCCGCCGCTGGTGCAAGCGGCTCTGATGCACTCTCAGTTCGAGACCATCCATCCTTTCCTCGATGGCAACGGGCGCATCGGCCGGTTGCTGATCAGTGTGTTGCTGAAAGATCGAGGCAGGCTTGAGGTCCCATTGCTATATCTCTCGCACTATTTCGAGACGCACCGGACCGAATACTACGAGCGGCTACAAGCAGTTCGAGAACGCGCGGCGTTGGATGAATGGCTCGTCTTCTTCATGGAGGCAGTGCGAGTTCAGGCGATCGATGCGGTGGAACGAGCCGGCAAATTGGTTCGTATCCGGGAGAAATACTTGACTGAAGCGATGAAGAGCCGTTCACGACTCCCGAGCCTGGTCGAAGTGCTCTTCCATAACCCGGTCATCACCGTGCACCGGATTGAACACGAACTCAACATGACGAATCAAGGGGCCCGCGCGCTGATTCAGCGTGCCCAGCGGCAGGGGTGGTTGCAAGCGCTGGGTGCAAGAGGACAGGGAGGGAGATTGCGTTGGTATGCCCCGGAGATCTTGTCTGTGATTTCTGAGTCTGGCGCTGAGTCAGACTGACGTGAGCAGAGGCGCATCCGATCTTGCCGGCCCAACTTCGCCGTGGTGTGCTCGTCCATGGTGAAGCGTGTCACGTGCGGTGCAGCCCGGCGGCGTAGGTGTCGAGGATGCCTAGGATGTCGTCCGCGCTCCATACTCGGTTGCGGCGTGCCCCGGTCTGCTCGGTGAGGATGCCGGCGTCGTCGAGGAGGGCCAGTGCGCGGAGTGCGCGTGGCTCGGTCCATCCGAATTCGGCGTGCAAGTGCCGCAGATTGACGACCGGCTGGGCGATGAGGTGGGGGAGCAGCTCCCAGGCGGCGGCGTCGCGGCGGGTCCCGGCCAGACGGTGACGGTATTCGTCCAGCTGCGTTGTGAGCTGGGCGATGAGTTCCCGTCCGCTGGTCGCGGCGAATCGGGCCGCATCGCAGAAGCACGCGACGAGTGGTGCCGCATCGCCGGCCCGGTATGTGCCGAGAGCGGAGAAATAGCGCTCGGTGTTTCGCAGTAGGCCGGCGGAGACCGGGGCGGTGGTGGCGGTCAGCACTCGCTTGCCGCGCAGGATCGCCTGCACCAGGGCGCGTCCCGTTCGCCCGTTGCCGTCGGCGAACGGGTGAATGGTCTCGAATTGGGCGTGGGCCACGGCAGTTTGCAGCAGGACGGGCAGGTCTTGCCTCCCGATGAAAGCGAGCAGATCTCGCATCGCGGCGGGGATGGTCTCCGGCTGGGGAGCGACGTAGTCGGCGGTGAGCGGCCCGGCGTCACCCGGGCCGATCCAGACGAGTTCGTGGCGGTAGGCGCCAGCGTAGCGTTCCATAGCCGGCTGGCAGCTCAGCAGCTCGCGGTGCATGTCGAGGACGGCCGTCTCATCGAGCCGATCCGCGAGGCGCAGGGCCGCCTGCATGGCCCGGACGTTACCCACCACGGTCTGTGCGTTGGGGCGCGCATCGGCATCGATCTCGGCGAGCGCCAGTTGACGAGCTCCGGTGGTGATCTGCTCGATTTGCGAACTGGAGGCGCTCTCGGTGCGCAGCAGGATCGCGCTCATCGGGCCGAGGACGCGGTCGGTGCCGCCCAGCCGGCCGGCCGCGTACTGGTCGAACGCGGCGAGTGCGGCGGTAGCCTCCTCAACATCCGCTGCGACCGCGGGCGGCAGCTGCGGCTGCCAGTCGGCGATCGTGGCGACGACTGCTGACTCGTATGTTCCCGTCTGCCGCTGCAGCTCGCGCCGAGAGAATGTGCCGGTGCCGCGCGGGTGCCAGATTTGTGTCTCAGTGCTGAGCGGGGGCACTGGGAGTGCTGGAGCCGTATCCATGGAGACAGTGTACTAACGGATAATTGAATACATGTAAGTAAGAAGCGGAGAAGCATCCGAATGCGAGCATTCCGCGCGTCCAGCCGTGGTCCTCGATTCAGAGCACGGCAAACTCGCACTTTGGGCCGGGGGCGGCTGCCAGACGCCGGTCCAGGGTGGCCAGCGGGCAGCGAAGCCGCTCGGCGAGCGCGACGTAGGCGGCGTCGTACGAGCTCACGGTCGCGCCAAGGTTCCAGGCCCGTTCGGCCACCGTCTCGAACGGCCACAGCGTGATCGTCAGCCGCCAGAGATCGGAGAAGGCCAGGTCGGCCTCGGTGCGGCTCAGCAGTCCGCCATTGGCACGGCGGCGCAGCACGTTCGCCACCTCGACCGGGAGGTGACTGGGGGCGTGCAACTGGCGCCCGGCGAGACCCGTTGCCGCGGCCTCGCCTTCTTCGCCTGGGGCGATCAGCAACGCCACGATCGCCGACGCATCTGGGACGATACGCGAGGTCAACGCCGATCCTCGGCGAGATCTCTGAGGATCGAGTCCGCTTCTCCTCGTGGATAATGCTGCGCTCGCTCTCGGATGGCGGTCAGTGCCTCGGCGGGGTCAGGCCGCTCGGCCAGCTCTTCCAACTGGAGCGAGAGGTACTCCTGCAGGGAGCGCCCCGAACGCGCTGCGCGCGCCGCCAGTGCATCCCTCGTCTTTCCGGGGACGTTGCGGATCGTGATGTTCACCGTCATGGCTGCAATATAGCCGTATTGCCTGCAATATGCATGTGAATATGGCTATCTGCCTGGAGCGGCAGCAGCGTCGAGTGGGGGCACTGGCAGCACGAGAGCCGTATTCCTGGAGACACTGCACTCATGGATACTTGGATAAGCGTACGTAATTCTCAGTGCAGCGCTCCGTTCGATTCGCGGCGCTCGGAACCGTCCGTCCCTTCACCCGATCGCGAGCAGATGCCCGAGCTGCGGCACGATCCAGGCCGAGGCGTACAGGGTCATGAACTGCACCCCGTAGTTGACGCCGAGGCGGTTGAGCGTGCCGCAGATCAGGCCGATCAGCAGCACCCCGAAGATGTTCAGCACGCCGGCGTCGATATATGCCAGCAAGAGGATGAAGGCGATGAACAGGGCCAGCACGGCCTCGTGCGGCACCTTCGCCATGACGAACTTCGTGATCTGCGACGACCACCGCACCGCGATCAGATAGGTCAGCACCAGCGCGATCAGGGCCCCGGCCGTGATCACGCCGATGAACTGCGGCATGGTCAGCAGATCGTGGAGGTTGTGCCCGATCCTGTAGACCGGCGGGGCCACGAACAGGGGTCCGGCGGGCCCCACCGAGACGCCCGACAGGGGGATGCCGAGCGCGACCAGCGGGATGATGACCCCGGCGAGGTACGTCGAGTGCGTCAGCGCGCTCATGACGGTGACGGCGCGCTCGGAACGCGCCACCGGGTGGGCGCGGCTGCCGGCGGCGGCCTCGCCGAGCAGGAAGGTGAGCCCGACCGGGCTGAGGAAGAACAGGGGCGTGGACGCGGCGGCCATCCCGGCGCTCCACCATCCCTCTGAGCGGGTGACCAGGCGGGTCGGCAGCAGCGATTGGGGGGCGAACCCGGAGCGCGCCAGCGCCACCTGGGTGCGACCCCGGCGCGGCAGGGCCGCCCGCTTCGAGCCGTTCAGCAGCCCGAGCAGCTCCACCAGCATCGGGCCGACGGTGATGCCGAGGAAGAACGAGATGCTGACCGTCTTCTCCTGCGGGATGACCCCGATGCTCTTGTACAGCAGCGGCAGGGCCTGGAACAGCAGCGACAGCGGGATGATCGCGATCAGCGCCAGCAGCCGGTTGCGCCCCAGCAGGGCGAGCACCACGGCGCCGATGGTGAGCAGCAGGGGCGCCTGCGCCTTGAACATCCCGGCCAGGGGGGCGATCGCGGCGGCGATGCCGAAGCTCAGCGGGATGGACACGACGGTGCCGATGACGCTGCCGGCGGCCATCTTGCGGATGGTGGTCGCGGCCAGCCCCCGCCGGCGCAGCTCCAGCGAGTGCTCCATCATGGGCGCCGACATCACCCCGCCGGGCAGGCCGACCAGAGCGGTGGGGATGGCATTCATGAGGTTCAGGGTGACGATCGCCGAGATGAAGAACGCCAGCACCACCATGGGGGCGGCCCCGGCGAGCACCAGGGCGAGGGTGACCGGCGCCAGCACGCTGGTCTCGTCGGTGCCCGGCACGAAGCCGATGAACGTGTAGAGGGCGACCGCGCCGAGCACGGCGAGCACGATCTGCCCGAGCAGCAGCGCCGTCATCGCTCGCCCCCGGTGGAATCAGCTGCGGCGGGGTCGGCGTCGATGCCCGCCTCGGCGTCGTCGACGACGCGGACGTCGCGCTTCGGACGGATCAGCAGGCAGTTGACGACGAACCCGGCGGCGGCGCCGCCGAGTCCCCAGAACAGCAGCGGCTCGCCCAGCAGAGTGGCCACGGCGCAGGCGGCGGCGATCGCGGCCACGGAGACGACCAGGGCGACGACCAGGTCGCGGGGCGAGATGAGGTCGTTCCAGATCTCGATGTTGCCGGGGGCAGGAGCGGCGGGTGCCGCGGACGGCGCCGGGCGCCCAGACGGCGCTGAGGCTGGGGACGGCGCTGATGCCGAGGATGCGTGACGGGTCGACGATGACATGATGTGCTCCTGAGTGGTGCGGCGGCGGATGCCGGGCAAGGGCCGCCGAGGCAACTGTAGCGGCTGGCGGCTACCCGGCGTCTGCATCCCTCGGCGTCGTCGCGGACCCGGCAGTCGCAGAATCAGCCGTCGCGGAGCCGGCAGCGGATCCCGTCGCCTGGGCATCGATCGCCGCCGTGATGCCGCGGTCGTCGTACCGTGCGTAGAGCAGCAGGGAGACGGCGATGGCGATCGCGGCGACGAGGGCGGTGAGCCGCACCCCGGTAACCGTGGCGTGCCCGCTGGTCGAGCCGATGGCCACGAGCAGCGGGGTGATGAACAGCACGACGGTCTGTCCCAGCGAGGTGATGAAGTTCCGCGATGCGAAGAACATGCCGGCGCGGTCGATGCCGGTGACGAGGGTGTCGTACTGGGTGAGGTCGGCGAATGCGGCGCTGGGCAGGATGTTGGTCACCGAGATGGGGAAGCCGATCAGCAGTCCGATCGCCACCGCGAACGGGATGGGCGGGATGGCGGTGATCACCCATCCCGACAGGAAGATCGCCGTGTAGATCGTCACATATGCGGCGCACGCCCCGACCATGAGGGGCTTTTTGCCGTACCGAGCGGCGAGCGCGTTGATGGGCCAGTAGCTGGCGACCCCCACCACGATGGCGAGGCCCGAGACCACGGTGGCGAACGCCTCCGGGGCCCCGATGAGCATGGTGACGTAGTAGAGCAGCGTGGCGTTGAACAGCGAGAACGCGACCCACATCACCAGGTAGGCGAGCAGCAGCACCACGAAGTTCGGGTAGCGCAGCGTGGCCCGGAATGACTCCCAGAGGGGGACGTAGGACGGCGTGAAGCGCACCCAGCGGCGCTCGTCGACGGCGAAGGCGGGGATCACCGCGGATATCGCGCCGAGCAGCGAGAAGAAGCCGAAGGCGATGCGCCAGGCGGTCAGCTCTGAATAGCCGGCGTCGACCAGGGCGCCTTTGAGCACCGGGGCGGTGAACACGACGGCGCTGCCCACCACGAAGAAGAGCGTGTTCACGGTGTAGAACCACACCCGGCGGCGGGTGTCGGTGACGAGCTCCGCCTGCATCGCGGAGTACGGCACCAGGTACAGCGACGAGGTCACGACGTTGATGAGCAGCAGCACGCCGACCCACACGGTGTTGACCCAGCTCGCCGTCGGCGCCGGCGTGAGCACCAGCAGGGCCGTGGATGCGGCCCAGGGCAGCGCGAACCAGCGCAGGTACGGCACGCGGCGTCCACGGGGGTTCCGGGACGTATCCGACCACTGGGCGATGAACGGGTCGATGATGGCGTCGACCAGCGAGCCGACGCCGCGCACCACCATGAACGTCGCCGCCGCCGCGGGCAGCAGCACCGGCAGCGTCGAGGTCGAGGCCGGGATGAACACCACCATGAGGTAGCTGGTGATGAGCCCGGACAGGAAGGCGCGGGCCAGGTCGCCGCAGCAGAACGCGACCAGCACGCGGCGGGGCGCGATCGGGGCGGCGGATGTGGAGTCGGCAGACGGTGCGGGTGAGGATGGGAGCGGGGTGGCGGCGGTCATCGTCCGGCCTCCGGCGGCGCGGGCTGTTGCGGCTCGCGCGGTTGTGGTTCGGACTGCGGCGTTCTCAGCAGCTGCTCGATCAGGACGCGCTCGAACCGCTCCGGCTCGTTCCGCGCGGGGGAGTGCCCGGAATGCTCGAACCAGACCAGGTCGACGGCGGGCGCGCCCAGCACCGCGGCGTACTCGGCGACGAGCGCGGATGGGGTGGTGCGGTCGTGGCGCCCCTGCAAGAAGTGCACCGGCACCGCGAGCCGGGCGGCCTCGGTGCGGAAGTCGTACCCGGTCGCCGTCGGCCACAGCTGGGCCAGGCTGCGGACGATACCGACGCGGGTCGCGGCGCGCTCCAGCAGGCTCACCGGGCGCGGGACGGGCGTGGATGAGGCAGGCTCGGCGGAGGCGGGTGCAGCTGAGACGGGAGCGGGTGCGATCGGTGCGGGGATATCCGCGGTGCGCGCGCCCATCTCGGCATCCCTGGGCCCGGCCGTGCCGGTGTAACGGGCGAGCAGCCGCCGCTGGACGGCCAGGCCGAGCAGCAGCGGCCGGTAGCGCGATCCGCGGGGCGGGCCGACCAGGCGCAGGATGGCGAGGTCGCGTCGCGCGCGTCGACGGGCGCGCGGGTCGCGGCGTCGATCCCGTGCGGCGGCGTCCGCCCCGGCGACGGCCGCGCGGTAGCTCAGCTGTTCGCCGGCGACGCCCGCCACGGCCTGGCCGGAGCCGACGTAGGCGGCGATGCCCTCCGGGTGGGTGCGGACGAGGGCGATGCCGAGTTCCGAGCCCCACGAGAGCCCGAGGACGAACAGCGGCGCCCCGGGGACGCGCCGTCGTGCGGCGGACACCAACTCGGCGGCATCCTCGACCAGCCCGTCCAGCGTCAGGCGGGCGGACCCGGCGGTGAGCGCGGACAGACCGGCCCCGCGCTGGTCCCAGGCCAGAATGGTGAAGTGCCGTGCCAGTGCGGCGTGGCGGCGCAGGAAGTCGCGACCGTTCGGGAATCCGGGCCCGCCGTGCAGTACCAGCAGCACCGGCAGCCCCTCCCGGGCGGCGAGCACGCGGATGAACTGGAGCCGCCCTCCCAGCCGCACCCACTGCCAGGTGTCGACGGCGAACCCGGGGCCGCCGCTCATGCGGTGAGCAGCCCGGCGTCGAGCACGTACTGCGCACCGGTGATGTACCGGGCCCGGCCGCTGGCCAGGAAGAGGACGAGCTCGGCGACGTCAGTGGTCTCGATCCAGGGCACGGGCAGCAGATTGCCGGCCGAGGCCTCCGCGATCTCCTCCGGGGTCTTGCCCTCCATGGCGGCCAGTCCGTCGTTCATCTGGGTGTCGACGCCGGTGGGGTGGATGGAGACCGCGCGGATGCCGTGCGGCGCCAGCTCGATGGCGAGCGACTTGGTGAGCCCGATCACGCCCCACTTCGCGGCCGCATAGTGGGACAGGCGGCGCATGCCGCGCAGGCCGCCGATGGAGGAGTTGGTAATGATGACCCCGCCGCCGCGGGCGATGAGTGCGGGGGTGGCCGCCTTGGTGGTGTGCCACACACCGGTCAGGTTGATGCCGATCATGGCATCCCACTCGGCGTCGGTCAGCTCGTGCGAGAGGCCGTAGGCGCAGATGCCGGCGTTGGCGAAGACGATGTCGAGGCCCCCGAACCGCTCCACCCCGGCGGCGACAGCACGCTCGAGGCTGGCCCCGTCGCGCACGTCCCCGCGGGTGGGCAGGAAGCGCTCGGGTCCGAGCTCGGCGGCGAGCGCGTCGAGATCGTCGTCGTGGTCGAGATAGGCCGGGTAGGGGAGCGGCCGATCGCGGTCGAAGCCGACGACGTGCGCGCCCTGGGCGACGAAGGCCCGGGCCACCGCCCGCCCCTGGCCGCTGGCGGCGCCGGTGATGAAGACGGTCTTGCCGGCGAATTCGCGGGGCCGGGGGCCGCCGGCGGTCTTTTCGGAGGCGGTGCGCTCGGAGGCGGTGCGCTCGGAGGTGCCCGTGGTTTCAGAGGTGCTGGGGTTGGCGGCGGTCATGCGGCGTTCTCCGTCTCGTGTGGGTGTTCGGCGTCTTGAGATCGCTCGGTGGCTTGGGAGCGCTGCGCGGCGGGGAAGCCGGCGAAGGCGTCATCCTCGCCCTCGAACAGCTGCAGCACCCCGGCGTCGGGGTCGACCCCGAGGGCCTCGTTGACGATGTTGGTGGCGACCATGATGCCGGCGAAGGCGACCAGCAGCACCAGCCCCTCCTCGCCGAGGCGTTCGCACAGCCGCGCGGTGACCTCGGCGTCGGCGTGGCCGTCGCGGGCGATGCCGCGGCCGAACGCGGCCAGGTCCTCCTCCTCGGGGTTCAGCGGCGCGCCGTCCGGGTCCTCGCCGCGGGCGATGAGCGCCCGGCGGAAGTACAGCGAGCAGATCAGGCACTCGTTGGCGGTGGAGATCGCGTGGCTGACGATGATGGTGCCGCGCTCGCCGATGAATGGGACCAGAGCGGCCTGCAGCGGGTACCAGGTCATGAGCGCGTCGAAAGCGGGCAGCGAGCGCAGCAGAGTCTGCTTCATGTGGGTCATGCCGTGGGCGGCATCCTCGGCATCCCAGCGCGCGCGGGCCGGCGCGTCCAGGTCCTCGTAGCGCGGTCGGGTGATGTATGTCATGGGGTTCTCCCTCTCGGCGGCGCCGACGGGCGGGCGCGGTCAGCGCAGAGCGTAGCCGCTCGGCGCCGGCCGCCGGCGAGTGCGACGACGTGTGACGCGGCCGGTCAGGACCGCACGAGCCGGGCGATGGCGCCGGAGGCCTCGGCCAGCTTCGCCTCCACCTCCGCGGAGTCGCCGCTGTGCACCGCGTGGGCGACGCAGTGGTCGAGATGGTCGTCGAGCAGGCTGAGCGCGACGGAGCGCAGCGCGCTGGAGGCGGCGGAGATCTGCGTGAGGATGTCGATGCAGTACTCGCCCTCGTCGACCATCCGCTGGATGCCCCGCACCTGTCCCTCGACGCGTTTCAACCGCGCCAGCACCTGGTCGCGATGCCGGATGTAGCCGTACTCGGAGTCGTGGGCGTCGTGGATCCCGGTGTCGTCGCCGTTCGCGCTCTGGATGCTTCCGGTGGTGCTCATGCAGGCCTCCCCTCGTTGGCGATTAATATACCCGCCTGGGGTATTGGCGGGCCAGCGCCGCCGCCGTCCGCCCGCGCTGGCCTACCCGACGGCGGTCTTCGCCCGGGAGAGGAGGGTCTGCGGGGGGAGCCACATCGACGGGTAGTCGCGGCTCCAGCGGACGATGCCATGCTTGTCGATCACCACGAACGAGTGCCCGGGCAGGTCGGCGTGCATGCCCGTGCCGAGGGTGCCGTAGGCGCGCGACGAGGCACCGTCGTCAAGCAGGAAGGGAGTGCGCACCTGGTACGACTTCGCGGCGGCGGCGATGTCGCTGCGCGGGTCCATCACGATAGGCAGCACGGTGAACCCGGCGCGGCGGAAGGCCGGTTGGTTGTTCTCGATGGCCTTCATCTGCGTCAGGCACGCCTCGCAGCCCGCCCCCTCACTGAAGTAGAGGATGACGTTGCTGCGGTTGCGGTAGCTGCGCAGATCGACGGTGGCGCCGGCGGTGTCGGGCAGCGACAGGGCGGGAGCCGGCTTGCCGACGAGGTGGACGGCGGCGGACGAGGCGGGGCGGCCCGTCGCGCCGACAGTGGACAACGAGCCGGGCTCATTCGCCGCCAGGGCGGCGACGCCGGCCCCGACGACCAGGGCGGCGACGGCGATCGCCGCGGCGCGGACCCAGCCGCGCAGCCGGCGGCGGCGGCGCTCGGCGGCCTGCAGATCGCGGGCCTTCCGGTGGGCGCGATCTAGCGGAGAGTCCGGGCCCGGCCCAGTGCGCTGATCTCTCATCGTCCCTGTCCCTCCCGTCCGGGCTCGGCATCCGTCCTCGGTGCCGCCGGTTCGGGGCGCCGCGATGCCGGGCGCCGGCGGGGACGCACGAGGGTAGCGGCCAGCAGGCCGCCGGCGAGGGCCAGCAGGATGACCCCCTGCAGCGCCTCGGGGACGGGGGTGAGCCATCGCTGCAGCCCCGCCCCGGCGCCGGCGAGCCAGGATCCCGCCGCTCCCAGCGGCTGGGCGTCGGGCATCTCCCCGGTCACGGCGACGACGCCGATGAGGACGCCGGTGATCGCGAACCCCGCGGCGACGATCACGTTGAGCAGGTTGGTGCGGAGGCGCCGTCGGCCGAACCTGATCACGATCGGGTGCGGCGTCAGCCGTCGCTCGCCGAGCCGGGCCCAGTCCCAGATCAGGGCCAGCACGAACAGCGGCGCCACCATCCCGAACACGTAGGCGAGCCCGAGGGTCGCCGCCCCGATGGGGGATCCGGACAGCGCGGACAGCGTCATGACGCCGGCCAGCACCGGGGCGCAGCAGCTCGAGGCGACGCCGGAGAACACCCCCAGGGCGAAGAAGCCGACCGTGTCCCCGCGCCGGGCGTCGGGCGCCCGCACGAATCCGGGCAGCGACCACATCCGACCGGTCAGCGACAGCCAGGCCAGGACGAGCATCAGCAGGGCGCCGAGGCCGAACAGCAGGGCGTGTTCACGTGCGATCGCGGCCGACAGCGCACCGATGCCGGCGGTGATAGGCACCATGACCACGGCGAGCCCGGCGGCGAAGACGAAGGTGAGCGGGATCAGCCGCCAGCGGCTGTTCTTCACCGCGCCGGCGAGGTAGCCGGGCAGCAGGAAGACGACGCAGCAGGGGGCGAACAGGGCGACCGTCCCCGCGAAGAAGGCGGCGACGATGCCGCCAGTAGTGAGCAGCGACCCCATCAGCAGGCGACGGACGCGGCCGGGAGACGGCGTCGCAGCGCGGCCGCTCGCAGCCGGCCGCTGCTGAGGAACTCCCCGTCGACGAGCACGAGCGGGGCCTGGGGGGCGCGGTGCTCGGCCACCAGACGCGCCCCCTCCGGGGCGGCGGCGTCCAGGCGCGTCACCTCGACGCGGAGGTCGGGGCGGGCGGCGATCTCGGCGGCGATCACCGCCCGGGCGGCGTCGCAGTGGGGACAGCCGGACATTTCGACGATTGTGATGCGGATGGGCACGGTGCTCGGCACGGGGTCTCCTCTCGGGGTGGACGCGACTCACGCTAGGCGGGCGGGTCGTCCCCGCTTCGGAGGGGAGTCGAAGATCCGTCGAAGATCCGCTCGCCGTCCGAGCGGTCAGCCGGCGGAGCGGGGGAGCTCGACGGTGAACTGTGCACCCCGTCCGCGCCCGGCGCTGGCGGCCGTGATCGTGCCGCCCTGGTCGGTGATGATCCCCCGGGCGATGGCCAGTCCGATGCCGAAGCCCCCGCGGTCGCGATCGCGGGCCCGTTCGGCGCGGTAGAAGCGCTCGAACAGGTGCGGCAGCTGGTCGGCGGCGATGCCGGCCCCGGTGTCGTGGACCACGATGCGGACGACGTCGCCGATGGTCGCGGCGGAGACGGCGACGGCCCCTCCCGCCGGCGTCGCGTGCAGGGCGTTGGCGAGCAGATTCGTCACCACTTGCCCGAGCCGGTGGCGGTCGCAGCGCGCGGACGCCGGCTGCAACCGGGTCTCGAGGCGGACGCCGCGCTCCTGGAAGCGCAGGCGCAAGGCGTCGGCGCAGTCGGCGACCACGGCGGCGACATCGGTCACCGCGAAGTCATAGCGCAACGCCCCCTCCTCGACGCGGGAGAGCAGACCGAGGTCGTCGGCCAGGCGGCCGAGGCGCTTGGCCTGGGCGGCGAGCACCGGCAGCGAGGCGTCGACGCCGGCGATGCCGTCCTCCATGCCCTCGACCTGGGCCTCGATGATCGCGATGGGGGTGCGCAGCTCGTGGGCGAGGTCGGAAAACTGGCGATGGCGGATGGCCTCGGTGTGCTCCAGCCGGGCGGCCATGGAGTCGAAGGCGGCTCCGAGGGCCCCGAACTCGGCTCCCAGACGGCTCGGGGGGCGGATGCGCGCCGAGTAGTCGCCGCGGGAGACCCGGGTCGCAGCCCGGACGAACGACGACACGGCGGCGTCGATCCGGGACGACGCCGAGGAGGAGGCGATGGCGGCGACGGCGATGGCGGCGACGATCGCGACGGCGAGCGCGATCGTATTGGCGAACTGAAAGCCCTCCTCGATATGGTGCAGCACGGCAGGAGTGTCGGGGAGGCGGGCGGCGGCCAGGTGCGAGTGGAAGATCGCCGGTCCGACGATCGAGTCGACGAGGAAGATGCCCGCCACCACGATGAGTACGACGGCCGACACGGCCAGGAGGAATCTCGCCCCCAGGGTGAGCGGCCGTCTCATCCCGGCCCCAGCCGGTAGCCGACCCCGCGGACGGTCTGGATGATCCGGGCGGTTGCCGCGCTCTCCCCGAGCTTGTGCCGGAGGTGCCCGATGTGGGCGTCGACGACCAGGTCGTCGCCGCGCCATGACGACGTCCACACGGCGGCGAGCAGCTGCTCGCGGGTGAACACCTGCCGGGGGTGGGCGGCCAGATGGTACAGCAGGTCGAACTCGGTGCGGGTGAGGGGGATCGGGCGCTCGTCGAGGCGGACCTCCCGCGCGACGGGGTCGATGCGGAGCGGCCCCGTCTGTATTACCGGCCGGGGCGGCTCGGCGCAGGCGTCCCCTGCTGCGCCGCCCCGGGGTCGGCGCAGCAGGGTGCGGATGCGGGCCATGAGCGTGCGGGGGCTGAACGGCTTGGCGATGTAATCGTCCGCCCCGACCGAGAGGCCGATGACCTCGTCGAGCTCTTCGGAGCGGGCGGTGAGCATCAGGATGTAGCAGTCGGAGAATGTGCGGATGCGGCGGCAGACCTCGACGCCGTCGAGACCGGGCAGCCCGAGATCGAGCACCACCACCGTGGGAGCGTGCTGTCGGGCGAGGTCCACGGCTGCAACCCCGTCACCGGTGACGACCGTGCGAAAGCCCTCGTGCTCCAGGTACCCGGCGAGCATCCGCGCGAGGGGAGCCTCGTCCTCGACCACCAGCGCGGTCGCCCGCGCCGGCAGGCTCTCGGGGGCGACGGGCGTCACCACGGCCGGGATCTCACCGGTGGGGGCGGCGCCCCAGGGCATAGGCGCCGATGGCGACCCCGGTCAAGGCCGCGAGGCCGCCGAGGCCGGACAGAATCATCATGAGCCAGCCGCCGCCTCCCCAGAGGCCGAATCCGCATTCTCCGAACATCATGCCCCCAGTATATCCCGGATACCCTAGAGGGGTACCAGGCGCTTTGCGGGGGGGATGAGATGGTTCTTGTCCCGGGCATCGATGGACCGTACGATGGGTTATACCCCATGGGGGTATGGTGAGAGGCCAGGCCGCCCGGGACGGAGGAGACGTGATGAGCGCACTGGACATCGTGGTCGTGCTCGCGGCGGCGGTCGTGAGCGGACTGCTCGGCTGGTGGTTCTTCGGGCCACGGAGGGCCGCGACCGGCACCGTCGCCGACGGTGTCCAGGTCGTCCCCATCACGGTGAAGGGCGGCTACAGCCCCGCCGTCGTGCAGGTCGAGGCCGGCGCGCCGGTGCGGCTGCTCTTCGACCGCCAGGAGTCGGGGGAGTGCACCTCGCACGTGGTGTTCCCCGACTTCAAGCTCGATCGGGCCCTGCCCGCCTACCAGACCACCGCCGTCGAGCTCGCCGCGCCCGCAGCCGGTGAATACGGGTTCGCGTGCGGGATGAACATGGTGCACGGCACCCTCAAGGTCGTGCCGGGTTCGGAACAGGCAGATGCGGCAGCCCCGGCCGTGCAGGATGCGCAGGCCGAGAGCCGCTCGGCCGCTTCCGCGCCAGCGCCGGCGCACGCAGCCGAGTTGACGGCGCCTGCCGATGCGGCGGCGCCCGCCCCGGGTGCTGCGTCTGACCGCGGCGCCGTGGCTGACCATGCCGATGCACCCGATGCTGATGCCCCCGATGCCGAGACCGCCGAGCGCCAGGCCGAGATCCGCGACCTCCGGCGGCGCACGCTCATCGGCGCCGTGCTCACGCTGCCGGTGTTCGCGGCCGTGATGGGTCACATGGCGGGCATCCCCGGCATCCCCCACCTCCTGATCAGTCCCTGGACGCAGCTGATCCTGACCCTCCCGGTCATGCTGTACTGCGGGTGGCCGGTGCACCGGGTCGGCTGGCTGGCCCTCGCGCACCGGGCGCCCGAGATGAACTCGCTGGTCGCCCTCGGGACGACCGCCGCCTTCGCCTACAGCCTCGTGGTCACGTTCGCCCCGCAGCTGCTGCCGGCGGGCGCCCGCGAGCCTTACTACGAGGCCGTCGGGGTCATCATCACCCTCATCCTGCTGGGACGGATGCTGGAGGCGCGCGCCAAGGCCGGCACCGGGGCGGCCATCCGGGCCCTCATCGGCCTGCAGCCGCGGACCGCCCGGGTCGAGCGCGACGGTGCCGTGATCGAGATCCCGGTCGGGGAGGTGCAGGTGGGCGACCGAGTGACGATCCGCCCCGGGGAGCGCCTGCCCGTCGACGGCGAGGTCGTGGACGGGGGCTCGTCGGTGGACGAGTCGATGGTGACCGGCGAGTCCCTGCCGGTCGCGAAGCGCCCCGGGGACGGCGTCATCGGCGCGACCATCAACGGCACCGGCGCCTTCCGCTACCGGGCCACGCGCATCGGGGCCGATACGATGCTCGCCCAGATCGTCCGGCTCGTGCGCGAGGCCCAGACCTCCCGGGCGCCCATCCAGAAGCTCGCCGACCGCATCGCGGCGGTCTTCGTGCCGGTGGTGATCGGCATCGCCATCTGGACGTTCGTCGCCTGGTTCGTGCTCGGCCCCGCCCCGGCCGGCGTGCATGCGCTGGTGGCCGCCGTGTCGGTGCTCATCATCGCCTGCCCGTGCGCGCTGGGGCTGGCGACGCCGCTGTCGATCACGACCGCGACCGGGCGCGGCGCCCGCTACGGCATCCTGATCCGGTCGGCCGAGGCGCTCGAGACCGCGCACCGGCTCCGCACCGTGATCATCGACAAGACCGGCACCATCACCAACGGCACCCCGGTGCTCACCGATGTGGTCCCAGCCCAGGATGCGCCGCAGGACGCCGACGAGCTGCTGGCGCTCACGGCGGCGGCGGAGGCGCCCTCGGAGCATCCCCTCGCGGCGGCCATCGTGGATGGGGCGGCGCGGAGGCAGCATGCCGAGAGCCGCGCGCGTCCCGATGCCGGCCACGCCGATTCCGGACATCCCGCGCGGCCGGCCGGCCGGCCGGATGCCGACCGGTTCGACTCGGTGACCGGCCAGGGCGTGACCGCGACGGTGGCGGGCCACCAGGTGCTGGTGGGCAACCAGTACCTGCTTGCCGCGCACGACGTCCCGGCAGAGGCGTTGCTCGGCGATCGCGACCGGCTGGCCGCCGAGGGGAAGTCCCCGGTGCTGGTGGCCGTCGACGGGGCGCCCGCCGGGGTGATCGCCGTCGCCGACACGGTCAAGGACGACTCCGCGGAGGCCATCGCCGGGCTGCGACGGCGCGGCATCGAGGTGGTCATGCTCACCGGCGACAACCGGCGCACCGCGGCGGCGATCGCGCGGCAGGTCGGCGTCGACCAGGTCATGGCGGAGGTGCTGCCCGAGGACAAGGCGGCCCGGGTGCGCGAGCGCCAGCGGGGGAGCACCGCGGTGGGGATGATCGGCGACGGCATCAACGACGCCCCCGCCCTGGCCCAGGCCGACGTCGGGTTCGCCATCGGCACCGGGACCGACGTCGCCATCGAGTCGGCGGACGTGACGCTGGTGTCTGGGCGCCTGCCCGGTGTGGTGACGGCCATCGACCTGTCTCGCGCGGCGATGCGCAACATCCGCGAGAACCTGTGGTTCGCGTTCGGCTACAACGTGCTCGGCATTCCCCTGGCCGCGGGGGTGTTGTACCCGGTGTTCGGCATCCTGCTGAGCCCCATGATCGCCGGGGCGGCCATGGCGTTCTCGTCGCTGTCGGTAGTGCTCAACGCCAACCGGCTGCGCGGCTTCAGTCCGGCCCGCTCTGCACCGACGTCGGCGCCGAGCCCGCCGAGGCCGTCTGATTCACCGGATTCGCTCGATCCACCCAGAGAGGAACACGATATGAAACTCCCATTCTCGCGGCGCCGCGACCCGCAGCAGTCCGCTGCGGCTGCTGCCCCGGCCTCCGCTGCCGCCACCGCGACGGACCCGGTGTGCGGCATGAGCGTCACCATCACCCCGGAGGCTCCCAGCCATGAGTACCGGGGACGCACGTACTACTTCTGCTCGGCGGGGTGCGCCGCCGCGTTCGCCGGCGACCCCGGAAAGTTCGTCAAATGAGCGCGGCGCAGTCTCCCGGGCCTGAGTTCTCCGACGAGCCCGGTCGGTACGTGCTGCGGGGCGAGGACGGCAACGAGCTGGCCGAGGTCACCTACCACGAGATTGCCGGCGGTCGGGCGCTGTCGCTCGATGGCACCTACGTCGCCGACGAGCTGCGGGGGCAGGGGGTCGCCGGGCGCCTGGTCGATGCGGTGCTCGACCGGGCCCGCGCCGCCGGCCAGCAGGTGCTGCCGGTGTGCCCGTACGCGGTGGCCGTGTTCCGGCGCCACCCCGAGCTGGCGTCGCTGCGGTACCGGCCCGGGGATGATGAGGCCCACTCGGACGGGAAGGCCGGCCCGGCCGACGAGGTCGGCCCGAACGGCGCTACCGGTCCGGGCTCGTGCCCGCTTCCGGGCTCGGGCTCGCCTCGGGATTGACCGGCTCGACGTCGAGGCGCTTCTCGAAGAACAGCTCCGCGTAGGGGTTGTCGTTGTAGCGCGGGATCTCGACGTAGCCCGCGTGGCGGTAGAGGCCGATGGCCTCGGTGAGGGTCCCGTTGGTGTCGAGGACGATGCGGCCGGCCCCGTCCTCGGCCGCCAGCTGCTCCAGGCGGTGCAGCATCCGCGAGCCGAGCCCGGAGCCGCGCCAGCCGGGGTGGGCCCAGAGATGCTTCACCTCGGCGGTGCGCGCATCGAGGCGGCGCACCGCGCCGCAGGCCACCGGGGCACCCTCGCTCACGGCGACGATCTCGCGGACGGGCAGCTCGATGGCCGGCCCCGCGGTCGGGGTGAACCCCTGCGGGAAGCGGGCGGCCAGTTCGTCGAAGTAGGTCTGTTGGGCGGCTCGCGCCGCCGGGTCGTCGGAGGGGACCTCCTCGAACTCGACGGTGGCGGCGCGCACCAGCAGCTCCGCCTCGCCCAGGGCGCGGGCGAGGCGGACGCGCTGCCGCTCGGTGAGCGTCGCGACCAGCTGCCGGGCGCGCGTCTCGGAGCGGTCTTCGAGGTCGGCGGCGGCCCGGCGTCCGGCCGCGGTGGTGGTGACGATGCGCCGGCGTCGGTCGGCGGGGTCCGGCTCGATCCGGATGAGACCGTCCGCCTCCAGGCGGGCCAGCAGGCGCGAGAGGTAGCCCGAGTCGAGCCCGAGCCGCTGCCGCAGGCGCTGCACGGTGACGGGCTGCGCGGGCGCGATCTCGAAGAGGACGCGCGAGACGTTGAGCGGCCGGCCGGTGCCGAGATACGAGTCGTCGAGCACGCCGATGCGCTGGGTGTAGGTGCGGTTGAAGCGGCGCAGCACCGGGATGACGGCATCGGTCGCCGGCAAATTCTCTGACATGGGTCAGACAATAGCAGTTCTGGCGTGATCGGGCGCATGTGGGGCCCGTCAGCGAGGGCGCGTGACGCTCCTGCACACCGATCGGCGCTGGGCTGGCCCGACCCTGGAGCACGCCCCGCCCGGGAGTGCCGGTCTGCACCCCTGAACCGACCGACTCCGGCCGATCGCTGTGCACGAGCGTCCGCTCGAACCGGGGAGACCAGGGCCTAGCGCTCCCATTCGAACATATGTTCTAATAACGGCGTGCGCTGGGACGAACGGGAGCTGGACGCGGTCGACGGGAACGCCCTGCCCGGCCTGGAGCGGTTGTCGGCGCTCGCCGACCCGCGCGACCTCCGGGTGACGCCGTCGTTCCACGGGCTGACGTTCCACGAGACCCTGGCGCGCACGGCCCTGAACCGCGTGCCCGACGCGAGCCGCAACTTCGCCGGCGCGTGGACGATCAACCCGTATCGCGGCTGCTCGCACGCCTGCCGGTACTGCTTCGCGCGGGCCACGCACCGCTACCTCGACTTCGATACCGGGCACGACTTCGACACCCAGATCGTGGTGAAGACGAACGTCGTGGAGGTGCTGCACCGCGAGTTGGCGACCCGGGCGCGCGACATCCCGCTGGTGATGCTCGGCTCGAACACCGACCCCTACCAGCGCGCCGAGGGACGCTACCGGCTGCTGCCCGGCATCTACCGCGAGCTGGCCGCGGCCCGCGTCCCCTTCTCGGTGCTCACCAAGGGGACGCTGCTGCGCCGCGACCTGTCGCTGCTGGCTCGGCTGTCGCAGCGGCTGCCCGTGAGCGTGTCGATGTCCATCCCGATCGTCGACGAGCGCCTGCGCGAGCAGTTCGAGCCCGGCGCCCCCACTGCCGGGGCCCGGCTGGAGACGGTGCGCCGCGCCGCCCGGCTGGGCCTGCCCGTGGATGTGTTCCTCATGCCGGTGCTGCCGCTGCTGACGGACGGACGCCGCGACATCGAGCACGCGCTGCGGCTCATCCGGGCGGCCGGGGCTCGGCGCGTGCTCTACACGGCGCTGCATCTGCGGCCCGGGGTGCGCGACTGGTTCATGCGCTGGCTGGGCGAGTACCACCCGCAGCTGGTGCGCGCGTATGCGGGCATCTACGGCGACGGCGCCTACGCCAGCCCCGGGTACCGCCGCCATCTGGCCGGCGTGGTGAAGCCGCTGCTGCGCGCCTACGGGCTGGACGGCCGCGGCTGCACCGCCCCCGATCGCTCGACCGGCCTGGCGGTGCCCGAGGGATGCCCGCCGCCGGAACGGCCCCCGCTGCACCGCCGGGCGGCGCGCCGGCGGGGCGCGGCGGACGCCGCCGCCCCGGCCCCGCTGTTCTGAGTCGCGCTGCATTCCTGCCCGGAGGAGAGGCGCATCCGTCTCGGACCGTCCAGGCGGCCAGCGCCGTCGCAGATCGTCAGAGGATTTCGCCGCTCGCACCGTCGGGGCCAGACTGGAGGCCATGCGCGCAATCCATGTCCCCGATCCGCCCTCGCCCGCCTCGACCCCGGTCACGGAGCCGGAAGACCCTCCCCGCATCGGGGCCCGTCCCGGTGTGGCCCTGGTGTGGCTGATCACCGGCCTGGTCGGGTTCGGCACCGCCTTCCTGCTCATCAACGAGGTGGTGCAGTCCGCCCTGGGGCACAAGAGCCTGGTCAGCTGCGACATCAACTCGGTGCTGTCGTGCTCGCCGAACTTCTTCGCCCCGGCGGGCAATCTGCTCGGCTTCCCCAACAGCATCATCGGCGTGGCGCTGTTCCCGGCGCCGGTGCTGGTGGGCATCGGCTCGTTGGCCGGGGCCCGTTTCCCGCGCTGGTACTGGCGGGTGTTCTCGGCGTTCGTCGCCGCCGCCTGGCTGCTGTGCCTGTGGTTCCAGTGGTACTCGGTGTGGGGCCGGCATCTGCTGTGCCCGGTGTGCGAGGTGACCTGGATGGCGGTCATCCCCATGTTCTGGTACACGCTGGGATGGACGCTCAAGGAAGGGGTCTGGGGGAGGGCCGCGGTGCGGGCCGGACGCTGGATCTTCTCCTGGGGCTGGGTGCTGGCCGTCGCCGACGTGCTGGTCGTGGTGCTGGTCACCCAGATCTTCCTCAACTGGATGGGAATCTGAATCGCTGCGCTGTCGGGCGTCGGCGCCGTCCGGGCGGTAGTCGCCCTCGACCTCGCGGACGCCGTCGCGAGCCGACAGGCGCGCCCGGCGGCGTTCCGCACGATCACAGCTGGGGGATAGGTCTGGTCGAGGTCGCGTAGAGATCGGCTCCATAGCCTCGGCATTGCCTGATCACAACAGTGAGGAATGCAATGCTCGAGTACATCCGCCGTGGCATCACGCGCCGCAAACGGCAGAGCGCCATCGTCATCATCGGGATGGCGCTCGCCGTGGCCGCCGTGATGATCGTCTCCGCCGCGTCCGCCGGCATCACCGCCGCCCAGCACAACGTCCTGTCGTCCATCTACGGGGTGGGCACGGACATCACCGTCACGAAGGCCGCGTCCGCCACCGGGCAGAGCGGCGGGCCGTTCCAGTTCGGCTCGGGCGCGGGGCAGACCAGCTCGTCCGGGTCCACCGATCTCAGCACGACGCGGGTGAGCGTGGCGCGGGGCAGCTCGACACTGGCCCAGACCGCCGTGTCGAAGGTGAAGTCGACCTCCGGGGTCACGGCGGCCACCGCCACCCTCGCGCTCACGCAGACGAAGTTCTCCGGCAGCTTCCAGCAGGCGCAGTCGTCATCGGGCGACTCGGGCTCATCCGATTCGGGTAGCGGCTCGGGATGGCGATCGGGGGAGGGCGGCCGCCCCAGCTTCGGCGGCGGCAGCTTCGACCTCAATGAGACCACCATCCTCGGCGTCGACCCGACGGCGACCGGCGTCGGTCCCACCACCGACTTCACCGTCTCCACCGGGCGGCTGCTCAAGAAGAGCGACACCAAGGCGGCCGTGATCTCGTCCTCGTATGCCAAAGACCAGAGCCTCAAGGTCGGCAGCACCGTCTCGCTCGGCGGCAGCGGCACCGAGGCGACCGTGGTCGGCATCCTCAGCAGCGCCAGCTCGCAGAGCGCCTCCGACGTGTACATCCCCCTCAGCCTCGCCCAGTCGCTCAGCAGCGATGTCACGGGCAAGGTGACCACCATCTACGTCAAGTCGGGCAACGCCGATCAGGTCAGCACCGTGGCCGCGGCGCTGAAGAAGACGGTCAGCGGCGCCACCGTGTCGACCCAGGCCGACCTGGCCGGCAGCATCTCGGGCAGCCTCGCCTCCGCCGCCGGGTGGATCACCGGATTCGGACGCTGGCTCACCATCGGCATCCTCGCCCTGGCCTTCCTGCTGGCCAGCCTGTTCACCGTGTCGAGCATCTCGCGGCGCACCCGAGAGCTCGGCACGCTCAAGGCGATCGGCTGGTCGAACGTCCGCGTGCTGGGCAACATCACCGCCGAGACGCTCATCCAGGCGGTGCTCGGCGGCCTCGTCGGCCTCATCATCGGGGCGGGCGCGATCGTCGGCATCAACGCCGCCAAGATCTCGCTCGACAGCTCGACGACGCCCGCGTTCTCCACCTCGCAGCAGGCCGGCGGGGCGGCCGGGGCTCCAGGAGGCGGAGCCGGGAGCGCCCCGGGAGCCGCCGGATCCGGGTACGGGGAGGCGGGCGCCGCCCAGGGCGGCACCGGCAGCCGTCCCGCGGGGATGCGCAGTCGCAGCACCGCCGCCGCCAAGACCACGCTCACGCTCTCGCCGTCGGCCGGCGCCATCGGCCTGGGCATCGGGGCCAGCGTGCTCGGCGGTCTGGTCGCCGCCGGGGCGGGGTCCGTCAAAGTCAGCCGGCTGCGTCCCGCCGCCGCGCTGCGCAGCATCGACTGACCCGCCGTATCGGAACATTCGGAAAGGAACCGCATGTACACGCTCACGCAGGTCTCCAAGACCTACACCGGCAAACGCACCGTCCACGCCCTGCAGCAGATCGACCTGGAGGTGCCCGACGGGCAGTTCCTCGCCATCCGCGGCACCACCGGCGGCGGGAAGTCGACGCTGCTGCAGATGCTCGGCGGCCTCGACCGGCCCAGCGGCGGCACGATCGTGCTCGATGGGCAGGATCTCACCACACTGTCCGAGTCGGCGCTGACGCGCATCCGCGCCGAACGCATCGGCATCGTGTTCCAGGGGTTCAATCTCATCCCCACGCTCACCGCCCGCGAGAACGTCGAGGCCGGGCTGGTGCCGCTCGGCGTCGCCAAGGCGGAGCGACGGTCTCGGGCCCAGGCGGCGCTGACCGAGGTCGGCCTCGACGGGCGCGAGGATCACCTGCCCGGCGAGCTCTCCGGCGGCCAGCAGCAGCGGGTGGCGATCGCCCGGGCCCTCGTGAAGCAGCCGAGCATCATCCTCGCCGACGAGCCCACCGGCAACCTCGACGAGGTCATGCGCGACGAGATCATGACGCTGCTGGAGGGCTACTGGCGGCGGTTGCAGTTCACCCTGATCGTCGTGACGCACGACTCGACCGTCGCCGCCCGCGCCCAGCGGATCGTCACCATGCGGGCGGGACGACTCGTGCAGGACCAGCCGGCCCAGCGGGCCGGAGCGCCCGCGGCGGGGGTAGGCGCAGCGGGGTAGGCGCGGCGGTCAGGCCGTCAGGCCGGCGCTGCTGCGCCGGCGTCCCCGTGTCAGTGCTGCGGCTGCTGCCTCTTCGCGCTGCGGCTGCTGAACAGCAGGGCCAGGCCGATGGCGGCCAGCCAGGCGTCCTTGGCCAGCGGGATGCCCTGCTGGGTCGGGCGGATGCCGTCGGCCTGGGTGTTGTCGGGATTGCGGAAGTAGAGGGTCAGCATGGCGGAGGCGAACCCGGCGAGCCCGAGGCCGATGAGGCGACGGTTCACGAAGGGGGCGAGCAGGCCGGCGCCGAGGGCGATCTCGGTGCCGGAGAGCAGCTTGCCGAAGGTGACGGGCTCGAGCTGTTTGACGGCGGGCACGCCGGTGGCCGCGAGCTGCTGCAGCCCGGCCGCGGTGTCCGGGTCGAGCTTCGTCTTGCCGAGGCCCGAGTTCAGAATGAACGCCCCGGTGACGGTGCGGAGGATGGCGGACGATAGCCGATTGCTCACAAGTGCCCTCTTTCTGGGATAGCGGTGTGCCCGCCCGTGGCGGACCCGTCTGGATAAACGCCGAGCCGGGGCCGAACTATTCCCGTTCGGGAATCTTTTCGGTCGCGGGAACCGGTCCGAGAAATGTCTCCAGGAGGACGGCAAGGCGGCGGCGCTGGGCATCGCCGAGCCGGGGCGTGGCCGCATCGAGCCGGGCAGCGACTTCGCGGCGGCCCTGCTCTGCCAGCTCCCGACCTTGATCGGAGAGCTCGAGCCGCACGGCGCGACGGTCGTCCGGGTCAGGTCGGCGGCGGAGCAGACCGCGCGCGGAGGCGCGGTCGATGAGCCCGGAGAGCGTCGAGCGCTCCAGCCCGAGATAGCGCGCGAGCTCGGAGGCGCGCAGGGTGCGGTCGCGCAGGATGCCGAGGGTGCGCATCTGCGTGAGGGAGAGGCCGTGGGCGGCGCCCACCGCCGACAGCACGGCCGTGACCTCGAACGCGGTGCGGGCGAGGGCGTCGACGAGTTCGGTGCGTTCGTCCGGGGCGGGGGTCTCGGTGCGCATGCGGTCCTCCTCGTCGGTTCCGCTGCTGGCCCGGGGCCGGAAACGGGTCTTGAAGCAGTTCGTATTCCAAAGCATACTGGATGCACCAGAATGATTCGTAACACGAACCACGGAGGCTGCCATGCATGCTGCGATCGTCACCGAATTCGACCGGCCGCCCCAGTACCGGGAGTGCACCGAGCCCACCGCCGGCCCCGGGCAGCAGGTCATGGACGTGGTCGCCGCCGCCCTGCATCCGCGGGTGCGCTCGCAGGCCGACGGCTCGCACTACACCAGCACCGGCGTCCTGCCCCTGGTCCCCGGCGTCGATGCGGTGGTGCGCGACCAGGGCGGCCGCCTGCGGTACGCCCTGCTGCGGGGCGCGGCGTCCGGCAGCTTCGCCGATCGGGTCGCCGTGGACGAGCGGCGCAGCGTTCCGCTGCCCGCCGGGACGGACCCGCTGCTGGCGGCGGCGGCCATCAACCCGGTGCTGTCCGCCTGGGTGGCGCTGCGGCGCCGGATCGAGTTCCGGCCCGGCAGCAGCGTCCTCGTGCTCGGGGCGACCGGGGCCGCCGGGCGCACCGCGCTGCGCACGGCGAAGCGCTTCGGGGCCGGCGAGGTGATCGGCGCCGGCCGCGACGAGACGCGACTGGCAGCGCTGGCGGCGGCGGGCGCGGACCGCGTGCTGCGGCTCGACCAGCTGGCGGCGGCGGCCGACGTCGACGTGGTGCTCGACTACGTCTGGGGCGAGCCGGCCGCGGCGGGGATGTCCGACATCATCCGGCATCGGCGGGACCGCGACCGGCCGCTGACCTGGGTCTCGATCGGATCGGTCGCCGGGGCGGACAGCCCCATCCCTTCCGCAGCGCTGCGGGCCGCCCGGCTGCAGATCGTCGGCAGCGGCATCGGCTCGGTGCCAGGCGAGGAGATCGCCGCGGAGATCCCGGCCATCGTCGCGGCGGTGGCGGAGGGCGACTACGACCTGCAGCCCGTCCCGGTGCCCCTCGCCGGGGTCAAGGACGCCTGGTCGCGCCGCGTCGCCGGCGGGGAGCGGATCGTGTTCGTGCCGGAGAGGTGACGACCCCGGCGACCCTGACGACCCCGGCGCCGCGCTGCCCCGGCGCCGCCGGTCAGTCGGCGTTGTATGCGGCGACGAGCGGCCAGAAGATCTCGTCGACGATGGCGTGGAGGCGCGCGTGCGACACCGGCTGCAGCGTGAACAGCAGGTCGTGGCGGATGAGGTCGAACGGCAGCGCCCGCACGCTCGCGGGGATGCGCTCGGGGTCGATCTCGCCGCGCGCGGCGGCGCGCTGGTAGAGTACCTCGTCGGCCCGGTGCCGATGGCGGCCCAGGATGTCGGCGCGCAGCTCGCGCGGCGTGATGGCCCGGTCGCCGTACAGCAGTCCGGGGATGGAGGCGGCGAACACCGGCACGAGGTTGCCTCGGCTCTGATTGAAGCTCTCCAGCAGCGCGAGCATGTCTCCGCGCAGCGAGCCGGTATCGGATGGGACCAGGGGATGCTGCCGGCCGTAGTGCCGGATCGCGGCGACGATGAGCTCGTCTTTGTTGCGCCAGCGCCGGTAGAGCACGGCGACACCGGTCTGCGCCCGGGCGGCGACCGACTCCATGGTCACTTTCGCGATGCCGACGGAGATGAGTTCGTCCCAGGCGGCGTCGAGGATGGCGGCCTCGAGTTCGGCTCCTCGCCGCCGGTGCCGGGAGGCGGCGGCGGGGTTGCGGGGGGCGGCGGGCCCGCTGCCCCCGTCGTCCTCGCTGTCTGCGGTGGCTGGGCTCTCCATGGGACCCATGATACGACGCGCCCACGCAATAAGAGATGCTTGCATTTCTTGTCTTCGAAACCTAGAGTCGCTGCGGCAATAAGAAATGAATCCAACTCTAAATGGAGGCATGAGGATGATGGTTTCAGCACCGGGAACGCGGCAGACGTCCCAGCCACTGTGGAAACTGCTGACGGCGCTGATCGCCGGCGGAATCACGCCGATCCTCGACACGACCATCGTCGCCATCGGCCTGCGCACCCTGGTCGTCGACCTGCACGCCCCGATCTCGACGATCCAGTGGGTGAGCACCGGCTACCTGCTCGCCCTCGCGGTCGCGATCCCCTTCGTCAGCTGGGCCCAGGCCCGGTTCGGCGGCCGGCGCCTGTGGCTGTTCGCCCTGGGGCTGTTCACACTGGGGTCGGCGCTGTGCGCGTGCGCCTGGAACCCGGCGTCGCTGATCGCGTTCCGCGTCGTGCAGGGGATCGGGGGCGGCATCATGATGCCGCTCATGATGACCCTGGCGATGCAGAACGTCCCGGCGGAGTCGCGCACCCGCACCATGGCGAACGTCAGCCTGCCCGCCGCCCTCGGGCCGATCCTCGGCCCGGTGCTGGGTGGGATCGTCCTGAACTGGCTGTCCTGGCGCTGGCTGTTCCTCATCAACGTCCCCATCGGCATCGTCGGCTGGATCCTAGCGGTGGCGTTCCTGCCGGACGACCGGCCGCGGACGGCATCGACGGCGCGGCTGGACGCGGTCGGGGCCATCCTGCTCGCTCCGGCGCTCGCGGGGCTGCTCTACGGCCTCTCGAACAGCCACGCCGCCGGCGGTTTCGGACGATTCGACGTATTCGGGCCGCTGATCGCCGGGGCGGTGCTGCTGATCGCCTTCGTGGCGTGGGCCCTGCACCTGCGGGGGCGGGCGCTCGTGGATGTGCGGTTGCTGCGGGTGCGCTCCGTCGCCGTGTCGTCGATCGCGCTGACCGGGCTGGGGGCGACCATCTTCGCCGGGAACTTCCTGCTGCCGCTGTACTTCCAGGCTCTGCGCGGAGACTCCGCGCTGCACGCGGCCCTGCTGCTGATCCCGCAGGGCGTGGGGACGCTCGTCGCCCGGTTCTTCGTCGGGCGGCTCGTCGACGGACTCGGATCCCGCGTCGTCTGCGTGGGCGGATGCCTCGTGATCGCCGCCGCGACCGTTCCGTTCGCCCTCGCCGGGGCGACCGCGAATCTGTGGCTGCTGGGCGTCGTGCTGCTGATCCGGGGTCTCGGCCTCGGCGTGGTCTTCATCCCGGTCATGACCGCCGCCTACGTCGACCTGTCCCGGGAGCAGATGCCGAACGCGTCCGCGATCACCCGCATCGTGCAGCAGCTGGGCGGCGCATTCGGCACCGCGCTGATCGCGGTCGTGCTCAGCACCGCGGCCTCGGCGGCGGCGCCGGCGGCCGGATTCCAGGCCGCGTTCTGGTGGGCGACCGGGATCACCGCGGCTTCGGCGGCGGTAGGGTTCCTGCTGCCGTCCGGGCGGAGAAGCTGACCAGGACGGTGGCCCGGCGGCGCGCTCAGTCGAGGAGGTCGACGCTGTCGGCGGACGGGATCGGCGGCGTGACGGCGATGCCGACCTGCTCGCAGGCCTCTGAGCCCTCGATCTGCGCGGTCACCGTCAGGTCATGTTCGCCGGCGGCGCCGAAGATTCCCCACGCGCTCGGCTCTCCGGTGGTGAAGCGGGAGCCGTAGTGCACGCCGCCGAAGCCAGACTCATCGAACGCAGTGGCCCAGCGGCGCGGGATGTCGTAGTCGTCCATCGCGGCCAGCTCGCGGATCACGCCGAAACGCGCCGCCGTCCGGGCCGCGAGGTCGGCGGCGCGCACCGCTGGGGCGGCGAACGCCACCACGCGAAAGCTGTTCGCGAGCCGGCGCGAAATGATGCCGGCGGCGACGGCCGCCTCCCGTACTTTCTCCCGCACGGCGGTGTCGAGGTCAGTGGCGCTGTACAGCGTCCCGCGGGGCGGGCGCAGATTGAACCGACCAGAGTCGTCGGCGGCGAAGTAGCCGGGGTTTCGGGTCCGGGCCGCCGCCCGGTAGAGGGTGTCGTCGGGCGTGAGCTGCCGACTGGGAAAGCCGGAGAGGTCGCGATCCGGGTTCGGGGGCAGTTGCGCCGCGGCCATCACGCCGCCCAGGCGGCGGCGGTGCGGGTCGCCGTGCGCAGCACCTCGTCGGTGCGGCCAGCGGCCAGCAGGTCGGCGGGGGAGCGTCTGGTGCTCGGGTCGGGCGCGGCGAGCCACTGGGCGATCGCGTATTCGTCGTCGGTACCCGCCCGGAGCGCCCGCACCACGGGGAGCAGCCCGGGCAGCGGTCGCCCGGAGCGGAGCTGGAAGGCGGGGAACAATGACTCGCCGGTCTCCGTGACCACTCGGACCAGGGAGCCGGTGCGCACCCGCTTGGCGACCGCCTGACGGGAGACGCCGAGCAGGTCGGCGACGCCGCGCGTGGAGTGGAAGGGGCCGAGTACGTCGTTCCATGGGCTGCGGCGGGGGATGACCGCGACCATCCGCTGGGCGAGGTCGTCCACATCGCGCCCGGTAATCGAGGCGTCGTCGAGGGCATCGATCTGCTCGGACACCGCTTCCAGCAGGCGGCGCAGCTGAGCACGCTCGGCGCGCGGTTGGGCGCGGCGGGGCCGGGACGGCTGCTGGATGGCGCTCATGCTCAGATCCTAGGGTGCAACCCTGTCAACCCGCAACCCTGTTCGTCCTCCGGCGAAGGATGCAGTGAAGATCACACCGCTCCCAGCACCCGCCCCGCATCGGCGATCGTGACGTTCGGGGCGAACAGGGCCATCGCATCCAGCGCCCGCTGATGGTCGGCGGCGCTGAGGCCGGCGCAGGCGTCGGCGGCGACCACGATGCGCATGCCGTCGTCCACGGCCGCCAGGGCGGTGGACAGCACGCAGCAGTCGGTCGACACCCCGGCCAGCACGATCGTCTCGGGGCGGCCGAGCCGGGCAGCGGTGGCCGCATCCCACTTGCCGAAGCCGCTGCGATCGATCACCGGTTCGCCGTGCTGGGCATACCCGTCGACCAGGGCGTACTGGTCGGCATGGGCCGGGTCGAGTGCGAACGGCCAGTCGCGGTAGTAGTCGGCCCAGGCGCCGGTGGGCTGCGCCGGGGCCACGAAGCGCGTGAACGCGGTGCGGCCGGCGAACGCGGGCAGCAGCCGGTCGACGCCCTGCTGCGCGGCGGCGAAATCGGGGGTCGCCCACGGCGAGTCCGGCTCGGCGAAGATGCGCTGCATGTCGATGACCAGCAGCCAGGCGCCCGTGAGGTCGGGGAGCGCCGCGGCGGTCATCGTCCGTCCCCGGCCGTCGGCGCCGCCGGGATCGGGAGGGCCTCCTGCGCTCGGACCCGCCGCCGGCAGAAGATCAGCTGGCCGGCGAACCCGATCAGCAGGGAGGCGAGCACACCGAGATTCGCGCCCGCCCAGTCGCCTTTGCGCCCGCCCAGGCCGAGTGGGCCCAGCAGGTAGCCCTGCCAGTCGAGCCAGTGCGCGTACGTGTTGGTGACCAGTCCCCAGCCGATCGCCGTGGCGGCCGCCAGCACGGCGATCGCGGCCCAGTTCACGGCCCCGTAGCGTCCCCGGGCGGTGAGGAGGTCCGCCCCGGCGTAGTCGCGGCGCCGTAGCACCAGATCGGCCAGGAAGATGCCGCACCAGGCGGCGATGGGCACCCCCAGGGTGATGAGGAATCCCTGGAACGGCATCAGGAAGTCGGGGGCGACGAACACGACGTAGATGGCGCCGAGCGTCATGATCACCCCGTCGATGAGCGCCGCCACGAACCGCGGCACGGGCACGCCGACGCTCAGCAGCGACAGCCCGGACGAGTAGATGTCGAGCACGGCGCCGCCGATCAGCCCCAGCACCGCGACGATCGCGAACGGGATGAGGAACCACACCGGCAGCAGGGTGGTTAGCGCTCCGATCGGGTCGTTGGCGGCCGCCTCCGACAGCTTCGACGACGACCCGGCCAGCAGCAGCCCGAACACGAACAGGATGGCGGGCGCCAGGCCGGCGCCGAACGTCGTCCAGCCCACGACGCCGCGGTTCGAGGCGGTGCGCGGCAGGTAGCGCGAGTAGTCGGCGGCCGCGTTCACCCATCCCAGGCCGAACCCGGTCATCATGAACACCAGCGCGCCGACGGCGGCGGGCAGGGAGCCGTTCGGAATGGCGGACAGCGCCCCGAAGTCGATGTGCCCGGCGACGAGCAGCATGTAGACGACGGTCAGCACGCCGGTGATGATCGTGATCCACTGCTGCAGCCGCATGATGAAGTCGAAGCCGAGCAGCCCGCCCAGGACGACCAGGACGATGACCACCACCAGCGCGGTCACCTGGGCGGCGACGCCGTGCACCCAGCCGAGGCGGGAGAGCACCGTGCTGGTGGCTAGGGCGGCGAGGGCGACCAGCACGGTCTCCCAGCCGACGGTGAGCAGCCACGAGATCAGCGAGGGCAGCCGGTTGCCGTGCACCCCGAACGCCGCCCGGCTGAGGGTCATCGTGGGGGCGTGGCCGCGCTTGCCGCCCAGGGCCACCCACCCGCACAGCAGGAACGACGCCGCGATGCCGACCAGCCCCACCACGATCGCCTGCCACAGCGAGAGGCCGAAGCTCAGGACGAAGGCGCCGTAGCTCACTCCCAGCACCGAGATGTTGGCGGCGAACCAGGGCCAGAACAGCTGCCGGGGCGTGCCGTGGTGCTGCTCCTGGGCGACCTCATTCAGGCCATTGCGCTCAATATGCAGGCCCGAGGATGCGGGCACTGTCGTCTCGTCCGAATCGTGATCGCTCATGTCGATGTCTCCCGAATTCGCGCCGTCCGCCTGCAGATCAGGCGTCGGCAAGATTCTACGGGGGTGTGGACGGGCTTGGAGCCCGCCGAGAGATCCTGCGGATGGCCGGGCCGGGTGGGTAGCATGCAAGCCTGACCCAGCCGGGAACGAAGACCCGCGTTTGGTGTTAAACCACGATGGGCCGCGAAGACGGCCCTCGCATGCGTCGAAGGAGATCAGCATGGCTTATAAGACCACCAATCCGTACACCGGAAATGTGGAGAAGGAATTCGCGACGATCTCGCCGGACGAGATCGCCACCGCGATCGACACCGCCCACGAGGCGTTCCAGGAGTGGAGCGCCCGCCCGGTCGAGGAGCGCACCGCGGTGCTCGCCAAGGCGGCGCAGACCCTCCGCGACCGTACCCACGAGTACGCGCAGATCCTCACCACCGAGATGGGCAAGACCATCACCGAAGCCGAGGGCGAGGTCATCCTCTCGGCCGACATCCTGCAGTACTACGTCGACCACGCCGCCGAGCTGCTCGAGCCGCGGCCGCTGCCCGTCGCCGAGGGCGAGGGCGAGGCGGTGCTGCTCAAGCAGCCCCAGGGCGTGCTGTTCGCCGTGGAGCCCTGGAACTTCCCCTACTACCAGCTGGCCCGCGTGGCGGCGCCGCAGCTGTCGGCCGGCAACGTGCTGCTGGTCAAGCACGCCAGCAACGTGCCGCAGTCGGCCCTCGCGTTCGAGGCCCTGCTGTCCGAGGCCGGGGCGCCCAAGGGCGTCTACACCAACCTGTTCGCCAGCCACGACGCCTCCGAGCAGATCATCTCCGACCCGCGGGTGCGCGGGGTGGCGCTGACCGGCAGCGAGGAGGCCGGCGCGGTCATCGCCGGCCTGGCCGGCAAGTACCTGAAGAAGTCCACCATGGAGCTCGGCGGCGCCGACGCGTTCATCGTGCTGGAAGACGCCGACCTGCCCGCCACCGCCCACCAGGCCGCCATCGGCCGCAACTGGAACGCCGGGCAGGTGTGCTGCTCGTCGAAGCGGTTCATCGTGGTCGACTCGGTGTACGACGAGTTCCTCGACCTGTACCGGAAAGAGGTCGCCAAGCTGCACCCGGGCGACCCGATGGACGAGGCGACCACCTACGCCCCGATGCACGACGCCGCCTCGCTGAAGACCCTGAAGGACCAGGTCGACCGCGCGGTGGCCGCCGGGGCCGAGGTCGAGACCCTGCAGCTGGACGCTCCGCTGCCCGAGCAGGGCGCGTTCTTCCAGCCGCAGCTGCTCACGAACATCACACCGGACAACGAGCCGGCCCGCGAGGAGTTCTTCGGCCCCGTCGGCCAGCTCTACCGGGCCAAGGACGAGGAGGACGCGATCCGCCTCGCCAACGATTCGACCTTCGGGCTGGGCGGCTCCGTGTTCACCGAGGACGTGGAGCGCGGACGCCGCGTCGCCGCCCGCCTCGACACCGGCATGGTCTACATCAACCACCCCACCTGGGTGAAGGCCGACATCCCGTTCGCCGGGGTGAAGCACTCCGGCTACGGACACGAGCTGATCGACCTCGGGTTCGACGAGTTCCTGAACATCAAGGTGGTCGACGCCGTCGACGTCCACGCGGCGTTCTGACGGGTCCGGCGGGGTTCCGCCGGCATCGACGAGTTGACCGGGTGCCCGGTCGGCGTCGCGGGGTTTCCCGTCGATGCCGGCCGGGCATTCGTCTCTGCGCGATCGGGCTGCGGGGCGCGGCGGGTGCCGCCGGACGTCAGTAGACGTCCTGCCGGTAGTGGCCGGTCTCGTCCAGGGCGTCCAGGAAGCGGTCGGCTTCCGGGTAGCCGCCCAGCCGCTCGGCGGCGATCGCCCGGATCGCGAGGCGCACCGCGGGGGCCATGCCGCGGGCGTCCCCGCACACGTAGAGGATGGCGCCGGCGCACAGCCAGTCGAACACCTCCGATCCGCGGGCCCGCAGCCGGTGCTGCACGTATTCGCGGGGTCCGGGGCCGCGCGAGGGCGCCGGATCGAGGTGCGTGAGCACGCCGCCGCGCGTCCAGGTCTCGAAGTCGTCCTGATAGAGCGCGTCTTCGTCCGGGCTCCGCAGGCCGTACAGCAGCCAGCTGCGGCCGCGGTCGCCCCGGGCGGCGCGGTGCTGCAGGAACGCGCGGAAGGGCGCCACTCCCACGCCGGCGCCGACCATGACCACCGCGGCGTCGGGGTCGTCGGGCAGGCGGAAGGCGCGGTTGGGGCGGATCCGCACCGGCACGACGTCCCCCACCCGGGTGCGGTGCGCGAGCCCGCCGCTGACGGCGCCCCACTGCCGGCGGCCGTCCGCGGTGTAGGCGACCGTGCGGACGGCCAGGTCGATGCGGTCGGGATCGACCAGGGGGCTCGAGGCGATCGAGTAGGCGCGCGGGCGCAGCGGCGGCAGCAGCGACACCAGCTCGGCGGCGGTGAACCGGGCGCGAGGATGCTCGGCGGCGGCCTGCGCCAGGTCGCGGGGCTCGGCCCATCGGGCCAGGGCCGCGGACGCCGGGCTCGCGAGCAGCCGAGACAGCTCGGGATCGGCGCCGCGGCGCGCGACCTCCGCGAGCAGCGGCACCGAGAGCCGGCGCAACTCACGGCGGGCGAGGACGACGGCGAGCGGGGCGGCTGTGCCCGTGCCTGCCGGCACGCTTCCCGCAGCCCGGTCCGTCACGACCGCTTCCGGGTCGAGCCCCAGACGCCGGCACACCAGGGCGACCAGGGCGGGATCGTTCGGGACGGCGATGTCCACCGAATCGCCAGGGGAGAAGGAGGGCGGCGCGCTCGCCGCCGCACCCGATCCCGCGGCGGTCTCCAGCGCGAGCGTGTAGTGCCGCACCTCCCGGTCTGAGGACGGGTCGGTGAGCCGCCGCGAGGCCGTGACGGTCGCCGGCACCTCGCGGGCCGGCTGTGCAGCGGCGCCCGGGGTGTTCGGTGCTCCTGCTCCTGCCGCGAGGGATGGCACGGCCGCGGCCAGGCGGTCCAGCGCCTGTTCCGTCCACCGCGCCGCCGGGGCGTCGAAGTCGTCGTCGCAGTCCTGACGGCCGATCACCGGCTGCGCCCCGAGCTCGGTCAGGCGCGCATCGAGATCACGTGCCGCCTGGCAGAAGCGGAGGTAGCTGCGGTCGCCCAGCCCGAGCATCCCGTACCGCAGCCTGGGCAGGCGCGGGGCGTCCTGCCCGGACAGTGCCATCCAGAACCGTTCGGCGTTCTCCGGCATCTCGCCCAGCCCGCTGGTGGACACGAAGAACAGCGCCGCGGCGGCAGCGGCGAGCTGCTCCGGAGAGAAGCGGTCGAGACCCAGGACGCGGGCGGCGACGCCCCGCGCGGCCGCGGCTCGTCCGGCGGCGAGGGCCAGGTCCTCCGCGTTGCCGCCCTCGGTGCCGTACAGCACCAGCAGCGGGAGGGCGGCGGGCCGCGGCTGCGCGCCGCTCGTCACGTCGTGGGCCATGGCGCTGTCGTCTCCGCGCCGCTCATGGCGCCGCCGGTGGCCCAGGATGCGGCGGCGGGCGCCCGGAGGTAGCCGCCGCGCATACAGACGGCGAGGACGGGCGGTGCCGCTCGCCACGGCAGGCGGCGGCCGGTGCGCTCGGTCTCGGTGCTCATCGGCGTGGCCTGCCCTTCGTTCGCAGCGCGTCTCGCCGCCAGGGTCGAAACGTTTTATAGAGGATGATGATACTTTTTATTCATGCGCCGGATGGACGAGGTTTCCGGCGGAGCCGAGACTCCGCTCTCGCCGGCGGCTGCCCGCGTGCTCTCCGCGCTGCGGACGCTGGATGCGCCCGCCACCGTCGCCGAGCTCGGCCGCGTGCTCGGGCTGCACCCCACCACGGTGCGCTTCCACCTCGATCGGCTGGCCGCGGCCGGGCTGGTCGCCCTTGAACGGAGCGCCGAGGGCCGCCGGGGCCGCCCCGCGCTGCGCTACCGGCCGCTCGCCGCAGCGCAGCTTGGGGCCCACTCCACTGCCGATCCCGCCGTCTGGCGGCCGATGGTGGAGGCGCTCGCGGAGATGCTGGACGGCGAGATGCCGGATGGCGACGCCCATCCGGGGGACGGCACCGCGCGCCGCGGGATCGGCACCGGGGCGGAGCGCGCCCGCCGGGCCGAGGCGGCCGGCGCCCGCTGGGCCGACGAGCTCTGGGCGCAGGACCGGGCGGGGCTGCTGCCCGAGCTCGCCCGCCTGGGATTCTCCCCGGAGCGCACGCCCTGGGGCGCGCGCCTGCGCTCCTGCCCCTTCGCGGCCGCGGCCGGGCGCCACCCGGGGACGATCTGCGCCATCCACCTGGGCCTGGCCCGGCGCCTCGCCCGGCACCAGAGCATTTCGGGAGCGGTCGGCCTCGTGCCCTTCGCCGAGCCGAACGCGTGCCGCCTGACCTTCGCGGCGGCTTCGTCGCCGCAGCCCGAGGCCCAGACCGAACCTGAACTTCAGCCCGAATCCCGGATCACGACCCGCGGCCTCCGCCGCGGCGGAGAGGAACCCCGATGAGGATCGCCCCGCACGACCCGCTGCCGCTGCTCGCTCAGATCCGCCAGCTCGGCGACGTCGGCGTCGACGACGTGCAGTCGGGGCCGGACCAGTGGAGGATCCGCCTGACCCGGCGGTGACCGGGCGGTGCCCGGGCGGGAGGTAGGGTGCCAGCGGATGAGTCGGCGCCGGCCGGCCCGGAACTCCTGGAGGATGACGTGCGCACGCTGTACTTGGACTGCTTCTCGGGGATCAGCGGCGACATGCTGCTGGGCGTCCTGATCGACCTCGGCGTCGACCCGCATCGGCTCACGGCCGAGCTGGCCAAGCTGCACGTCTCGGGCTACGAGATGCGCTACTCCCGCCGGGTGGTGTCGGCCATCGAGGTGCAGGATGTGGACGTGGTGCTGGACGACCCGTCCGCGCCCGACGCCCCCCATGGGCACACGCACGATCACGACCACGTGCACTCGCATGACGACGCGCCCGCGCCCATCCACGGCCACCATGACCATGACGATCACGACCCCCATGACGATCACGGCCATCCTGGCCATCAGGACCACGGCCATCCGCACCATCACGACCACGCGCACGCCCGCAGCCTGGCCGACTGCACGGCGATCATCGCCGGCGGCGACCTGTCCGATTGGGTGAAGCAGCACGCGATCGCCGTGTTCACGGAGGTCGCCCGGGCCGAGGCGAAGGTGCACGGCAAGCCCATCGAGGAGGTGCACTTCCACGAGGTGGGGGCGGTGGACAGCATCGTCGACATCACCGGGGCCTTCATCGGCCTCGAACTGCTGGGCCGGCCGCGCGTGCTGGCCTCGACGGTGCACGACGGCACCGGCTTCATCGAGATGGCCCACGGCCGGATGCCCGTGCCGGCGCCGGCGGTGGCCGAGATGCTCGCCTCCGGGCCGATCCCGATCCCGTATCGGCAGACCGACATCCCCACCGAGCTCGTCACTCCCACCGGCATCGCCATCCTGCGCACCATCTGCGAGGGGTACGGCCCGTTGCGGGGTCTGCACGTGGAGCGCATCGGCTACGGCGCCGGCAAGCGCGACACGGGCGGCTTCAATGCTCTGCGCGGCATATTGGGCACCATGGACGAGGCTCCGGCTGCGGCTCCGGCGGCAGGCAGCGCCGGCGCCGGTGCCCAGGGCGCCGCCGTCGAGGATGCCGGCGTCATCACTCGCGACACCGTGACGGTCCTGGAGGCCAACATCGACGATCAGACGGGTGAGCAGCTCTCCTACGCCCGGCAGCGGCTGCTCGACGCCGGCGCGCTGGACGCGTCCTTCACGCCGGTCTTCGGCAAGAAGGGCCGCCCGGCGGTGGTGCTCACCGCCATCGCCCGCCCCGGCGACGAGCGCCGGTTGGCCGAGGTGATGCTCACCGAGACCTCGACACTGGGGGTGCGCTGCGCGTCCATGCCCCGCTACGTGTTGAAGCGCGAGTTCACCACGGTGCGCACGCGTTTCGGCGAAGTCCGCGTCAAGAGCGCCGCCCGTCCCGGCGGGCGCAAGGCCGCTCCTGAGTACGAGGACTGCGCCCGGCTGGCCCGCGAGCACGGCGTCCCGCTGGCAGACGTCCTCGCGGCGGCGCGCGCGGCGTTCGCCGCCGCGGAGTGACCGCTGGACCCGGCGGTCAGACGGCGATGTTACGATCCTGTGGTGTCGAGCGTGAGAAGAGATGCTGCAGATTGAGCACGACACCGGATTCGTCGATTCGACCCCCTGAGCAATCCGTCCGCGGACGCCTGGCGCCCTCGCCGCTGCGCGCGCGCGACGTCCGACGCTCCTGGGCCGGCATGACGGCGGCCGTGGCCGCCCTGCATGCCGTCGGCATCGCCTTCCTGCTGCTGGCCTTGCTGGCCCCCGGCCACTCCACGGCGGCGCTCGGCATCGGGCTCACCGCGTACGTGCTCGGCATGCGCCACGCGTTCGACGCCGATCACATCGCCGTGATCGACAACACCACTCGCAAGCTCGTCCAGGACGGCAAGAAGGCCTCGACGGTCGGGCTGTGGTTCTCGCTCGGACACTCCACGGTCGTCCTGGTCCTCGCCCTCGCCGTGGCGCTGGGGGCCCGCGCCCTCGCCGGGCAGATTCAGGACGCATCCTCGCCGCTGCACGTCGTGACCGGCTGGGTGGGGCCGCTGATCTCCGGGGGCTTCCTGGTGATCATCGGCGTCATCAACCTGGTGACCCTCGTCCGCCTGGTGCGCCTGCCTGCCCATGGCCAGGACGGGGACGCGAGCGTCGAGCGCCTGCTGGGCGAGCGCGGCTTCCTGGCCCGTCTGCTCGGTCCGGCGCTGCGGGCCATCGATCGTCCCGGCCGCATGTACCCGATCGGGCTGCTGTTCGGGCTCGGGTTCGACACCGCCACCGAGATCGGCCTGCTGGTGCTGGCCGGGGGAGCGGGAGGGGCCGTCCTGCCCTGGTACGCGGTGCCCTGCCTCCCGCTGCTGTTCGCCGCCGGGATGTGCCTGTTCGACACCGCCGAGGGCGCCGTCATGGCCAGCGCCTACGGCTGGGCGGTCGCCCGGCCGCGCACCAAGTTCTCGTACAACGTCGTCGTCACCGCCGTCTCGGTGGTCGTCGCCTTCGGGGTCAGCTGGATGGAGCTGCTGGGCACCTTCGGCGACCAGCTCGGCTGGCACGGCACCTTCTGGACCTGGGTCGACCGGGTCGGCGGCGCCACCTGGACGGGGTTCGCGATCGCCGGGCTGCTCATGAGCAGCTGGGTGGTCGCCCTCGTCGCCCGGCGACGCTCCCATTCCGACCCCGATCACACGTATCCGCAGAGAAGCATCAACGCATGAATCGCACGAAAGAAGGACACGCCCATGGCTGTCATCAGCCTGCCGTATGACCACCAGACCGTCGCCGCCGAGATCGACGACCGCAACCTCCTGGGGATGCTCGAATCCCAGGCGGCCACCTACCACACCGACGCCACGCAGGAGGAGATCGTCGAGGCGTCCCTCGACAACCCCATCGGCACCCCGCGCCTGGAGGACCTCGTCAAGGGCAAGCACAAGATCGTGCTCATCAGCTCCGACCACACCCGTCCGGTGCCGTCGCGCATCCTGACCCCCATCCTGCTGCGCCGCATCCGCTCGGTCGAGCCGGACGCCGACATCACCATCCTGGTGGCGACCGGCTTCCACCGCGCCTCCACCCACGACGAGCTGGTCAACAAGTACGGCGAGGAGATCGTCGCGCACGAGAAGATCGTCATGCACGACTCCCGCGACGACTCCGCCATGGTGCAGATCGGCACGCTGCCCTCCGGCGGCCCCTGCATCATCAACAGGATCGCCGCCGAGGCCGACCTGCTGATCGCGGAGGGGTTCATCGAGTCGCACTTCTTCGCCGGGTTCTCCGGCGGCCGCAAGTCGGTGCTGCCCGGCGTCGCCTCCTACAAGACGATCATGGCCAACCACTGCGGCGAGTTCATCGACTCCGACCGGGCCCGCACCGGCAACCTGCACCACAACCCCATCCACGAGGACATGCTGTACGCGGCCCAGACCGCGCACCTGGCCTTCATCCTGAACGTGGTGCTGGATGCGAACAAGCACGTCATCGCGTCCTTCGCCGGCGATTCGGAGAAAGCCCACCTGGCGGGCTGCGAGTTCCTCGAGAACCTGTCGCGCGTCAAGAAGCAGACCTGCGACATCGCCATCACCACCAACGGCGGCTACCCGCTCGACCAGAACCTCTACCAGGCCGTGAAGGGCATGACGGCCGCCGAGGCCACCAACAAGGAGGGCGGCACCATCATCATGGTGGCCGGCTGCGCCGACGGCCACGGCGGCGAGGGCTTCTACCACAGCCTCGCCGACGTCGACGACCCGCAGCAGTTCCTCGACCAGGCCCTCGCCACGCCGCGAGACCAGACCGTGCCCGACCAGTGGACCTCGCAGATCCTGGCCCGCATCCTGGTCAAGCACCACGTCATCGTCGTGTCCGATCTGGTCGACCCCGACCTCATCACCAGCATGCACATGGAGCTCGCGAAGAGCTTCCCCGAGGCCCTGCAGAGCGCTTACGCGCGCGAGGGCGAGGATGCCAAGGTCACCGTCATCCCCGATGGCCTGTCGGTCATCGTCGAGTAAAGAGAGGCCTCCATGACACAGATTCTGCGCGGACAGGCTCCGCGCGCGGCGGTGCCGGTCAGCATCGACCTCGGACACGTCGACCCCGACGCGCTGGAGGCGAAGCTGCACCGGCTGCAAGACCAGATCCGCGGCTACGGGAGGCTCGCGATCGCCTTCTCCGGCGGGGTGGACAGCACGCTGCTGGTGAAGGTGGCGCAGGACGTCCTGGGCGAGGACGCGCTGGCCATGACCGTGCAGTCGCCGACCCTCACCGAGGACGACCTGCGCGACGTGAAGGCGTTCTATGCCGCCTCCGGCATCAACTACGCCATCGTGGCGCTGAACCAGCTCGACTCGGAGGCGTTCAGCGCCAACGGTGCCGACCGCTGCTACATCTGCAAGAACATCGAGTTCAGCAGCATGGCCGAGGAGGCCGTCCGGCGCGGCATCCACTGGCTCGCCTCCGGGGTCAACGCCGACGACGTGCGCGACTACCGGCCCGGCATGAAGGCGCTGGCCGAGCTGGGCGTCGTGAACCCGCTGGAGGACGCCGGGCTCACCAAAGCCGAGATCCGGACGCTGTCGCGACGGTTCCACCTGCACACCTGGAACAAGCCGGCCAGCAGCTGCCTGGCGTCCCGCGTCGCCTACGGCGAGCGGATCACCACCGGCCGGCTCGACATGATCGCGGCCGGCGAGCGGGTGCTGAAGCGGCTGGGCGTGCGCACGGTGCGCGTGCGTTACCACGCCGGCGACATCGCCCGCATCGAGGTCGCCCCCGAAGAGCGGCGGCTGCTGTTCGACGAGGCGGTCATGGACAAGGTCGCGGCCGCGTTCAAGCGCATCGGCTTCAAATACGCCGCGCTCGAACTGGGCGGCTACCGGTCGGGCAGCCTGAACGCCGTGCTCGACGACGACACCAAGGCGGCGGCGACCCCGGCTGGGCGGCGATGACGACTCCGGACGCCGCGGACGCAGAGGCTGCCTGGGGTCCTGGCGCCTGGGGTCCTGGCGCCTCGGCCGTCCCGGGGCCGGCCGGCGCGGGCGACGCCGTCGACCCCCAGGCACGGCTGGCCGCCCTGCTCGCCGCGGTGCGCGGCGGCGAGGTGAGTGTCGAGGCAGCGCTGGAGCGGCTGAAGACGCTGCCCTTCGAGGACCTCGGCTATGCCAAGGTCGACCACCACCGGCAGCTGCGCAACGGGTTCCCCGAGGTGATCTTCTGCGAGGGGAAGACCGCCGCGCAGGTGCTCGGCATCGTGGCGGCGCTGCGGCGCGACGGGGCCGCCGTGCTCGGCACTCGGGCCGCCCCAGAGCTCGCCGCGGCCGTGGCGGAGGCCCAGCCCGGGACGGCCTACTACGAGACGGCCCGCTGCTTCGTGGTGGGCGGGGCGGCGCATCCAGCTGCGCCCGTCGGCCGCCTGACGGTCGTCACCGCCGGCACGACCGACATCCCGGTCGCCGAGGAGGCGGCCGTCACCGGCGCCGCGCTCGGCCTGGAGGTGGAGCGCGTCTTCGACGTGGGTGTGGCCGGCATCCAGCGCCTGTTCGCCCGGCTCGACGCGATCCGCGCCGCCGACGTGGTGATCGTGGCCGCGGGGATGGACGGGGCGCTCGCCAGCGTCGTCGGCGGCCTCGTGGATCGGCCGGTCATCGCCGTGCCCACCAGCGTCGGCTACGGCGCCAGCTTCCACGGGGTGGCGGCGCTGCTCACCATGCTCAACAGCTGCGCCAGCGGCGTCACCGTGGTGAACATCGACAACGGGTTCGGCGCCGCCTACGCGGCGGCCACCATGGTGCGGGGGCTGCGGCGGTAGGGCCCGTTCCCGGCCGGCGGATCGGCCGGCGGATCGAGCGGGAGGAGCTGGTGATCGGTCCCCGGCGCCCTGTGCCCGTGGCGTTGTGACGCTCCTGCACATCGATCGCGCCGACGCCGGTGTCGATGCGGACTCCGTTCCGCGTGGTTGAGCCGATCTCTGTGAGCTGATCTGCTCCGCCCCGGCCGATCGCTGTGCGCCAGCGCGCGGGCACGCTGGGCAACGCCGAAGCGGTCAGGCCATTCCGGTATCTGTCTGGTGGTTCACCGAAGATTCACGGACTGTCCGGTGCCCGCCCCCCAGAGCTTGAAACGCAAATAACTTTGTAGTACAAAGTTGAGTATGAACGATGACCGTGAACCCACCTCCCCGAGTGACGCAGTAGACCCCGCAGCCCCATCCCCGGCAGACATGCTGCGCCTGGCCCAACAGCAGACGCGGGTCGTCTCCCAGCAGTTCAGCCGGCGCACGGTCTCGACCATGCTCATGTGGGGCGTGGCGTGGTTCGCCGGGTTCCTGCTCGTGTGGTTATCCACGCCGCAGGGCGGCGCCGTGGTGCCGATGGTGTTCGGCTGGATCGTCTTCAGCGTGCTCATGCTGGCCGCGTTCGTCGGGTCGACATTCGCCGGCACCCGCACCAGCCACGGTCTGCGCGGCCGGATGTACTTTCAGGGGGCCGTGTTCGGCTGGACGATCTTCGCCTGTGGTCTGTTCCCGGGGTTCCTGGGCGCCGCGCTGGCCCGAGCCGGGGCGTCGGACGCAGTGCTCGCGGTCTACTATCCGGGCGCGTACTCCCTGATCATCGGGGCTCTGTTCGTGGTGAGCGGGGCGATGTGGAACCGCGTCGCCATGATCGTGCTCGGCGGCTGGATCATGATCGTCGGTGGCGCGGTCGCCCCGTTCCTGGGGGCGCCAGCGAACTATCTGGTCATGGCCTTCGCCGGCGGAGGCGCGTTCATCCTCTACGGGCTCATCCTGCTGGTCGGAAGCCGGTGGCACCGTGCCCGCTGAACTCGACCCGCTCATCCACGCCCCGGCCCGGCTGCGGATCATGTCCACCCTGGTCGCGCTGGGGACGGAGACCGCGATGGTGTTCCCCCGGCTGCAGCAGCTGCTGGGGATGACCGCCGGCAACCTCTCCACCCACCTGACCAAGCTGGAGCAGGCTGGCTACGTCTCGGTGGACAAGCGCTTCGCCGGCCGCAGCCCCGTCACCTACCTCGCGGTCACCGCCCGAGGCGTCGCCGCCTACGCCGACTACCTCGCCGCCCTGCGCGACATCGTCGCCGCGGCCGAAGCCGCAACCAGTCTGGAGAAGAACGCATGACCGCATCCATCGCCTCTCTCATGTACGTCACCAAACGGTTCGGGGATGTCATGGCCCTGGACGACGTCTCGCTGGAGTTCCGCCCCGGCGAGATCGTCGGCCTGCTGGGGCCGAACGGTGCTGGCAAGACCACCGCGATCTCACTGTTGCAGGGCCTGCGCGCACCCACTGCGGGGACTGTCCGCGTGCTCGGTGCCGACCCCCGCGACCCGCGTGCCCGGCAGCGGCTCGGCAGCACCCCGCAGGAGACCGCCCTGCCCGAGCTGTTTTCCGTGCGGGAGGCGCTCGACTTCGTGGGCCGTGCCTTCGCGGACCGGTACGAGCCGAACGAACTGGCCGCCCGCTTCGGCCTGGAGCACCTGCTGCCCCGGCGCATCGCTCGGTTGTCGGGCGGGCAGCGTCGGCAGGTCTCGGTGGCTCTCGCGTTCGCGGGTCGGCCCCAGCTAGTGCTGCTGGATGAGCCCACCACCGGCCTCGATGTCGCGGCGCGGGCTCGACTGTGGGAGGCGCTGCGCCGGCAGCACGATGACGGAGTGACACTCGTCGTCTCCAGCCACTATCTGGAGGAGATCCAGGCGCTCGCCAGCCGCGTGATCGTGCTCGACCACGGCCGCATGCTCGCCGACGACACCGTCTCCGGCGTACTCGCCGCGGTGGGACGGCGCACGCTGCGCTTCGCGACGCCGCGGCCCGTTGAGGTTGCGGCCGCCATTGGCCTGCGCCCGGCGCAGTACACGGCGGCGGCCGGGACTATGACCGCGGTGGTGTCCGACTCGGATGCGGTGATCCGCCGCCTGGTCGACTCTGGGCAGCCGTTCCATGACCTCGAAGTCGCGGGCGCCAGTCTGGAGGACGCGTTCCTCGCTATGACCGGCGGACTCGAGGACAGGGGAGAGGCTGGGCCTGCGCTGACGGCGCCGATGTCTGCGTCGCCGATTGCACCGGAAACCACTGCCTCCGTCCATCCCGCTCGCCTCGCCCGTCCTGCCCGCTCACTGCCGAAGGAGACCCGATGAGCATCGCCGCCGACACCGTCCGCTACGCCCGCTACAACTTGACCGAGACTCTGCGGGTGCCGATCTCGTGGATCGGGTCGATCGTGTTCCCGTCGCTGAGCTTCTGCTTCTTCGTGCTGCCGCAGTCATCGATCACCGGTGATCGCACGTATGCCACCGCGGCCGTGGTACAGCTCGCGGTGTTCGCCATCATGACGAATGCCCTGTTCGGCTTCGGGCTGGGGATCGCTCAGTCGCGCGAGCGCCCCTGGGGCGCCTTCCTGCGCACGTTGCCCACCCCCGGCGTCGCCCGTATCTTGGGTGAGGTGTGCTCGACCGGGCTGGTGGGACTCGTGGCGGTTGTCCCGTTGGTGGCGCTGGGCGGGGCGTTCACCTCGGCTGCGGCGAGCCCGGCCCGGATTGGGCTCGGCCTGATCGCCTTGGCACTGACCGGGCTGCCGTCCATGTTCCTGGGATGCTGCATCGGCTACGCGCTGGGCAGCAAGGCGGCGATCGCCGTGGTGCAGACGCTGATGTTCGCACTCGCCTTCGGCGGCGGGCTGTTCCTGCCGCCCGAGGCATTTCCCAAATGGCTCGATGCCCTCTCGCTGTGGCTGCCGGCGCGGCAGGCCCGCGACATCTGCATCTGGGCGGTGCAAGGCGGGGCGCTGAACGGGTGGATGATCCCCGGGCTGGCGGCGTGGACGGTCGCCCTGCTGGCCGGCGCCCTGTTGCTGCTGCGTCGGGATGCGTCGCGCCGGTTCGGGTGAGGGGGACAGTGCGGGCGCGCTGTTGCCGAGACTGCGCCGTGGAGAACCGGACGTCGACAGAGCTTCGTTGGCCTGACGACTGACCATCGTGTGAGAGCCCGTTGTCGACGGGAGCGCCCTTCCGCGTCCTCTACACTCAAGAAAACACACAACGTATTTTCAGGTACAGGGAGTTCCGTGCGCGCGAAAACCGGGGTCGAGCGGGAACAGCAGTCGCTGAACGGGGTGAACGTCCCGGCCCTGCAGCGCCGGACGCTGCTGGTGCTGATCTTCTCGCAGATCTCCGGGACGATCGGGGTGGGTGTCGCACCCTCGATCGGCATCCTGCTCGCCGGCCAGGTCACCGACAGCGAGACCTGGGCCGGGCTGGCCCGGGTGGCCGCCACGCTCGGCACCGCGCTGCTGGGCGTCCCGCTCGGCACCCTGGCCGCGCGGCGAGGCCGCCGGGTGGCGCTGTCGACCGGCTGGACGATCGCCGCCGTCGGCGGGATGGTGCTGATGGCGGCGGCGCAATGGTCGCTGGCGGTGCCCATGTTCGTGGGGCTGTTCCTGTTCGGGGCGGGCTCGGCCGTGACGATGCAGGCCCGCTTTGCGGCCACCGACCTGGAGACCCCGGCCCGGAAGGCCCGTTCGCTGTCACTGGTGGTGTGGATGGCGACCATCGGCATGGTCCTCGGTCCCAACCTGGGTGTCCCGGGCGAAGCCATCAGCCGGATGACCGGGCTGACCGACTACAGCAGCGCGTTTCTGCTCGCGGTGATCTTCTCCGCCATCGCGGCGATTGTGGTGTTCGTGTTCCTGCGGCCGGACCCCATGCTCGTGTCTGCACCGCTGTCTCCGGCGCAGCAGCCGACCGACGACGGCCAGCAGACCGGGGCGCTGGCCGGCCTCCTGCGCGAGATCAAGACCAACCGCCTGGCGCGCGTCGCCACCGTGGCCATCATCGTGTCGCAGGTGGTCATGACCGCCGTCATGACCATGACCCCCGTCCACGTCGTGCACAACGGCGGCACCGTGACCCTGGTGGGCATCACCATCAGCCTGCACATCTTCGGCATGTACGCGCTGTCGCCGCTCGCCGGGGCGCTCACCGATCGGCACGGCAACCGGTTCACGATGACGATCGGGCTGACCGTGTTCCTGATCTCGCTGCTGATCGGGGTGTTCTGGTCGAAGAGCATGACCATGGTCGTCGTCTCGCTGGTCCTGCTGGGGGTGGGGTGGTGTTTCGTGAACGTCTCCGCCTCGGCCCTGTTCGCCCGCGCCATCTCCTCCGAGCGCCGCGCCTCGTTCCAGGGCGGGGTGGACGCCATGTCGTACCTGTTCGGGGCCTGCGCCGCCTTCGCCTCCGGGCCGCTGCAGGCGCTGATGGGCTTCTCCGTGCTGAACCTGGTCGCCGTCGTCTGCCTCATCCCGCTCGCCGTGGTGCTGCGGCGGCCGATCGAGGATGCCGGCGTCCGGTAGCGTCGTCAGGCTGGGCGACGCGGCTCCCTAACTACTTGAGGAAACCGACGATGCGGCCGGTCTGGAGGATGTGCGGAGCGAGCAGCTTCAGTACCTGCTTCTTTCCCAGCCTCGGGTGTCGGGAAGCCGCCAGGCGAGGGCAGAGACCGCGAGTTCGTGGCGATGCGTTGAGCCCGGGGAGGCTGCGGGCGCGGTGGCGGTGCCAGTCGTCAGATCGGGGAGTTGCTCACGGTTGGGCGTTGAACGCTGCTCGCCAACGTGAGCCCGCTGCAGTTCGCGGCGATCCGCGACACGCTGGCGCGACCTGCTCGAAGCACCTCAAGGTGCTCACGGAGAGCGGGTATGTGAAGCAGACGCGGCGGGGTCGGACGCGAGAACCGCCACAAGGTCGTGTGGGTGAGCCTCACCGCGACCGGGCGGGCCGCATTCTTCGGGCATACGGCGGCCTTCGCCGAGATCGCTGGTGGGATGCCGACGAGCGACTGATCGGGACATTCCGACCCGGACGTCCGCATACGGGTCGCCGCCGGCGGGCCGGTCCGGGGGAATGCGCTCTGTGACTACCCGATAGCGACGTTGCCGCCGTCCGGCAGCACCTCGGCGCAGCCGGCGCCCTCGCGTTCGAGCGACGCGGCGACGCCGCGGGCGACGGCGAGGCCGTCCGCGTTGAGCAGGCCGTCGTGCACGCCGATCACCCGCTCGGGGCGCAGGCGGCGGATGTAGCGGATGAGGTCGGTGGCGCGCAGCCAGGGTGCGTCGATCGGTGTGGCCAGCAGGCGGAAAGGCCCCGGCGGCGTGACGTGCTCGTCGCCGGTGACGAACACCGCCCTGCCGATCAGATAGGCGCGGTTCTGCGGGCCCGGGAGCTCGGGATGGACCTCGGCGTGGCGGTCGCCGGCCACCTCGACGCGCAGACCGCCGTGGCCGCCGATGGTGAACGAGTCGCCAGGTGTCGCCACCCGGATGCGGTCCTCGTTCAGGGCGTCCCGGGCATCGGCCGGCGCCCAGGCCGGGATGCCGTCGCGCAGGGCCGCGCGGACGAGGTCGGGGTCGAGGTGGTCGTAATGCCCGCGGGTGACGAGCACCGCGTCCACGCCGTCGAGCGACGGCCGCGGGCCCAGCATCCCCGGGTCGACGAGAATTCGGGCGCCGGAGCCCTCGATCAGCAGGCAGGCGTGGTGGATCTTCGTCACGCGGAGCGGTTCTGGCACGAAACTCAGGCTATCCGCGGGAGCTTTGCTGAGTACAGGACGTTCTCGCACAGCGATCACGCTGGAGAGTCTGCCGGCCTGGGGGATGTTCCGCGCCGTTGAGCCGGTCGTCGCCGACAGTCGCAGCTGGGCCCGGGCGATCAATGTGCGCGAGCGTCCGCCGCGGCTGCGAACAGTGGATTTCGGGACCAGTTTGCGACCCGAAACGGTCTCCGAGGCTCGGCTGCGGCCTGGATGCGGCAGCCTGAGACCGGAGTAGCGTGCCGGGCATGGGAGACGAGGCCGGCGGCGAGGTGCACGAGCCGCGATCTGAATCGGGCTCCGGCACTGCGCGCGTCGACGCCTGGCTCTGGGCGGTGCGCGTGTTCAAGACGCGCTCGGCGGCGACCGCCGCCTGCCGGGCGGGGCACGTGCGGGTGAACGGGAAAGCCGCCAAGCCGTCCCAGGCGGTGCGCCGCGCCGACGAGGTGCGGGTTCGGATCGCCGGGTTCGACCGCGTCCTGGAGGTCCGCGGGATCCTCGTCAAGCGCGTCGGCCCTCAGCTCGCCGTCCGGGCATTCACCGACCGGAGCCCCGCTCGGACGCCACCGCCGCCGGTCGTCGAGCGGGACCGCGGTGCGGGACGCCCCACCAAGCGGGAGCGCCGCGAGATCGATCGTCTACGCGGTCGCGGCCTGAGAGACGCGGAGTGAGTCCGGGGGCGCGGCATACCCTGCGTCTCCGCAGCAGCGCCTCGCTCAGCCCCGGGTGTGCCAGGACGCCTCGCGGGCGAGCAGCGCCCGCTTGACACCGACGCCCCAGGCGAAGCCGCCGAGCGTGCCGTCGGCGTGCCGCACGCGATGGCAGGGGACGAACAGGGCGGGCGCGTTGCGGGCGCAGACGGCGGCGGCCGGACGGACCGCGCGCGGGCGTCCCATCGCCCGGGCCAGCTCGGTGTACGTGCGCACTTCGCCGGCGGGGATGCGCCGCAGCTGCCGCCAGCCGGCCAGCAGCAGCTCGGTGCCGAACTGCTCGACGGGCACGACCATCGCCGGCGCGGGATCGCCCGCGTAGTAGGCCCGCACCGCGTCCGCGGCCGAGACGGCGCCGGCCCGCACGCGTTCGGGCCGGTGCCGGGCCGGCAGCCGGGCGAGGATCGGCGCGACGGCGTCGGTCCAGCCGGAGGCGAGCACGGCGCCCGCGCCGTTCTCGAGCACGGTGAACGGCCCGTCCGGAGTGGACAGGGTGGAGATGATCGCATCGGTCATGCGGGGGTGCCCGCCTTCCGTCTCGGGGTGCGCGCCGGACGGCCGCCCGGCGCCGGGGTCGCGGCGGCCGCGGCCCGCCACAGGTGCATCGTGAGGTAGCTGCGCCAGGGCGCGGCCCGTTCCGCCCAGCGCTCCAGGGCGGGCGCGGCGTCCGGCAGCCCGAGCGCCCGGGCGCCGGATCGCACCGCGGCGTCCCCGGGCAGCAGGATGTCGGGGTGCTGCCGCACGCGCAGGCCGATGTAGTCGGCCGTCCAGGGGCCGATGCCCGGCATCCGCTGCAACGACTCTCGGAGCTCGCCCAGGCTCTGGCCGCGATCGACGACGAGGGTCCCGTCGGCCAGGGCGGCGGCGGTCCGCACGACGGCGGCGATGCGCCGGCCGGGGCCGCGCAGGACGCTCGCGCCGCGCTCGGCGATGGCGGCCATCGCGGGGAACAGGCGGAAGCCGGGGGCGATGCGGTCGGGGACGGGGTCCCCGAGCTCGGCGACCAGCCGGGCGAGCGCCGTGCGGGCCGCGGCGACGCTCACCTGCTGCCCGGCGATCGCGCGGATGACGAGCTCGTGCGCGTCCGCCGCGCCCGGCACGCGGATGCCCGGCGTCGCCGCGACCGCCGCCCGCAACTCTGGCAGGGCGTCCAGCGCGGCGTCCGCGGCGACCGGATCGGCGTCGAGGTCGAACAGGGAGCGAACCTGGGCGACGAGCGCCGGCAGATCGGACAGGGCGCTGAGCCGGACATCCAGGCGCACCCCGGCCCGGTCGCCGCGGGCCGTCCCGCCGGCGGACGGCAGCGCGCGGAACCATGCCGGTCCGCCGGCCAGGCGCCCCACGCGCTCGTAGCCGGCGGCGGAGACCACCTCCACGCCCGGGATGGCCCGGGCGCCGAGCCAGGCGAGCAGCCCGGCGGCGTCGAACGGCTCGCGCGCCGGGAGCCAGAGGCGCAGGGCGTCGCCCGCCGCGTCCCGGCCGCCGTCGCGGCGGGCGCGCTGGTGCAGACGGACCCCGGTCGGGGTGAGCCCGAACACGGTCCGGACGGTGTCGTTGCACTGCCGCACGGAGCCGAAGCCCGCCGCGAAGGCGACGTCGGCGACCGGCAGATCGGTCGAGGTCAGCAGTTCGCGGGCGGCCTGCGCCCGGTGCGCCCGGGCGAGCGCCTTCGGCCCCGCCCCGAGCTCGGCGACGAGGATGCGGTCGAGCTGCCGGGGCGAGTAGCCGAGGCGCCGCGCGAGCCCGGTGACGCCCTCGCGGTCGGCGCACCCGTCCAGGACGAGCCGCATCGCCCGGGCCGCAGTGTCCTCCCGGAGGTTCCACTCGGGGCTGCCGGGGGTGGCCTCGGGCAGGCAGCGCTTGCAGGCGCGGTACCCGGCCCGCTGCGCCGCGGCGCTGGTGGTGTAGAAGGAGACTCCGTCCCGCCGGGGCGTGCGGGCCGGGCAGCTCGGTCGGCAGTAGATGCCGGTGGAGTGCACGGCCATCACGAACTGGCCGTCGAAGCGGCGATCGCGGGCGCACGCGATGCGGTAGCGCTCGTCGTGCAGGCGCCGCTCGCTCGCGGTCGGGGTGTCCGTCCCGGTGGTCATGCAGCCAGTGTGCCTGCTGCGCGGACTCACCTCTAGCGGAAAACGGACATGGCAGCGGATGGGGCCGTGCAGCGCCGTCCGCCGGTCCGTCCCCGTCGCCTCACTCGGCGCCGAGGAATGCGCGGTAGCGCGCCGCCGTCTGCTCGAATCCGCGCGCGGCCGCGGCGGGCAGCTCTGCGTCGAACGGCTCGGCGGCGACGGTCAGCCCGCCGCCGGTGCGGCGTCTCGTCCACACGCCCACGACTCGGCCGCCGCGGACGATCGTGGCCCGGAACACCCCGTTGCCGCCGGGGACGATGTGGGCGGCGTGCGCCGGCGCCAGCTGCGGCGAGCGGTCGCCGTAGCCGAGCAGGTATTCGTCGAAGCCGGGCAGCGCGTGCACGCCGGCCGCGCGCGGCGCCGCGGCCAGCATCTCAGGGGAGACGAGGTACTCGCGGCCGGCGTGGGCCACGGCGACGACCCGATCGCCGGCCGCGGCCCGGCCGCGGCGCAGGTCGGCGCGGGGCAGCTTCGTCCACCAGGCCAGGTCGTCCTCGGTGACCGGGCCCCGCCCGCGCACATAGCGGGCGACCAGCTCGGCGAGGGCCTCATCCCCGGTCGGTCCCGGCGTAGTCGGCACCCACTCGTCCAGCAGCAGGAAGCGCTGCTCGGCGCCGTCCAGCGGCCCCTGCACCAGGACGCCGGTCACCGACAGCCAGAACAGCAGGTGGTAGCCGCGCCCGCCCGCGGTGGAGACCCCCGCCCGCTCGAACGCCTCCAGCATCCGGGCGCGGACGAGGCCCTCCGGATGCTCCGCCAACGCGCCCTCGGCGGCGGCGCGGGCGCGGGCGAGCGTCTCCGGGTCCAGCCCCAATTGCGTCCGGCGCCGGATGCTGCTGCCCAGCACCCGGCCAGCGCTCAGCGCGAGCAGCCAGCGCAGGTCACGAGCCGACGTGATGAACAGCGTGCCGCGGAACAGCCACGACCGCACGAGCTCGCCGCGGGCGAAAGCGGCGGCGACATCCTCCCGGGTGAGTGTGCGGTCGCGGACTCCGAACGACCAGAGCGCCCCGGGCAGGTCCTGCCCCTGCAGCGCCAGGAGGCGGTCGGCGACGGCGGCGGACCGGGACTCTGGCTCCAAGGCGGCAGCGGGATCGGCGGGGGAGCCCGGCGCAATGGGGACGAGCCCTTGCGAGGCCAGGCGCAGCCCGAGCAGCTGCGGGACGGTGAGCCGCGCCGCGGAGGCTGTTGCGGGGCGAGGTGCGGAGGAAGTCGACATGCTCCAAGTCTGCCGTAGTAGCGCGGCGTTGATCGTCCCGGGTGCGGGCACGAAGTCGGGCTGCTCATGCGTCCCCGTACGCTCCTGCACATCGATCACCCCGGACGCACTCTCGGCTGCCGGACGGTTTGTCTTCACCGGGCCGATCGTCCCCGCCCGCTGGGCTCATCCCAGGCGATCGCTGTGCACCAGTGTCGGTGTCGGCAGCAGCCGCGTCTCCTGCACACGTTTTACTCACCTCGGTCGCGCCGCAGGCTCCCGCCGGCCGCGTAGGTCGCGAGCGAGAGGGCGTACGCGACGATGGTGAACCCGGCGATGCCGAAGAGGCCCGGGAAGGCGGAGATCAGCCCGCCGCCCACGACCCCGGCGACGCTCGATCCGGCGTACATGGCCGCGTTGCCGAGGGACGACATGGTGCTGCGCGCGCCGGTCGAGGTGCTCTGCAGCAGCGTCATGAACAGCGGGAAGATGAAGCCGTTGACGAGCATCACGAGCGTCAGCCCGGCCGTCGCCAGCGGCGCGTTGGGGGCGAACGGCAGCAGCAGGTAGAGGAAGAGCAGCGCCGCGAACCCGAGGATGAGCGATCCGCGCAGCCCGATCCGTTCGGAGAGCCGGCTGCCGAACACGGTGCCGATCAGGTTGCCGGCGCCGATGAAGATCATCGCCGTGCCGATGCCCGTGAGCGGGAGGGCGAAGTCCCGGTACATCCACGTGCCGATGAAGTTGAGCACGGCGAAGTTGCCGGCCTGGAACAGGAAGTAGCCCAGCAGCACGGTGACGGACGTCCGGTTCGCGAGCACCGCCCGGTACGTCGCGAGGATGCCGGGCCGTGGGGCGGGCGTCGGGGGTGCTGCCTCGGGCGCGACGAGCGGCGGCAGCCGCCGCCAGGCCGCCAGGCACATCACGAGCGAGGCGCCGCCGATCGCCATGAACGGGAGCCGCCAGGACGCCGCGGCGAGGAAACTGCCGATCGGCACCCCGGCGAGCTGCGACACGGACAGGGCGGCGCTGACGTATCCCATCGCCCGGATGAGGTGCTGCCGGTCGACGAGCAGCGGGATCGACGCCCAGATCTGCGGGCTGGCGACGGCGGCGCACGCCCCGGCGAGGAAGCGGAACAGCAGCATCAGCGGGAACGTGACGGCCAGGGCGCACAGGGAGGTCGAGACGGCGAAGCCCAGAAACCCGAGCACCAGCACCCGCTTCTTGTCGCCGTGGTCCGAGAGCGGTCCGGCGAGCAGGGCGAAGACGAGGTAGCCGATGGCGTAGGCGCTGGTGATCCAGCCGGACTGGGCGGTCGGGATGCGGTACAGGGCCGACAGCGTCGGCAGCAGCGGGGAGACGAGGAACGTGTCCGTCCCCACGAGGAACATCAGGGCGAAGAACAGCGGGATGGATCTTCTCACGGCACATCTCCAGAGGTTGCGGAGTATCGAATCGGGCGCGTAAGTGCGCGAACGCATTGAGGCTAAGGTCTGACAGTGGTGTCAAGGTCAAGGCGGCGGGACGGAGGAGCCATGCGCATCGGCGAGGCGGCTCGGAGGGCGGGGACGACCCCGCGGATGCTGCGCTACTACGAGGCCGAGGGGCTGATCGCGCCGCTGCGGGGGGCGAACGGCTACCGCGAGTACGACGAGGATGTGATGACGGCCGCCGCCCGGATCGTGGCCCTGTCCCGCGCCGGCCTGCCGCTGTCCGCGGTGCGGCTGGTGCTGCCGTGCACGGTCGGGGAGGGGGCGGCGCCGCAGCTGGTCGCGTGCCCGCGGGTCGCGCCCGCCCTGCGTGGGCAGCTGGCGCGCATCCGGGCGCAGATCGACGAGCTGTCCGCCGACGCCGCGGCGATCGAGGACCGGCTGGCGACCCTGGAGCGGCTGCGGGATGAGGACTCCTCGCGCTGACCCGTGCGGCCCTGGCGGCGGGGTCGGATGACGCCGCGTCCCCGATCGCAGCGCCGTGAATGGGGCGGTCCTACAGCCCGCTACTTGGTGATACTATCTACTGGTACCTAGCAACAGTGAATAGTCGAGGTGGGGCATGGGAAGACCGCGCACGGAGATGCTCAAAGGCGTGCTCGAAGGCGTCGTGCTCGCCGTGCTCGCCATCGCTCCGGCCTACGGCTACGAGATCACCGCACAGCTGCGCCGGAGGGGGTTCGACGGCATCGCCGAGGGAACCGTCTACGCGCTGCTGGTCCGGATCGAGCGAAGGGGCCTGGTGGTCGTGGAGCGGCGCCCCTCGGAGAAGGGCCCGCCGCGCAAGGTCTACTCGCTGAGCGCGGCCGGTCGGCGGAGCCTGGACGAGTTCTGGGGGAACTGGAGCTTCCTGTCTCAGCAGCTGGAAGGGCTGCGCGGAGGCGGGCGCGATGTCACCGCCGAAACCGGGGACGTCCCGCCGGCAGATCCGGGAGGCGACGCGGCGTGAGTGCCGGGCCAGGAATCCATGACGAAGACGAGGAGCGATAGATGGACATCAAGAGGCTGATCGAGACGGTGACCGGAGACCTCGACGACAAGCGCCGGTGGCGCGACAGCATGACCCGGCTCAAAGCTCTGCCGGACGGCTATCGCAGCGCCGCCGATGCCGTCAAGCGGTATCTCAACGCCACTGGGGCGGGCGGGGCCAGCGGCGGCAGCTGGTCGGCGCTCTACGAAGACCTCGCCGACCTGTTCGAGCAGGCGGCAGCCGCACGCACCCCCATCCGGGAGCTCATCGGGGACGACCCGGCGGCCTTCGCCGAGGAGTTCGCGAGCAACTATCCGGAGCACCGCTGGATCGACGCGGAGCGGCGCAAACTGACCGAGTCGATCACCCGGGCCGAGCGGGAGCAGCACGATGACGCGACCGGCGCGGATGCCGAGGAACACCGATGAACGCGGCTGCGGGGCCTCTGGCCGACCCCGCCATCGAGGTGCGGGGGCTGCGCCGGTCGTTCGGGACGCAGCCGGTGCTGTGCGGCGTCGACCTCGCCGTGCGCCGGGGCGGCATCCTCGCGCTGCTCGGTACGAACGGCGCCGGGAAGACCACGCTGATCCGCATCCTGTCCACCCTGCTGAAGCCCGATGCCGGTCGGGCGGCGGTGAACGGATTCGACGTGGTGCACCGGCCGGAGAAGGTCCGCGAGTCGATCAGCCTCACCGGGCAGTTCGCCGCGGTGGACGGGATCCTCACCGGGCGCGAGAACCTCGCGCTCGTCGCCCGGTTGCGGCACCTCGCCGGGCCCGCCGCGATCGCGGACGACCTGCTGAAGCGGTTCTCCCTCGTCGACGCCGGGGGCAGGAAGGCGTCGACCTACTCCGGGGGCATGCGCCGCCGGCTGGACATCGCGATGAGCCTGATCGGGGATCCGCCGATCGTCTTCCTCGACGAGCCGACCACCGGGCTGGATCCGGAGGCCAGGATCGAAGTGTGGCGGACGGTCAGGGAGCTGTCCCAGCGTGGAACGACCGTGCTGCTCACCACGCAGTATCTGGATGAGGCGGAGGCCCTCGCCGACCGGATCGCCATCCTGCACCGGGGACGGATCATCGTCGACGGCACGCTCGAAGAGCTCAGGAGGCTGCTGCCGCCGACTCGGGTCGAGTACGTCGAGAAGCAGCCGAGCCTGGAGGACGTCTTCCTCGCGATCGTCGGCGAGGCGGAGGCGGAGGGCGGGGATGGAGCCGAGAGCTCATCCGACGGAGAGACGGCGGAGCGGGAGGCCCTCCGATGACCACTCGTCTCATCGCCGACACGGCGACCCTGACCGGGCGGCTGCTGCGCCACGTCAGCCGCAGCCTCGACACGATCATGACGACCGCGCTGATGCCGATCGCCATGATGCTGCTGTTCGTCTACGTGTTCGGCGGCGCGATCGACGTCGGCGGCGCCGGCTACATCGACTACCTGCTGCCGGGCATCCTGCTGATGACCATCGCCTCCGGCGTCTCGTACACGGCGTTCCGGCTGTTCACCGACCTGCAGAGCGGCATCCTCGATCGCTTCCGCTCCATGCCCGTCGCGCGCAGCGCCGCCCTCTGGTCGCACGTGATCACCTCGATGGTCGCAAATCTCGTCTCCGTGGCCGTCGTCGTGGCCGTGGCGCTGCTCGTCGGGTTCCGATCGCCCGCCGGAGCGGGGGCCTGGCTCGTCGTGGCCGGGATACTGGGGGTGTTCGCGCTCGCGCTCACCTGGCTCGCCGTGATCCCCGGGCTCACCGCGAAGAGCGCGGACGGTGCGGTCGCCTTCTCCTACCCGCTCATCTTTCTGCCGTTCATCAGCTCCGCATTCGTGCCGACCGGGTCGATGCCGGGGCCGGTGCGGTGGTTCGCCGAGCACCAGCCGGCCACGCCCATCGTGAACGCGATCCGCGACCTGCTCTCCGGACAGGGCGTCGGCTCCGACCTCTGGACGGCTCTCGCCTGGTGCATCGGCATCCTGGCGGCGGCGTACCTGTTCGCCCTGCTCCTCTACCGGCGGCGTACCGCCTAGCGGCCCGTGCGCATCGGCTGCGGAATCGCACCCGGGGCCGGCGCTAGCCTGGCAAGGTGGTCGACGATCCCGAGGTGCTCATCGACGGCCGTCCTCACCGCGGTCCGGCCGCCGGTCGAGCCGGAGGCGGACCCGCGGCCAGTGCGGCTGACCGTGGTGGAATGGGTGCGGGGCGTGCCCGGGGCCGAGCACGTCGGCGCCTTCCCCCCGGATTCAGTACGCGCGACAGGCGCAGGCGGCGGGATTCGACGACGCTCTGCTCGTGGACGCCGCCGGCGGCATCGCCGAGGCCACGACCGCGAACATCGCCTTCGCCCGCGGGGCGAGGTCGTCTGGCCGGCCGGCCCGGCACTGCCCGGCATCACCTGGCAGCTGCTCGACCGGGCGCTCCCCACGGCCGGCATCCCCTCGCGGGCGGAGCCGGCCAATCTGCGCGACCTCGCCGATTTCGACGGCGCCGCACTCGTCAGCTCGATCGGCATCGTGCCGGTCGTCGCCATCTCCGGCCGTGATCTTTTCGCTCTGTGAAGGTCGCTCGGCATCTGGAGGCCATCTATCGCGCCATCCTGCGGAGACCGTCTGAGCCGGAGCATTCTGAGTCCGGTGCCCCGGGGCGACGTACGAGCGGTTCATCGACGAGCTGGTGCAGGGCTCGCGCGGCGAGGCCGGGAACCGCGACTACGCCCACTACCGCCGGCTGGGCTCCGAAGACCAGTACGAGATCATCGAGCACTGGGCCGACGCCGCCGCGGTGGAGTTGCACAACGGCACCCCGCACTTCCAGAAGTTCCTGGCCCATGTCGGCGACTACCTCGTGAAAGACCCGGAGATCGTCCGCATGGACTACGGAGACTGAGCTTTCGAGGCTGGGCACGGACCGGGTGCCTGCCCTATCTCCCGAACCGGCGGTACTTCGAGGCACGGCTCCACCCGGAGCGGCGAAACAGGACCGAATGGAGAGGACGCGGCACAAACGCTCGGGCATAAGCGGGGGACGCAGAGGCCTCCTGAGAGGGTCTGACTAGACAGCTCCCTCAAGCCAGGAGGCCTCGTCGCGTTACAAATCCCCGAAGTCAAATCCCCGAAGTGTCGCCAACGTCACGGCCGGTACAGTTAGCGCCTCCGGCGCCGTAGAAGCTGCCGGGGCCGAGCAGTGCTGTCTGCCGTCGACCATTCGGTGCTCGCCCTGCGCGGTGAAGGTCTGGCACAAGGAGAGCAGGCGGGCTGCCAGCTCGTCAAAGTTGAAGGGCCTAACGGTATTGCTGACACCGCCGTCGAGGCCGGAGACGTGGTGCGACATGCTGCCGAGGGCGGGCAACAGGAGGAAGGAGCGTGCGGATGCCGGCGCGACGCACCGCTCGGATCAGTCCGACTCCGTTCATCTGCTCACCCCCCGACGATGGTGCCGAACAGACGGCCGATCAGATACGTGACCAGCATGGTGAGCAGGCCCATGCCGACGTTGCGCAGCACAGCGCGCAGCGGGGGAGCCCCGCCGAGGCGGGCGCTGACGTAGCCGGTCAGCAGTAGGCCACCGGCGACGGCCGCCACCGTCGCGATCTCGCCACGGCCGCCCAGCGGCAGGAAAATGACGATGAGCGGGAGCGCCGCTCCGATGGTGAAGGCGATCAGCGATGACAGCGCCGCTGCCCAGGGGTTCGTGTAGGCATCGGGGTCGATGCCGAGTTCCACCTCGGCGTGGGCGTGGAGAGCGTCGTGGGCGGTGAGCTCCTCGGCCACGAGCCGGGCGGTGCTGCTGCTGAGCCCCCGCTGCTGGTAGAGGCCGGTGAGCTCTTCGAGTTCGGTGTCTGGCATGGTTCTGAGCTCATGGAGCTCCTTGGCGATGAGGGCGCGCTCGGTGTCACGCTGGGTGCTGACAGAGACGTACTCGCCGCCGGCCATGGAGAAGGCGCCGGCGCATAGGCTGGCGATGCCGGCGGTGGCGATGGCGAAGGTGCTGCTGGTCGCGCCGGCGACTCCGAGCACGGTGCCGGCCACCGACACGATCCCGTCGTTTGCTCCGAGCACGCCTGCTCGCAGCCAGTTGAGGCGAGCATCGACTGCGCCTCCGTGTTGCTCTCCGGGATGAGACCGCCCGGTGCGGTCGGCCCCAGGGATGCCGGATGATTCGGTCATGTTTCCGCCGTTCTTCTGCCGGCCCGTCCTGCGGGGCGTGAGGCATCCCTCCATGCTAGAAAAACCGTCCGACGGCTGCCAGCAAGGGTGGGCTGCCTAAGGATCGACCGCTGGCTGCGGCGGTCCGTTGCGTCGTCCAGTGGCTCATAGACGCCCGTTCCACACCGCGGCAGTCCCACTGTGTCCGGCCAGGACAATGACGACGATGAGTCCTGCGGACGCCGCAGTGACCGCGACGCGCACGGTGAGGAGGAGCACTCCGTGGATTTGGCGCGCGGATAGGGGCTCTCTGCGGGCCGGGAGCAGCCAGAACAGGCAGACGATGAGGCCGACTGCGAAGGCGACGGAGCCTCTGGCGGCGATCGATCCGAGTTGTCCGTGTGCCGTCGCCAGCGTCCGGTCGCCGGGGTCGCGCTGCCCGAGCCGTTGCAGCAGCCATTCGCCGCTTCGATCCGCGAGCAGTGCCGCGGCGCCGGTGACGACGGCACCGACCAGCACAGGCCAGAAGAGACGGACGCGCCACATCCGTGCGGCCCAGGCGTAGGCGATCGCGGCGAGGGCCGTGAGTGGGCCGATCACCACCACGGCGTGCACGATCAGGGGGTGCCAGGGCAGGTCGCCGAAGAATCCGAGCATCAGCGGTCCTTTCTCGGAGTGGAAACTGTGCGTGCCACTGTGCGGGTTCCGGGCTCAGACGGCTCACAGAGAGCGTGATCCTGGGGTGCGCCGCTCGTGCTCCCGCCGCTGGGATGCCGTCTGGAGCTGGTCCCAGGGAGTTGAGGCCGGCGAGGTCGGCGAGGTCGGCAACGGTCAGCCTGGTGTGCATACGCTCGTCGGCACACACCGCTCCGCCCGGTCCGGTGCCGGACCCGCAGCGGTGAGCAGTTCGGTGTTCGGGTGCACGTCGACGGTGGTGAGCATCAGATCGGCGAGCCGTCGTCCGGGTGCAGCCGCGCCCGTCGCGGTCACAACCAGACCCCTGGCGCGCGCCCGACCCCGTGGTGATCGAGCTCGTCTGGATGAGCCAGCCGCGGCCGACCTGGGCCACCGTTTGCCGTCTCGCCTGTAATCAGCCCGCCCACGAGCCTTTCCCCACTGGAGTCACTGGCGGCGGAGCTTCTCGTGGTCCGCCTTCGAACGCTGCGAGATTTCAACGTCACCGACGGGGCTGTGCGCGCCGGACGTCATCAGGAGAGACCTCGGCGCCGTGGGACCATCGGCGGGTGGCGCCGCCGGGTGCGACGAGCAGCCCGGAGGTGGACGTCGCCTTCGCGACCCAGCGCAGGTCGTCGAATCCTGCGACCACCGCGGCGGTGGCCCAGACGTCGGCCTCGGTCAGGTGCGTCCCGACGATGGTGGCCGAGGCAACGGTGGCACAGGGCGCTCCGGTGCGGGGGTCGAGGATGTGCCGCCCGCGCGCGGCAAAGCCGGAGGTGGCCACCGCGCCGTCGCGAATGTTCAGCGATGCGATGGTGCTTCCTGGGACCTCCGGGTCCGAGATGGCGACGTGCCACTCCCAGTCGCGGCCGGCGGCGGTGCGCAGCTGCATGTCGCCGCCCGCATTCGCCCCGACGGCGACCACCGCCGGCTCGGCATCGGCGAGCGGTGCGAGGTGGCGTTCGAACGCGCGCTCCACGGCCCAGCCTTTGACATACCCGGTGGGGTCGAACGGCCCGCGCCAGTGCGCGGAGAAGCATCCCCCGGTGATGCACTCGTAGCGCGCGCATGCCTGGGCGACCTCCCGCACGGCGGGAGGAGCCTCATCCAGTCGCAGGCGTCCGGCGCCCACCAGCGATACTGCGGAGTCGGGGCGGAACGGCGAGAACATCGCGTCCATGTCGCGAAGCTCGGCGAAGAAGGTGTCCGCGGCGAGACGGAGACGATCAGCGGGTGATCCGGCGTCGGCGGCGATGTGAATGTGGATGCTCACCGGCAGGCCCATGACCTGGGCGACGCGGGTCATCCTCCGGGTGCGCTCGCGGACGCGGTCGAAGGGGTGGGGCGCGCGTCGGGCGGCCGGTGCGGCGCTCACGCCTTCGCCTGATCGATCGCCGACTGGAGCGACTGCACGTATCCCGTGCTGGTGACTGTCGCTCCGGACACCATGTCGATGGAGGCGCTCTGCGCGCTGACGACCTCGGAGTTGAGCTGCGGGACGGCCGAGCTGTTGATCTCCTGGTCCCGGCTGTTCCCGTCGGGCTGCCGCACCGTCCGGGCAGAGGCGATCCTCCCGCCGGAGACGGTGATCTCCACCTGGACGGTGCCCCACCTGGTGTCGGCGGCGGCGCCGGTGTAGGTGCCGTCCTGGAATGTCTCGGAGGCGCTTGTGGACGCGGCCGGCGCGGCTGACGACGTGACTGAACCACCCGGCGACGCGGCCCCCGTCGGCACCGCCCCAGAGCTTGCAGCCGACGTGGTCTGCTGATCGGTCGACGTGTGATAGCTGAACAGGAGAACGAGCCCGCTGAGAGTGCCCAGCAGGGCGAGGATGATCTTCCTCATAGTGTCTGCATTCCTTACTTTCGATGTGTTGGACGGATGACGGGGCGGATGGCGCCCCGTCATCTCAGCCGATTCACTCAGACGCCGAAGGCCTCCTGGTGGATGCGCTCGCGCCTGAAGCCCGCGCGCTTCAGATCGGTCACGGCGGACGCCATCCACCGCGGCGGACCGCAGACGTACGCGTCGGCGTCGGCGAGCGACCCTGGCAGCATCGAGCGGATCGCGTCGGCGCCGTCCCAGCCCCGGTATTCGGAGGAGAGCCAGCTGGAAGCGGTGTCCGCCCGGTGCCCGGGCATGCGGACCACTGCGAGCCCGCGCTCGGCGGCCAGCCGGTCGATCTCGGGCACGAGCAGGGACTCCTCCTTCGCGGTGTCGCGGACGACCAGCAGGGCCTGGCGCGGGCGGAAGGGCATCGCCTCCAGGAGCGAGACGATGGGGGCGACGCCGGCCCCGGCGGCGAGCAGCAGCAGGCGGGATCCGCTGCGGCGATGCGCCGCGAGCGTGCCGTACGGGCCCTCGATCAGCACCCGGGTCCCGGGGCGCAGGCGGGTCAGCCGCCGCGTTCCGTCGCCGACGATGCGCGCGGTGATCTGCAGTCGGTCGCCGGACGGCGCGGCGGAGATGGAGAATGGGTGGCCGCGGGTCCAGCCGGGGCCGTCGAGGAAGCGCCACACGAAGAACTGGCCCGGGCGGACGCCGAGCGTGCCCAGCCGGCGCCCGTGCACGGTGACCGTCGCTCCGCGGGAGCCGTCCGGCCGCACCGCCGCTACCCGCAGCCCGGCCCGGGCTGAGCGGACCAGCGGCACGACGATCCGGTAGACGACGACTGCGGCGGCGGCCGCGGCCCACAGCGTCCACCAGAAGACCGCGGCGGCTGCCGAGGCGGTGAAGTCCGCCCCCGACCAGAGCTGATGGGGGAGGGCCAGCCCGACGCCGACGTACGCGTACAGGTGCAGCAGGTGCCAGTTCTCGTAGCGCAGGCGGTGGCGGGCCGCGCGCAGCGAGACGGCGACGATGCCGACGAGCAGCAGGGTGCCGACGGCCGCCAGCAGCATCCCGGGGAAGTTCCAGATCATGTCCCACAGCTGCGCCCAGTAGTCGCTGCGCCCGGCGACGGCGTACCCGGCGACGATGAGCGCGATATGCGCGAGCATGAGCCAGAACGACCAGAACCCGAGCCAGCGGTGCCAGCGGGTCAGGGCGTCGTGCCCGAATCCGCGCTCGAGCACCGGCACGCGGGCCATGAAGACGACCTGCAAGAGCAGCAGGTTCGCGGCGCCGAGCCCGGTGATCCGTCCCAGGGAGGTGAGGGCGGACCCCGGACCGCCCCACAGCGTCTGCACGCCGCCGCCGGAGACCCAGAGCGCGAGGACGAAGAGGCTCGTGGCCCAGACGACGAGGATCGCCCCGGCCCACCACCAGCGGGAGTACGGGCCGATCGGGGCGGCGGCCCCGCGGGGCCGGGCCGTGGAGCGTGAGACGGGGGCTGCGGTCATGCCGGCATTCTCCGCCGCCGATCGGAGAGTATCGATGGATCCTTCCCGTCTCCCAGACGATCCCCACCGCACTCTCCCGTTCGGCACAGCTTGTGAACAGTCTGAGACGAGTTGTGCATGTGGGCCTCCGCTGAGCCGTGCGGACGATGCCCGGTGCGTTCGGGCAGCGCTGCCGCACCCTCTTCGCCCGTGACGTGACCGACCGCCTCGGAACGGTCCGTTCCAAGCCCGCCAACCCGCTGATCTTGACGAACTTCGCGCATGCTGACCCGGACCCGTCTGCGTCGCCTACCGGCGGGTCGCCGCTTCATTGGCCGCGGATCGTTCGTGTCTTCCTGCCGTGGGCAGAGGATCGTGCCGCTTGTATTCTGACCTCGAGGTGACGGGATGCTGATCGATGGTTCTTCGGAACGGGCCTCTCGTTGACGCGCGGCAGCGGGCCTCGCTCAGTCCGGTCTCGCCGCAGTTAAGCGGCCTGCGCGCGCACCACCGTGACCTGGTGTTCGATGGGCACGCTCACCGACCGCGCGATGAAGCACAGCGCCGGCACTCTGTCGTGCAGCGAGCGCGCCACCTCGGCGTCCGACTCGGCGGTGACCGTCACCGTGGGGCGCAGCATCACCCGTGTCATCCGGCCGCCGACGCCGTCCGGGTCGAGGCGCAGCTCGCCGCCGGCGTCGTCCACGTAGCCGGTCACGACCACGCCGGCCCGGGTCGCGAGGTGCAGATAGGTGAGCATGTGGCACTCGGCGAGTGAGGCGATGAACAGCAGCTCCGGGTTCCAGCGGTCGGCGTCGCCGTGGAAGGGACGGTCCGCCGAGCCGGCGATCGGCGGCAGCCCGGCGGCGGTGACCACATGGTCGCGGCCGTACGAGCGGTAGGACGTGGTGCCCGTGCCGCGCGCGCCCGTCCAGCGGACGCGCAGCGAGTAGGTGTGCGGTGCAGACGCAGACATGGGGCCGAGTCTATGCGGGGCGCGGAGGAGGTGCGCATCCTCCGGAGCGCGCTGGCCGGAAGGGCGCATATTCCCGCCCGTATCCCGCCTCACTGATAGGTCACGATCGGATGTATAGTCAGCGTATGCTGACGAAAGTGAACCAATTCGACGCCCTGCGGCGGCTGGGGAAGGCCATCGCGGACCCGACCCGCTCCCGCATCCTGCTGGCTCTGCTCGCCGCGCCCGGATACCCGGCCGAGCTGGCCCGGGACCTCGGGATCGGGCGGACGAACGTGTCCAACCACCTCGCCTGCCTGCGGGGATGCGGGCTGGTCGCGGCCACCCCGGAGGGACGCCGCACGCGCTACGAGATCGCCGACCCGCACCTCGCCGCCGCCCTCGGCCAGCTGTTGGAAGTCACGCTGGCGATCGACGCCGATGGCTGCGCGTACGACGGCGCGAAGGATGCCGGCGCTGAGGAGGGCGCCGCCGAGGTGAGCGAATCGTGAGTGTCGCCGGGGCACTGCCGGAGCCGGCGCGGATCGGGACGCTGCAGCGCCGCATCCGCTGGATCGTCGCCGGCACCATCGCCTACAACGTGGTCGAGGCGGTCGTCGCCATCGCGGCGGGGACCGTGGCCTCGTCGTCCGCGCTGATCGCCTTCGGTCTGGATTCCGTCATCGAGGTCCTCTCGGCGGCCGCCGTGGCGTGGCAGTTTGCCGGCCGCGACCCGGAGGCGCGCGAGAAAGCCGCTCTGCGAGTCATCGCGTGCTCGTTCTTCGCCCTCGCCGTCTACGTGACGGCCGACTCGATCCTCGGGCTCGCCGGGGCGAAAGCCGCCGAGCACAGCCCCGTGGGCATCGGCCTGACCATCGCCAGCCTGGTCATCATGCCCCTGTTCAGCTGGGCCGAGCGGCGCGTCGGCACCAAACTCGGCTCGGCCTCCGCCGTCTCCGACTCGAAGCAGACCCTCACCTGCAGCTACCTGTCCGGCGCCGTGCTCGCCGGGCTGCTGCTCAACGCGCTGCTGGGATGGTCCTGGGCCGATCCCGTCGCCGGCCTGCTCATCGCCGGGCTCGCCATCCGTGAAGGTGTCGAAGCATGGAAGGGCGAATCGTGTGCGACGCCGGTGGCGCAACTCACGGAGCGCGAAGAGGGGGGACTGCGACGGCCCGCCTGACCGTCTGATTTCTCGGGGTCGCCGTCACTCTGCTGCGGTGAGACGGGAGCGGTCCATCCTCACGCCGGCGGCGCGCAGCGTCCTATGCCTGCTTGAGCTCCCCGTGCAGGTACTTCTCGTAGGAGGGCAGGTCGAGCTGGCCGTGCCCGGACACCCCGATCACCACGACGCGCGGCTCGCTCTCATGCTTCACATAGTCGATGGCGGCGGCGAGCGCGTGCGTCGATTCGGGGGCGGGCAGGATGCCCTGCGAGCGGGCGGTGAGCACGCCGGCGGCGAAGGTGTCGAGCTGTCCCACGGCGACGGCGTTGATGTAGCCCTCGTGCACGGCGTGGCTGATCAGCGGCGACATGCCGTGGTAGCGCAGCCCGCCGGCGTGGATGGGGCTGGGCACGAAGTCGCGCCCCAGCGTGTACATCTTCATCAGCGGGGTGAGCCCGGCCACGTCGCCGGCGTCGTAGCGGAACTCGCCCTGGGTGATCGACGGGCAGGCTTCCGGCTCGGCGGCCACGAACTGCGTCTTGGCATGCCCGTGCAGCACCTCGCGCAGGAACGGGAACACGAGTCCGCCGAAGTTCGACCCGCCGCCCACGCAGCCGAAGACGACATCCGCGCCGCCCGGCTCCAACTGCGAGAGCTGGTCCACGGCCTCCTGCCCGATGACGGTCTGGTGCAGCAGCACCTGGTTCAGCACGGACCCCAGGGCATAGTGGGCTTTGCCCCCGGAGCGGACGGCCACCTCGACCGCCTCGCTGATGGCCATCCCGAGCGACCCGGTGGTGTCTGGGAACTGCTCGCGCATCCGCCGTCCCGACTCGGTGAGGTCGGAGGGGCTGGCGTGCAGCGTGGCGCCGTAGGTCTCCATCAGGTAGCGGCGGTACGGCTTCTGCTCGTAGGAGGCGCGCACCTGGAACACCTCCACCTCGAGCCCGAAGCGGGCGCCCGCCGCGGCCAGGGCGGAGCCCCACTGCCCGGCGCCGGTCTCGGTGGTGAGCTTGGCGACGCCGTCGAGCTTGTTGTAGTAGGCCTGCGCGAGCGCCGAGTTGAGCTTGTGCGATCCCAGCGGGCTGGCCCCCTCGTACTTGAAGTAGATGCGCGACCTGGTGCCGAGCGCCCGCTCCAGGCCGGTGGCGCGGATGAACGGCGTCGGCCGGTAGGTGGCGTACGCCTCGCGCACCGCGGCCGGGATCTCGATCTCGGGCTCGGTCGACAGCTCCTGCTCGACCAGGGCGCTCGCGAACAGCGGGGCCAGATCCTCAGCGGTCACCGGCTGGCGAGTGGCCGGGTTGAGCATGGGTGCCGGGGCGGTCGGGAAGTCGGGGACGATGTTGAGGTAGTGCGTCGGGATGTGCGTGGTCGGGCTCTCGATCACCGGCGGCTCGCTCGTGGTCGAGTCGAAGCCGGCCGTGGGGCCTGCAGTGGGGTCTGACATGGTGTCCTCCAGTTCGTCAGTGCGGGATGTGATCCGGACGCCGGACAGGGGAGGAACTGATATGCGAAAGGCGTCTCCCCTCGGGGCGGCGCCTTGAAATCGTGCGAGTGGACGGGCGCCGTCAGTCGGCGCGCCACCACTCGGTATTGATCTGCACGTGACCGAGCATAGCGCACGTGGGTCCGCCCGGTCACCGCCTGCCGGGATGCAGGCCGGTCCTGTCACTTACTTGTCTGCCCGCAGTGCCTTGAGGGCCTTCTTGACGTCGCGCTCCTGCTGTCGACGGCGGAAGCGGCGCTGCACGGCGAGCAGCGTGAGCGCGACGGTGGCGAGGGCCGCGGTGACACTGGCGATGCGGCCCAGCAGGCGCACGGTCTTCACCGGGGGAAGCTTGGCCTGCAGCTCGATGAGGCTGCGGCGCAGCGAGTAGGCGCTGCGGTCGATGTCGGCGCGAAGGGCGTCGAAATCTCCGCGCTTGCCGGCGGCGCGGATCTCCTCCGGGGTGGGCGGGGTGG
>JBDNYM010000004.1:9857-75704 GCA_047722305.1 Pseudoclavibacter sp. | reverse complement strand
GTCTTGGCTACGTCAGAGCGACGGAGGGAGCCGTCGGAAGCGCACCGCGCCCCCACCCCCCAAACCCCCCACCGCCCACAACCAGCTAAACGACGAACACCCCGGATCAACCGGGGTGTTCGTCGTTTGGCGGTGACGGAGGGATTTGAACCCTCGGAGGCTCTCGCCTCACACGCTTTCGAGGCGTGCACATTCGGCCGCTCTGACACGTCACCGCCGACTACCTTAGCGTAAACGGGCCCGCCTCCGCGGCCCGGCTCCGCATCCATGTCGGAGGGTGCCCATACCCTGGAGCCATGACCACCAGCACCGCTCACACCGCCTCCGCCGGCTACGTCTGCAGCGAGTGCGGCTGGACCAGTCTGAAATGGGTGGGACGCTGCGCCGGCTGCGGCACCTGGGGCACCCTCGTCGAGCGGGCCGCATCCACCGCCGTCTCCGACCTGCACCAGCCGGCCACCCCCATCGCCCAGGTGTCCACCACCGACGCCGAGCACCGCCCCACCGGGGTCGGCGAGTTCGACCGGGTGCTCGGCGGCGGCATCGTCCCCGCCTCCACCATCCTGCTCAGCGGCGAACCCGGGGTGGGCAAGTCCACGCTGCTCGTCTCCGTCGCCGCCGAGACCGCCCGCGCCGGCGCCCGCGTCCTCTACGTCAGCGCCGAAGAATCCGCCGCCCAGGTGCGGGGCCGCGCCGACCGCCTCGGAGCCCTCGCCGACCGCTTCCTGCTCGCCGCCGAGACCGACCTCGGCGCCGCCCTCGCCCAGGCGGAGGCGGCCCACCCCGACCTGCTCATCATCGACTCCGTGCAGACGCTCAGCGACGCCCGCATCGACGGGCTGCCCGGCGGCACCGCCCAGGTCAAAGCGGTGGCGCACGCCCTGTGCGGCTACGCCAAGCGGGCCGGCACCGCCCTGCTGCTGGTCGGCCACGTCACCAAAGACGGCACCATCGCCGGCCCCCGCCAGCTCGAGCACCTGGTGGACGTCGTGGCCCAGCTCGAGGGCGACCGCCGCACCGCCCTGCGCTTCGTCCACGCGCTCAAGAACCGCTACGGCAGCACCGACGAGGTCGGCTGCTTCGAGATGACCGGCACCGGGATGCAGTCCGTCCCCGACCCGTCCAAGCTGTTCCTCAGCGGCGACACCCGCACACCGCCCGGCACCGCGATCACCATCGCCCGCGAGGGCCAGCGCTCGCTGCCGGTCGAGATCCAGGCGCTCACCGTGCCCAGCGCGGCCCCGCAGCCCCGGCGGGTCGTCAACGGGGTCGACTCGTCGCGCGTGTCCATGCTGCTGGCCGTCCTGCAGCAGCGCGTCGGCCTGCCCGCCGGCGACCACGACGTCTACGTGTCCACCGTCGGCGGGGCCAAGCTCACCGAGCCCGCCGCCGACCTCGCCATCGCCATCGCCATCGCCTCGTCGCTGGCCAACCGCCCCGTCAGCCCCGACACCGCCGCCATCGGCGAGATCAGCCTCGCCGGGCAGGTGCGTCCCACCACCGCGCAGGATGTGCGCCGTCAGGAAGCCCAGCGGCTCGGCTACCACCGGGTCATCGACAGCACCACCGCGTCGACCCTGCGCACCGCTATCGGACTCGCCCTGCCGCACTGAGCACTCCGTGACGGCAACGGACCGGAGCAGAGCCGAGCCCACCTCCGGAGCCAAGCCCACCCCGGCCCAGCATCCGCCCCGAACGGGTCAGCCGCGCTCCCTCACTGCAGCACGAACGAGACCTTCGGCGACACCGCATCCCCGAGGGACGCCGTCACCCAGTAGGTGCCCGGCTTGCCGGAGGCCGCCGTCGACTTCGCACAGGCCTCGATGGTGTTGGTGGTGCCGTCCCAGGCCACCGACCCGGACAGGGTCTGGCCGGCCTTGATCACCCGCGTCTGGTCGGCCGCGTTGGTGATGCACGGCTTCGAGTACCACAGGTTCTGGTCGCCGCTGCCCACCACGAACTGCTGCTGGCTGGTGCCGACGTTCGCCGTGCAGTCGGTCGACGAGATGTTCTTCACGTGCATGATCAGCCCGGGGTGCTCCGACACGGAGAACTGCGGCTTCTGCACGGCGGCCGTCACCGACAGCGCCCCCGTGGGGCAGGCCGGCGGCGGGGTCGAGGCGCTGGCCGCCGCCCGGGACGGCGACGGCGAGGCTCCGCCTCCGCGCACGGCGGAAACCGCCCACCAGACCAGCGCGATGATCGCCAGTGCCAGGAGCAGCACGGCCAACCGGCGCCGGCGGTAGACCGCCTTCGACTGCCTCATCGTGATCCTCCGGGTGGGTTGCTACAGGTGCCGGATCATCCGGGTGTTGCCCAGGGTATTCTGCTTCACCCGGGCGAGCTCGAGAAACTCCGCGACGCCCTCATCCGGAGAGCGCACCAGCTGCGAGTAGGTGCCCGCATCCACCCCCGGGTCGGCCAGGGCCGTGAATCCGTGCCGCTCGAAGAACGGCACCTCGAAGGTGAGGCAGAACACGCGCCCCACCCCGTAGCCGGCGGCGCGGGCCACCAGCTGCTCCACCAGTTGGCCGCCCACCCCCTGGCCTTGCATCTCGGGAGAGACGGCCAGCGTGCGCACCTCGGCCAGGTCGGCCCAGAACACGTGCAGCGCCCCGAATCCGACCACCCGGTCGTCCTGCGTCGCCACCAGGAACTCCGGGACGGCCTCGTACAGCGCGACCAGTTCCTTGCCCAGCAGAACCCGCTCGGCGACGAACGGCTGCATCAGCTCCTGCATGGGGAGCACATCAGCCGTCCGCGCCGAGCGGATCCGGACCGCGGCGGGGCTCACAGCACCTGGGAAGCGGCCACCGCCCCCTGCTCGGGCTTCGGCTGCCCGTTGTCGACCTCGGCGAACGTGAACTCGCCCTGGTCGTCGACATCAACGATGATCCGCTGCCCGGCGGAGACCTCGCCGGTCAGGATGCGCTCCGAGATCTGGTCCTCGATCCGCTGCTGCATCGCGCGGCGCAGCGGGCGGGCGCCCATGGACGGATCGTAGCCGAGCTCGATCAGCCGGTTCTTGGCCGGGGCGGTCAGCTCCAGCGACAGGTCCCGGTCGCCCAGCCGGTCGTTGAGACGGCCGATGAACAGGTCCGCGATCTGCAGCAGCTCGTCCTTCTGCAGCTGCGGGAACACGATGATGTCGTCGACGCGGTTGAGGAACTCGGGCTTGAAGTGCTTCTTGAGCTCCTCGAAGACCTTGCCCTTCATCCGCTCGTACCCGGTCTCGGTGTCGCCGGCGGCCTGGAAGCCGATCGGCGTGCCCGTGATGTCCTTGGTGCCCAGGTTGGTGGTCATGATGATCACCGTGTTCTTGAAGTCGACGACGCGACCCTGGCCATCGGTCAGCCGCCCCTCCTCCAGGATCTGGAGCAGCGAGTTGAAGATGTCGGGGTGGGCCTTCTCGATCTCGTCGAAGAGCACCACCGAGAAGGGACGCCGCCGCACCTTCTCGGTCAGCTGGCCGCCCTCCTCGAAGCCGACGAACCCGGGGGGGGCTCCGAACAGCCGCGAGACGGTGTGCTTCTCGCTGAACTCGCTCATATCGAGCGAGATCAGCGCGTGCTCGTCGTCGAACAGGAACTCGGCCAGGGCCTTCGCCAGCTCCGTCTTGCCGACGCCGGTCGGCCCGGCGAAGATGAACGAGCCGCTGGGACGGTTCGGGTCCTTCAGTCCGGAGCGGGTGCGGCGGATGCTGCGCGAGATCGCCTTGATGGCGTCGTTCTGCCCGATGACGCGGCGGTGCAGCTCGTCCTCCATGTACAGCAGCCGAGCGGTCTCCTCCTCGGTCAGCTTGAACACGGGGATGCCGGTGGTCTGCGACAGCACCTCGGCGATGAGCCCCTCGTCGACCTCGGCGTGCACGCTGACATTGCCGGAGCGCCACTCCTTCTCGACGCGCAGCCGGTCGGCGAGCAGCTTCTTCTCGTCGTCGCGCAGGCCGGCGGCCGTCTCGAAGTCCTGCGCCTCGATGGCCTTCTCCTTCTCGGCGCGCACCTTGGCGATCTTCTCGTCGAACTCGCGCAGCTCGGGCGGGGCCGACAGCACCGAGAGGCGCATGCGCGCCCCGGCCTCGTCGATCAGGTCGATGGCCTTGTCTGGCAGCTGGCGATCCTGGATGTACCGGGCCGACAGATTGACGGCCGCCACGATGGCGCCATCGGTGATGGTCACCTTGTGGTGGTGCTCGTAGCGCTCGCGCAGCCCCTTCAGGATGGCGATCGAGTGCTTGATCGAGGGCTCCTTGACCTGCACCGGCTGGAAGCGGCGCTCCAGCGCCGAGTCCTTCTCGAAGTACTTGCGGTACTCGTCGGTGGTGGTCGCGCCGATGGTCTGCAGCTCGCCGCGGGCCAGCATGGGCTTGAGGATGGATGCCGCGTCGATGGCGCCCTCAGCCGCCCCGGCCCCGACCAGGGTGTGGATCTCATCGATGAAGATGATGATGTCGCCGCGGGTGCGGATCTCCTTGAGCACCTTGCGCAGACGCTCCTCGAAATCGCCGCGGTAGCGGGACCCGGCGATCAGCGCCGACAGGTCGAGGGCATAGAGCTGCTTGTCTTTCAGGGTCTCCGGCACCTCGCCGGCGACGATGGCCTCGGCGAGCCCCTCGACGACGGCGGTCTTGCCGACACCCGGCTCCCCGATCAGCACCGGGTTGTTCTTGGTGCGGCGGGACAGCACCTGCATGACCCGCTCGATCTCGCGCTCGCGCCCGATGACCGGGTCGAGCTTGCCGTCGCGAGCCTTCTGGGTGAGGTTCTCGCCGAACTGGTCGAGCACCTGCGAGCCCTGCTGCGGGGTGCCCGAGTCGGCCCCCACGCCGGCGAGCGGCTCCTTGCCCTCGCCGCCGGCGCCCTGCTGGTAGCCGGCGAGCTGCTGGACGACGTTCTGTCGCAGCTGGTTGAGGTCGACTCCGAGCTTGACGAGCACCTGGACGGCCACGCCCTCGCCCTCGCGGATCAGGCCGAGCAGGATGTGCTCGGTGCCCACGTAGTTGTGCCCCAGCTGCAGCGCCTCCCGGAAGGAGAACTCGAGCACCTTCTTGCCTCGCGGAGTGAAGGGGATGTGGCCGGTGGGCGGTTGCTGCCCCACGCCGATGATGTCCTCCACCTGCTCGCGGGCGTCGTCCAGCGTCACGTTCGCCTGTTCGAGGGCCTTCGCGGCCACGCCCTCCCCCTCGTGCAGCAGGCCGAGCAGCAGGTGCTCCGACCCGATGTAGTTGTGGTTGAGCATCTTGGCTTCGTCCTGGGCGAGCACGACGACGCGCCGCGCGCGGTCAGTGAATCGTTCGAACATGGCAGCTCCTCACCTGTGTTCTGCGTCTGACACATCCAACCACGCCCCTTCCCGGAATCGTCCGGCTGTTCGCCGTGGGCGCAGCGAAGCGAAGCCCCCGGCGAATTCAGACCCGCACTGGGCCGCGGGCACGGCCCGGGCGAATTCAAGCCAGCACCGTGCCCTGGGCGCGGCAGCGAAACCGCGCTACTTCTTCTTGCCGCTCTTCCCGGCCCCGGAGTCTTCGTAGGCCGCGACCACGTCATCCACCGGTCCGTCGGCCATGAGGGCGCCCTTGTTGATCCAGATGGCGCGTTCGCAGGCGTCGCGCACGGCACGCATGGAGTGGCTGACCAGAAACACCGTGCCGGAGGCGGCCTGCAGCTGGCGGATGCGCTCGTCCGAGCGGGCACGGAAGGCACGGTCGCCCACCGACAGGGCCTCGTCGATGAGCAGGATGTCGCTGGGCCGGGTGGCCGCGATGGAGAACTTGAGGCGCGCGGACATCCCGGACGAGTAGGTGCGCATGGGCATGTCGATGAATTCGCCGAGGCCGGAGAATTCGACGATGTCGTCGAAGCGCTCGTCGACTTCCGCCCGGGTGAAACCGAGGGCGAGGCAGCCGAGGACGATGTTGCGCGCTCCGCTGAGATCGTTGATGAGCGCCGCCCCGACGCCGAGCAGGGAGGGCTCGGCGGAGGCGAAGATGACCCCTCCGCTGAGGGGCTCCAGGCCGGCGATGCCGCGCAGCAGGCTGGATTTGCCGGAGCCGTTGGAGCCGATGAGCCCCACCGATTCACCGGCATCGACCCGGAATGAGACGTCTTTGACCGCCTGCACAGCGTGGGTCGAGCGAGCCCGTCCGCGCTGGGCGCCGGCCACCTTCTTGCCCGATGCGTACACCTGGTAGGTGATGGAGGCGTGGTCGACGATGACGGCGGGCCGGGGCCCGACCGAGGTGTCCTGACCCGACTGACCCGGCCTGCCGGCCCGCCCCGCGCGTCCCATCCTGTCCGCCCCGTCCATCCGCTGCGCCTCAGACATACTGCCCGTACCGTTCCTCGGCCTGCCAGAAGAACACGACGCCGAACAGCGCCAGCGCCAGCGCCCAGACCAGCGCGGCGATCCACTGCTGCCCGGTGACCAGGTAGCCGGGCAGCAGCAGGCCGCGCATCAGCCCCAGGAAGGGCGCCAGCGGCGTCCACTCGAAGACGTGCAGCACCATCGCGTTGTGCGCGAAGGTGCGGTGCACATCGAAGAACACGCCCGACCCCCACAGCAGCAGGCGGATGATGAGCGGCACGACGTTCTGCACGTCGCGGCTGACGGCGTTGAGCCGGGCGAAGATCAGGGCGAGCCCGGCGCAGAAGACCACGTAGATCGCCAGGACGGGGACGAGCAGCAGCCACTGCCAGCTCGGCGGCGTGCCGAAGGCCAGCACGACGATCAGCAGGATGGCCAGCACCGGCAGGAAGTTGATGAGCTCGCGAACCACCTCGGACAGCGGCATCGCCATGCGCGGAAAGCGGATGGAGTGGATGAGGGCGGCATTGCCGGTCAGCGACCGCGTGCCGCGTTCGATGCAGCCGCGGAACAGCGAGAACGTGAACACGCCGGTGACCAGGAACGGCACGTAGTTGGGGGGCCGGTGGGAGCCGAGGACGAGGCCGAACACGGCCCCGTACACGGCGGCGTCGAAGACGGGCTTGAGCACGATCCACAGCATGCCGAGCCGGAAGCGCTCGTCCTGGGCGCGCACGCGGTACCGCGCCAGGGTGAGGATGAAGTCGCGCACTCCCCACACCGACCGCAGGTACGGTCCCAGCGCGGGCCGGGTGCCGACCCGGCGCAGCCCGTACCGAGCAGCCAGGGCCTCAGCGTCGTCCGCGGTCGCCATCAGGTCCTATTTCACCAGGGGGAAGAGCACGGTCTCGCGGATGCCGAGGCCGGTGAGGGCCATCAGCAGCCGGTCGATGCCCATCCCCATGCCGCCGGCCGGCGGCATCCCGTATTCCATGGCGGTCAGGAAGTCCTCATCAAGGCTCATCGCCTCGGGGTCGCCGGCCGCGGCGGCCAGCGACTGCTGGGTGAACCGCTCGCGCTGCACCACCGGGTCGGTGAGCTCGGAGTAGCCGGTGGCGAGCTCGAAGCCGCGCACGTAGAGGTCCCACTTCTCGACCACGCCGGCCCGCGACCGGTGGGAGCGGGTGAGCGGGCTGGTGTCGACCGGGAAATCCATCACGAACGTGGGGCGGGTGAGCCCGGGCCTGACGTGGTGCTCCCACAGCTCTTCGACGTACTTGCCGGGGGTGGCGTGATCGACTTCGATGCCCGCGTCGGCGGCCAGCGCCTGCAGCACATCCGCATCGGTCTCGGGCGCGATCTGCTGGTGGACGGCCTCGCTGAGCGACCCGTACAGGTCGATGCGGTCCCAGGTGCCGGAGAAGTCGTAGACGGTGCCGTCGGACCAGGTGGCCTGCAGCGAGCCGAAGAGGTCGCGGGCGGCGTTCTGGATGAGCTCCTGGGTGAGGGAGGCGATGGAGTGGTAGTCGCCGTAGGCCTGGTAGGCCTCGAGCATGGCGAACTCGGGCGAGTGCGTCGAGTCGGCACCCTCGTTGCGGAAGTCGCGGTTGATCTCGAACACCCGGTCGATGCCCCCGATGAGCGCCCGCTTCAGGAACAGCTCCGGCGCGATGCGCAGGTACAGGTCCATGTCGAACGCGTTCATGTGGGTGGTGAACGGGCGGGCGGAGGCGCCGCCGTGCACCTTCTGCAGCATCGGGGTCTCGACCTCGGTGAAGTCGTGCGCGGCGAACGTGCTGCGCAGCGACTGATTGGTGCGGGCGCGTTCCTGCACGATCCGCCGCGCCTCGGGCCGGGCGATGAGGTCGAGGTAGCGCTGCCGCACCCGAGTCTCCTCCGACAGCTCGCTGTGCAGGTTCGGCAGGGGACGGATGGCCTTGGAGGCGATCTGCCACCGATCGGCGAGCACCGACAGCTCGCCGCGCTTGGACGAGACGACCTCGCCGTGCAGGAAGAGGAAATCGCCCAGGTCGACGAAGTCCTTGTATTCCGCCAGACTGTCGGCGCCTACCCTGCCGGCCGAGAGCATCCCCTGCAGCCGGGTGCCGTCGCCGGCCTGCAGCACCACGAAGCAGAGCCGCCCGGTGTTGCGCTGGTGCACGACCCGCCCGGCGACGCCGACCTCGACGCCGGTCTCGGCACCGGCCTCCAGGTCGCCGAACTTGGCACGCACCTCCGGGATGGTGGTGTCGATCGGCACCGCCACCGGGTAGGCGCCGGCCCCGCCGTTGAGCTGTTCGCGCTTGCGCAGCCGGATCTCGCGCTGCTCGCTGGTGTCATCCGGCTCGGCGGCCGGGATGGTCTGCGTGGTCATCGGGATCCTCCCCGGGTCGGAGGGAAGTGCAGCAGGGCGTTGTCGATGAGACGGGTGCCGCCGACGCGGACGGCCAGGATGAGACGTCCCTCTCCGGAGAACGCGTCGTCGACCGGTTGGAACGTGGCCTCGTCGACGATGGCGGCGTAGTCGAGGCTCAGCCCCGACTCCTCGCTCAGCGTCGCCTGCACGACGCCGAGGACGCTGCGGACGTCCTGCCCCGCGCATGCCTCGGCGTGGCGGATGGCGCGCGACAGCGCCAGCGCGGAGTCGCGCTCGCCGGGCGAGAGGTACCGGTTGCGGCTGGAGCGGGCCAGCCCGTCCGGGTCGCGCACGATCGGCATGCCGACGACGCGGACCGGGATGTTCAGCTGCTCGGCCATGGCGCGCACCAGGAAGAGCTGCTGGGCGTCCTTCTGCCCGAACAGGGCGACGTCGGGACGGAACACGTTGAGCAGCTTGTTCACGACGGTGAGCGCGCCGGAGAAGTGGGTGGGACGGATGCGGCCCTCGAAGACGTGCCCGACCGGGCCGGGTTCGATCACGACCTGATTCATGCCGTGTGGATACATCGCCGCGGGCTGGGGGGCGAACACCGCATCCACGCCGGCAGCAGCCAGCAGATCCAGGTCGGCGTCGAGGGTGCGGGGATACTGGTCGTAGTCCTCCCCCTGGGCGAACTGCAGCGGATTCACGAAGATGGAGACGACCACGAGGTCGGCGCGCTCGTGCGCGGCCGCCACCAGGCTGAGGTGCCCGGCGTGCAGCGCGCCCATGGTCGGGACCAGTGCGACCGTCGCCCCGGGGGCTCCGAGGCGGCGCAGCTCGTCACCGGCCGTGGCCGGATCAGTGAGCAGCTGCGGTCGCACCAGCTCCGGTGCGGATGGGGTTTCGGACATCATCGCTTCCTCTGCGGGGCCGGAGCCCCGGATCGGCTGCCGGTTCGCGAAACGCCGGGCGGCGTTTCCGGCGATTCCCCGGCATCACAGGCCGCGACCATCATAGCGAGGGGCGTCAGCCGAGCGGTCCGGCGGCGGGAGCTTGCAGAACAGCTCCGCGACGTACCCGCACACCGCGAGCACGAGCGCGGCCCCCGCGACGACCAGGATGCGTCCGAGCACCGCCCCCAGAAAGACCGTCGGGGGGAAGACGATGAGGACGAGCAGCCCCGCGGTGCCCCCGAACAGCACCGCGCCGGTGCGCGAGGCCGCGCGTGCTGCGACGACCACCCGCACCGCGTAGAAGGGGTCGACGAGGCGCCGCTGCCGCTGCGGGTCGCCGGCGGACTCGCGCTGCTCCTGCCGCAGATCCGGGTCGAGCCGGTGCTGACGGGAGGCCCGCACCGGCCAAGCCAAGGCGAGCACCAGCAGGCCGAGGACGACCAGGACGATGGCGATCGCCCCGGGTGGGATGATCATGCCCGCGCCGGTGTGGACGAGCAGGTACTCGATCGCGTAGACGACCACGGCCGCGCCGGCGGCGTAACCGGCCAGGTGCAGGATGCGGGTGGGCCTCATCGCTCTCCCTCCGCGAGCCGGTCGCGCAACGTCGCCACCGGCACGCCGCCGAGCCGGGCGGCGGGCTCGGCTTCGGCCCAGGGGCCGAGGACGAAGAGCCGCCGGGCCGCTTGCGGGTGCGGAACGGTGAGCCACGGACTGCACCGCGACACGCCGTCCATGTCGATGAGGTCGAGGTCGAGGGTGCGCGCGCCCCAGCGCTCACGGCGCACCCGTCCGTGCGCCTGCTCCACGCGGTGCAGGGTGCGCAGCAGGGCGGGCGCGTCAAGGTCGGTGTCGACGACCATGACCTGATTGGCGTATTCGGGCTCGGCCGCGTCGTAGCCGTGCCGGGTGAGCGCCACCGTGCGCCATACGCCCGACAGCGACCGGACCAGAAGGTGCGGGTCCGCGCGGAGGTCACGGACCGCGCGGCGCAGCGCGACGACCGGGTCGCCCAGGTTGGCGCCGAGGGCGACGACCGCGCGCGTCATGGGCGCACGCTCTCGCCGGGTCCGCCAGCGCCGCCATCCACGTCCGCATCCCCGTCCAGGCCGTCCGACCCGCCGGACGCCGCCCGGTGCCGCTCGATGCGCACCATGACGTCGGCGAACGGCACCTCGATGGGGGCCTGCGGCTTGTGCACGGTGACCTCGACACGGCGGATGCGGTCGTGGGCGAGGACAGCGTTCGCGATGCGCTCGGCGAGGGTCTCGATGAGGTCCACCGGCGGTCCGGTGACGATGCCCGCCACCTCGCGGGCGATCTGCGAATAGTCGACCGTGCGCCGCAGGTCGTCGTCCAGCCCGCCGAGCGGCAGGTGGAGCCGCAGGTCGACGATGAAGTCCTGCCCGGCGGCCCGCTCGGAGGCGAGCACGCCGTGGCGGCCGCGGTTGCGCAGCCCGAGGAGTTCGATGACGTCGTCGCTCATACCCGCACCGGCTTCCGGATGCGCTCGGCCGTGCGCAGCGCCGCCGTGCTGGCGGCGACGTTGTGCACGCGCACGCCCCACACCGGCCGGTCGGCCAGCAGCGCCGTGATGGCCGCCGTGGCCGCATCCCGCACCGCTTGGTCGCCGGCGCCGTCGGTCTTCAGCCGGGGGGCGAAATGGCTCAGGAACCGCTTCCGGCTGGCCCCGATCAGCACCGGGAAACCGAGATCGGCGACCGCCTCGATCTCGCCGAGCAGCCGCCAGTTCTGCTCCCCCGTCTTGCTGAATCCCAGGCCCGGGTCCACGATGATGCGCTCAGGGTTGACGCCCGCCGCCAGGTAGGCGTCGACCCGGACGGCCAGGTGCGCACACACCTCGGTCACCACGTCGTCGTAGTCGGTGCGGTCGGCGGGACTGCCCAGCAGCCCCCGCCAGTGGGAGATCACGACGTGCGCGCCGGTCGCGGCCACCACCGGCACCATGTCGGGGTCGAGCAGCCCGCCGCTGACGTCGTTGATGACGGAGGCGCCCGCCGCCACGGCCGCGCGCGCCGTCTCGGCGTTCATCGTGTCGACGCTGACCGGGATCTGCTCCGCCGCCAGCGCCCGGATGACGGGCAGCACGCGACGCTGCTCCTCCACCAGAGGAACACGTACCGAACCCGGCCGGGTGGACTCCCCGCCCACGTCGATGTAGTCGGCGCCGTCGGCGCGCAGATCGCGGGCGTGCTGGACGGCCTGGACCGGGTCCATCCATGCGCCGCCGTCGCTGAACGAGTCGGGCGTGACGTTCAGCACCCCCATGATCCTCATGAGCCGCTCCCGTCCGTGGTCGTCCCGCGGACCAGGGCGGAGAGCTCGTCGGCGGTGAGGTCGCGCAGCCGCCCACGGGTGGCCGTGGTGGTGACGCGCGCCTCCGGCTCGCCGACCCCGCGGTCGCTGACGCATCCCTGGCGGGCCGTCATGACGACGGCGGAGCCCAGCGCATCCAGCCCCGACATGAGCGCGTCGGCGATCTGCGCCGTGAGGCGCTCCTGCAGCTGGGGCCGCGCCGCCAGGATGCGGACCAGCTTCGGCAGCGCACCCAGCCCGGCGATGCGCCGCGAAGGCAGGTATGCCACGGTGACCGTCCCGGTGAAGGGCAGCAGATGGTGCTCGCACACGGACCGCACCCGGATGCCGCGCATGGCGACCAGGTCGGGGCCGGAGGCCGGATAGGTCTCGGCGAACACCTGCTGCGGGTCGGCCCCGACGCCGGCGAAGAGCTCCCGGTAGGCGCTGACGACCCGCTCCGGCGTGGACCCGGCGGCCAGCTCCGGCACGCCGAGACCGCGCAGCAGCTGCCGCACGCCCTCCGCCGCGTCGGCATCGGTCATGAGGCTACTCCGCCCCCGTCGGCGCGGAGGGGGCTCCGTCCTGGTCGGGACGGTCGGGGCCGTCCGCGGGCGGCCGGGCGGCATCCGACCCCGTCGAGTCGACGGCTCCGTCCTGGCTCGGCGCCTGATCGTCGACGGAGACCCGCGCGGGCACGGCGACGGGCGGGACGTCCGACACCGGCCGGTCCGGGCTGGAGAGCCACTGTGAGCGCTCCGGCAGTTTGACGACATCGGCGAAGATGACGTCGATCTCCTTCTCGTTGAGCGTCTCGTGCTCGAGCAGCTCGGTGGCCAGGTGGTCGAGGACGGCGCGATTCTGGCTGATGGCCCGGTAGGCCTCGTCGTTGGCGGTCTCGAGCAGCGTGCGCACCTCGGCGTCGACGCGCTCGGCCACTCCCTCGGAGTACTCGCGCGCCCCGGCCATCGACTGGCCGAAGAACTCGTCGCCGCTGGAGTCGTTCAGTGTGACGGTTCCGATCGAGGAGCTCATGCCGAACTTCGTGATCATTTTCTTGGCCGTCTGGCTGGCCTTCTCGATGTCGTTGGAGGCACCGGTGCTGGGGTCGTGGAAGATGATCTCCTCGGCCACCCGGCCCCCCATGGCATAGGCGAGCTGATCGAGCAGCTGGTTGCGGGTCACCGAATACTGGTCGTCCACCGGCAGCACCATGGTGTAGCCGAGGGCGCGGCCGCGCGGCAGGATGGTCACCTTGGTGACCGGGTCGGTGTGCCGCAGGGACGCCGCCACCAGGGCGTGGCCGCCCTCGTGGTAAGCGGTGACCAGGCGATCGTGGTCTTTCATGACCCGGCTGCGCTTCTGCGGGCCCGCGATCACCCGGTCGATGGCCTCGTCGAGGGCACGGTTGTCGATGTACTTCGCGTTGGAGCGAGCCGTCAGCAGCGCGGCCTCGTTGAGCACGTTGGCCAGGTCGGCGCCGGTGAAACCGGGTGTGCGGCGGGCCACGAGCTCCAGATCGACGTCGCGGGTCAGGGGCTTGTTCTGAGCGTGCACCTTGAGGATGGCCAGGCGGCCCTCCATGTCGGGGGCCTCCACCGACACCTGCCGGTCGAAGCGGCCGGGGCGCAGCAGAGCGGGGTCGAGCACGTCCGGGCGGTTGGTGGCCGCGATCAGGATGACGTTGGTGTTCGGGTCGAAGCCGTCCATCTCGACCAGCAGCTGGTTGAGCGTCTGCTCGCGCTCGTCGTGCCCGCCGCCGAGGCCGGCGCCGCGGTGGCGGCCCACCGCGTCGATCTCGTCGATGAAGATGATGGCCGGGGCGTTCGCCTTCGCCTGCTCGAACAGGTCGCGCACTCGGGAGGCGCCGACGCCGACGAACATCTCGACGAAGTCCGAGCCCGAGATCGAGAAGAACGGCACCCCCGCCTCGCCGGCCACGGCGCGGGCCAGCAGCGTCTTGCCAGTGCCCGGGGGGCCGTACAGCAGCACGCCCTTCGGGATGCGGGCACCGACGGCGCGGAACTTCTGCGGTTCTTTGAGGAAGTCTTTGATCTCCTCGAGCTCCTCGAGGGCCTCGTTGACGCCGGCCACATCCTTGAACGTGACCTGCGGGTTGTCCTTGCTGACGAGTTTCGCGCGCGACTTGCCGAAGTTCATCACCCCGCCGCCGCCCTGCATCCGCGACATCATCCACCAGAAGAACACGATGATGAGCAGGAACGGCACGAAGGTGAACAGGAAGTTCACGAACCCGTTCTGCTGCGTGACCTGGTCGTCGTAGGCGATGGCCGGTTTGGCCGACGTGACGGCCTTGACCACCTCGGGGCCGCGTGGCGCCGCGTAGTAGAACTGCACCATCGTGCCGTTGTCTTTGTAGTTGCGCTTGAGTTGCAGGTCGACGCGCTGCTCGGTGTCGTGCAGCGTCGCCTTCTTGACGACATCGCTGCCCTGCGAGACGAGGTTGAGCCCCGCCTCAGTGGAGATGTGCCGGTACCCGCTCACATTCGAGAACATCCCCATGGCGGCGATGACGATGAGCACGGCCAGTACGATCCACAGTGCAGGGCCTTTGAAGAGGCGTTTGGCGTCCATAGCAATCGAGGCGAAGCGCCTCTGCCTTCCTTTCCCGCAGAATAATGTGGCAAGACTAACCGACGCAGGCTGGATGCGGCCGGGATGTTTGCGGTGAGCGAAACCGGCTGGTCTTCAGGAACCGGCAGCCCTCAGGAGTAGACCTCGGGTTTGAGGATGCCCAGGCCGCGCACGTTCCGGTACCGCTCGTCGAAGTCGAGCCCGTAGCCGACCACGAAGTCGGCCGGGATGTCGAAGCCGACGTACTTCACGTGCAGGTTCTTCGCGGCGACCGCCTCCGGCTTGCGCAGCAGCGCGCAGATCTCCAGTGAGGCGGGCTCCCGCGAGCGCAGGTTCTTCATCAGCCAAGACAGGGTCAGGCCCGAGTCGATGATGTCCTCGACGATCAGCACGTCGCGGCCGTGCACATCGGCGTCGAGATCCTTGAGGATGCGCACCACGCCGGACGACTGCGTCCCCGACCCGTAGGAGGAGACGGCCATCCAGTCCATGGTGATCGGAAGGCGCAGCTCGCGCGACAGGTCGGCCATGACCATGACCGCCCCCTTGAGCACGCCCACCAGTAGCAGGTCACGACCGGCGTAGTCGGCCTCGATGCGACGGCACAGCTCCGCGATGCGGTCGGCGATCTGGTCCTTCGTGAGCAGTACTTCGGACAGGTCGTCGCGGATATCGCTGAGCTCCATGGCACTCCTCCGTCGCGTGGCAGCAGCACCAACGACTGTAGTGCCCCTGATGTGACAGAGCTCAAACCCGGTCGCAGCATTCGACGAGCTCAATCGGCTCGGCAGAGCGAGCAGGCCTTCGCTGTGCTCGCCTCAATCGTCCGTGCACGCGGGCGGGCGCGGGACGGCCGCTCGGTCGGGGGCCGCGGCGGCCCGCGAGAATTCGAGCTGTGTCCCGATCCGGCGCACCCGTACCCGCGGCAGATCGATGGCGCCCTGCCCGTGCCAGTGATCGACGAGCCCGTCGATCGTCTCCACGTGGACGAGCACCGGCTCCCCGCCCAAGTCGTGCACGATCTGCCGCAGCACCCGGTGCCGCACCGCCGGGGGCAGGGCGGCGAGCGCGGCCACGTCCAGACGGCGCGTCCCAGCGGCGTCCGTTCGCATCCGGGTGGACGCCCAGTCCGCCGCCCAGCCGGAGAGCGCATCCTCGTCGGCGGCGGACAGCCCGGCGGCCCGGGCGAGCGCGACCGCGAACCCGGGGCCGAGCTGGGTCTCCAGCACCGGCAGCACGCGGGCGCGCACCCGGACGCGCGCGAACCGGGGGTCGTCGTTCATCGGGTCGTGCCAGACCGGGATGCCCTGCGCCGCGCACGACGCCGCCGTCTCCGCGCGCCGGATGCCGAGCAGAGGCCGCAGCAGCCATCCTCGCCGCGCCCGCATCCCGGAGAGGCCGGCCGGCCCCGCCCCGCGCGACAGGTGCAGCAGCACGGTCTCGGCCTGATCGTCCAGGGTGTGGGCGAGCAGGATGGCATCGCCGCCCTGGGCCGCGCGAATCGCCTCCAGCGCCGCCCGGCGCCCGCTGCGGGCGGCGGCTTCGAGCCCGCCGGCGGTGCCGACGTCAACCCGGCGGGTGACCACCTCGGCGGCACCCAGCGCATGCAGCCGCCGCGCCACGTCCTGAGTGTGCTCGGCGCTGCCGGGCTGCAGGCCGTGATCGATCACCGCGCAGACCGGGGCGAGCGGCCCGCGCCGGGCCAGGAACAGCACCGCGGCGGCCAGGCTCATCGAGTCGGCCCCGCCCGAGACCCCGATCACGGGCCGGTGAGAGCCCGCCCGGTCGAGCGCCGTGCGGGTCGCCGTCCGGATGCGAGCGGTCGCCGGGTCGAGGCGGCCACGCCGCATTTCGTCCCCCGACCGCGCCATCATCGCTCCGCTTCTAGACTGGCCTGCGGGCGCAGTGCCCGCAGATCAACAGTACTGAGGAGAACGGAATGGCCACCTACAACGCGTTCATCGAGATTCCGGCCGGATCCCGCAACAAATACGAGGTCGACCACGAGACCGGGCGAGTGTTCCTCGACCGCGTCCTGTTCACCAACTTCGTCTACCCGACCGACTACGGCTACATCGACGGCACCCTCGGCGAGGACGGCGACCCGCTCGACGTCCTGGTGCTCACCGAGATCCCGGTGTTCCCGGGCGTGGGCGTGAAGGTGCGTCCCGTCGGCCTGCTGAAGATGTCCGACGAGGCCGGCGTCGACACCAAGATCATCGCCGTGCCCGACGACGTCCGCTTCGACGGCATCCAGGACATCGCCGATGTGGACCAGAACCTGCGCGACCGCATCGAGCACTTCTTCGCCCACTACAAGGACCTGGAGCCCGGCAAGCACGTCAACCTGGACGGCTGGGAGGGCGCCGCCGCCGCCGAGGAGTCCGTCGCCAAGGCTTTCCAGCGCGCGCAGGCCTGAGCCCGACCGCGGCTGCGCAACGATCCCCGGGATGGTGTGACGTCGTCCCGGGGATTCGTCGTCTTCAGCGCGGCGCATCCCGACGCCCGCCGCGACCGGCCCGGCTAGCGCGAGGCGAGCCAGGCCAGCGGATCGACCGTGTTGCCCGGCTGCGTCCCGTAGACCCCGCCGCCGTACGAGACCGACCCGAGGTGCACCTCGAAGTGCAGGTGCGGCCCCGTGGAGATGCCCTCGTTGCCGACCCGTCCGATCGTCTGCCCGCGTCCGACCGCCTGCCCGGGCCGCACCAGAATGGCGCTCAGATGCAGGTAGCGGGTGAGCACCGTCTGTCCGCCCACCAGGTGCCGGACGGTGAGGGTGCTGCCGGCCGCCTCGGTCACCGTCCCCGCGGCGACCGCCAGCACGGAGGCGCCGAGCGGGGCGCCGAAGTCGACCCCGTAGTGGTAGCGCTTGTAGCCGAGCACCGGGTGCAGCCGCATGCCGTAGCGGCTCGTGACCTGCACGATGCCGAGAGGGTAGCCCACTGCGCCGCCGCCGACCGCCGGCACCGGGGCCGAGACGTCGCCGCTGGCCGCCCGAGTCCGCGCGGCGGTCAGGGCGGCCGCCTGTCGCTGAGCCGCCGCCGCCCGCTCCTGCTGCTCCTGGACGATGCCGGCGGCGCGCTGCTCTTTCAGCGCGGCCGTCTGCCCCTGCAGCGTGGACAGCTGGGCGGTGAGCGTGGCCTGATTCGCGTTCTGCTCCGCGAGCGCATCCTGCACCTGCTGCTCGGCCGCCGCCGCCGCATCCGCTTTGGTCTGAGCGTCCTGGGTCAGACGCGCGTACTCGCCCTGCGCCGACTCAGCCTGCCCGGCCAGCGCTTGCGCTGTCTTCGTCTCAGCGGTGGCCCGGTCGGCCAGCTGCCGGTTTGACTCGCTGATCCGGCTCACCGCTCCCAGCCGGTACAGCACGGCGTCGCTGTCCTGGACGTCGCTGCTCAGGGCGACATCCAGCTGGGACGCCCCGGCGCGGGCCAGCTGCGCCACCGCCCGGCCGGCCTGCGCGCGCAGCGTCTTCGCCCGCTGCTCGGACTCGAGCGCCTGCAGCCGCAGGGCATTCGTCTTCTCCTCCTGCACCTCCAGCCGGCGCTGCGCCGCCGCGAACTCGTCCCGGGTCTGCTTCGCGGTCGCCAAGGCAGTGTCGAACTCGGACTGCAGTCGCTGCAGATCCGCCTGCACCTGCTGGATCTCGGCCTGTTTGGCCGTCTCGTCGCCCATCGCCCGCTGGATGTCGTCCCAGGTGGGATAGGTCGCCGCCTGAGCGGGCGGCGCCGCCACGAGGCCCCCGGCGGCCAGGGCGACGGACACCGCGGTGATCAGCAGGAGCTTGCAGCGCATCTGTTCCTCCCCGGGCGGCGAGCGCGCCCGACACGATCCGATCACCCTAGGGGAACCGATCCCGACCGCCCCAGTGCACACGCCGACCACCGCGCAGACCCTAAGCTTGGCTGGGGGAGGCGACGGACGTGACCGGAGCAGCAGAGCGAATGGGCCAGGCGCGGGGCGCCGAGGCATCCGCATGGCTGCGCCAGGGCATCATCTCGGGGCGCTGGCCGGTCGGGTCGAAGCTGCCGCCCGAGCCGCAGCTCGCCGCCGAGCTCGGCGTCGGACGCAGCACGCTGCGCGAGGCCGTGCGCGTCCTGGCGGCGCTCGGCGTCCTCGAGACCGCCCCCGGCCGAGGGACGTTCGTCCGCTCGCGCAACCCGATCGCGACCGTATTGCGCGAATATCTCACGCCGGAGGAGACCGACCAGGCCCTGGCGGTCTGGCGAGGCCTCGTCGCCGAGGCCGCCCGAGGAGCCGCGACCGGCGCCGGAGTGCGCCAGGTGTCGAGCCTGTGCGCCGCCACCCAGCAGAGCCGCTCCACCGAGACCGCCGTCACCAGCGCTTTCTCCCGCGAACTCGTGGCCGCCTGCGGCAATCCGCTGCTGCAGGAGATCTTCACCGGCATCGAGCACACCCTCCTGGAGGCCATCGCCGCCGGCCGGCTCGCCCCCGGCGAGCACTCGGCGGCCCAGGAGCACGTGCTGCACGCCGTCATCGCCCACGACGCCACCGCCGCAGTCCGGGCCGCGATCGAATACGCGGCCGAGGCCTACACGACGACGTCGGCGCCCAGCACGCCCCCGACCGCGCCCGTCCCCCCGCAGCCGGCGGCGGATGCCCGTGCGCAACCCGCCGCCCGCGTCTTCCACCGGCTCTGATCGGCCGGCGTCCGACCAGGCCCGCAGCCGGGCTCCGGCAAACTCGAACCGAACGGGCTTTGCACTTTGCCCCCCGGTTCGCATAAGGTAGATCGTCGGTACCGCGTGCGTCATCCAGACGCACATGGCCCCATCGTCTAGTGGCCTAGGACACCGCCCTTTCACGGCGGTAACACGGGTTCGAATCCCGTTGGGGTCACGAGGCGACCGAGATAGCAGTACCGTCTCACCAGTTTGGCCCTGTAGCGCAGTTGGTTAGCGCGCCGCCCTGTCACGGCGGAGGTCGCGGGTTCAAGTCCCGTCAGGGTCGCGAAGGGTTCCCAGTGCGGAATCCGTCGGAGCGACGGCCGATCCTCATGCGAGGACGACCCGGTTCCCGGCTCTGTAGCTCAGTTGGTAGAGCGCACGACTGAAAATCGTGAGGTCAGCGGATCGACGCCGCTCGGAGCCACCACGTTGGCTTGATGGGGCCGATCGCAAGAATTTCGCGGACGGCAGTCATCGTTTTCTCATCACTTTTCCACAATCTGACTGGTAGGAAAGTTCCGCCCCTTCAAAGATCTGACCGGGTCATGAGACTCAAAGCCCAGTACGCTGAATGCATGTCCATGGATGCCGCCGCGGTCGAAAAGGCACTGCTCTCCCTCGACCCCCACGATCGTGCCGAGGTACTGCGCCACGGCATCCGCAGCCTCGATGTCGACGACCGCACTGCCTTAGACCAGGCTGAAGTCGATAGCGCCTGGCGCACAGAGCTTCGTCGCCGCATCGACGACATTGAGAGTGGCAAAGTTGAGCTGCTCGACGCAGACGAGGTACACGCCCAAATTCGCGCCGAACTCGCCGCCCGCCGCACGTGGCGCTGACTCGAAGGACCCATCCCGAGGCGGCCTCCGAACTATTGGAGGCTGCCAAATGGTACGAGACCGCACGTACTGACCTCGGCAGCGACTTCCTCACCGAAGTCAGGGCAACAGAGCAGTACATGCTCGACTGGCCGGCCGCCTCATCCATATTCCCCGGTTGGAGTGGGCTCCCCGTCGTGCGAAGCGCAAGCGTACGGGTATTCCCCTACCGAGTGATCTACTACCTCACCGATACCGCCGTGGTGATCGTCGCGTACGCACACCATCGACGCAAACCAGGATATTGGCAGCACCGGCTCGGAGGAGGAGCGACCCGCTCCAATGGGATGCCCGATCGGGTCACCCCACCCGCCACTCAGCCCTGGGCGGCAGCAGCCCGGCGCTTGGCGAAGCGCATCTCCAGGAGCGCCTCGGTGAGGTTCCAGATGGCGTGGGCGAGGGCCGCCCAGCGGGCCTGCTCCCCGTACAGGAGGCTCGATTCGGCCTCGGTGCCGCAGATGTACCACTCGTGGTCGATGTCTTCGGCGTGCCGGCCGGCCCGGTCGATGAGGACGTCGTAGCCGTCCTCGGGCAGTCCCGACTTCTCCGCCGCCTCCACCGCGTCGGCGAGCGCCAGGACGTCCTCGCGCAGCAGCGTCCACTGCTCGGTCTCGTGGTCGTCGAACTTCCAGGCCGGGTCGATGGCGCTGGCCGTGGAGCGCGCCTCGGCGATCAGGGTGTCGTGTTCGCTCATGTGTCCGCTCTCCTCGTCGTGCCGTGTGCCGGGTGGTGTCGGTCTGCGGAACGGCGCGCTGCCGCGCGGGGGCGCTCGATCCGCACCCGTAATTCTGCGGCACCAGCCGTCCCCTGGCTAGGCCCCCGGATCGGATTCCGCTGCCAGCGCACAGACGCGTCCCCGCGGACGGCGCCGGCGAGACGCGGGCATAGACTGTGCCGGTCGAGTGGAGGAGGCCGCATGTCGGATTCGCGGGGGATCGCGGCGTTCGTCGTGGGCATGCTCGCCGCACCGCTGATCCTGACGGCGGCGATCTGCGCCTGGCAGCAGCTCGCCGGCGTCGCCGTCACGCTGCTGATCGCGGCGATGGCCGCTGTCATCGTCGCAGCCGTGCTGCGCCCCGAGCGCTCCCGGCGCTGAGGTCCCGGACGGCCGCCCGCCCATCCCATATCCGCAGCCGGGGCCCCGCCCCGGTTTCATGAGAATCGAGACTCGTGCTGCTCAGGATCATCATCAGCCACCTGCGCCGGCGGCCGTGGCTGGCGACCGCGGCCCTGCTCTTCCAGGTGCTGCAGACGATCGCCGCCATCATGCTGCCGACGCTCAACGCCGACATCATCAACAACGGCGTCGCGAAGGCGGATGCCGGCTACATCCTGCGCATCGGCGGCCTGATGCTGCTGCTGACCCTCGCCCAGGGGGTCTGCACGGTCGCGGCCGTGTACTTCGGCGCCAAGGCGGCGATGCTGCTGGGGCGCGATCTGCGCCACGAGCTGTTCGGGCACGTCAACGGGTTCAGTGAGCGCGAACTCTCGAAGTTCGGGGCGCCGTCGCTGATCACCCGCAACACCAACGACGTGCAGCAGATTCAGATGCTCGTCCTGCTCATGTTCACCCTGCTGTCGGCCGCCCCGATCATGGCGGTGGGCGGGGTGATCGCGGCGATCCGGCTGGATGCGCCCCTGGCTTGGATTCTGGCGGTGAGCGTCCCGGTGCTGCTGGTGGTGATGGCGTTCACGGTCAGCCGGATGGTGCCCCAGTTCAAGCGTATGCAGACCCGCATCGACGCGATCAACCGGGTGATGCGCGAGCAGCTGTCGGGCATCCGCGTCATCCGCGCGTTCGTGCGCGAGCCGGAGGAGCGCGCCCGTTTCACCCGCGCCAACGAGTCCCTGACCGACACCAGCATGGTGGTGGGCAAGCTGTTCGCGACGCTGTTCCCGATCGTGATGCTGGTGCTCAACTACTCGAGCGTGGCGGTGATCTGGTTCGGCGCCCAGCGGGTGGACTCGGGGGCGACGGACGTCGGCACCCTGATCGCCTTCCTCAGCTATCTGATGCAGGTGCTGATGTCGGTGATGATGGCCACGTTCATGATCATCATGATCCCGCGCGCCCAGGTCTGCGCCGAGCGCATCCAGGCCGTCCTCTCGACGGAGACCAGCGTGCCGGTCCCGGCCACCACCGAGTCTCCCGCCCAGCTGCACCGCGTGGACTTCCGCGACGCCGGGTTCCAGTACCCGGGCGCAGAGCGGCCGGTGCTGTCGGGCATCTCGCTGTCGGTGCTCCCCGGCACCACCACGGCGGTGGTGGGCAGCACCGGGTCGGGCAAGTCCACGCTGGTCAAGCTGGTGCCCCGCCTCTTCGACGTCACGCACGGTGCGGTGCTGGTGGACGGGGCGGATGTGCGCCGCTTCGAGCCGGAGGACCTCTGGGCGCGCATCGGCTACGTCCCCCAGAAGGCCTTCCTGTTCAGCGGGACCGTGGCCACCAACCTGCGATTCGGCGCGCCGGAGGCGACCGACGACGACCTCTGGGCGGCGCTGCGGGTCGCGCAGGCCGACGGCTTCGTCCGCGAGATGGCGGGCGGGCTGGACGCCCCCATCGCACAGGGCGGCACGAATGTGTCGGGCGGCCAGCGGCAACGGCTGGCCATCGCCCGCGCGCTGGTGCGCCGCCCGGGCATCCTGATCTTTGACGACTCGTTCTCGGCGCTCGACACGGCCACCGACGCCCGGCTGCGCGCCGAGCTGCCCGCCTTTACCGCGCAGGCGGCCACCATCGTGGTCGCCCAGCGCATCTCGAGCATCCGCGAGGCCGACCAGATCGCCGTGCTCGATCACGGCACCGTCGTCGGCCTCGGCACGCACGCGCAGCTGCTGGACGACTGCGAGGTGTACCGGGAGATCGTCTCGTCCCAGCTCGGCGCACGGGAGGCAGCATGAGCAGCGCGACCCGGTCTCAGAACCGTCCCCAGAGCCACGACCAGGCTCAGCCCCAGAGCCAGCAGCCCCCTGCCGGGCGCGGAGGACGCGGCCCCGGCGGCCGGGGCGCCCCGACCGCGAAGCCGCAGCAGTTCGGCCCCTCGGCCCGGCGCCTGTTCGGCCTGCTGCGCCCGCAGCGGTGGCGGCTGCTCGTCGTCGTGCTCTCCGGGGTGGTGGGCGTCGTCTTCGCCGTCATCAGCCCGAAGCTGCTGGGCAACGCGACGACCCTGATCTTCGCCGGGGTGATCTCGAAGCGCCTTCCGGCCGACCTCACCCGCGGCCAGGTCGTCGCGCAGCTGGAGCACGCCGGCCACAGCGGCCAGGCCGACCTGCTGCGCAATATGCCGCTGCATCCCGGTCAGGGCATCGACTTCACCGCCCTGAACCAGCTGCTGGCGCTGATCGCGGCGCTGTACCTGCTCTCGTCGCTGTTCAACTGGATCTCGGGCTACGTGCTCAACACGGCGGTGGTCGTCACCGTGCAGCGCATGCGCGAGGACCTGGAGCGCAAGGTGCACCGGCTCCCCCTGTCGTACTTCGACCGGGTGCCGCGCGGCGACCTGCTCAGCCGTCTCACCAACGACATCGACAACGTGCAGCAGACCCTGCAGCAGACCTTCAGCCAGATGATCTCGTCGGTGCTGACCGTCATCGGCGTGCTGGTGATGATGTTCGTGGTCTCCCCGCTCCTGGCCGGCATCTCGCTGATCGCGATCCCGCTGACCCTGCTGGTCACCGCCGTGATCGGCAAGCGCTCGCAGAGGCTGTTCGTCGACCAGTGGGCGCGCACCGGGCAGGTCAACGCCATCGTCGAGGAGGCCTACACCGGCAACGACCTGGTGAAGCTCTACGGCCGGCAGGCGGCCACGCTGGCCGAGTTCGACGCCGCCAACGAGCAGCTGTACCGCTCCAGCTTCGGCGCCCAGTTCGTGTCGGGCATCATCATGCCGACCATGACGTTCGTCGGCAACCTCGTCTATGTGCTCATCGCGGTCATCGGCGGCCTCCAGGTCGCCGCCGGGGTGATGCAGATCGGCGATGTGCAGGCGTTCATCCAGTACTCCCGCCAGTTCACCCAGCCGCTGAGCCAGCTCGGCTCGATGGCCAACCTGCTGCAGTCGGGGGTGGCCAGCGCCGAGCGCGTCTTCGAGGTCATGGACGCCGAGGACGAGTCGGCCGACCCGGGGGACGCCCCGCGCCCGGCCAACGCCGGCGGACGACTGCGCTTCGAGCACGTCTCGTTCGGCTACCAGCCCGGCGAGCCGCTCATCCACGACCTCTCTCTGCTGGTGTCGCCGGGCGAGACGGTCGCCATCGTCGGCCCCACCGGCGCCGGCAAGACCACCCTGGTCAACCTCATCATGCGGTTCTACGAGCTGGGCTCGGGGCGCATCCTGCTCGACGACGTCGACATCGCCCATCTGCGGCGCGACGACCTGCGCGGGCAGATCGGCATGGTGCTGCAGGACGCCTGGCTGTTCTCGGGCACCATCCGCGAGAACATCGCCTACGGCCGCCCCTCCGCCACCGAGGACGAGATCGTGGAGGCCGCCCGGGCCACGTCGGTCGATGCCTTCGTGCGCCGCCTCCCCGATGGGTACGACACCATGGTCGCCGAGGATGGGGGCGTGCTCAGCCAGGGTGAACGGCAGCTGGTCACTATCGCCCGCGCCTTCCTCGCCCATCGCAGCGTGCTCATCCTCGACGAGGCCACCAGCTCGGTCGACACCCGTACCGAGCACCTGGTGCAGCAGGCCATGGCCACCCTGCGCGAGGGACGCACCAGTTTCGTGATCGCCCACCGTCTCTCGACCATTCGGGATGCCGATCAGATTCTGGTCATGGAGCACGGCGACATCGTCGAGCACGGCGCCCACGCCGAGCTGCTGGCCCGCCAGGGCGCCTACGCCCGTCTCTATCAGGCGCAGTTCCAGGCCGGCGGGGCCGTGGACGACCTGGACGAGGCCGACTGACGCTGCCCGCACCGGTTCGGCCGCGCGGCCGGCGCGGCCCCCGAGCCGGCCGAGGCGCCGTAGGGTGGAGGCCATGACTCGTTGGCTGACCCCACTGCAGCTGCAGGCATGGATGCGCCTGGAGGCGGTGGTCGAGCTGCTGCCGGGGGTGCTCGACGGACAGCTGCTGCGAGATGCGGGGCTGACGCACTTCCAGTACCTGGTGATGGCCAAGCTGTCGGAGGCCGATCGGCGCGCCCTGCGCATGACCCAGCTGGCGGCGTCGACCAACGCGACGCTGCCGCGGCTCTCGCACGTCGTGTCGAACCTGGAGGAGCGCGGCTACGTCGAGCGACGCGCCTGTCCGGGCGACCGGCGGGCGACGCTCGTGCACCTCACCGATGCGGGGATGGACAAGGTGGTCGCCACCGCCCCCGGGCACGTCGCCAATGTGCGTCGCTACGTGATCGACCGGCTGACCGACACCCAGGTGACGCAGCTCGATCAGATCACCGCAGCGCTGCTCGAGGAGCTCGACCCGGACGACCAGTTGGCCGTCAACCAGGGCATCGCCCGCAACGCGGCCGCCGCGCGGGCGAACGAAACGGCGCATCCTGACCGGGACTAGCGCCGAGGACCAGTGGTCTCCCCAGAGAAAACCCAGAGAAAATACGAAAGGCTCACACCACCACAGTGGTGCGAGCCTTTCGCTGTCTCGGACCGAAGCCCTCCCGATCAGATCAGAGCGGGTGGATCTCTTCGGCCTGAAGGCCCTTGGGGCCCTGCTTCACCTCGAAGGAGACCTTCTGGTTCTCCTCCAGAGTGCGGAAGCCCTCGGTCGCGATCGCGCTGTAGTGAGCGAACACGTCGTCGCCGCCGTCATCCGGAGCGATGAACCCGTAGCCCTTCTCAGCGTTGAACCATTTCACGGTACCCGTTGCCATGCCTATTACTTCCTCTTGCATCATCACACAGCCCGACCATCGGTGCTGCACTCGGCCGTGCTTGCAACGTGGGCCTTCGGCGAGGGAACTCGTCATAGCTTGAGGCGCAATACAAAACCGTAATTACGATGGTACCCGGCTCAGCTGGACCCGAAACCCCAAGCGGCGAGCCGTTAACGAATATGTAACGCTGCCGGAGCCGCATCAGCGCCGAGCGGCGTACCGATCGGTGGCAGCCACCAGCGCGGCCGCGTTCTGCGGTTCGAAGACGGCGTGACCCGCGGCGTCGTTAATCACCAGCTCGGCCTCCGGCCAGGCCAGGTGCAGGTCCCAGGCGCTGCGCACCGGACAGATCACATCGTAGCGGCCCTGAACGATCGTGCCGGGGATACCGGACAGGCGATCGGCCTGCTGAATGAGCTGGTCCTCCTCCAGGAAACCGTGGTTGACGAAGTAGTGGTTCTCGATGCGCGCGATGGCGAGCGCGTGAGCGGACTCCAGGTCGGCATCCAGCGACGCCGGCGGGCGCAGCGTGATCGTCTGCGATTCGAAGGCGGTCCACGCCCGTGCCGCCCGCAGCGCCACCTCGGGGTCGGGGTCGTGCAGCAGTCGGTGGTAGACGACCACGTGGTCGCGTCCACGCTCCTCCACCGGGATGGGCGCCTCGAATGCCTCCCAGAGGTCCGGGAACAGAGAACGGGTGCCCGTTCCGTTGTAGAGCCAGTCGGTCTCGAACTGCCGGAACAGGAAGATGCCGCGCACGATCAGCTCGGCGACCCGCTCGGGATGCGCCTCCGCGTAGGCCAGCGCCAGCGTCGACCCCCAGGAGCCGCCGAACACCTGCCAGCGGTCGATGCCGAAGGCCTCCCGGAACGTCTCGATGTCCGCGAGCAGCGCGGCCGTGGTGTTGGCGGCGAGTGAGGCACCGGCGGCCACCGACGGCGTCGATCGGCCGCAGCCGCGCTGGTCGAACAGCAGGATGCGGTACGCGGTCGGGTCGAACAGCCGCCGGTGATCCGGCACGATGCCGGCGCCGGGCCCGCCGTGCAGGAAGACGACGGGCTTCCCCTCCGGGTTGCCGCACCACTCGTAGTACAGCTGCTGGCCGTCGCCGACATCCAGCATGCCGGTTTCGAAGGGTGAGATCGGGGGGTAGAGCGCGTCGGACATGACCCCAGCGTACCCAGGGACGGGCGGCCGCCCCTGCCCCCGATCAGGCCGCCGTGCTAAACTCCCCCCCGGAATCAGAAGAAGACCCGGTCTCCATCGTGCGGGTCCGACCGGAGGAGGTCACGGACATGGGACGCGGCCGACAGAAGGCGAAGCACACGCGGGTGGCCCGCGAGCTCAAGTACCGGGTTCCGAAGACCGACTACGCCGCGCTGGAGCGCGAGCTGACCGGCAATGCGCGGCTTGAGGATGACCTCGATAAGTGGCCCGAGTACCAGGGTCCGGAGGACGAGGACGCCGACGGCACCCCGTCCGACCCCGAACACCCCGCCGACAAATAGTCTTCGCACCACGGCAGCAGCACTCCGCCGAGTCTCATCGGAGGGTTCTACTCAGAGGCCAGTACCCGCCGAGCGCCGTCCAGGGGACCGACTGCTCAGCCCCGGGGACGCTCCGCGTACTCACCGACCAGCTGCACGGCCCCGGCGCTGACGCCCTTGGCCCCGCGGGTGAAGCCGTCGAGGTCGCGGTCGGCGAAGCTCACCGACCCCACGACGAACCCGTCGACGCCCGCGGCGTCGAACGCCTCCAGCACCGCATCCTGCCGACCGGCGGCGACGACCGCCACCATCCCGATGCCCAGGTTCCAGGTGTCCTCCACCTGGCCCAGGTCGAAGCCCCCCAGGCGAGCGAGCACTCGGAACACCGGCTGCGGCTGCCAGGCGGAACGGTCCACCTCCGCCCACGCGCCGGCGGGCAGCACCCGCGACAGGTTGGCGGCGATGCCGCCGCCGGTGACGTGGGAGAGCATGTGCACGGCATCGCCCGTCGGGCCGTCGAGCACCCGCATGACCGGCCCCGCATACAGGCGGGTCGGTTCGAGCAGCTCCAGACCGAGCGGCCGATCGAGCCCCTCGACGGCGTCGGTGTACTCGACCCCGGCCTCGGCCACGATATGGCGCACCAGTGAGTAGCCGTTCGAGTGCAGGCCGCTGGAGGGCAGGGCGACCAGCACGTCGCCGTCCGCGATCCGGGCCGGGTCGAGGCGCCGGTCGTAGTCGACGGCGCCGACCGCTGCGCCGGCCAAGTCGTAGTCGTCGGGGCCGAGCAGGTCGGGATGCTCGGCCACCTCGCCGCCGACCAGCGCCGTGCCGGTCTCGGCGCAGGCCCGCGCGATCGAGGCGACGATCGCGGCCGTACGCTCGGGCACCACCGACCCGCAGGCGATGTAGTCGGTCATGAACAGCGGCCGCGCGCCCACCACCACGATGTCATCGACGACCATGCCCACCAGGTCCTGGCCGATGGTGTCATGGAGGCCCAGCGCCTGGGCGATGGCGATCTTCGTGCCGACCCCGTCGGTCGACGTCGCCAGCACCGGCCGGTCGAACGCTTTGAGCGCGGAGACGTCGAACATGCCGGCGAAGCCGCCCAGGCCGCCGATCACCTGCGGTCCGTGCGTGGCGGTGACATCGGCCTTCATCAGCTCGACGGCGCGATCGCCCGCCGCCGTGTCCACTCCGGCCTGTGCGTAGAGGCTCATCTGCTCGCTCTTTCCGGGCCTTCGCCCCATCGCATCGGCATCGAGGCCGCCCTCACCGGGCGCCCGCCCGTCCCCGGGTCAGCCGCGGCTCGCCCTCCAGCAGGTTCTTGCCGAGGTTCTGCTCCGGCGACAGCGGGATCGGGTACTCGCCCGTGAAGCAGGCCCGGCACAGCTCGTCCTCCGGCTGCTCGGTGGCGGCGACCAGCGCATCCATGCTCAGGTAGCCCAGGGTGTCGGCCCCGATCGAGTGCCGCACCTCGTCCACGTCGCGGGTGGCGGCGATGAGCTCGTCGCGGGTGGCGAAGTCGATGCCGTAGAAGCACGGCCACACGATGGGCGGGCACGAGATGCGCACGTGCACCTCGGCGGCGCCGGCCTCGCGCAGCATCTCGACCAGGGCGCGCTGGGTGTTGCCCCGCACGATGGAGTCGTCGACCACGATCAGGCGCTTGCCGTCGATCTGGTCATGCAGCGGGTTGAGCTTGAGGCGGATGCCGCGCTGGCGCAGCGCCTGGGTGGGCTGGATGAAAGTGCGGCCCACGTACGAGTTCTTCATGAGCCCCTGCCCGAAGGGGATCTTCGACTCCTGCGCGTAGCCGATCGCGGCCGGGGTGCCCGACTCGGGGGTGGCCATCACCATGTCGGCATCGACGGGATGCTCGCGGGCCAGCGCCCGCCCCATCGCCAGCCGGGACGAGTGCACCGAGCGGCGGTGGATGACGCTGTCGGGCCGCGCCAGGTAGACGTACTCGAAGATGCAGCCGGCGCGGCGCACCTTCGCGAAGCGGTGCGAGCGCACCCCGTGCTCGTCGATGGTGACCAGCTCGCCCGGATCGATCTCGCGCACGAACTCGGCGCCGACGATATCGAGCGCGGCGGTCTCGGACGCCACTACCCAGCCGTCGGCGAGCTTGCCCAGCACCAGGGGACGGACCCCCTGCGGGTCCCGGGCCGCATACAGCGTGTGCTCATCCATGAACACCAGGCAGAACGCCCCGCGCACCTGCGGCAGCACCTCCAGCGCCGTCTCTTCGAGCGTCTGGTCGGCCGAGCCGGTCAGCAGGGCCGTCAGGACGGCGGTATCGGTGGTGTTGCCCCGGCCGAGCTCACCGGAGGGCAGGTGCGGATAGCGGTCGCGGACCAGCTGCAGCAGCTCGCGCGTGTTGGTCAGGTTGCCGTTGTGCCCCAGGGCCACGGTGCCGGTGGCGGTGCGGCCCAGGGTGGGCTGGGCGTTCAGCCACTTCGACCCGCCGGTGGTGGAGTAGCGGTTGTGCCCGATGGCGAGGCGGCCGGTCAGGGTGTTCAGGATGTCCTCGTTGAAGACCTGCGCCACCAGGCCCATGTCCTTATAGACCATGATCTGGGAGCCGTCGGAGGTGGCGATGCCAGCCGACTCCTGCCCGCGGTGCTGCAGCGTGTACAGCCCGAAGTAGGTCAGCCGCGAGACGTCTTCACCGGGCGCCCAGACGCCGAAGACCCCGCACTCGTCCTGCGGGCCCTTCTCCCCCGGCAGCAGATCGTCGCTCAGCCGCCCGTCGCCACGCGTCAAGACGTCTCTCCCGTCTGAAGGATCCCACCGCAACCGATGAGACCACCAGGGTAACCCACGCGTCGCCCCCGCGCGCCCCGGTCGCGGATAGCATGACGTCACGCCCGCGGAGCCGACCGGCCCCGTCCTGCCGCCGATCGCGCGCGGCCGGCGCAACGAGAGCGGAGGACTGGATATGAGCACCACGTCGGGATTCAGCGACGCCGAACGGGCGGCCATGGCGGAACGAGCCGCCGAGCTCAAGGCGATGAGGGGCGTCAAGGGGGCCACGAAGCGCGCCCGCGAATACGAGGCCTGCCTGGCCGCGATCGAGGCGCTGGAGGGCGCCGACCGCCAGATCGCCGAACGCCTGCACGTGATCGCCGCGGAGGAGGCCCCGCAGCTGCATCCCAAGACCTGGTACGGCTTCCCCTCGTACGCCAACGACCAGGACAAGGTGGTCGTCTTCTACCAGCCCGCCGCGAAGTTCGGCACCCGGTATGGCACGGTCGGTTTCAACGAGGATGCGGCCCTGGACGACGGGGACGCCTGGCCGACCAGCTTCGCCGTGCTGCGTATCACCGAACCGGTCGAGGCCCGGCTGCGCGAGCTGGTCAAGCGCGCCGCCGCGCCCGCGGAAGGCGACTGACGTTCCGCGCTTCCGCTCCCTGAGGCCGCGAGCGCCGCGCCGTCACCGACGCAGGCCGGGGATGGGGAGCGCCCAGCCGAGGTCCGAGCGGTCGCCCGACGCCGAGATGCGCCCGGCCGCGGCCTCTGCGGCCCACTCGGCCCGGCCAGTGGCCAGTGCCAGCCACACGTCGGCGGCGAGTTCCACCACCGCCGGCGGCGTCCCCCGCCGATGCCGCACCCCCCCGATGCACTGCACCGCGCCGAACGGCGGCACCCGCACCTCCACCGCGTGGCCGGGGTGCTCGTCGGCGAGCGCCTGCAGCGTGAAGCGCACGGCGGTCGCCACCACCGGTCGGGCCGCCGCCGGGTCGCGGGCCCAGGCCGCCAGCGCGGCCAGGCCGTCCGCCTCATCGATCCGCCGCGGCATCAGTTCCCCCCGCCGGTGACCGCCATGGACACCAGGGTAACGAGCCCGGTCAGCGCCACCACGACGAACACCGCCACCGCCAGCAGGGATGCGACCAGCGGGACGACCCAGCCGTGCCGGGCCCGCAGCATCCCCAGGCCCCGCGCCCGCGTCCACGGCACCGCCGCCGCCAGCACAGGGATGAGCAGCCACCAGGACAGCACCCCGCCCCGCACCCCGGCCGCATCGGTAGAGAGGGCGAAGTCGATCACAGCCCAGGCGACGCCGAAACCGGCGCCGGACCACGCGCCCCACCACAGCAGCCGCCAGGGGCGGGGGCTGCGGGTCGGGGACGAGGGTGCGGACATCACCGGCAAATGTAGTGCGCCCCGCTGAGAAGACCAGGACGGGCGCGGAAGGGGAGGACCGACGCCGAGAAGACGGAGGTGGCCCCCCGCCGGACGGCCCCTCGACCGGGACCTCGGGGATTCGCGGGATCAGGTCGCTTATGCTGTCACCGTGAGAATCCTGGTCATCGGTTCTGGGGGACGGGAGCACGCGATCGTCAAGCGGCTCCTGGCCGACGAGAACCGACACGAAATCCTGTGTGCGAACGGCAACGCCGGCATCGCTGAAGATGTCGACACCGCGACCATCCGCGAGTCGGACGGCCCCGCGGCCGTCGCCCTGGCGCAGCGCTTCCATCCCGACCTGGCCGTCATCGGCCCGGAGGCCCCGCTGGTCGCCGGCGTCGCCGACGCCCTGCGGGCGGCCGGCTTCGCCGTGTTCGGGCCCGACGCCGCCGCGGCGCGGCTGGAGGGGTCCAAGCAGTTCGCCAAGACGGTGATGCAGTCGGCCGGGGTGCCCACCGGCATCGCCCTGGCGGTCTCCGACGAGGCCGAGGCGGCCGACGCCATGGACCGGCTGGGCGCCCCCTACGTGGTCAAGGCCGACGGTCTGGCGGCGGGCAAGGGCGTGCTCGTCACCGAGGACCCCGACGCGGCCATGGCGCACGCGCGCACCTGGATCGAGCGCGGCCAGCGGGTCCTCTTCGAGGAGTACCTCGACGGCGAGGAGGTCTCGCTGTTCTTCTTGAGCGACGGCACCCGCGTCGCCCCGCTCAGCCCGGCGCAAGACTACAAGCGCCTGCTCGACGGCGATGCCGGCCCCAACACCGGCGGCATGGGCGCCTACTCGCCACTGCCATGGCTGCCGGCCGACTTCGTCGCCACCGTGCAGCGCACCATCGCCCAGCCCACGGTCGATGACCTGCGCCGGCGCGGCTGCCCGTTCGTCGGGCTGCTGTACTGCGGCCTGATCGTCACCGCGCAGGGCGTCAAGGTCATCGAGTTCAACGCGCGCTTCGGCGACCCCGAGACCCAGGTGGTGCTGCCCCGGCTGCAGGGCGAGTTCGGCGAGCTGCTGCGCCAGACCGCCGTCGGCGAGCTGCGCGACGTCCCCGCGTTCAGCGATGCCTGCGCGATCACCGTCGTCCTAGCCAGCGAGGGCTACCCCTCCGGGCCCGTCACCGGGCGCGAGATCACCGGCCTCGACGCGGCGGCGGCCGTCCCCGGCGTCCAGATCGTGCATGCCGCGACCGCGCGCGAAGATGGCAGACTGGTGGCGGCGGGAGGCCGCGTACTGGACGTGTCCGCCACCGCCGAGACATTCCCGCTCGCCCGCGCCGCCGCCTACGCGGCGCTGTCGCGCATCCGGCTCGCAGGCAGCCAGCACCGTACCGACATCGGATCGAAGGTTTCGAAATGACCCACCCCCTCGAATTGCCCGGCTGGCGGCACGTGTTCGCCGGCAAGGTCCGCGACATCTATATTCCGCAGAGTGCGGAGCAGATCGACGCCGCCACCCAGATCCTCATGGTGGCCTCCGACCGGGTCAGCGCCTTCGACTACATGCTGGAGCCCCCCATCCCCCACAAGGGCGAGGTGCTCACCTCGCTGACCGTGTGGTGGCTGCGGCACATCGACCAGCCCAACCACCTGCTCAGCACCGACGTCCCCGACGCGGTCGCCGGCCGCGCCGTCATCTGCCGCCGCCTGCAGATGCACCCCATCGAGTGCGTCGTGCGCGGGTACCTGGCGGGGTCGGCCTGGAGCGAGTACCAGCAGTCGGGCGCCGTGTGCGGCGTGGCCCTGCCGGCCGGGCTGGCCTTCGGCGACAAACTGCCCGAGCCGATCTTCACCCCCGCCTGGAAGGCCCCCCAGGGCAAGCACGACGAGAACATCACCTTCGAACGCACCGCCGAGATCGTCGGGCCGGAGACCGCCGAGGCCCTGCGGGACACCTCGCTGTCCATCTACCGGCAGGGGGCCGCAGTCGCCGAGTCGCGCGGGCTGATCGTCGCCGACACCAAGTTCGAGTTCGGCGACGACCTGGGCCGCCTGGTGCTCGCCGACGAGGTGCTCACCCCCGACTCGTCCCGCTACTGGGACGGCGCGCAGTGGGAGGCCGGCGAGCGCGATCAGAGCTGGGACAAGCAGATCGTGCGCAACTGGCTGGCCGAGCACTGGGACCGCACCGGTGAGCCCCCCGCGCTGCCCGCCGACATCGTCACCGAGACCTCGCGCCGATACCGCGAGCTCGCAACCCGTATCGAAGGGGCCGAGGCGACCGCCTGAGGCGGTCCGTGGACATCCCTCGAAGCCCCATCTGTGCCTCGATCCGGCCCGCAGCGGGGGCAGGCGCGCAACGCGGTAGGATGACTCCCGTTCTTTGGTCCGCAGCGGTGGGAGCCTCCGTGTCTACTGTGATCGTCGAAGTCATGCCGAAACCCGAGATCCTCGATCCCCAGGGCAAGGCCATCCTCGGGGTGCTGACGCGCACCGGCACCGAGGGCCTCACCTCGGTGCGCATGGGCAAGCGGTTCGAGGTGACGCTCGACCACGAGGCCACCGCGGCCGATCTGGACCGCATCCGCGAGGTCGCCGCCGACGTCTTCTCCAACCCGGTGATCGAGGATGTCGTCTCGGTGGCCGTCTCCGGCGAGGAGGCGGGTGAGGTCGCGCGATGACCCGCATCGGCGTCGTCACGTTCCCCGGATCGCTCGACGACGGCGACGCCCGGCGCGCCGTGGCCGCCGCCGGCGCCGAGCCGGTCGCGCTCTGGCATCAGGACACCGCACTGGGCGACGTGGATGCGATCATCCTGCCCGGCGGATTCAGCTACGGCGATTACCTGCGCGCCGGCGCCATCGCCAGTTTCTCCCCCATCATGGGCGCCGTGAAGGACGCCGCGGCCGCCGGCATGCCCGTGCTCGGCATCTGCAACGGCTTCCAGATGCTCACCGAGACCCACCTGCTGCCCGGTGCCCTGGTGCGCAACGAGCACCTGCTGTTCGGCCGCTCCGACCAGACCCTCCGCGTCGAGGACACCGCCACCGCCTGGACCAACCGGTTCGAGCCGGGGGCGGAGATCATCATCCCGGTCAAGCACGCCGACGGCCGCTACGTCGCCGACGAGCGCACCCTCGACGAGCTCGAGGCCGAAGGAAGGGTGGTGGTCCGATACCTCGGCCGCAACCCGAACGGCTCGCTGCGCGATATCGCCGGCGTCGCGAACGCGGCCGGCAATGTGGTGGGCATGATGCCCCACCCCGAGCACGCCGCCATCCCGGGCTTCGGGCCCGACACCCCGGCCGGGCTCCGCACCGGCACCGACGGGCTGACGGTGTTCGCGTCCGTGCTCGCCCATCTCTCCGCCCCCGAGGAGGTCAGCGCATGACCGAGCAGACGCCGAGCCAGGCCCAGGCGCAGCCCGACACCGTCGCCCACGCCGCTGCCACCCCCGACGTCGAGCAGCCGTACGCGGCGCTCGGGCTGAAGGACGACGAGTACGCGCGCATCAAGCAGATCCTCGGCCGCCGCCCCACCTCCGGCGAGCTGGCCATGTACTCGGTGATGTGGAGCGAGCACTGCTCGTACAAGTCGTCGAAGCCGTATCTCAAGCGCTTCGGCGACACCACCCCCGAGATGCGCGAGCACCTCATGGTGGGGATGGGAGAGAACGCCGGCGTGGTCGACATCGGCGACGGCTGGGCGGTCACGTTCAAGATCGAGAGCCACAACCACCCCTCCTACGTCGAGCCCTTCCAGGGGGCGGCCACCGGCATCGGCGGCATCGTGCGCGACATCATCGCCATGGGCGCGCGTCCCGTCGCCGTGATGGACCAGCTGCGCTTCGGCGACATCGACCATCCCGACACCCGCCGGGTGGTGGACGGCGTGGTGCGCGGCATCAGCTTCTACGGCAACTGCCTCGGCCTGCCCAACATCGGCGGCGAGACCGTCTTCGACGCCTCCTACCAGGGCAACCCGCTGGTGAACGCCTTCTCGATCGGCGTGCTGCGCCACGAGGACATCCACCTGGCCAACGCCCGCGGCGCCGGCAACAAGGTGGTGCTGTTCGGGGCCCGCACCGGCGGCGACGGCATCGGCGGCGCCTCCGTGCTGGCGTCCGACACGTTCACCGCTCATGGCCCCACCAAGCGCCCCAGTGTGCAGGTCGGCGACCCCTTCGCCGAGAAGGTCGTCATCGAGGCCTGCCTGGAGCTGTTCGCCAAGGGCCTGGTCGAGGGCATCCAGGACCTCGGCGCCGCCGGCATCTCGTGCGCCACCAGCGAGCTGGCCAGCAACGGCGACGGCGGCATGTTCGTCGACCTCGACCAGGTGCTGCTGCGCGACCCCACGCTCACCGCCGAAGAGATCCTCATGAGCGAGTCGCAGGAGCGCATGATGGCCGTCGTCGCCCCCGACCAGCTCGATGATTTCCTGGCCGTCACCCGCAAGTGGGATGTCGAGACCGCCGTCATCGGCGAGGTCACCGACACCGGTCGGCTGGTCATCCGCTGGCAGGGCGAGGAGATCGTCAACGTGCCGCCCCACACGGTGGCCGTGGACGGGCCCGTCTACCACCGCCCCACCGCGCGCCCGACCTGGCTGGACGACCTGCAGGCCGACACCACCGCCTCCATCGCCCGCGACAATTCGGCCACCGCCCTGCAGGAGACGTTCCTGCAGCTGCTCGGCAGCCCCAACCAGGCCGACACCAGCTTCATCACCGACCAGTACGACTACTACGTGCTCGGCAACACCGCCCTCACGTTCCCCGACGACGCCGGCGTGGTGCGCGTCGACGAGGAAACCGGGCTCGGCTTCGCCATGGCCACCGACGGCAACGGACGCTACACCCAGCTCGACCCCGCCGCCGGCGCCCGGCTGGCGCTGGCCGAGGCCTACCGCAACGTCGCCTGCACCGGCGCCACCCCCACCGCGATCACCGACTGCCTGAACTTCGGCAGCCCCGAGAACCCGGAGGTGCTGTGGCAGTTCGACCAGGCCACCGCCGGACTCGCCGCCGCCTGCCGCGAACTGGCCGTGCCCGTCACGGGCGGCAACGTGAGCTTCTACAACCAGACCGGCACCACGCCGATCTTCCCGACCCCCGTCATCGGGGTCATGGGCGTCCTGCGCGACGTCTCCGCCCGCGTCCCCTCGGGATGGACGCGGAGCGGGCAGACCGTCCTGCTGCTCGGCACCACCCGCGACGAGCTGGACGGCTCCGCCTGGGCGCAGCTGCACGACCACCTCGGCGGCCGCCCCCCGCAGGTCGACCTGCCCGCCGAGCGCAACCTCGCCGCGGTGCTGACCGCCGGCGCCGCCCAACACCTGTTCGGCGCCGCCCACGACCTGTCCGAGGGCGGGCTCGCGGCCAGCGTCTCCGAGGCCTGCCTGCGCTGGGGCGTCGGGGCCCAGCTGGACCTCGCCGGCCTGCTCGCCCGCGACGGCGTCGACCTCACCGCGGCCCTGTTCTCGGAGTCGGCGGCGCGGGCGCTCGTGTCCACCGACGACCCGGAGCAGGTGGAGGCCCTGGCCGCCGAGCACGGCGTCCCCGTGCTGCGTCTCGGCCCCACCGGCGGGGCCGACCTGGAGTTCTCCGGGCTGTTCACCCTGCCGCTGGCGGAGCTGCGGCGCGTGAACCTCGCCCCGCTGCGCGACCGCTTCGCCGCCTGAGACGGGCCAGAGCCACCGCTCCGGCCCGCTACGGCTCCAGCTGCTGCGCCCAGGCCGCCAGGCCGGGACGGACGTAGGCGTGCAGCTCCGGCTCGCGGCGGGCGAAGTCGGTGCGGATCCAGCGCCGGCGCTCCTCGGTGAGCTCGGCGGACACCGGGGACGCGGCCAGCCAGCGGTCCAGCAGCGCGCGGTCGAGCTCGATGTGGAACTGGACGCCCACCGCACTGCCGCAGCGGAACGCCTGCACCGGCACCCGGCCGTTCCGGGCCAGCAGGGTGGCCCCCGGCGGCAGGCCGATCTGGTCGTGGTGCCACAGCATCGCCGGGATGGTCCCGCCGGCGGGCAGCAGCGGGTCGGAGCCGACCACGTCGACATCCAGCACCCCGAGCTCATGGGCGGATGCCGGCCGGAACTCCCCGCCCAGCGCGCGGCCGACGATCTGGTGCCCGAGGCAGACGCCGAGTACCGGAATATCCTCCTGGACGGCCGCCAGCCCCAGGTCGGCCTCCCGCTGCAGGCCTGGGTAGCGGACGGTCTCGTCGGCCGCCATCGGACCGCCCAGGATCACCAGGCCGGCGAGCCGGGAGACGTCCCCCGGGTCGGGCACGGCCTCGGGGTGCTCGATCACGTTGCGCACCTCGAACGGGACCCCGGCCGCGCTCAGGGCCTCCGCCACGAGTCCGGGCTGCTCGGGCTCCTCATGGATGGTGATGAGCACAGGACGCATGGGCAGTATTGTGTCACGCGGCGGGGCCCGGCCCGGCGGCGATACCCTGGCGGCATGACCACCGCTGCGTCGCCGCCGTCACCGTCGGACTCCGACCTGCTGCGGTACCCGCCCGGCGCGACCGTCCCCTTCGAGGTCTTCCATCGGCACTTCACGGCCACCGGGACCGAGCGCATCCGGGTGGATTTCGACTGGTCCCGGCTGCAGCGGCTGATCAAGACCCGTGCCGCCGCGATCCGTCGCCACGACGACCGGCCGGACGCGGCGCAGCTCGCGGCCCTGCTGACGCCCTGGTTCGTGTACCCCGACGGGGGCAAAGCGCCCTGGCTGGCACCGGGCGGGAAGCTGCTCACCTTGGAGCAGGCGATGAGCCACCCCTGGAAGAAGGGCTCGGCCCGTTCCCCGCAGCGGGTGCACCGCGACATCGTCGCCCTGAGCGCCCCGGAGCCGGCGGAGCGCCCCCCGATTGTGATCGCGACGCTGGCGCTGGGGGCGCGCCGGCTCATCCTCGACGGCAGCCACCGGCTGTTGTCGCTGCTGCGCCTGCCCGCGACCTGCAACCGCGCCGTGGTGGCGGAGTTCCGGGTGGAGACGGCGGTGGATGACGCCGCCTCCCTGCTCGATCGCGGCCCGGAACTCGTCGCCCGCTATGTCTGAGCGCCGCGCCCGACAGCCCCCTGCCCCGAACCGTGTCGCTCGATAGCTCTGCTCGGCACCAGGCCGCGCGTGGCGGCCGACGGGCACAGCTCGCGCAGCGGGCAGCGCTCGCATTCGGGCCGGCGGGAATGGCAGATGGCGCGCCCGTGCCAGATGAGGCGGTGCGAGAGCAGTGTCCAGTCGGCGGGCGGGAACAGCGCGGCGATCTCGGCCTCGACCTTGACCGGGTCGGTCTGCGTCGTCCAGCCCAGGCGGCGCGCGAGGCGCCCGAAGTGGGTGTCGACGGTCAGCCCCGGGATGCCGAAGGCGTTGCCGAGCACCACATTGGCGGTCTTGCGCCCCACCCCGGGCAAGGCGACGAGCTCGTCCAGCGACGCCGGCACTTCACCGCCGTGGCGCTCGACGAGTGCCTGCGCGATGCCGATCAGGTGTGCGGCCTTGGCACGGAAGAAGCCGGTGGAGCGGATGATGGCCTCCACGTCCTCCTGCCGCGCCGCCGCCAGCGACCGCGCATCGGGGTAGGCGGCGAACAGGTCCGGGGTGACCTGGTTGACGCGGACGTCGGTGCACTGCGCCGACAGCACCGTGGCCTCCAGCAGCTGCAGCGGGGTGCGAAAATCGAGGGCGCAGTGCGCGTCGGGGTACGCCTCGGCGAGGATGCGGTCGATGCGCCGCGCCCGGCGGGTGCGAGCCAGCGGGGTCTCGGCGGCCACCCGGGCGAAGTCGATCATGCCCGCCCGTCCACGCTCGCCGGAGGCATCGCGCGGGTCAGTCGCCCAGCAGGTCGTGGCGCGAGATGACCGCGTCGCGGTCGGCCCCCACGCCCACCACCGAGATGCGCGCCCGGATCAGCTCTTGGAGGTGCTCGACGTACGCGCGGGCGTTGGCGGGCAGGTCGGAGAACTCGCGGGCGCCGGTGATGTCCTCGTCCCAGCCGGGCAGCTCTTCGTAGATCGGCTTCGCGTGGTGGAAGTCGGTCTGGTTGACCGGGACCTCGTCGTAACGCTGGCCGTCCACGTCGTAGGCGACGCAGACGGGGATGCGCTCGATGCCGGTCAGCACATCCAGCTTGGTGAGCACGTAGTCGGTGACGCCGTTGATGCGCGTGGAGTAGCGCGCCACCGGCACGTCGAACCAGCCGGTGCGCCGGGCGCGGCCGGTGGTGACGCCGAACTCGAAGCCTTTGGCCCGCAGCGTCTCGCCCCACTCGTCGAACAGCTCGGTCGGGAACGGGCCGGCGCCGACGCGGGTCACGTAGGCCTTCGCCACGGCGATGACGCGGTCGATGCGGGTGGCCGCCACGCCGGAGCCGGTCACGGCCCCGCCGACGGTCGGATTGGACGAAGTGACGAACGGGTAGGTGCCGTGGTCGACGTCGAGCATGGTGGCCTGGCCGCCCTCGAACAGCAGCTGCTTGCCGGCGTCGAGGGCGCGGCTGAGCTCGAGGGACGTGTCGCGCACGAAGGGTTTCAGTCGATCGGCGTAGCTGCGCAGCTGGGCGACGGTGTCGTCCACATCCACCGCCCGGCGGTTGTAGATCTTGACGAGTTCCTGGTTCTTGTGGGCGAGCGAGCCCTCGACCTTCTGCCGCAGGATGGACTCATCGAAGAGATCCTGCACCCGGATGCCGACCCGGTTGACCTTGTCGGCGTAGGCCGGGCCGATGCCGCGGCCGGTGGTGCCGATCTGGTGCTTGCCGAGGAAGCGCTCGGTCACCTTGTCGAGGGTGCGGTGGTAGGGGGCGATGATGTGCGCGTTGGCGCTGACCATGAGCCGCGACACGTCGACGCCCTTGGCCTCGATGGCCTCCAGCTCCTGGAAGAGCACCTCGGGGTCGACCACGACGCCGTTGCCGATGACCGGCACGACGCCGGGGGTGAGGATGCCGGCGGGCAGCAGGTGCAGGGCGAACTTCTTGTCGCCCACCACCACGGTGTGCCCGGCATTGTTGCCGCCGTTGAACTTCACCACGTAGTCGACGCGGGAGCCGAGCAGATCAGTCGCCTTGCCCTTGCCCTCGTCGCCCCATTGGGCCCCGATCAGGACTGCTGCAGGCATTGATGATCCCTTCTGTACGCCACCGGAGAACCCCGCCAGTCTACGCCGGGGGCCACCGATCGGGCCGGGTCAGGCGCCGGCGCCGACCTGGGCCGCCGCATCGAAAGCCTGCTGCAGCTCCGAGCGGCGCTGGTCGAGCGCGGCGGGCAGCCGGTCGCCGAACTGGGTGAGGTACTCGGCGACGCCGCGGGTCTCGTCGGCCCAGGCGTCCGGGTCCATCCGGAACAGCTCGGCCCAGTCGGCGGGGGTCACGTCGGTGCCGTCGAGGTCGAACTCGTCGGCGGTGGGGACGATGCCGAGCGGGCTGTCCTCGCCGGTGGCCTCGCCCGCCAGGCGGCTGGCGATCCACTCGATGACGCGGCTGTTGTCGCCGAACCCGGGCCACAGGAACGACCCGTCGGGGCCGCGGCGGAACCAGTTGATGCCGTAGATGCGGGGCGCCTTGTCGCCGAGCTTGGCCCCCATATCCAGCCAGTGCTGCCAGTAGTCGGCCATGTTGTAGCCGCAGAACGGCAGCATGGCGAACGGGTCGCGGCGCAGCTCGCCGACAGTGCCCTCGGCGGCGGCGGTGCGCTCGGAGCCCATCGTCGCTCCCAGGTAGACGCCGTCGCGCCAGGTGCGGGCCTCCACCACCAGCGGCATGTTCTTGGCGCGGCGGCCGCCGAACAGGATGGCGTCGACGGGCACGCCCTCCGGGGCCTCCCAGTCGGGGGCGATGCAGGGGCACTGCGAGGCGTGCACGGTGAAGCGGGAGTTGGGATGCGCCGCCGGGGTCTCCGACGCCGGCGTCCAGTCGCGGCCGCGCCAGTCGATCAGGTGCTCCGGGGGCTCGGGGGTGAGCCCCTCCCACCACACGTCGCCCTCGTCGGTGAGCCCGACGTTGGTGAAGATGGCGTTGCTGGCGGCAGTCGCGACCGCGTTCGGGTTGGTCTCGATGCCGGTGCCGGGGGCGACGCCGAAGAAGCCGTTCTCGGGGTTGATGGCGCGCAGGCTGCCGTCGGGGCCGGGGCGCATCCACGAGATGTCGTCGCCGAGCGTCTCGACCTTCCACCCGGGCACGGTGGGGTGCATCATGGCGAAGTTGGTCTTGCCGCAGGCGGACGGGAACGCGGCCGCGATATGCACGCGCTGCCCCCGTGGCCCGGTGGCGCGGATGAGCAGCATGTGCTCGGCCAGCCAGCCGTCGCGGTGCGCCATCACCGAGGCGATGCGCAGCGCGTAGCACTTCTTGCCCAGGATGGCGTTGCCGCCGTAGCCGGAGCCGTAGGAGAAGATCTCGAGCGTGTCGGGGAACTGGACGATGTACTTGAGCTGATTGCAGGGCCAGGGGACGTCGGGGCGGCGGGCACCGTCCGCATCGACCAGCGGGTAGCCCACCGAGTGCACGGCGGGCACCCAGGTGGCCCCGTCGCGGATCTGCTCGGCGATGGCCCGGTCGTCGACCCGGGTCATGACGTGCATGCTGACCACCACGTACGGCGAGTCGGTGAGCTCGATGCCCACCTGCGAGATGGGGCCGCCGATGGGACCCATCGAGAACGGCACCACGTACAGGGTGCGTCCTCGCATCGCCCCGTCGAAGACCTGGCGCAGCGTGGCCCGCATGGCGTCGGGGGCTTCCCAGTTGTTGGTGGGTCCCGCCTCCTGCTGGGTGGCGGAGCAGATGAAGGTGCGGTCCTCGACCCGGGCGACATCGGTCGGGTCGGTGCGGGCCAGGAAGCTGTTGGGCCGCAGTTCCGGGTTGAGCCGGGTGAGCGTGCCGGTGTCGACCAGCAGCGAGGTAAGGCGCTCCCACTCGGCGGCGGAGCCGTCGCACCACTCGATGCGGTCCGGCTTGAGCAGCGCGGCCTGCTTGTCCACCCAGTCCTTCACCGCTGTGATCTCTTGCAACATTCGGGCGACCTCCCACGAGGGTGTCCCAGCGATCACCTGCGCCGCCGGAACAAAAGTATCTATAGAGTACACATTTTCTTGGCCAGGTGTCGGCGCCCCCTGGCCAACGTGTCAGTTCTGCCTGGGCGGCCGGTGATATCGATGCTGATTGTTCCACTCCTGCATGGCGATCGCGGCCGCCGCGGCCGCGTTGATCGAGCGCGTGGAGCCGAACTGGCGGATGCCGACCACCGCGTCCGCCGCCGTGGCCGCCCGCGGGGTCAGTCCCGGCCCCTCCTGGCCGAACAGCAGCACGCAGCGCGACGGCAGCGGGAACGACTCCAGGGGGTGCCAGCCCGGGGTGTTGTCAACGCCGATGATCGGCAGCTCAGCGCCCTGCGCCCACGTCACGAACGCCTCGATGCTGGGGTGATGCAGGATGTGCTGGTAGCGGTCGGTCACCATGGCGCCCCGGCGGTTCCACCGGTGCCGCCCCACGATGTGGACCGCCTCCGCGGCGAACGCGTTGGCGGTGCGCACGATGGAGCCGATGTTCAAGTCGTGCTGCCAGTTCTCGATGGCCACGTGGAACGGGCTGCGCCTCGCATCGAGGTCGGCGACGATTGCCTCCATGCGCCAGTAGCGGTACTCGTCGACCACGTTGCGGTGGTCGCCGTCGCGCAGCAGCTGCGGGTCGTAGTTCTCGCCCCGCGGCCACGGGCCCTGCCAAGGGCCCACGCCACGGGTCTCACCCGCATCGGAGGCCGGCCCGGCGTCCGGGACCTGGCCCGCAGCGTCCGTTTGCCCCGCTCCGGGCCGAGTCGGAGCGGCCGCCGGACCCCCCGAGTCGCGGGCAGCGGTCACTGCGCGCCCTCGGCCAGCTCCGCCACCGAAGCGAGCACCTCGTGCGGCCGGTACGGGTAGGCGGAGACATCCTCGGCCCGGGAGATGCCCGTGAGCACGAGGATGGTGTGCAGCCCGGCCTCGATGCCGGCGACGACGTCGGTGTCCATACGATCCCCGATCATCCCGGTGGTCTCGGAATGCGCCCCGATCTTCGTCATCCCGCTGCGGAACATCATCGGGTTGGGCTTGCCGGCGACGTAGGGCGCGATTCCGGTCGCCTTCGTGATCAGCGCGGCGATCGCGCCGGCCGCCGGGATGGGGCCGGCCGGCGACGGGTTCACCGGGTCGGGGTTGGTGCAGATGAACCGCGAGCCCGCCGCCACCAGCCGGATCGCGGTTGTGATCGCCTCGAACGAATAGGTGCGGGTCTCCCCCACCACCACGTAGTCGGGGTGCCGGTCGGTCATGACGAACCCGGCCTCGTGGATGGCGGTGGTCAGGCCGGCCTCGCCGACCACGAACGCCGAGCCGTTCGGGATCTGGTTGCTCAGGAACGACGCGGTGGCCAGGGCCGACGTCCAGATCTCCTCGTCGCCCACGTCCAGGCCCATCCCCTGCAGCCGCACGCTGAGGTCGCGCGGGGTGTACATCGAGTTGTTGGTCAGCACGAGGAAGCGCTTGCCCTGCTCGCGCCAGCTCGACAGCAGTTCGCCGGCCCCGGGGATGGCCCGGCCCTCGCTGACCAGGACGCCGTCCATGTCGGTCAGCCAGGTGGCGATCTCCGGACGGGAACGCGACGCTGCACTCATGACGATCCTTCTCTCCGCCGGCGGACGCGCCGCCGGCTAGATGTCGAGCTCCTCCACCGGGATGGCGGCGCGGTACTCGTAGCCGGCGGCCTCCACCGCTTCCTTGGCGCCGGTGTGCCGGTCGACCACGACGGCGATGGCTGCGATGATGCCGCCGACCCGCTCCACGGCGGCAGCCGCCTTGAGCGGCGAGCCGCCGGTGGTCGAGGTGTCCTCCACCACGATGACGCGCTTGCCCTGCAGGTCGGGGCCTTCGACCTGCTTGCCGCGCCCATGGTCTTTGGGGGCCTTCCGCACCACGAACGCGTCGTAGCCGTAGCCGGCGGCGGCGCCCTGGTGCAGGATGGACGCCGCGATCGGGTCCGCCCCCATGGTCAGCCCGCCCACGGCGGTGACGTCGGGGATGTCTCTGACCAGGTCGAGCATCACGCGCCCGATGAGCGGGGCCACCCGGTGGTCGAGGCTGACCCGGCGCAGGTCAACGTAGTAGTTGGCCTGCTTGCCGCTGACGAGGGTGAACTCCCCGTGGAAGACGGCGTACCGGTTGATGTAGTCGATGAGGCGCTCGCGGTCGGTCACGCCCTCCACTGTAGCCAGCCGGCGCCGTCCCCACCCCTGGCGCCCGCCGGACGAGGCCGGAATGCGACGCTCAGAACACCATGGGCCGGTCGTCGTCCAGCTCGCCCGGCTCTTCGCCGAGGTCGCCGCCGGCGGCCAGCCCGACCACCACCGGGGCGTGGTCGCTGGGCCGCTCCCCGCGCCGGGCGGTTTTGTCGATGAAGGCGTCGTCGACTTCGGCGGCGAGCGCCGGCGAGCCGAGCACGAAGTCGATGCGCATCCCTTCGTCGCGGGGGAAGCGCAGCTGCTTGTAGTCCCAGTAGGTGTACCCGGCGGGGACCAGCGGCCGCACCACGTCGGTGAAGCCGATCTGCCCGAAGCGGCGGAACGCGGCCCGCTCGGGGGCGGAGACGTGGGTCTTGCCCTCGAAGAACGCCCGATCCCACACGTCGGCGTCGAGCGGGGCGATGTTCCAGTCGCCGGTCAGCGCGATGCGGGCGTCGGGGTCGGCCCGCAGCCAGCCGGCAGCGTCGTCGGCGAGCGCCTGCAGCCACTCCAGCTTGTAGCGGTAGTGGGGATGGTCGAGCTCGCGGCCGTTGGGCACGTAGAGGCTCCAGACGCGCACGCCGGCGAACGTGGCGGCGATGGCGCGGGCCTCCCGACGGTCGTCGTAGGCGGGCATCCCCGGGAAGTCGCGCTGGACGTCCTCGGCGGGGATGCGGCTGGCCAGGGCGACGCCGTTCCACTGCCCTTGGCCGTGCAGGTGCACCTCGTAGCCGATGTCGGCGAACGGGCCGACCGGGAACTGCTCGTCCCGGCACTTGATCTCCTGCATGGCCAGGACATCCACGTCGGAGTGCGCCAGCCAGTCGGTCACCCGGCCGACCCGGGCCCGGATGGAGTTCACGTTCCAGGTGGCGATGCGCATGATGCCCCTATGGTGCCACCGTCCGGGGATGCCGGTCGGGCGGTCGGCGATCAGACGGCCTGGGCGAAGCCCTCCTCGGCCAGGCTCTGCAGATCGGCGGGGATCGGCTTGCCGAGCTTGTTCATGGCCCGCGCCCACAGCCGCCCGGAGCGGTAGGACGACCGCACCAGCGGCCCGGCCAGCACGCCGGCGAAGCCCATCTCCTCCGCGGCGTCGCGCAGCGCGATGAACTGCTCGGGCTTGACCCAGCGCTGCACCGGACGGTGGTACTTGCTGGGCCGCAGGTACTGGGTGATGGTGATGATGTCGCAGCCGGCCTCGTGCAGATCGTGCAGGGTGGCGACGACCTCGTCGTCGGTCTCGCCCTGCCCCAGGATGAGGTTCGACTTGGTGACGAGCCCTTGGCTCTTGGCCCGGGAGAGCACGCCCAGCGTGCGGTCGTAGCGGAACGCGGGCCGGATGGTCTTCATGAGGCGCGGAACGGTCTCGAGGTTGTGCGCGAAGACCTCGGGACGGCTGGCGAACACCTGGTCGAGCAGATCGGGGTCGCCGCTGAAGTCGTCGGGCAGGATCTCGATGCCGGTGCCGGGGTTGAGCCGACGCACCCAGGCCACGGTGTCGACCCAGTGCTGGGCGCCCTGGTCGGGCAGGTCGTCTCGGGTGACGCCGGTGATGGTGGTGTAGCGCAGGCTCATGCTCTTGACCGACTCGGCCACGCGCCGCGGCTCGTCGGGGTCGAGGTCGTCGGGGTGCCCGTGGGCGATGTCGCAGAACGCGCACCGCCGGGTGCAGGTGGAGCCGCCGATCAGGAACGACGCCTCGCGATCCTGCCAGCATTCGTAGATGTTGGGGCAGCCGGCCTCCTGGCACACCGTGTGCAGGCCCTCGCTCTTCACCATCTGGCGCATGTGCGCGAACTCGGGGCCGATGACGGCGCGGTTGCGAATCCAGGAGGGCTTGTGCTCGACGGGGGTCTGCGCATTGCGAATCTCGACGCGGAGCAGCTTCCGCCCGGAGGGTTCCGGGCGGCCGGCGGGTGCGGTCTGGGTCATGACGTGGTCACTTTCTCGATCATGCGGTTCAGATGGGGAAGCAGGGTGGGCAGGAAGGCGCGCGGAGTGAGAGTGCGGCCGGTCGCTTCGCTGAGGGTGCTGACGCCGGCGTCGCGGATGCCGCAGGGCACGAACGTGCGGAACACGGCGGGGTCGAGGCTGCAGTTGACGGCGAACCCGTGCATGCTCACCCCGCGCGAGACGTGCACGCCGACCTGGGCGAGCTTGACGGTGGGCTCGGCGTCGAGCCACACGCCGGCGCGGTGCGGGACGATCTTGCCGGCCACCCCCACTTCGGCGAAGGCGGCGATGAGGCACGCCTCCATCGCTTTGATAAGGGGGATGCCGGTGGTGTCGGCCAGCGGCAGGATGGGATAGCAGGTGAGCTGACCGGGACCGTGCCAGGTGACCTTGCCGCCGCGGTTGACGTGGATGACGGGCGTGCCGTCTACCGGATGCGGATATTCGCTGAGGTCGCGGGCCTGCTGCCCGGCGGTGTAGACGGCCTGATGCTCGAGCAGGAAGACACGCCCGGGGCTGCGGCCGGCGACGACATCGGCGACGGTGCGTTCCTGCAATTCGAGGGCGGCCTGGTAGTCGACGAGGTCAGGATCGAGCCCCAGCACTTCGGGCAGAATCGCAGTCGTCGTCGGCATGATTTCCACGGTACGCCTGCGGTCGGGAAAGGCGTAATCAGGCGGCAGAACAGGCCTCGACGGAGGCCGACGCGCCGAGATTCCGGGGACTGGACGCAGTACCAGCACCGAGGTTAGGCTTACCTAAGTCAGTGATAGGGTTTTGATCTCGACCACCGTGGCCGGGACGGGACCCCGCCCGAACCCCGCCACCGGGGTCCATTGAAGGAGATGCCATGAAGCGCACGGCATGCGGCTGCGAGATCGACGACCAGACTCCCCACGGGGGCTGGGGCGGCGCTTCCGTCCCCGAATCCGACCGCGCCAGTGCCGGCACCGACGCCGAGCCGGGCAGCCGCCGCGGCGCCTGCCTCTGCGACCTGGCCGTCGGGGCCCACGCCCGCATCGACGTCGTCGAGGTGCCTGAGCAGCCGGCACTGGAGCGCCGCCTGGCCGACCTCGGGCTCGTGCCCGGCGCCGAGGTCGACGTGCTGCGCCGCGCCCCGCTCGGCGATCCCGTCGTCTACCGCGTGTGCGACTACGAGCTGTGCCTGCGGCGCGCCCAGGCCGCGCGCGTCCGCATCCTCACCACTACGACGAACACCGCCGGGGCCGTCGCCGCCGATGCCGCCTGAGTCAGCCGCCGCGGCGCCCGGGGGCGGCACCGCCGTCGCCCAGACGGCGCGCCTCGCCCTGGTCGGCGCGCCCAACGCCGGCAAGACGTCCGTCTTCAACGGCCTCACCGGCCTGCGAGCCAAGACCGGCAACTACCCCGGCGTCACCGTGTCCCGCAGCGTGGGGACGTTCCGCGCCGGCGACCAGCGCTTCCAGATCGAGGACCTGCCCGGCTCCTACTCGCTGGAGGCCATCAGCCCCGACGAGCAGATCGTGTCGGACGTCCTCTCCGGCGCCATCGCCTCCGAGCCCGCCCCCGACGCGATCATCGCCGTGCTCGATGCGACCACCCTGCGCCGTTCCCTGCGCTTCCTGGCCGAGCTGTTGCAGCTCGGCAAGCCCGTCTGCCTGGCGGTGACGCTCACCGACGAACTCGCCTACCGGGGCGGGCTGCTCGACGTGGAGCGCCTCGGCCGGGCCCTGGGCGTGCCCGCCGTGCGCGTGGTCGGCAACCGCGGCATCGGCCTGCCCGATCTCCGGCGCCGCATCGCCGGCTGGCGGCAGTGGACGCGGCCGGTGCTGCCGCCGCCCGCCGACCCCCGAGAACTGACCTCCTGGATCGACTCGGTGCTCGACGTCGCCGGCTACCGCGCCCCCGACGCGCACGTGTGGACGTCCCGCCTCGACCGAGTGCTGCTGCACCCCGTGTGGGGCACCATCATCTTCGTCGCGGTCATGTTCGGCTTCTTCCAGGTCATCTTCACCGCCGCCACGCCGCTGCAGGATGCCATCGGCAACCTGTTCGCCTGGCTGGGCGGGGTGGTCGATGACACCGTGCACATCCGCTGGCTCAACAACCTGCTCGGCGACGCCCTCATCGGCGGGGTCGGCAACGTGATGGTGTTCATCCCGCAGATCGTGCTCATGTTCCTGCTCATCTCGGTGCTGGAGGGCGTCGGCTACATGTCGCGGGCCGCCTTCCTGATGGACCGGATCATGTCGAAGGCCGGGCTCGAGGGACGCGCCTTCGTCGCCATGCTGTCCTCGCTGGCCTGTGCGGTGCCCGGCATCATGTCGACCCGCACCCTGCCCTCGGCCAAAGACCGCATCGCCACCATGATGTCGGCGCCCTGGATGACCTGCTCGGCCCGGCTGCCCGTCTACATCCTGCTGGTCGGGATGCTCACCCCGCCCCACAGCCGCCTCGGGCCCTTCGACACCCGCGGCGCCATCATCTTCGGGCTCTACCTGCTCGGCGCCGTCTCGGCCATGCTCGCCGCCTGGGTGTTCAAGCGCATCGGGTCGCGGCGCGGCCCCGCCATGCCGTTCTACATGGAGATGCCCCCCTACCGGCTGCCGACGCTGAAATCGGTGCTGCTCTCCATGTGGGAGTCGTCCAAGACGTTCCTCGTCAAGTGCGGCAAGATCATCGCCACCACCAGCGTCGTGCTGTGGCTGCTGCTGAACTTCCCCGTCCAGACGCCCGCCAGCCTCGCCGCCGCGCACATCGACACCGACGACGCCGCCGCCGTGACCACCTACACCATGAACCACTCGGCCGCCGCCGCGATCGGCCGCGGCATCGAGCCCGTCTTCGCGCCGCTGGGCTTCGACTGGCGCATCGACATCGGCGTGCTCGGCTCGCTGTCGGCCCGCGAGAGCTTCGTGGCCACGCTGGGGCAGGTGGCCAGCGCCGAGAATCCGGAAGAGCCCTCCAAGGCCCTGCAGCACCTCACCTACGAGTCCGGGCCCCACCGCGGCCAGCAGGTGCTGTCGCCGCCCACGATCGCCGCCCTGCTGATCTTCTTCGTGTACGCGCTGCAGTGCATGTCGACCATCGCGATCATGCGCCGCGAGACCGGCACCTGGAAGTGGCCCGCCATCGCGTTCGGCTACATGTTCGTCGTGGCCTGGGTGATGGCCTTCGCCGCCCACGCCATCGTCGCCGCGGTCACCGGGGGGCTCTGACATGCGGTCGCTGCTGCGGGAGCGGCAGAGGGAGCGCACGCTCCAGGCTCGGCCGGCAACCGCGCCCGTCCCCACGCACCCGGAGGCGGTGCCCGGCGACGCGGCTGCGATGCGCTGGGTCGTGCCCGCCGGCATCCTCGCCCGGCCGGGACGGGTGCTGGATGCCCCGGGGATGCTGGGTCCGCTGCTGCGCGACCCGGCCCTGACCGAGGCGACCATCGAGCCCGGCGGGTGCCTGCTGACCCGTTTCCGCTCGCGGGCCGACCTCGCCCGTCTCGGCGGGCCGCTGCGCACGGCCCTGCCGCGGGCGCTGGCCGTCGCGGGCACGTGGACGATCGCCGCCGCCGCCCCCTCCCCCGAACGGGACGCGCTCATCCGCGCCGCCGCCGCCGCCGTGCTGGCCGGCAGCCTCGGCGACTACATCAGCTCGCACGGCGGCGAGTTCGTCGTCGCCGGAGTGCACGACGGCGTGGTCGAGGTCGCCTTCCGGGGAATGTGCAGCGGATGCCCGATCTCGCCCCTGACGCTGCACCTGCGCTTCGAGCGCGAACTCCGCGAGCGCTGCCCCGAGCTCGTCGCCGTGCGGGCGAGGTGAGAGAACTGCAGCTGCGGAATTCGCCGGCGCTCGTCGCCGAAGTCGCCTCGGGGGAAGGCCGCATCCCAGGCCAGGCCTCTGCGCTGTTTGACGAGTTCGTGCGAATGGCAGTCATGCACGTTGATCGTCGTGTGGGTCTGCGATAGGAACGGGTGATCGTTCTTGTTCGGCCGCGAGGGCCTGGTCGGTGTTCGCGGCGGGCACACCGTCGTCGTTCATATCGGCGACGCGCGCTGCGGGCATCCCACCGCGGCATCGTCGCGGCGAGGACAGCAGCCAGGACCGTCGCGATACGGATCGCGATCTTCGCACCGGCGGTGTGCCCGGCATCGGGAAAGAGAGTTCCGCGATGAGCGGAGCCGGCGGGAACCCGACCGGGAGCAAATCACGCAGCCCGATCGCGACCGGCACGAACCGGGAACACGGCCGCTTCCGCTTGCAGCAACGTGCATTTCTCGTTCACTGACGCGTCGACGCAGCCAAAGAGAACGGTGCCGCTCAATCACCGGGAAGCCGATTCTCCTGAGGATCGGCGTTCAGGTCCTGGTCGACAGGGCGCTGCTCCGCGTCGCGGCGCCGCTCGCGATCGAGAGCGCACCAACGGTGACGAGCGCGCCGAGCAGCAAGGCCGCCGGCTCGCCGCGATTCAGCAGGCCCGTCTGGGTACCGATCGTGGCGGCCGCGACCGGTACGCCGAGCTGCGCGGAGGCAATCGTCGCGGCGGAGAGCGGCTGTCGGAACACGCGCATCACGGCGTGGGCGACGATGGCTCCCGCCCCGAGGGCGACGCCGAGCAGGGCATACCTGGGGCTGGCGAGAACCGGCCCGAGCGTCAGCGAAGCGCCCAGCCAGACGAAGAAGAGCGGACTGAGGAACCCATCGCTGACGGCGAAGAGCTGGCGGGCCAGCCGCCTCGGCTCGCCGATCGCCGCCACGACGAGACCCGCCGCGAAACCGGCGAGCATCACCGAGACGTGCATGGCGATCGCAACCGCCCCCAGCGAAAACAGCACGATCAGGCTGATCCGCAGCTCCAGGGCGAGGTTGCGCCGTTCGCTGACCTGATGGGCGCGCCGCCGGCCAGCCGGGGCGACGTAGCGCAGCACCCAGGAGAGGGCCAGGGCGGCGGCGGCGATCACCACCGTGCCGAGGGCGGCCCGCCCCGCGTGGACCGGGTCGAGCACCAGCGGCAGAATGACGATCGTCGCGGCGTCCGCCACCGCCACCTGCGCGATCAGAGAGAGCACCGCCGGCCCGCCAAGTCCCAGCTCGTCCACGGCAGGCAGCACCAGGGCGGCCGAGGACGAGGCCATCACCACGGCGTAGACCGCGCCATGCCCGGTCCCGAATACGGCGCCCAGCAGCAGGCCCAGGGCCGCCGCAACCGCCGCGACGGCGACCGCCCGCAGGATGCCCCCGCGCAGCGCAGAGCGCAGCCGCGCGTCATGCAGCGGAACGTGGCTGCCGGCGACGAACATCGTCAAGGCAAAACCCACGTTCGCCAGCAGGCGGAAGGCCGGGTCGGCCGGGTCGAGCAGGTGCAGCCCCGACTCGCCGCAGAGCACGCCGACCAGCAGCTCGCCAATGACGAGGGGGATCCGCCACCGCGCCACCGCGGACAGCAGGGGCCCGGCCAGGGCGATGACGCCAACGAAGGCGAGGGCGAAGAAGCTCACCCGCTGCGTCCGCTCAGCCCCGCGGGCCGACGATGCGGCAGGGGGTGTCAGTGCGCCGCGTCCGCGCCGGGATGTCGGCCGACAGGCCGGACGAGCCGAACGACGAGAGGTTCTCGACCGCAGCGGCGCAGTCGCGCTCCTCCGGGGCGGCGAGCCACTTCACCTTGGTCATCTCACCGATTGTGCCACCAGGATTCACCCGACGCACGGCAGATGCGCCCACGCGGTGCAGCTGTCGGCACGTCGGCACGGACGTTTCTGCATGGCGAACGCGCCCGGTTCTGGCCCGGGAAGTACGGAACGGCACGGGGACGACGCTCCGACCGCAGCGGCGTCACCGGACCTCGGCGACCGCCGGCCGGTCCTCGCGGTACTTGAGCGCCTCGGGCAGAGCGAAGATCGCTACGAGGATCGACACCACGCAGGCGACGGTGACGTACCACCCGAAGGACACATTGGACCCGGTCAGGTTGAACAGCAGCACGGCGACCAGCCCGGCGGTGGACCCGAACAGCGAGGTGCCGACGTTGAAGCTCAGCGCCGCCGCGGTGGCCCGCACCTGGGCGGGGAAGGTGAGCACGTAGGAGACGCTGAGCGGTGCGGCCACGAGGTTGTTGATGAGGGTGAACACGATGACGGCCCCGGTGGCCAGCCAGATGGATTTGCCTCCGATCAGGTAGAAGGTGGGCACGGTGAGCAGCACGAACAGGCCGTAGCCCACCACGAGCGGCAGGCGGCCGCCGAACCGGTCGGCGAGCACCCCGCCCCAGATGCTCGTGATGGGACCGACCAGATAGGTGAGCATCGACACCAGCAGGCTCTGCGAGGCGGGAAACCCGGCCGTGATCAGGGCGGTCACGAAGTAGGCCTGGATGATGTACGACCCGATGCGCTGCCCCACGCTCAGGCCGAGCACCTGCAGGATCTCCTTCCAATACAGGCGCAGGGAGTCGCGCAGCGGAGTCTGTTTGACCTGCTCCTGCTCGACTTTCTGCAGAATCTTCCGGAAATCGGGGGTCTCGACCAGATGGCGACGCATGTACACGCCGATGAAGGCGATCGGGATGGCGAAGATGAAGGGGATGCGCCATCCCCAGTCGGTGAAGAACGAACCGGGCATCAACGAGAACAGGTAGGCGATGGCCGCCGCCAGGAACGAGCCCACCGAGCAGGTCGAGTTGACGATGCCGGCAACATAGTTGCGGCGGTGACCCTGCTCGTGCTCGAACAGGTAGTCGGCGGCGGTCGTGTACTCGACGCTGGCCCCGAGCCCCTGCACGATCCGGGAGACCATCAGGATGATGGGGGCGGCAAGCCCGATCGCCGCGTAGGACGGCAGGAAGCCGATGCCGGCCGTGCCGACGCTCATCAGGGCGATGGTGAGCACGAGGACGAACTTGCGCCCTTTGATGTCGCCGATCGGCCCGAGGATCAGGCCGCCGAACGGGCGAACGAAGTAGGAGAGCACAATGCCCAGGTACACGGAGATCAGCGCGACGTGGTCATTCGCCGGGAAGAAGTGCTCGGAGATGATCGCGGCGAGGGTACCATACAGCGTGAAATCGTAATACTCGACGACATTTCCCAGGAGCGTGGCTGTGAAGACTCGTCGGCGGGAAATCGATCCGGCGGGTGGCGGGGTACCTTCTGCGACGTTCGACATGAAGAGCCTTCCTCGATTGAGCCCCCGTGATGGCGGGCGGGAATCTCGATTGAGACCGTTCCCATTCCGGGTTTCGTTCACTCTCGTTGATTTTTGGGAACGGTGTCAAATCCACGGGCCAGGTTTAACCTCTTCGTAACAGAGCACTGAATTCAAACATGAACGCACAGAATCACCCAGCGGATTTGCACACGACCGCACAGTCCGCCCGTCACCGAGGCGAAGTGGTCACCGTGGTCGACGTCGCTCGCATGGCGGGGGTGTCAAAGTCCACTGCCGCCCGGGTGCTCTCCGAGACCGGCTCGGCGAGCACCACCGCCCGGGCCAAGGTACTGGCCGCGGCCGAACGGCTCGGATACCGCCCGAACGCCCTGGCCCGCGCCATGGCCCGCGGCCGCACCAACACCATCGCCGCCGTGATCCCCGACGTCTCCAGTCCTTTCTTCTCGGCTGTGGTGCGCGGAGTGTCGGATGTCGCCCGGGCCGCCGGCTGCGAGGTGGTGATCAGCAACACCGACAACGACCCGGACGTCGAGGACCGCGCCCTCGACGTCCTCCTGCAGAAACGCGTCGACGGAATCGTCATCGCTCCCGTGCTGCAGCCCCGGTCGCATGCGGCCCTCGCCGAAGTGGGCGCACGTCTGCCCGTGGTGCTCGTCGATCGCGCCGAGCAGGGGGAGGGCACCACCGGCTTCCCCCTGGTGGCCGTCGACCACGTGCAGGCTTCGACGCTCGCGGTACGCCACCTGCTCGAATGGGGGCATCGGCGCATCGCCATCGTCACCGAGGCCGCCGACCGAGTCGACCAGCTGCTCGCCCGCCCCGACGCGCCCACCCGCGACCTGCCGCCGTCGAGCGCCCGCCTGCTCGGCTACCTGCGCGAGTTGCGTGACTGGGGCCTCTCCCCCCAACGGGATCTCATCGTCGGCGCCTCGTTCGACGCCGACGAGACCGCCGCCGCCGTCGGCCGGGCCCTCGCCGCCGGCCTCGACGCCACCGCCATGTACTGCACCGACTCGACGCTGACCCTCGGCGCCTACCGGAAGCTCAGCCAGCTGGGCGTGGCCCTCCCCGACGAACTCTCCTTCGTCGGCTTCGATGAGCAGGACTGGACCACACTGGTGCGCCCGGCCATCACCGTCGTCGACCAGCCGCGCTCCCAGCTCGGGGAACAGGCCGGCAGACTGCTACTGGACCTGATCGAGGATCACACCCAGCCGGCGGCGGACGCCTTCCTCCCGGCACACCTGATCACGCGGAACTCGACGGGGCGGCCCCGCCGCTGAGCCGGCGGTACTCCGCCGCCGTCTCCACTGAGATGCGCTGGTCGTGCAGGTCCCGCTCGACAGCGGCGGGGTCACGGTCGCTCGGCACCCCATACCCTCCGGCGCCGGCAGTCTCGATCGATGCCGTCTGCCCTGGCTGCAACACCGTGTAGCCGTGGTCGATGGGACGAGCGCCCTCGCTGAGCCGGCAGCGGGCGTTGTCGCCCTCGCCGCCACCGTCGAGACCCCAGGGCTTCGAGCGTAAGCGGCTGGTGTCGAGCCAGAAGTGCACATCATCGGCCTCGACGCGCACCCGGCGGCGGATGCCCATCCCGCCCCGGAAGCGCCCCACGCCGCCCGAGTCATCGATGAGCTCGTACGCCTCCACCTCGAGCGGGTACTCCGACTCCAGGCTCTCGACGGGCAGGTTCGAGGTGTTCGTCATGTGCACCTGCACGCCGTCGAGCCCATCCTTGTTGTACCGGGCTCCCGACCCGCCGCCCATGGTCTCCAAGTACACGAACTCGCGTTGCCGCACAGGGTCCCAGCCGGAGAAGTGCACCCCGGTATTGGATCCGTTGGCCGCGGCGGTGACCGCATGCGGCACGGCGGGGGCGAGCGCGCCGAGGATGAGGTCCACCACCCGCTGGCAGGTCTCGCTGCGGCCGTTGACGGCGGCGGGGGCCACGCAGTCGAGGATGCTGCCTTCGTCCGCCAGGATCGTAATCGGCCGGTACATGCCCGCGTTCGGTTGGATGTCAGGATCGATGAGCGTCTTCACCGTGTAGTAGACCGCCGCGTACAGCCCCGTCCACACCACGTTCACGCTCGCCCGCACCTGGGGCGGGTTGCCGCGGAAATCGAAGGTGAGCCGATCGCCGGCAATGGTGATGCTGACCTGCAGCCGCAGCTCATCGTCCAGCTCCGGGCAGTCGAAGAGATCTTCGAAGTGATACTCGCCATCGGGAAAGGCACTGATTGCCGCCCGGGTACGGCGCTCGGTGTAGTCAAGCAGCTCGGCGCACACCTGTTCCATCGTCTCGCCGCCGTAGCGGCGGCACAGGTCTGCGTACCGGTTGACGGCCAGTCGCAGCGCCGCCTCCTGCGCCCGGAGGTCGGCGCGTCTCTGATCCGGAACCTGGCAGTTGAGCAGGATCAGCTGCAGCAGCTCGTCTTGCCGGACGCCAGCACGCACCAGGTGCAACGGGGGGATACGGATGGCCTCCTGGAAGATGTGCGCGTGCCCCCGATCGCCGAAGTCAGCGTGGTGAGCGAGCACCGCCGCCCACCCCCGCAGCCGCTCCTCCACGAAGATCGGGGAGACCAGCACGATGTCGGGCAAGTGCGATCCCCCACCCGAGTAGGGGTCATTCCCGATGAACACGTCGCCGGGACGGATGGAGTCCTCGTCATAGCGCTCCCGGATCGTGGACACGATCCCGATGAGCGATCCCAGGTGCATGGGCGAGCCCCCCTCGTCCTGAGCGATCACGTTCCCGGCCGCATCGAAGAGACCGGCGGTGCAGTCGCGCCGTTCCTTAATGTTCGGCGAGAAGGCGGCCTTGACCAGGGTCTCGCTCATCTCCTGCACGATCGAGGCCAGGGCGGCGCCCAGCACCTCCACGAGGATGGGATCGGGACTGCCGGCGGACGAGCCGGCGCCGTGCGAATCGATATCGGCCATGATCACTCTCCTATCGAGATCACGAGGTTGCGCCACCGATCGACCAGGCCCCGGTCGCCCGGCAGCAGGAGAACGGTGGTATCCATCTGCTCGACGATCGCCGGCCCGGTGATGCGATCGCCCGGGTGCAGCCGCGTACGGTCGTAGATCGGGACCGGCGCGTAGTCGTCGGCCCCGTCGAGGAAGACGCGCCTGGTGCCGGTCAGAGCGCCGGAAGGATCGCCCGTCCCCGGAGCGCTCTCGTGAGGCTCGACGGTGTGGGTGCGACCGACCGCCTGCAGTCGGAACGTGACCGCCTCGACCACAGCGTCCGGCGAGCGATAGCCGTACATACGCTCGTGGGCCTCGTGGAAGGCCTCGATGACCGCCGCGATCCGCTCCGCGTCCGTCGCCCGCTCAGGCACCGGCACGGACAGCTCGAAGTTCTGCCCCGCGTAGCGCAGCTCCAGTCGGTACAGCCGACGCTGCGCCTCCGGAGCGATCCCCTCGCGCTCGAACCACTCGTCGGCCTGCATCTCGAGATCGCGGAAGCCCGCATGGAGGGAGCCCACGGCAGCCGCATCCAACTCGGTGATCCGCGTGCGCATGAAGTCGGTTTTCACTTCGGCCATCAGCAGTCCCAGTGCTGACTGCGCCCCTGGGGTCTCGGGCACCAGCACCGTGCGGATGCCGAGCTCCCGGGCCAGCCGGGAGGCGTGCAGCGGACCGGCGCCGCCGAAGGGGACCAGGGCGTAGTCGCGCGGGTCATAGCCGCGCTGCACGGACACCACCCGGATGGCGCGAGCCATGTTGGCCGTCACCACTTGCAGCATTCCCAGGGCCGTGCGCTCCGGAGTCATCCCCAACCGCTCACCCACCCGGGAGACCGCCGCGACGGCCTGGGAGCGATCGATGCGCAGCGCGCCGTCGAGAAGATACTCGGGGTTGAGAATCCGCAGCACCACGTCCGCATCGGTGACCGTGGGCTCATCGCCCTTCCCGTAGCAGGCCGGCCCGGGCACCGCGCCCGCACTCTGCGGCCCCATGCGGAGATGTCCACCCGAATCGATCCAGCCGATCGACCCGCCGCCGGCGCCGACGGTGTGGATGTCGAGCATCGGGGAGCGGATGGGACGGCCGTCAAGCTCCATGCCGGCGGTGACCTTCGGCTGCCCCTCCTGCACCAGGGAGATATCCGAGGAGGTGCCGCCCATGTCGAAGGTGATGATGTCAGGGTGGCCGGCAGCGCCGGCGATGCGGGCCGAGCCGACCACTCCGGTGCTCGGCCCCGACAGCACCAGCCGCACCGGGAATCGTTCCGCGGTGGGGAACGGGATGATGCCGCCGTTGCTCTGCGTCACCTCGGGCACGGAGCCGAGCCCCTTCTCGGCTAAGCGCTCGCGCAGCACGCGCAGGTAGCGGTTGACGACCGGGCCGAGATAGGCGTTCACCACCGTCGTCGACAGCCGCTCGTACTCCCGGAACTCCGGCAGCACCTCGCTCGAGAGCGAGACGTACACCTCGGGGGCCTCTTCCCGGATGATCTCGCCGATGCGGCGCTCGTGAGCGGGAGCGAGGAAGCTGTACAGCAGGCACACCGCGATGGATCGCACCCCCGCGGCGCGCAGGGTACGCACAGCCCGGCGAACCTCGTCCTCGTCCAGGGGCACCTCGACCTCCCCGGTGTAGCGGACGCGCTCGGCGACCTCGAGACGCAGGTGCCGCGGGATCAGCGGGGTGGGCTTGTCGGCCTGCGGATCGTACATCGATGGTCGGCGGCCACGGCCCAGCTCCAGCAGGTCGCGGAACCCCCGGGTGGTGATCAGCCCGGTCCTGGCGCCATTCCCGGTCAGCAGCGCGTTCGTGCCGACCGTGGTGCCGTGGGCGAAGAACGACACCTGCGAGATGTCGGTCCCGGCCTCGGCGAGCATCTCGTCGACGCCCCGGACGATGGCGCGGCCGGGGTCGTCCGGGGTGCTCGACACCTTGTGTACCCGAACACGGCCCGTCTGCTCGTCGTAGGCGCACACGTCGGTGAACGTGCCGCCCGTGTCGACAGCGATGCGGATGCCCATCAGCGAACCTCCTCTGCGACCGGAGCCCCGGCCGGATACTTGCGTCCGTGCCCGAACGCGCCGAAGGCGCGGCAGATCTGCGCAGCCTTCGCACTCCCGGCCCCCAGGGCCTGCGACGGGTCCGCCCCGTCCAGCAGGGCAGTCAGGAACCCGGCGATGAAGGCGTCACCGGCCCCGAGCGTGTCAACGACCTCGGCCGGCGCGGCCGGCTGGAATCGGTCCCGGTCGGCGGAAACGAGCACCGCACCGCGGGCTCCCAGCGTCACCAGCGCCAGGCGCGCGCCGCCGGCGACCGCACTGCGCCCCAGGGCGGCGGCCTCGTCCCGGCTGCGATCGCCACCGGAGAAGGTCGCTAGGAACAGGTGCGGGAGGGCGACGCCGATGTCCCCCAGCGCGTAGCGGGAGCCGAAGTCGAACGACACGCGCGTCTGCCGCGCCATGCGGGGGACGTGTCGGAGCAGCGAACCGGCATAGCCGCTGTGGACGACGTCGAAGGCGGCCATGGCGGCGAGCTGCTCCGCATCAGGCTCGAAGAGCGCGACCCCCTTCGACGAGCCGGCGAAGACCCGGTCGCTGCCATGCAACTCGACCTCGGCGCGGGCGGTCTGCCCGGGAACGGTGCACATCCGGGAAATGTCCACGCCCTCTTCGGCGAGGCTCGCCCGCAGCAGATCTCCCTCGGGGTCGTCCCCGACCACCCCCAGATAGGCGGCATCAGCCCCCAGCTGGGCGGCGTACACGGCGACATTCACCGCGTTGCCGCCCGGGTACTCGACACCGCGCGCCGGGTAACGGTCGACGACGTTGTCGCCGGCCCCGAGCAGTCGCATCAGTACTCGACCTTGTACATGTAGCGGCGCACCGAGGTGTCGTGACCGCGGCGGGCGGCGACGTGATCGAGTACGCGCCGTTCGAAGCTCATGAGTGCAAAGACGCTCGCATCGGGCCGAGCCGCGACGGGGATGCCTGGCAGGGTCAGCCGTCTGGTGTCGATCGCCCGGGCCCGCGAGCTCATCCGGGAGGTGAAGCGGACCGCCCGCTCGCCGAGCGGGCGCGTCGGATCTTCGGCGAGAAGCACCACGATCGGGGTGTCGGCCAACGTCATCTCGAGAGGACCGTGGAAGTAGTCGGCGCCGTTCACTACAGCCGCCGACATCCACTGCATCTCTTGGAAGTAGCACCAGGCCATCATCTTCGCCATGCCGAAGGCTGGGCCGGCCCCGACCACATAGCTGAGCTGGGCGTCGGCCACCGCATCCGCCACGGCCTCCCCCGTCTCGGCCGCCTCGATCTTCGTCTGGTGGAAGGCATGGGGCAGCGCCGGGATCGCCGCCGAGAGCGCCGCCACTCGGGCGCCGGCGCCGGTCTGCTGCAGCACCGCCGTCGCCAGCTGGGCGGTGTGGACCAGCTTCGGCTCGGTGATGGTGATCGTGTCCGGATAGTCGAAGTGGACGTCTGCAGCGGCGGCCAGGGGGCTGGCGCCGGCGCGCGCGATGCCGGCTACCGTCGCGCCACGCTCGCGGGCGAAGCGGGCGGCAGCCACGGTCTCGGGGGTGCCGCCGGAGTGGGACGCGGCGATCACCAGCGAATGCTCGCCGAGATGTGCCGGCGGGCGGGCGGTGAACTCCGCGCTGGACATACGAGCCGCGGAGATGGCGGAGCCGTACCGGTCGAGGAGCTCGAAGGCCGGGTACATGCCGAAATGCGATCCGCCGCAGCCGACGAGGTAGACGCTGTCCAGTCCCTTCGCGACCGCAGAGGCGACGAGATCCTGCGCCTTCTGGTTCTGGTCGACAGCCGTCTGCACGCTGTCTTCGAAGTCATCGGGAATTGCAATCGGATCAGCCATGGCGCCTTTTCCTCAGAAACGATTGGGACCGTTCCCAATATCGTGGCAGCCTGGTGGCGGAGTGTCAAACTCGCACACCCGGAGAACGGGACCGAATCGCTGCCAGGCGCCTCGCCACAACCTCAGAGGCCATCGATCTCCGGGGCGCTGCGAATTGCCACGCTGCCGCCAGGGGTCCCGGCGGCTCACGCCCGCGGACCAGGTTGGACAGCGTCCACGACGTCGTGAAACACCGGGTCGCGCACCAGGTCAGGGGACCGCTCCATCCACGATGGTTCCGCGGCATCGCAAGGCAAGGACCTGGGGCTCGATCCGTTCAGCCGGGGATGGCTATACCTTCCAGCGCAGCCCGGAGGCGTCCTCCAGACTGGAGTTGAGGCGGTCGAGCAGGCGGGTCAGGTCTTCGAGGTCGTCGGCGCTCCAGTCTTTCAGCGCGATGCCGATCCCTTGCAGGTTCGCCTGTCGCTCCCTGGCCAGCAGTCGCTGACCGGCATCGGTGAGTCGGAAACGGCGGACGAGTCTGCCCTCGGGGTCGGTGAAGCGCTCCAACATGCCGGACCGGACGAGTCGGGCGGTGCGCCGGTTCACCGTCGAGATGTCCACGCCCAGGACGTGGCTGAGATCTTTGAGGGTGAGGGGGTCGTCGGCGAGCCGGATGAGGATCGTGTACGAGACCCGGTCGAGCTGCCCGGCCTGCTTATGACCGGTGCCGGCGATGAGGCTCAGGTGTCGGCCGATCCGCAGGGCGGCGAGGTCCACGGCGCGCAATGCGGCCGCCCGAGCCTCGTGAGTGCTAGGAGTCCCACCGGATTCTCTGTTTCGCGCCATGTAACAGAATGTATCGTGTTTTCTTCTCTTCGCACACCATATCCGATGACACATGATGTGCGAGTTGCATATGACTTGACATTTACATACCATGTGCTCGTTGTCCAAGACTCGGATTGTCGACTCGGCCCAACATCCCAGTCGTCCACCCGTCCATCTCGATCCAATCGGAGGAACACCATGGACACGCCGATCACCATCACCCCCCTCGACCCGCCCCTGACTCCGCGCAGCACCCGCTCGCCCGGGCTCATCACCGCCCTCCTCGCCTGCGCCGGCATCGTCGCGTCGCTGACGCAGACCCTGGTCATCCCCCTCATCGGCACGCTGCCGTCGATCTTCCACGCGAGCTCCTCCCTGACCGCCTGGACGGTGACCGCCACACTGCTCACCGGCGCCGTCGCCATGCCGGTGCTGGGACGGCTCGCCGACATGCACGGCAAGCGCCGGATGATCCTCATCACCCTGATCCCGCTCGCCCTCGGGTCGGTGCTGTGCGCGGTCGCCACCACCCTGCCGGTCATGATCGTCGGTCGAGCGTTGCAGGGGGTGGCCAACGGCCTCGTGCCGCTCGGCATCAGCCTGCTGCACGACGTCCTCCCCCGGGAGCGGATCGCCGGCGCCATCGCGCTGATGAGCGCCTCGATGGGCATCGGCGGGGCACTGGGCCTGCCCATCGCCTCCGCCGTGATCCAGTACACGAACTGGCGCATCCTCTTCTGGGCGACCGCCGCGCTGGCGGTGCTGGTCGGGGCCGGCATCCTCGCGCTCATCCCCCGGGACCTCCACCGCCGGCGCACCGGCGGGTTCGACCTGGTCGGCGCGCTCGGCATCGCGATCGGCCTGGTCTGCCTCCTGCTCGGCGTCTCGCAGGGGGGCGTGTGGGGCTGGGGCAGCCCGCTCACCATCGGGGCCTTCGCGATCGCGGCGGCGGTGCTGCTCGTCTGGGGATGGCTGGAGCTGCGCCACCGCAGCCCGCTCGTCGACCTGCGCACCACCGCCCGCCCGGCCGTCCTGTTCACCGACATCGCGTCCCTGCTCACCGGCATCGCCATGTACAGCCAGTCGCTGCTCATCCCCCAGCTGCTGCAGCTCCCGACCGCGACCGGCTACGGCCTCGGGCAGAGCATGTTCCGGATGGGCCTGTGGATGGCCCCCTCCGGGCTGGCCATGATGCTGATCTCCCCCCTCGGCGCCCGCATCACCGACCGGCACGGCCCCAAGGCGACCTTCGTGGCCGGCGGGCTGACCATGGCCGTCGGCTACCTGGTGGCGCTTCTGTTCATGTCCACGCCCTGGGGACTGCTCGCCGCCACCGTCGTCATCTCCGCCGGGCTCAGCTTCTCCTTCGGCGCCATGCCCGCACTCATCCTCGGCAACGTTCCGCCGGCGCAGAAGGCGGCCGCCAACAGCCTCAACGGCCTGGTGCGCTCCATCGGCACCTCCACCTCCGCAGCCATCATCGGCGCCGTCCTCTCCCTGATGAGCGTGCAGGCCGCACCCCACGTCACCATCCCCACAGAGGCGGCATTCCGGGTCGGATTCCTCATCGGACTCGGAGTGTCACTCCTCGCCGCCACGACAGCGGCCCTCACCCCGCTCTCCCGGCCCCAGTCCCCCGCTGCCGCCGACACGCAGCGGGTGGGGAAGGACGGAGTTGAAGGAGGCCGGCGCGACCCTGCTCACGGCCTGAGCGCCCCGCTCAGACCCGTCGGGCACCTGGAGGTCGACTGAACTCAGGTTCTCCCAGCGTCTTCGCCACGGCAGAAGGCCGAAACGAGTCCGAGGGAGCGCGACGAGCGCACTCCCTCGGACTCCCCTGCCCAGCAATCTCCTCGCCCGCTCAGCGCTCCTCGGGCGCCTGCCCCAGCGAGCGCACCTGCAGACCCGTCCCGGCCGCATCCACGTCGACGACCACGCGGTCGCCGTCCATGATCTTGCCGGCCAGCAGCAGCTCGGCCAGGCGGTCGTCGATCTCGCGCTGCATGAGCCGCCGCAGCGGCCGGGCCCCGTAGATCGGGTCGTAGCCGGTCTTCGCCAGCCAGTCGGTCGCCGGGCCGGTGACCTCCAGATGCAGGCGCCGCGACACCAGGCGCTCCTGCAGCCGCCCCACGTACAGCCCGACGATGCCGCGCAGCTGCGGCTCGGTGAGGGCGTCGAACACGACGATGTCGTCGAGCCGGTTCAGGAACTCCGGCTTGAACGAGGCCCGCACCACCTCGAGCACGTGCTCCTTCTGGATCTCCGGCTTCAGCCCGGGATCGGTCAGGAACTGGCTGCCCAGGTTCGACGTCAGGATGATGATGGTGTTGCGGAAGTCGACCGTACGGCCCTGGCCGTCGGTCAGCCGCCCGTCGTCGAGCACCTGCAGCAGCACGTCGAACACCTCGGGGTGCGCCTTCTCGACCTCGTCGAGCAGGATCACCGAGTACGGACGCCGGCGCACGGCCTCCGTGAGCTGGCCGCCCTGCTCGTAGCCCACGTACCCCGGAGGGGCGCCGATCAGCCGCGAGACGGTGTGCTTCTCGGAGTACTCGCTCATGTCGATGCGCACCATGGCGCGATCGTCGTCGAACAGGAACTCGGCCAGCGCCTTGGCCAGCTCCGTCTTGCCCACCCCGGTCGGCCCCAGGAACAGGAACGACCCGGTGGGACGGTTCGGGTCGGCCACGCCGGCCCGCGAGCGCCGCACCGCCTCGGCGACGGCCTTGACCGCCGTGTCCTGGCCGATGAGCCGCTGGTGCAGCTCGTCCTCCAGGTGCAGCAGCTTCTCGCCCTCGCCCTGCATGATCTTGCCGGTGGGGATGCCCGTCCACGACGACACCACGGCCGCGATCTCGTCCTCGGTGACCTTGTTGCCCACCATGGACGTCGACTGGTTCGACTCCTCGTTCTGCTCGGCTTCGGTCAGCTCGGCGTCGATGTCGCGCTGCTGCTTGTTGAGGCGGGCGACGTGCGAGAAGTCCTGCTGGGCGGGTGACAGCGACATCTGGTGCTGCATCTCGCGCTCCAGGCGCTCCGCGATCTCGCCCTTCTGCTCGCGCAGCTTCTTGACGCGATCGAAGACGGCGCGCTCGGCGTCCCACTCCCGCTGCAGCCCGTCCAGCTTCTGCTGCTGCACGGCCAGTTCCTCCTCCAATTCGCCGAGGCGCTGCTTGCTGGCGGGGTCGGTCTCCTTCTTCAGCGACGTCTGGGCGATCTTGAGGCGCGTGACCTGACGGCGCAGCTCGTCGATCTCCTCCGGGGACGACTCCTTCTCCATCCGCAGCCGGCTGGCGGCCTCGTCGACGAGGTCGATGGCCTTGTCGGGCAGCTGCCGCCCGGTGATGTACCGGTTCGAGAGGGTGGCGGCGGCCACCAGGGCGCCGTCGGTGATCTGCACGCCGTGATGGTTCACGTACGTGTCTTTCAGGCCGCGCAGGATGGCGACCGTGTCTTCCACGCTGGGCTCGCCCACGAACACCTGCTGGAAGCGGCGCTCCAGGGCCGAGTCCTTCTCGATGTACTCGCGGTACTCGTTCAGCGTGGTCGCGCCGATCAGCCGCAGCTCGCCGCGGGCCAGCATCGGCTTGAGCATGTTGGCGGCATCCTGCCCGTCGCCGGCCCCGGCGCCGACGATGGTGTGCAGCTCGTCGATGAACGTGATGACCTTGCCCTCGGCGGCCGTGATCTCTTTCAGGACGCGCTTCAGGCGCTCCTCGAACTCGCCCCGGTACTTGGCGCCGGCGATCATCGACCCCAGGTCGAGCGAGATCAGCTTCTTGTCCTTCAGGGAGTCGGGCACGTCGCCCTTGACGATGCGCTGCGCCAGCCCCTCCACGACGGCCGTCTTGCCGACGCCGGGCTCGCCGATCAGCACCGGGTTGTTCTTGGTGCGGCGGGTCAGCACCTGCTCGACCCGGCGGATCTCGCTGTCCCGCCCGATGACGGGGTCGAGCTTGCCGGACCGGGCGACCTCGGTCAGGTCGGTGCCGTACTCCTCCAGGGCCGGCTTCTGCTCGGCCTGCTGCGCCTGTGGCTGCTGTTGTGAGAACACGTTCAAATCCTTTCAGATGCGACGGACTTCGGCATCCGTGGCATCGGACGCTGTGCGCGACACCGTCCTCAACATCTTCTAAGTTGAGTCTATTCCACTCAAGTTTGCGGCGCACGTCCGGGTGCCCGGGCCCGGGAGCCGCGACTCGTGGTGGGGGGGGGGGGGGGCGGGGGCGGGGGGGGGGGCGGGGGGGGGGCGGGGCGGGGGGGGGGGCCCCCCCCCAGCGGGGGGCGGCGCGCGC
>JBDNYM010000004.1:0-9847 GCA_047722305.1 Pseudoclavibacter sp. | reverse complement strand
GGCCGGAATTCGCATCCTGAATGGGGCGGAGCGCAGCGGAGCCGGGGCCCCATTCCAAGGATGCGGATTCCGGCCCGGCCAGCACACCCTCGTGAGCTCCCCCTGCTCTTGATAAAGTTATCAAAGCACTGTTGACTTGATAAAGTTATCAGCATGCGTACTCCGCTCAACTGCCCGTTCCTTCCCGGGTCCGATCAGGTCCCCGAGATCTGGGCGGGCCGCATCGAACAGCTGAGCGACTGGCGCGATGTGCTCCGCCCCCGCCGACTCGCCGGACTGTACGAACGCGGCCGCACCGTGCTCGGGGAAGCGGGGCTGGGCAAGTCCGCGCTCGTGCGCAGAATCGCGCGCGATGCCGAGCGCCGGGGAGACTGGGTGACGCCGCAAGTGCGCATCCCGTCGGGGACCGATCCTCTCAAGATCGTGGCGGCGGCGATGCTCGAACTCGCCGACACGGCGAGGCTCACCCACGCGCGGGGGAAGAACGTCAAAGACCTGATCGCTCGGGTGCGGGCCGTTTCGATCGGCCCCGTCGGCTCCATCACCCTGGGAGAACCCCGCTCGGGTCCGGAGCCGTATACGGCGCTGACGAACCTCCTCATCGAGGTGGGGCGCAGAGCCATGCAGCGCGGCAGCACCATGGTGCTCATCCATGTCGATGAGATCCAGAACGTCACCGACGCCCAGAAGCTCTCGCAGATCCTCATCGCGCTCGGGGACGCCCTCGCGCACGAGGAGACCGTCGCCGCCCCCGGCGGGATCCAGGTGCGGCGCGTGCTGCCGCTCGCCGTCTATCTGACCGGCCTTCCCGACTTCGCGGACATGACCGGCACCAGGCGCGGGGCGACCTTCGCCCGGCGGTTCAAGACGACGACGCTCGCACCGCTCGGGGACGACGACCTCGCCTCAGCTCTGCAGCCGTTCCTCATCGACGGCTGGGAGGCGCCCCAGGCCGACGGCGGGACGGCCCGCATCCACATGGAGCCCGGGGCGATCGCACGCATCGTCCGGCTCTGCTGCGGGGAGCCCTTCCTGTTCCAGCTGGCCGGGGAGCGGGCCTGGTACGCCGGGACCGACGATCTGATCACCGAAGAGGATGTCGTCTCGGGCTGGAAGCATGCCGAAGCGGAGGCTGCCGCACACGTCGAGCGGATCCTCGAGCGCCTCCCCGACCGCGAGCGGGAATTCGTGCAGGCGATGAGCGACCTCCCGCCCCAGGAGCGGACCCTGACGAACATCGCCACGAAGCTCGGCCTTCCCCGAGCCGCCGCCGCGGGGCCGACCTCCCAGCGCCTCGACCGCGTGCGGGGCATCATCACACGGGGCAAGCTGTACACGTTCCGGCACCGCGCCGTGCAGGCGTATCTGACCAGCGGCTGGCCCCGGATCTGAGAGGCTGGCGCCGTACCCGCCGGACATCCCCCGACGCTCTCCAGCCGGCCAGCGCACCCCAAGACGTCGGGAGGATACTGGACGCAATGACTCACCAGAGAGGTTCCTCCCGCCTGCGCAGCTTCGTCTCCGCGGTGCTGGTCATCGTCGGCGTGCTGGCGCTGCCGCTGGGCCTGGTCGCGAACTGGGCGCAGAACACGCTGGTCTCGACCGACGGGTTCGTCACGACGCTCGCTCCGCTGGCCCAGGACCCGGCAGTGCACACGCTGATCGTGCAGCAGGGGTCGAAGGCGATTCTGGATCGGACCGACCTCAGCCAGGTGGATCCGGACGCCACGCACCAGCTCAACAGCTCGGGCCTGCCCGCGACCATCCGCGATGCGCTGCAGGCGCAGCTCGCGCAGAGCATTCTCAACGCCCAGAATCTGCTGACCAGCCAGCTGACCGCGTTGACCAGCAGCCCCGACTTCGACGCCGTGTGGCGGCAGGTGCTGACCAGCAGCCATGAGCAGGCGATCCGCACCCTCGACGGCGAGCAGCTGCCGGCCGGGAAGCAGGCATCGAATGGGGCGTTCGGCGTGCAGGTCGCGCCGATCGCCGTCGCCCTCAAGGCCCGGGTGGCGGCGCAGAATCCGATACTCGGTGCGCTCGTCCCGACCATTTCGTACACGGTCGCCGTCACCCCCGCTCATACGGTCGACAGCCTCCGGCCCGGCTATCGGCTGATCCGGGTGCTCTCGCCCTGGGCCCTGTTCGCCGCGCTCGCCTGCCTGGCGCTGGGGCTGCTGCTGGCGCGCCACCGCGCCCGGACGCTGGTGGTGATGGCCGTGGTGCTGCTGATCCTGACCGGCTTCGTGACGCTCGCCCCCGGCGCGGTCGCGTGGGTGTTCGCGGGGGCGCCGGGCGAGAGCATGGTGCTGATCGTGCTCGACACGGTTTCGACCAGCATCCGGGCCGCCATGATCCCCTGGCTGATCGGGATGGGCGCGGCCTTGGTGGTCGGGATCGTGGCGGCGATCATCGCCCGGCGACGGCAGGCGGCCTGATGCGGCTGCTCTTCGACGCCCGGTACATCCGCACGGACTTCCACGACGGGGTGAGCCGCTATTCCACGGAGCTGGCGGCCGCGGTCGAGCGCCTCGCACCGGACGAGGTGCGCTTCCTCATCCACGACCCGGCGCAGCGGGCGCTGCTGCCGCCCTCGGCGCGGACGATCCGCATGCACGCCCCCACCTCGCCGCTGGAGCCGTTCACGGCGGTCGCCCTCAACCGCCTGCATCCGGATGTCGTGTTCACCCCCATGCCGACGATGGGGTCGCTGGGGCGGCGCTACCGCCTCATCCTCACCCAGCACGACATGATCTACTACCACCACCGCACCCCGCCGACGAATCTGTCTCCGCTGCTGCGCCTGGGCTGGCGGGCGTTCTTCCTCTCGTACTGGCCGCAGCGGCTGACCCTGAACACGGCCGATGCGGTGGCGACGGTGAGCGAGACCGTCCGCCGCCAGTTCGCCGCCGCCCGCCTCACCTCGCGCCCGGTGGCGGTGCTTCCCAACGCGGCCGACGACCTGCCCCGCGGCAGCGCCGACCTCAGCCCGGCCCCGCGGAATCTCGTCTACATGGGCTCATTCATGGGCTACAAGAACGTCGAGGCCCTGGTGCGGGCGATGGCCCGGCTCCCGGAGCACACCTTGCACCTGCTCAGCCGCATCGCCCCCGGGCGCGAGCGCGAGCTGCGGGCCCTGGCGCCCGGCGCCCGGATCGTGTGCCACCACGGTGTGACCGACGCCGAGTACGCCGCCCTGCTGGCCGACCGGGCGGTGCTGGTCATGCCGAGCCTCGACGAGGGGTACGGGCTGCCGATCGCGGAGGCGATGGCCGCCGGAGTGCCGGTGATCGCCAGCGACCTGCCCGTGTTCCACGAGGTGGCCGGGGATGCGGCACTCTATTTCGACCCGTCTTCGCCGGTCGAGCTGCGGGCCCGGGTACGGCAGCTGGACGACCCGGAGCTGCGCCGGGCACTGGCCGCCGCCGGGCACCGGCAGGTGGAGCACTGGACGTGGGGCGACACCGCGCGGCGCCTGCTGGCCGTCGCCCGGCGGCTGGCCGGCTGATGACAGCCGTTCAGACGGCGCTGGCCACCAGCTGCCGCCCCCGGTAGAGCGCCTCGAAGGCGTCGAGGGTGCGGTTGAGGTCGTGCCGGGCCACGAGCTGCAGCGACCCGCGCTGCAGCCGCTCCCGCTCCGCCGCCGGGGCGCTGAGCACGCGGGCGAGCTTCTCGGCCAGGTCGTGCGGCTCGGAGGGGGCGAACAGGTAGCCGTTGACTCCGTCTTTGACCAGGTGCGGCAGGGCCATGGCGTCGGCGGCGATCACGGGCAGCCCGGACGCCATCGCCTCCATGGTGGCGATGCTCTGCAGCTCGGCGATCGACGGCATCACGAACACCGCCGCATCCGAGTAGACCTGCCGCAGCTCGGCGTCGTCGATGCGCCCCAGGAAGTCGACCCGGTCGGCGACGCCCAACCGCTCGGCCAGGTGCATGAGGGGCTCCTGCTGGTCGCCCATCCCCACGATCTGCACCCGCGCCGGGATGCGGTCGGCGATGAGCGCGAACGCCCGGATCAGCACGTCGATCTGCTTCTCAGTGTTGATGCGGCCCACGAACAGGATGCGGTCCTGGTCGCGCAGACCGAGCCGGGGCGTGTAGTTGCTGAGCTTCAGCCCGCAGCTGATCGGGATCACTCCGGTCAGACCGGTGGTGCGAGTGAGGTACTCGGCGGCGCTCGGGGTGGGCGTGGTGACCGCGTCGGCCAGTCCCAGCAGCGACGCCGCATCCCGCACCGCCCAGTTGACCAGAGCGCGATTCATGAAGTCGGGCATGAGCGTGAAGTCGAGCAGGTTGGCCGGCATGATGTGGTTGGTGGCGACCAGGCGGATGCCCCGTTCGTGGGCTTCCCGCGCCAGCGCCCGCCCCATGATGAGGTGCGATTGGATGTGCACCGCGTCGGGTCGGAACTCGTCGAGCACTCGGCGCGCGTGGGCCGGCACCATCCACGGCAGGCTGAAGCGCAGCCACTCGTGCGGCAGCCAGCGCCACGATGGGATGCGGTACACGGTCGTCTCCACCCCGTCGACGAGTTCGCGGCGCGTGCCCGCGGTGCGGCGCGAGGTGGCGGGCGCCATGACCCGCACGTCGTGCCCGCGGCGCAGCAGCCCGCCCATCAGGCGCTCGGTGAACGTGGCGGCGCCGTTGATGTCGGGCGGGAAGGTGTCGTTGCCCATCAGCACGCGCAGGGGGCGTCCGCTGGGAGCGCTGGATTCTGGCTCGGTCACGTCACGTTTCATGGTCGGGGACTGCCCGCCGGCCGGCAGGCACGCGTATCAGCATACCCAGGCGGGCTCAGCCGGCCGGGATGATCCGGCCCGGATGACGCGACGGCGAGGAGCGCGGAAGGATGGGCCTCAGAGGCGGCCAGGCCCCCATGGCCCCCACGGCTCCCAGCGCACCACGGTGGTGCCGGGATCGGCGCGCTGGCGACGCACGCCCACGCGCACGGTGCCGTCGCCATCCGCCCCGACGGCAAACACGCGGCCGCCGGGGCGGAACTCCAGGGCCTCGCCGAGGGCGTCCTCCAGTTCCTCGCAGCGCTGGCGCAGCGCCGTGACCTCGTTCTCCAGCTCGAGGATGCGGCGGATGCCCTCCAGGCTCACGCCCTGATCGGACAGCCGGTGCACCTCGCGCAGCTGCACCACGTCCCGCATCGAATACCGGCGGGAATGGCCCGGGGTGCGCTCGGGCACCACCAGGCCGAGGCGGTCGTACTGCCGCAGCGTCTGCGGGTGCATCCCGGACAGCGCGGCGGCCACCGAGATCACGAACAGCTTCGCGTTCTCGTCCATCAGACCCCCTCCTCCGGCGCGGAGCCGGTCAACTCACATCTGCTGCACGCATCCGGTCTGGCAGCCGAGGCGGACGCAGCCGTCAGCCGCGGGCCCGCTCCAGGAGGTCCGCCCGCGGGTCGGTATCCGGGACGGCGGCGCGGAAGTCTTCCAGCGCCTGCTTCGCCCTGGCGTTGAGCCGCTTCGGTACGACGACCTGCAGGCGCACCAGCAGGTCGCCGGTGCCCTTCTTCGTCTGCACTCCGCGACCGCGCACCCGCAGCTCGCGACCGGACTCGGTGCCGGCCTTGACCCGCACCTTCACCGGAGCGCCATGGAACGTCGGCACCTCGATGACCGCCCCGAGCGCGGCCTCGGGGAACGTGACCGGCACGGTCACACGCAGGTTGCGGCCGTCCAGTTCGAACACGGGATGCGGGCGCACGTGCACGGTGACGATGAGGTCGCCGGCGGGGCCGCCGCCGGCCCCGGGCTCGCCGCGGCCGCGAATCCGCAGCCGCTGGCCGTCCCGCACCCCGGCCGGGATGCGCACCTGCACGTGGCCCCCGCCGCGGGACAACATGACCCGCGTACCGGAGACCGCCTGCTCGAATGACAGCGTGGTCTCCGCCGCCGCATCGCGGCCGGCCGCCGGCCGAGCCGTCTGGGGCCCGAACCCGCCGCCGCCGAACATCCCCCCGAAGAGGTTCTCGAAGCCGGGGCCGCCGGCGGCGCCGGCGCCGCCCGACGGGGGATAGCGCCCCCGCTGCCCGCCGCCCGGCTAGCACAGGCCGCCGAACAGATCCTCGAAGCCCGGGCCGGGCGAACCCGCCCCGCCCGCGCCGGCCGAGAACCGGGCGCCGCCGCCCATCGCCTTCAGCGCGTCGTACTCTTTGCGCTGCTGCGGATCGTTGAGGACGGTGTACGCCTCGGTGATGTCCTTGAACTTCGCCTCGGCGCTCGCGTCGCCGGGGTTCGCATCGGGGTGGTACTTCCGGGCCAGGCGCCGATACGCCTTGCGCAGGTCGGCCTCCGAAACATCTTTGGAGACGCCGAGCACAGCGTAGAAGTCCTTCTCAAGCCAGTCCTGACTCGCCATGATCGGCCTCCTTTCCCGAATCTCCCGAAACCATCGTCTCCATCACTTCGCCGTTCCCGTCATCACGCCGGGATGTCACTCCGCCGACGGCGACTCGCCCCCGGCCTCGTCTGCAGCCGGCCCGGCGTCTGCATTCTGGTCGGCTGGAGTCTCCGCCGCAGCCCCCTCCGGGGGGATGGCCACGACCACCTTGGCCGCCCGCAGCAGCACATCGCCCAGGCGGTAGCCGGGGGCCACCACCTCGAGGATCTCCTGCCGCGTCACCTGCGGTGCCGGCACCTGCATGACCGCCTCGTGCTCCTGCGGGTCGAAGGCCTCGCCGGCCTCGCCGAACGACGAGAGCCCGATCTTGGTGCCGATGCCGCGGATCTTCGCCGCGACTGTCGCGAACGCGGAGCCCTCCGGCAGATCGTCGTGGGCCTGCGCCCGGTCGAGGTCGTCCAGCACGCCGAACAGCTGCTTGGCGATGTCGCCGGTGGCGCGCTGCCGGTCCAGCTCCCGCTGGGCCTCGGTGCGCTGTCGGTAGTTCTTGTACTCGGCGGCGAGCCGCTGCAGTTCGTCGAGGAGGGTGTCCTCCCGGGAGTGCGGGGCCTGGGCGGCGGCCGTCTCGGCCGCGCTCGGCTCAGAGCCGGAGCCCGGCTCGGCCGCCGCGCCCTCGGAGCCGGTGTCGGCCGCGCCGTTCACCGCGTCCTCGGCCGGGTCCGGCTCGTTGCCGGCCGGACCGGTCGTGCCCTGATCGTCAGCCATGCGCGTCACTTCTTCTCGTCGTCGTCGATGACCTCGGCGTCTTCGACGTCGTCGTCGCCGTTGCCGGAGGCGGTGCCATCGGTCGACCCCGCGGCCGAGCCGGCCTGGGACTGCTTGTAGATCTCCTCGCCGAGCTTCGACTGCGACGCCGACAGCTTCTCGACGGCCGCCTTGACCGCGTCGTCGTCCGACCCGGCCAGCGCCTTCTTGAGCTCTTCGACATCGGCCGAGATCTCGTTCTTGGTGGACTCGGTCAGCTTGTCGTCGTTCTCCTTCAGCAGCTTCTCGACGGAGTACGCGAGCTGCTCGGCGGTGTTGCGCGTCTCAGCGGCCTCGCGGCGCTTCTTGTCCTCCGCCTCGTGCTCGGAGGCCTCCTTGACCATGCGGTCGATGTCCTCCTGTGGCAGGCTGGACCCGCCGGAGATGGTCATCGACTGCTCCTTGCCCGTGCCCTTGTCCTTCGCGGACACGTGCACGATGCCGTTGGCGTCGATGTCGAAGGTGACCTCGATCTGCGGCAGCCCGCGGGGGGCCGGCGCGATGCCGGTCAGCTCGAAAGTGCCCAGCGCCTTGTTGTCGCGGGTGAACTGCCGCTCGCCCTGGAACACCTGGATCGACACCGACGGCTGATTGTCCTCCGCCGTGGTGAAGGTCTCCGAGCGCTTGGTCGGGATGGCCGTGTTGCGGTCGATGAGCTTGGTCATGATGCCGCCCTTGGTCTCGATGCCGAGGCTCAGCGGGGTGACGTCGATGAGCAGCACATCCTTGCGCTCGCCCTTGAGGACGCCCGCCTGGATGGCCGCGCCCACGGCGACGACCTCGTCCGGGTTGACGCCCTTGTTCGGCTCCTTGCCGCTGGTGAGCTTGCGCACCATGTCGCTGACGGCCGGCATGCGGGTCGAGCCGCCGACCAGCACGACGTGCGAGATGTCGGAGACCTGGATGCCGGCCTCCTTGATGACGTCTTCGAACGGCTTGCGGGTGCGCCCCAGCAGGTCTTCGGTCATCTGTTCGAACTGGGCGCGGGTGAGCGTCACATCGAGGTTGGCCGGGCCGGACTCGGTCAGCGACAGGTACGGCAGCTGGATGCTGGTCTGCATCTGCGTCGACAGCTCTTTCTTGGCCTGCTCAGCGGCCTCCTTGAGACGCTGCAGGGCAATCTTGTCGCCGGAGACGTCGATGCCGCTCGACTCCTTGAACTGCTTGACCAGGTAGTCGACGACGCGCTGATCCCAGTCGTCGCCGCCCAGCTTGTTGTCGCCGGACGTAGCCCGCACCTGGATGGTGCTGAAGCCCTCGTCCTTGCCGACCTCCAGCAGGGACACGTCGAAGGTGCCGCCGCCCAGGTCGAAGACGAGGATGAGCTCGTCCTCCTGCCCCTTGTCGAGGCCGTAGGCCAGTGCAGCGCTGGTCGGCTCGTTGATGATGCGCAGGACGTTCAGGCCGGCGATCTCGCCCGCCTCCTTGGTGGCCTGCCGCTGGGAGTCGTTGAAGTATGCCGGCACGGTGATGACGGCGTCGGTGACGGTGTCGCCCAGGTACGCCTCGGCGTCCGACTTCAGCTTCTGCAGGATGCGCGCGGAGATCTCCTGCGGCGTGTACTGCTTGCCGTCGATGTCATCCGTCTTCCAGTCGGTGCCCATGTGGCGCTTGACCGACGAGATGGTGCGGTCGACGTTGGTGACGGCCTGCCGCTTGGCGGGCTCGCCGACGAGCACCTCGCCGTCTTTGCTGAAGGCGACCACCGACGGGGTGGTGCGCATGCCCTCCGCGTTCGCGATGACCTTGGGCTCGCCGCCCTCCAGCACCGCCACGCAGGAGTTCGTCGTCCCCAGATCGATTCCAACCGCACGAGCCATGTGATTCTTCCTCTCATCGAAAGTCTTCGCCTGCGCCGATCGCAGGGTTGAGTCACGTAGGCTCAAGGATGTCACGCCGCCTGACTCGAAGTCAAGTGCCGCACGCTAAACCTGAGCGAACATCACTCAACTTCTGAGAACGCGCGGCACGGCGGAATATTCCGAGGCAGGCCCCTCCGCGGCTTCAGACCGTCGGCGTCCACGATCCGGCACCCGCCAGCGGGCTCGCCCCGGGCTCGGACGGTTATCCACAATTGTCCGGCGGGCCGAAAACCCGACCCGGTAGACTCGGTTCATCAGCTCGACGATGTGACGGAGGCAGCGGATGACCAACTACGACTACGGCTACGACAGCAGCGCGGCGATGGCTGCAGTGATCGGGGCCGTCCTCGTCGCCCTCCTCATCGGCGCCGCCGTGTACGTCGTCACCGCCCTGGCCCTGCAGCGGCTCTTCCGTCGGGCCGGCCACCCCTACCCGTGGGCCGCCTGGATCCCCTACTGGAACACGTGGGTGCTGCTCGAGCTCGGCGCCCAGCACGGTGCCTGGGCGCTGCTGCCCCTGGCCGGGTACCTCAGTTTCATTCCGTTCCTGGGCCCGCTGATCGGCTTCGCCGCGTCGGTGGTCTCGTTCATCGTCCTCATCTTCGCGATCATCAACATCAACAAGGCCCTCGGCAAGAGCGTCGTGGGATGGACCTGGTTCGGCGCCCTGCTGAGCGCGATCTGGATGTGGGTCATCGGCTTCGGCTCCGATCCCTTCGACGGTACCCGCCGCACCGGACCGTACTTCTGGGGATCCCCCTACAGCCCCGCCCCCCCCCCCCCCCCCCGGGGCCCCCCCCCCCCCCCCCCCGCCCCCCCCCCCCCCC
>JBDNYM010000003.1:0-83237 GCA_047722305.1 Pseudoclavibacter sp. | reverse complement strand
CACCAGGCGCACCCGCGGAGAGAACCGCGGCTGCGACGCCTCCCCCAGCCGCGGGCGCAGCAGCGTGTACACCCCCACCGCCACCACGGCGACGAACACGATCGGCAGCAGCACGCCAGCCGGCAGCCGCGCCGCCAAGGAGGCTCCGGCCACCGCCCCGCCCACCGCGCAGGTCAGCATCGTCAGCGTCACCGCCGCCGGCGGGCGCACTCGATGCAGAAAGGTCCCTGCGGAGACGGTAAGTCCGATGGTGCCCGACAGCTTGTTCGTCGCGATCGCCTGCAGCGGCGTCAGCCCCGGCAGCAGGATGAGCACCGGCAGCTGGATCAGCCCGCCGCCGCCGACCACCGCATCCACCCAGCCCGCGAACAGCGCCGCCGCCAGCGCGAGCGCGATCAGATGCGGGGGCAGGCCGGAAAGGAGCATAGGAGCATTGAACCACCGCGGCGGATCTCCTCTGGCCCGGCATCGGAACTCTGCTATTGTCTGACTTGTGTCAGAGACTGTTCTGATGCTCTCCAGCTCTGCATAGGATGTCCCTCGTGCGTTTTTCCCGCCCTCGACTGAACCCCTTCACCGCGGCGGGGATCGTCCTCCTGGGCGCCTTCAGCGTGCAGTACGGCTCCGCCCTGGCCGTGCGGCTGTTCCCCATCGTCGGGCCCGGCACCACCGTGCTCATGCGGGTCTGCTTCGCCGCCGCAGTGGTCTGCCTGGCGGCCCGGCCCCGCTGGAGCCGCCTGCGGACGCTGCGCCCCGCCGGCTGGCTGGTCATCGTCGGCTACGGGGCCTCGATGAGCGTGATGAACCTGTGCTTCTACCACGCCCTCCAGCTGCTGCCGCTCGGGGCCACGGTCACTATCGAATTCCTCGGCCCCCTCACCCTGGCGCTGATCAGCTCGAGGCGCGCGCTCGACCTGCTCTGGGCGGGGCTCGCCCTGGCCGGCGTGGCCATGATCACCGGGTTCCGCTTCGACACGTTCTCGCCCCTGGGCGTCGTCTTCGCCCTCAGCGCCGGCGCCGCCTGGGCCGTCTACCTGTTCTTCACCCAGCGCACCACCCGACTGCTGCCCATGCGGGAAGGCCTCTCCTTCGGGCTCGTCGCGGCCACTCTCGTCGCCGCACCGTTCGGACTCGGCGGCATCCCGGCCGCTGTCGCACACCCCTGGGTGCTGCTGGCCGGGCTGGGGGTGGCCCTGCTCTCGACGGCCCTCCCCTACGGCATCGACCTCATCGCCCTGACCGTGGTGCCGGCCGGCGCCTACGGAGTGCTCATGAGCCTGGAGCCCGCGGTGGCGGCCCTCTCCGGCCTGGTCGTGCTCGGCCAGCGCCTCACCGGACTGCAGTGGCTGGCCATCCTCATGGTCGTGGCCGCCTCCGCCGGGTCGACGCTGGCCGCGTCGCGTCAGATGCCCGGCCGGGGGGCGTCCTCCCGCTCGTCCTCATCCGACTGAGCCGTCGCCGGGACCGCCGGCAGGGCCCCCGCGGCTGCCAGCCGCACCCGGGAATGCCGGTAGCTGTAGGTGGCGTAGATGATCATCCCGATGACCAGCCACACCACGAACCGCAGCCACGTCTCGACGGCCAGATTCAGCATCAGCCAGATGCAGGCCAAGCCCGAGACCAGCGGCAGCCACGGCGAGAACGGGACGCGGAACCCGCGTCGCAGCCCCGGAGCCCGGCGCCTCAGCACCGGCACCGCGAAACTCACCAGCACGAAGGCGCTCAGCGTGCCGATATTGATCATCTCCGACAACACGCCGACATCCGTCAGCGCCGCGATCGCCGCCACCAGCACGCCCATCACCAGCTGCAGCCGGGCCGGCGTGCGGCGACGGGACGTCTTCGAGAAGCTGCGCGGCAGCAGCCCGTCCCGGCTCATCGTGAACACCACCCGGGTGAGCCCCAGCAGCAGCACCATGATGACGCTGGTCAGCCCCACCACGATGCCGAGCGTGATGACCGTCCCCGCCCAGTTGGCGCCCACCATCTTGAACGCGAGCGCCAGCGATGGGCTCACGGTGCCATTGCTCTTGGCCACCACATCCGCCATCTCGCGGTAGCTGACCATCCCCGCCACCACGACGATCACCGCGATGTAGAGCACGGTCACGATCCCCAGCCCGCCCAGGATGCCGCGGGGCAGATTCTTCTGCGGATCCTTCGTCTCCTCAGCGGCCGTGGCCACCACATCGAAGCCGATGAACGCGAAGAACACCAGCGCGGCGGCCCCCAGCATGCCATAGACGCCGTACCTGGTCGGATCGGCGCCGCTCATGAAGCTGAACAGCGACTGCTGCAGCACCGACGTCGACGAATGGATCGGCTCGGCCGGCGGGAAGAACGGGTGGAAGTTCTTGCCCCTCACGAAGAACGCCCCCGCGATCACCACGAAGATCACGATCGAGACCTTCAGGATGGTGAACACCGAGTTCACTCGGTTCGTGAGCCGGGTGCCGATCATCAGCAGCACCGTGAACACGCCCACGATGAACGCCGGCGCCCAGGTGATCGTCCACCCGCCCGCCTGCGTGGTGAGCGGGATGTTCACGCCCAGAAACTCGAACAGCTGCTGCAGATAGATGCCCCAGTATTTCGAGATCACCGCGGCGGCCATCAGCATCTCCAGGATCAGATCCCAGCCGATGATCCAGGCGACCAGCTCACCCATCGAGACATACGAGAACGTGTACGCCGACCCGGCCACCGGGATGGTGGAGGCCATCTCGGCGTAGTTCATCATCGCCAGGCCGCAGACCACAGCGGCGAGGATGAAGGAGACGATGACCGACGGCCCGGCGTACTCGGATGTCGCCTGAGCGCCCACCGAGAAGATGCCCGCGCCCACCGCCACGGAGACGCCCATGATCGAGAGGTCCCACGCATTGAGGCTGCGCTTGAGTTGACGTTCGGGGTCGTGCGAGTCGCTGACGGCAGCGCTCGCGGATTTGGTGATGAAGAGATTCATAGCTCTGCTGCTGTCCTGCTGTCCTGGCTCAAACCACCGCCGACCCGATCGGATCAGCGTGCACGGCCCCACACCGGGCGCACAGCGAGCAGTTTACCTCCCCGAAACAAATCGCCTCCGTCGCCGGCCTGCTTCAGCCCCGCCGGGCCTCGGCCCGCCGACCGGCGCAACCTGGCCTGGCAACAGGCAGATCGAGACTCACTCGTCCACCCGGCGGCGGGCACGCCGAGAGACCAGAACGCTCACCAGGCCGAGGCCGACCAGACCGGCGGCGATCCCGATGGGCAGGGTCGCGTCCGCCGCTCCGGTCTTCGGGAGCCGGCCCGACGCCTGCGGCGCGACCGTCGCCGAGGCTGGTGCCGAAGCCGACGGGACGACCGATGGGGACGGAGTGGCCGGCGTGGCCGGAGCCGGCGTGACGACCTCCGCCGGGACTCCGACGGAGAGCACCGCGACGGACCCGTCCGCATGCTGCTCGACCTTGGCGGACGTGGCGGCGGCCAGGTTGAGCTGCTGCCAGCCGGCAGCGGAGTCGCTCAGCGGATACCCGGACGGGATCTCGGTCTGCTGCAGGACGGACGTGCGCTGCGCCGCCGTGAGCTGCGGGTAGGTGGTCTGCAGCAGCGCCTGCGCCTCGGCCGGGACGGCAGCGGTCTTCGCCTTGGGAGCCGACGTCGCCGGGAAGCCGTAGGTGAGACGCTCGGTGTACACCTTGACGGCGCTGGCGCGATCGGTGACGATCTGGCTGGTGCCGCCGGGGATCGCCTGGCCCCCATACGGGTCGTCCTGGTACTGCTGCCCCGCGGCATTCTGCTCGGCGATGCAATGCGCCAGAGTATCGCCGCACTTGCTCTCGAGGTACGACACCAGCTCGTGGCGCGCGGGCTCGAGCACCTGGGTGCGGTAGGCATCGTCCGCCCACCGGTGGGCGATCACCGCAGCGGACACGGTGCGGGACCCCATGATGTCGAGCGGGTAGTGCACGCCCAGCACGATGCGGTTGTTGCCCGCCTCCGAGGTGCGCGCCAGCACCTCCGGCGCGAGCTCGGGGATCAGCGTCGCCAGGGTCAGGCCGGCCTGGTACGCGGTAAGCGTGTGCCCGCTGGGGAATGCCCCGCCGGTGCAGATGCCAGCCTGGCCGTACCCGGCGTCCAACGCGACATCGCTGTTGGAGAAGACGTGCGTGGTGTCGACCATCGGTGCGACGCGCGTGATCTTCAGGTCGCCCTGGGCATCGGTGTAGGTGTACCCGTCGGCCTGGGCGTTCGCAGGGCGGATGCCCTGCAGCGAGGATGCATTGACGTCGAGCGTGTTGCCGCCCTGTGCCGTGGCCGAGCACTTGACGTCATCGCCGGGTGTCAGAGCGGCCGCTGGCGACAGCGGCAGGAACGGGCGCGGGTAGCTGAATGCGGTCTTCGCGGCCCCCGAACCGACATAGGCGCCGCTGGTGCCGGTCTGGCTGTTGATCAGGGCATCGGTGAGCGGCAGCTTGCCGTCGCGCCGCCCCTCGGCGTAGATGCCGCCCAGCACTGCGCCGAGGCCGTCGGCGATCGACTGCGACTGGTCGTACTGGGTCGGGTCGTTCTTGTACTGCGCATTCTGCAGCGCCCGGAAGCGCTGCGACGCGGTGGCATGCTGGTTGATCCAGCTGGCGAGCTCGTCGTTGCGCGCGAGCACGGACTTCCCCGTATCCGTCACCGTGCCGTGGAGCGAATTGCGGGACGCACCGGAGGCGTCCGTCTCCGGCTGCCAATAGTCGTAATACCCCGACAGCAGGGTGGTGAGGTTCGGAGCGGTGGTGTCGCTCGGATAGCTCGCAGACGTCGCGGCAGCCGCCGGCAGCGCCGGGGAGCCGACGACGAGGAGCGCGCCCGCCACAGCGAGTGCGACGCCGCTGAGCGCCCGTCGACCAAGCGAATGGGTGATGGTCATGGTTCTGATCGCCTCTCTCGATGCCGTCGGCAACCCGCCGACACTGGCAACCTAGAAACCACAGGTTCACCTCAGGAGAACTCCAGGTGAATAACAGGCGAACGTGTCTAGCGCAGAGCGCGACCCAGCGGGTTCAGGCCCGCTGCCGATTGCGGCACACCACCGGCACCAGCGCCAATGACACGGCGCTGGTGAGCAGCACCAGCAGGAACGCGCCCAGCAGGCCCACGCCGGCAGCCGCGAAGCCGATCACCACCGGCCCCACCAGCGAGGCGGTGTAGCCGAACGCCGAGACCACCCCGACCTGTGTCCGGGTGTCACCGGGCAGATCGGCCGCGATGCTCATCCCCACCGGGAAGCCCAGCGAGACGCCCAGCCCCCAGATCGCACTCGCAGCCACCGTGAACAGCGGAGTCGGAGCCATGATGAAGGCGACGACCCCGGCCACCGCGAGCGACCCCATCATCAGCAGGGCCGGCCGCCGACCGATGCGATCGACCAGGCGGCCGCCGCCGACCCGCCCCACCAGCATGCCGCCCACGAACGCCGCGTAGACCAGGGTGCCACCGGTCGTCGTCAGGCCGTGGCCGTCGATCGCGGCCAGGCTCAGCCAGTCGTTGGCCGTGCCCTCCACGAACGACATGCCGAGCACCATGACCCCGATGCACAGCAGCCGCGGGTCGTGCATCCACGCGAACCGAGATGAGGACGCGGACGCCGCACCGGTCGATCCGGACGCGAACCGACTGTAGCGACGCACGCTCGTGTGCTCGCCGGGGATGCGCAGCAGCGCCGTCGTCACCAGGGCCAGGATCACGCCGCCCGTGATCGCGAACAGCGGCACCAGTCCAACCTGCAGGTGGGCGGCCGCCACCGCCACGGCGGCCCCGGCCACCGTGCCGCCGCTGTAGCAGGCGTGCATCATCGGCATCAGGGCATGACGGCCGAGCTTCTCGATCGTGGTGGCGTCGACGTTCATCGTCAGCGAGGTCGAGCTCAGGAAGAACCCGAACAGCACCAGCACCGCGCACGTGGCCGCAGCGCTGCGCAGTCCCGTCGCGGCCACCGCGATCAGGATCAGGCTGGTCGCCAGACCGCAGGCGGAACTCGCCAGCACGGTCCGCGCCCCCAGCCGCGCGATGAGCCGCGGAGCCAGCAGCAGTCCGGTGATCGAGCCGATCGAGACCCCGAACAGCAGCATCGACAGCTGCTGGGGAGCCAGCCCGAGCGACGCGCGCACCTCCGGGATGCGGGCGGCCCAGACCGCCGAGGCGAACCCCGAACTGGCGAACACCCCCTCCAGGGCGTACCGCCAGGAGACGGTGCGCCCGCGCACAACCGAGATCGGCTGGGTGAGAACGCCGATGGGCTGAGTGGCAGCGGAAAGCTGGTTCACAGAATCGTCCTTAAGGGAGGTGCGTCAGTGCGGTTCGGGGGATCGTCCGGGTGTCTGGACTGCTTCGATGCATCTATGCTGCGACACCGTTTGGCGACTCTGCAACGGTGTCGGAGGCATATGTTTTCTCGGCGTGTCGCGGCCCGCCCCGTACCATCGGAGACATCCGTCACCACACCAGATCCGAGGCAGACATGAGCCGGGCAGCGATCATCGTCGACGTCCAGAACGACTTCGTCGAAGGCGGCGCCCTGGGCGTCGACGGCGGCCACGAAGTGGCCCGACGAATCACTGTTTTTCTGCGCGCCCATGGGGACGACTACGCGGTCATCACCGCCAGCCAGGACTGGCACCACGGCGACGACGACAACGGCGGCCACTTCGCCGCCCCCGGCGCCGAACCCGACTACATCGACACCTGGCCGCGGCACTGCGTCGCCGGCACCGCCGGAGCCGATTTCGCGCCCGAACTCGACACGGATGTGCCCGACCTGCGCGTGCGCAAAGGACAGGGGGCGCCCGCATACTCCGCTTTCGAGGGCACCATCGACCGAGACGGCGATGACGGCGGGACGCTCGTGGAGGAACTCCACGACCGGGACGTCACCGCGGTCGACGTGATGGGCATCGCCACCGACTACTGCGTGCTGCAGACCGCCCTCGACGCGCTGCGCGCCGGGTTCCGGGTGCGCGTACTCAGCGACCTCGTCGCCGGGGTGGCGGCGGAATCATCGGCGGAGGCGCTGCGGCGGCTGCGCCGCGAAGGCGCAGAGGTCGTGGCGACCGAGTAGATCCGTAAGTTCTTGGGGAGCTTGTCGGGTGATTGGGGGTCTGCTTCACCCTCCGACATGGGACCCGTCGGCTGCGCTGGCACCCTGAGCCGAGTGGGTCAGACCCCAATCACCCGACGAAAACGCGGAGAATAACTTGTACACAATCGTATATAACTTGAATTGTTCACGATCATATACAATCTAATTTGTAGACAAACGTGTACAAAATGAACCGGAGGGATTTGATGCACAGACAGCTCGACACGATGTACTCGGTGGGTGCGGCCATCGCGGCAGCGCGGAGCAAGCGCGGCTGGTCGCAGCAGCAGACCGCTGATCGCGCAGGCGTGTCTCGCAGCTGGCTCGCGCAGGTGGAACTCGGCAAACCCGCGTTCGACTTCCGCCGCGTGCTCCTAGTGTTCAACACCCTCGGCCTGCGTCTGGAAGTCAACGATGGCGAATAGGCAGCTCGACGTCCATCTGGACGGTGTGCACATGGGCAGCATCAGCATGTCCGCCGGCGGCGCCCTCTCGTTCCGGTATGCGACTGACTACCTGGATCGCTCGAGCCCAACTCCGCTCTCGCTGTCGATGCCCCTCGACGAGCGGACCTACCCGAATCGGGTAGTGCTGCCGTTTCTCCAGGGACTGCTGCCAGACAACGACGTAGCGCTGGCCTCGATGGCACGGACCTATGGGGTCTCCGCCGCGTCGCCGTTCGCACTGCTGGAGCACGTGGGCCGTGACGTCGCGGGCGCACTGCAGATCTTGCCACCAGGTCAGCTTGCGGAAGATGCGACCGCCGACCGCACCGACATCGCCCCGATCGACGACGAAGAGATCACAACCCGGCTCGCTGCCGCCATCGAGGCGTACGAGGATGGCCGCCCAGTACCGAACACGCAGCGCATGAGTCTCGCCGGTGCACAGCCCAAAATCGGTCTCGCCCAGCTCCCAGACAGCCGCTGGGGAATCCCCGCACCAGGCGTTCCGACCACCCACATTTTCAAACCGCAACGCGCGGGCAGTAGCCGTTTTCCCGACGCCGCCCTTGTGGAGGTCTATTGCCAGTCACTGGCCGCTGCCGCCGGAGTTCGCTCCTCGCACACCGCCTTCTGGACCGCACCCGATGCCAGCATCAGCGCGGTGGTCTCCACCCGCTTCGATCGTGCGCGCCGGGACGACGCGACCGTCGTCCGACTGCATCAGGAGGACTTCTGCCAGGCTCTCTCCGTATCACCGGCCAAAAAGTACCAGCACATCGACGGCGGCCCCGGCATCTCAGTGATGGGACGCCTCCTGGAAACCCGGCTGTTGCCGGAGGATTCCGCCCAGGCCGCAACCGATCTGCTCGCTGCCGCGACGGTGAATGTGGCCTTAGTAAATACCGACGCGCATGCCAAGAACTACGGGCTGATGCTCGCAGGCCCGCACGTGTCACTCGCGCCGCTCTACGACGTCGTCTCCATCGCCGCATATCTGGGTTCCGGCGACTCCGCGACGCTGCCCATGCGCTTCGGCGGGACGTTCAGTCTCTCCCAAGTGCATCCCGGTGCGCTCGTCGAGGCCGGCGTGCAGCTCGGTGTGCCCCACGGACAGGCGCAAGCGGTAGTGGAGCGTGTCCTCGGCGCCCTGGCGCGAGCGATCGCGCCGACCGCCGAAACCTTGGCGGGGATCGACCACACCGGCATCATCGAGAAGACCGTCACCGGGCTGGCGCAGCACTCGACGCTGCTCCGCGACTACGGCGAGACGACCGCGAAATAGTTCTGGGCTCAGTCCGCCAGCAGGCGGCGCGCCGCCTCCAGACCCTCGCGGGTGGAGCGGGCCGCGTTCAGGGCGCTCGCGTCGCGGGCACCGCCGACCACCGCGAACGGCGTGCCACTCGCCCGCAGCGCGTCGATGTCGACGGTCGCGGCCGGTTCGGAGCCGACGGCCACGACGACCGTACCGACCGGGATGGTCCGGGGGCTGCCCTCCACGTCGAGCATCGCCCGACCGGCTCGCACCGACTCCACCCGAGTCTGCGTCAGCATGGCCGCGGCCGCGCGGCGCAGCTCGCCGAGGGCGATCCAGCGGGTGCTGGGGCTCGTGCCGGCCGCGAAGCGACGGGTGCCGCGGCGCACCAGGGTCATGGACGCCGACCGGGGCAGCAGCGTCGCCGCCGCATCCACCGCGACTCCCCCGCCGCCGATCACCAGCACGTCGCCGAGATCGGCCCCATCTGCCGATGCAGGCCCGAGGCGCAGGGCGTCGGCATAGCCGAGGATGCGCACCGAATCGTCGGCGTCAAGCGCCAGCCGCCGCGGCGTCACCCCGGTCGCCACGACCACGGCATCGAAGGCCGCGAGGTCCGCGGCAGTCGGGACGGTGCACAGCCGGAGATCGGCACCGGCCTCTCGCAGCCGGGCCGCCATCGCGTCCAGCGCCGTCCCGTAGTCGCCCTTGCCGGTGACGCGGGATGCCAGCCGCAGCTGGCCGCCGAGCTCATCCGCGCGTTCGAACACCGTGACCCGGTGTCCTCGGGCGGCGGCGTCCAGTGCGGCGGACAGCCCCGCCGCCCCGCCGCCCACCACCGCGAGCCGGCACGGTCGGAGGGCCGTCCGCCGCGGCAGCTCCGCCTCTCGCCCAGCCCGCGGGTTGACCAGGCAGGAGATGGGCAGGCCGTGCAGGGAGTGGTCGATGCAGGCCTCGTTGCAGCCGATGCACGGGATCGCCGTGCGGCCGCGGCCGCCCGCCACGTCCGGGTCGGCGAGGAAGGGACGGGCCAGGGCGACCGCCGTCAGCGAGGTGGTCCGCAGGGCCTGCTCCGCCTCCGCGTACGAGAGGATGCGGTTGCTGCCGATCACCGGAGTGCCGGGCACGGCGCGGGCGACCCGGTCGTCCACCGCCAGCCAGGCGCCGTGCGGCACGCTGAACTGCACTGTGGGGGTGGTCGACTCGTGCCACCCCACCCCGACGCTGAGCGCATCCGCGCCCACCGCGACGAGTTCGCGAGCCAGCGCGGTCACCTCATCCGGCGTCGAGGAGCCGGCCATGAGGTCGTCGCCCGACAGCCGCACCGAGATCGGCAGCCGGATCGCCGCCCGCACCGCGGCGACCGCTTCCCGGGCGAAGCGGCGTCGGCGCGCCGGGTCGCCGCCCCAGTCGTCGTCGCGCCGGTTGGTCAGCGGCGAGCAGAACGCATTGATGAGGTAGCCCTCCGAGGCGGAGATCTCGACCGCATCGTAGCCGAGCCGCTCCGCGTGGGAGGCGGCGGCCGCGTACTGGGCGATGGTCTGCTCGATGTCGGCCGCGGTCATCTGCTGCGGCACGATACCGCGCGCCGCCCGCCAGGGTACCGGCGACGGCGCCAGCGGGTCGGGCTGGGTCGAGTACCGCCCGGCGTGGAACAGCTGCACCGCGATCAGCCCGCCGGCGGAGTGCACCGCGCGCACCGACGCGGCCAGCGGTGCGTCGAGCGCCGGGTCGCCGAGCACGATGTCGTCGTCGACCGACCGGCCCCGTTCGGACACCGCGTAGCCGCCCGTGATGATGAGCGCCGCCCCGCCGGCGACCCGCTCCCGGTAGAACGCGGCCAGCCGGGCGCCGTCGCGCTCGAAGCCGGTGTGCATGCTGCCCATCAGCACGCGGCCCGGCACCGTCAGCGCCCCGAGCCGCCAGGGCCGGGCGGCGAGATCGCTCATGCGGTCGCCGGGGGCTGCTCTCCGGCGTCCTGGGCCTTCACCGCGCCCTGCGGCTCCACCGCGTCGCGCAGCGGAGACGAGGTGTCGGCCCAGTAGGGCGGGCTGACCACGGTGAGGCCGCCGTCCACGCTCAGCACCTGGCCGCTGATGTACCCGGCCTCGGGCGACAGTAGGAAATCGATGGCCGCCGCCATGTCCGCGGGCGTACCGGGCCGGCGCAGCGGGATCTTCTCCACCACCGACTCCATCGGGGCCATGCCGGGGACGCGGTGGTAGAAGTAGTCGAGCGAGTCGGTGTCGATCAGCCCGCCGTTGACCGCGTTGACGGTGATGTTGCGGGGCCCGTACTCGGCCGCCATGTAGCGCACGAAGGCCTCGTCGGCCGCCTTCGCCGCGCCCAGCAGGGCGTAGGTCGGGAAGGCGCGCAGCGACCCGTAGCTGGTCACCACCACGATGCGGCCGCCGGCGGGCATCATTGCAGCCGCCCGCTGGGCGCCCAGTACGAAGGGGCGCACATTCATGTTCCAGTTGCGCTCCAGATGGTGCGGTTTGATGCCGTCGATCGGCTTGAACGCGGCCGCGGCCGCGTTCGATACGAAGGCATCGATGACCGGGTAGGCCTCCGCGACCCGGTCGAACAGCGCTTCGACGCCCTCCGCCGTCTCGATGTCGGCCTGCACCGTGATGCCGTCGGCGCCCGCCTCCCGGATCTCGGCCAGGGTCTGCTCGGCCAGGTCGGCGCTCTTCTTAAAGTTGACCACCACGTCCACGCCCCGGCGGGCCAGCCGCAGGGCCAGCACCTTGCCGATGCCGCGCGAGCTGCCGGTGATCACCGCGACGGGTCCGCGGGTCGCGTTCTCGCTCTCGCTCATATCTCCGTGCCTCCCCTACTCGTACGACGCCGTGCCGTCGAGCACAGCCCGGGCCACGATCAGCGACTGGATCTCGTTGGTGCCCTCCTCGAAGCGCTGCGCCCGAGCATCCCGGTACACGCGCTCGATGGGTTCGCGCTTGAAGTAGCCGCGCCCGCCGAACACCTGCAGGGCGTTGTCGGTGACCTGGGCGAGCATATCGACGGCCACCATCTTGGAGGCGCTCGACAGAGCCCCCGCATCAGGCCTCCCCGCCTCGAAGCCGCGGCCCGCATCCAGCACCAGCGACCGGGCGGCGAGGATGGCGGCGTGGTTGCGGGCGAGCAGGAACTGGATCGCCTGCCGCCTGGCCAGCGGTTTGCCGAAGGTGACCCGTTGCTTCGCGTAGTCGACGGCGAGCTGCTGGGCGCGCTCGGCGAGCCCGACGCAGCTCATCGCCACCGAGATGCGGCTCGGCAGCAGGAAGCCGCCCAGGGCGACCTCCAGGCCCTGTCCCTCCTCACCGAGCAGGGCGTCCACCGGCACCGGGGTGTCGTGGAAGTGCAGGATGGCGTGGTCGGTGCCGGCGATGCCCATGGTCTGGGAGTCGTCGATCACCTCGGCGCCGGGCAGTCCGGTGTTCGGCACCAGCAGCGCCACCGTGCCCTCGTGGCCGGAAGTGCCCTCCAGCCGGGCGGTGAGCAGCCACCAATCGCAGGTGATGCCGAAGGTGATGAGATGCTTCTCGCCGTTCAGCAGGTATACGTCGCCCTCGCGGCGCACGGTGGTGCGGATGTCGGCGCCGGTGCCCGCCTCCGCCTCGGTGAGGGTGAACGCGATGCGCTTCTCGCCTTTGACCGTCGGGATGAGGATGTCCTCGCGCTGGCGGTCGGTGGCGTACCCGTCGATGGCCCGCCACACGCCGTTGTTGACGTGGACGAGCATCCGGATCGACGCGTGCAGCCGGCTGAACAGCTCGATGAGCTCCAGGTACCGCGAGAAGGGGATCTCGCGTCCGCCCAGCCGCTCGGGGGCGGCCAGCGACAGGTAGCCGCGCGTCCGCAGCGCCGCGACCAGGTCGTCCGGCACCGCGCCATCGGCCTCGATGCGCTGCGAGTACTGCTCACCTGGCCCGGCCACCCAGTCGGCGATCTCCGTCTTGAGGGCGGCGAAGGCCCGTTCGTCGATCATGCTCATGCACTCCGTTTCACTGTGAACTGCTTCGCCTGCTCGCGCAGGACGTTCTTCTGCACCTTGCCGACCGTGTTGCGGGGCAGCTCGGCGATGAATTCCAGCCGCTCGGGCCAGTAGTACTTGGACAGTCCGTGCTCGCCCAGGTAGTGCTGCATGACGGCGAAGGTGATCCGCCGCCCGTCCTGCGGCACCACGAAGGCGCAGGCGCGCTCGCCCAGCCGCGGGTCGGGCATGGCCACGATGGCGACGTCGGCGATGTCGGGATGCTGGTAGAGCAGATTCTCGATCTCCACGACCGGGATTTTTTCGCCGCCGCGGTTGATGACGTCTTTGACGCGGCCCGAGATGTGCAGGAAGCCGTGCTCGTCGAGGCGGGCCAGGTCGCCGGTGCGGTACCAGCCGTCATCGGTGATCACCTCGGCGGTGAGGTCGGGGCGCTCCAGGTAGCCCAGGAAGAGGGTCGGCGAGTCGATCTCGAAGTTGCCCTCCTGCCCGGCGGGCACCTCGCGGCCGTCGTCGTCGCGGATGCGCAGCCGGATGCCGGGCAGGGCGCGGCCGTCCGAGCCCCAGGCCTCTTCGGGCGGGTCCGACGGCGCCCCCAGCGCACCCAGGCACGACTCGGTCGAGCCGAAGGCCCCGAGGACGGCGCAATCGAGCACGTCCGTGGCCTCCTTGGCCAGCGACCGCGGCACGGCGGCGCCGGTGGCGACGAAGATGCGCAGCGAGCCGGGCCGGGGCGCCCCGTCCCTCACCGTCTTCACGAGGTCCGAGAGGAACGGGGTGGCGGCCTGCACGAACGTGGCGCCCGCCGCGCCGAACGCCTGCGCCTCGGCGACGCCCGCATCCCACACCGGCTGGATGACGGCCGGGACGCCCAGCCGCCAGGACAGCATCAGGCCGTACAGGAACCCGGTCTGGTGAGCCATGGGGGTGGGCACGTAGATGCGGTCGGCGGGGCCGAGACCGAGGTGGGCGACCTCGAGCCCGGTGGCGAGCGCCAGTGCCCGGTTCGAGTGCAGCACGCCCTTGGGCTCGCCGGTGGTGCCGGAGGTGAACAGCAGCTGGCAGGCGTCCTCGGGCTGCGGCGCCCGGGCGGCGATGGCCTGCGGGTCGGGGTCGACGGCGCCGATCGCGGCCCGGTAGTACCGCCAGGTCCAGTGCCGGGCGGCGGGGGTCTGCACGGCCTCGGAGGGCAGCGGCGCTGTCGAGGTGGCCGGCGCAGCGCCCTGCCGGTCGTCGTCGCGCACCACGACCACGTGCTCGACGTTGAAGTCCGCCCCGGGCTCGACGGCGGCGGCCACCAGCTCGACCGGGTTGACATGGTGGCGGAAGCGGTTGGGGACGAACACGACGCGCGCCTGCGAACGGGTGAGGATCTTGGCGACCTCGTGGGGGCCGAACACCGGCATGATCGGGGTGACGAGCGCGCCGATCTGGGTGATGCCGATGGCGATGGCCACGAACTCGACCCAGTTGGGGATCTGCATGGCGACGGCCTCGCCGGGCTGCACGCCGAGTTCCATCAGCAGCGCCGAGACGCGGTCTGCCTGCCGCTGCAGGTCGCCCCAGCCGGTGGTGACCGGCTCGGCGCCGCCGACCTCGATCACGGCCGGGTCGTCCGGCCGCTCGGTCGCGAGGGCCCGGACGTGCTCCGTGAGCACCTGGATGCGGCCGTCGATGCCGGCGGGGACGTCGTGGCGCCGCGGGCCGGGGACGGGATGCACGTGAGAGTGCGGCTCCTGCCGAGCCGCACCGGGAATGACTGACATGCTCAACCCGATTCCATTCATCTGTTCGAGAAACTCCGGATACGAGATCCGGTAGGCGCGCGGATACGTGAGGGTCGTGGACCCGGCCGCCCGGGTGCCCGCCACCGCCAGCGACATGAGCACGCGGTGGTCGTTGAACGACGACAGGTCCGCGCCGGTCAGATCCGGCGACCCGACGATCCGCAGCTCGTCGTCGCCCTGCTCCAGACGGCCGCCGAGGCGGTTCAGCTGCAGCATCGCCGAGACCCGGTCCGACTCCTTGAGCCGGATGTGGGCGACGTTGTACAGCCGGCTGCGCCCCTCCGCGAAGGTGGCCAGCGTCGAAAGCACCGGCAGCAGGTCGGGGATGGGCCGGCAGTCCACATCCACGGGCCGCAGCGGCGCCCCTTCGCTGCGCACCCGCAGGAAGCCGGTGTCCTCGTCGTGCCGCAGGTCGATGCCCATGGCGGCGGCGATGTCGAGGAATTCGGCCTCGGGGTGGTCGGCCGCGGCCGCGGTGATCGCCGTCTGGCCGCGGAACAGCACGTCGGCGGGGTGGATGGCGCACACGGCGATGCCGAAGGCGGACGCGCCGATGTCGGGCGGCACCGTGTAGTCGATCGCCTGCGCGCGCTGATCGGCCGGCACCCGGAACGTGCGCCAGTCGGCGTCGTGCTCGACCTGCAGCCCCCAGTCGCGCATCATCCGGATGGTGAGGTCGACGTAGGTGCGCTCGTTGAGTGGGCCGCCGGTGATGTGCACGGTGGTGTCCCGGTGGGCGAAAGGCGCGACCAGCAGTAGTCCGCTCACCCACTGCGAGAGGGTGCCGGCGATGGCGACGTCGCCGCCGGCGGGAAGGCCCGGCTCCACGCGCACCGGCAGGCGACCGTCGTCGTGCTCGGAGCGCAGCCGCACCCCGAGGTCGCCGAGCGCGGCCAGCAGCGCCTGGATGGGCCGGCGCCGCAGGTAGCTCATGCCGGTGATGGTCACGGGCCGGTCCGCGAGCGCCGCCAGCCCGACCAGGAAGTACAGGGTGGTGCCGGACGACCCCACGTCGATGGTGTCGAAGTCCGGTCCGTCCTCGGCCCCGCAGTCAGTGAGCGTGAACCGCCCGCCGGTGCCCTGCACGACGTAGCCATCGTCGAGCACATCGATGCGGGCGCCGAGCCGGCGTAGCGCCGCCACCGTCCAGTCGGCCTGCCTGGTATCGGAGCGGCCGTGGATGTGACTGGTGCCGGAGGCCAGGGCGGCGAGGATGAGGGCCCGGTGAACGTGGTACTTCGAGATGGGGATGTCGAGGGTCCCGGTAAGGCGATGCTCAGTGCGGTCCACATTCAGACGCATGCAGGGGTGGCTCCTTCTGACGACGATCAAGTGTCAGTTTCGTCGCGGCCCGGGGAAGCCCGGTCCGTGGCGAAGCCTCCGACGAGTCTACGACGCCGCGCCCGCGACGCCGCTGATCACGCCGCGCACGACGATCTCGCCGCCGGTCATCCCCGAGCCCTCGCCAGCCGAGCCGTGCGACTCCCCGCCGGGCGCCTCGGCCGGGGCGTCCCCGGTCTCGCGCTCGTGGTGGTGGTCCCGGCGCGTCTTCCACATCGCCGCCAGCACCAGCAGCACGGCGATGCCGGTCCAGGCGAGCAGGACGGCCAGCGGCCGCCCGATGCCCGCCGCCCCGAAGTAGGCGCTCAGCCGGGCGGCGTCGAGGTACTGGGAGAACGGCAGGATGGCGTGCAGGAAGCGCGAGAACGCCGGCATCATGTCGGCGGCCATCGGCCCGCCCGAGATCGGAACCTCGAAGATGACGATGAACGGCATCATCACCGGCATGAAGAAGTGCCGCAGGAAGATGGCGCCGCTGATGGCGATCCACGAGATCGTCTGGGTGAGCACGAACCCGAGCACCGGCAGCCAGGGGTCGGAGGGGATGAGCTCCAGCGCCCGCCCCATCCCATAGCTGAACAGCGCGGCGAAGCTGCCGTAGATGGCGATCCAGATCAGCCGCCACCGCCAGGACCGCACGCCGGAGGCCTGCAGGATGGCGGTGCTGATCAGCCCCAGCACCTGCAGCGGCAGGCTGATGAAGAACAGGCCGATGCCGTTCATGTCTCCGGGCGAGGCGGGCACCAGGTCGTCGAAGTGGACGGCGGGCGTCAGAGCTGAGTCGAACAGCTGCTCCAGGTAGATGGCCCGGCTGCCGCTGGCCGCGATCGAGGCGAGCATGGTGGTCTCGCCCGGAGAGCCGTCCGCGTCGGCGACGACCAGGACGGCGGCGATCTCGTTGCGCTCGATGAGCCGTTCGGCGGCGGCGCGGTCGGGCACGCTCCGGTAGCGGATCCCGGTCGGCTGCACCCGTTCGATGTCGGCCCGTACCTGCTGGGCGACGGTCGGCTCGGCGACGATGCCGAGCTCGACGGCGTGCGGCGACGCGTGCCCGACGTTCACCGAGAACATGATGCCGAAGGCCACCGCGAAGAAGAACGGGAACCAGAAGATGTGCCAGAACTTGGCCGGGACGGCTCGATTCCAGCGACCGCTCCGGAACAGCCTTCGCATCCGATTCCAGGTAGCGCGCATCCAGTCAGCCTCCACGTTCCACACGTCGGGGAGCGACCTTCGTCCCGTCCGATGCCGCGAACAACGATACGATGCCAGTCGAGATTCACACAGCGAGGCGAAGTCATGGACCGAGCCCCCTGAATTAGGGAGACGTCTCCGATGAACACGTCCGACTGGGTCGCCTCCTGCCTGCGCGAGATGGTGATCAAAGGCACCTACCGGCCCGGCGACCATCTGGTGGATCAGCACGTGGCCGAGATGTTCCATGTCTCCCGGCACACCGCACGGGACGCGATGAAGCGCCTCGAGACCGACGGCATCCTCACGGCGCGGCGCAACCGCGGCTACATCGTCCGGGTGCTGCACACCGACGACGTGCACTCGATCTTCGCCGCCCGGCGGGTCGTTGAACTTGCCGGCATCACCGCGGCCGCCCGCGATCCGCGCCCGGCGACCGCGCTGCACCAGGCGCCGGCCGCCGTGGAGGCGACGCTCGTGCCGCTGCGCCCCGATCAGATTCTCGTCGCCAATCTGGAGTTCCACCGCACCGTCGTGAAGTACAACGATTCCCCTCTGATCGACGCGTTCTTCGCCACCGTGCTCGCCCAGATGCGTCTGCTGTTGTCCACCCAGCCGCGCAGCGACGCTTTCCACGCCGACTACACCGAGCGCAAACGGGGCATCGTGGCCGCGGTGGACGCGGGCAAGGCGGATGAGGCGGCCGCTCTGCTGCGCGATTACCTTGACCACTCAGAGCAGGGCACCGCGGGGTTCGTCGCACCCTCGACGGCTGACTGAGCCGCCCCGTTCTCAGGCCGCCAGCAGCAGCGCGATCACGATCAGCACCGGGACAGCCCCGATGGTGGTGAGCAGCCCCACGTCGCGCGCCAGCCCGGTCCCGACCCCGTATCGGCTCGCGTAGTTGAACACGTTCTGCGCAGTGGGCAGCGCCGCCATGACCACCGACGAGAACAGCACATGCCCGGCGGCCCCGAACAGCAGCGACGCGATGAGGAACGCGGCGACCGGCTGCACGATCAGCTTGATCGCCCCCACGAAGCCGAGTTTGGGCAGCACCGACCGGTCCTGGAAAGGACGCTCGGTGGCGATCGACATCCCGAACGTGAGCAGGGCCCCCGGCACCGCGATGCCGGCCAGCAGCTGGATGGGCTGCAGCACGATGGTCGGCACCTTCCAGCCGAGCACCAGGACGACGACGGCCGCCAGGCAGCCGATCAGCACCGGGTTCATCAGCACATGCCGGACGGTGGTGCGCAGCGAAGTGCCGGAGCTGGTGAGCAGGTCGAGCGCGGTCATCGCCAGCGGGGTGATGATCGCCAGCTGCAGCAACAGGATCGGGGCTACCTGGGCCGCGTCCCCGAGGACGAAGGTGGCGATGGGGATGCCGAGGTTACCGGCGTTCACGTACGAGGTCGACAGGCAGCCGATCACCGTACCCGCGCCCCACTGCTGCCGGCGATCGAGCGCGGAGAACGTCAGGTACACCGCCCAGCACACCAGCACGCTCAGCGCCTGGATGACCAGCGGCGGGCCGAGCACCTGGTGCAGGTGCGATGCGCTGATAGTGGCGAACAGCATGCACGGGGTGCCGACGGAGAACACCAGCCGGGTCAGTACGTACTGCGCGTTCTCCCCCAGCACCTGGAAGCGCTGCACCACCCATCCCAGGGCGATGACGACCCCGATGACCGAGAACCCGGCCAAGACCCCGATCATGCGGCGACCTCCCGCCGGGAGCGCCACAGCTGCGGGAAGGCCCGCCCCACGCCCGCGACGCCGGCGAACATCAGCACGGGCACCAGGCACGCCGCCGTCCCCCAGCCGGGGGCGCCGCCCCGGGATACAAGGAGGAGGACGACGCCGAGCAGGAGCATGGCAGCACCATAAGCGATCACGGACAGCATCACGCCACGCCCGTGCCGCACGCTCATCGACGACTACGGCGTCGAGCTGCGCGCCGGCAGCGAATACGGCCCCCACGGCGAGCACCACCTGCGCATCTCGTACACCTACGACGACGCGACGCTCACCGAGGGGCTCTCCCGGCTGCGGACCGGTCTGACCGAGCTGCGCAAGCGCTGCATCCCGGCCGCGGTGCCCGCCGAGTAGTCGCAAGGATTCCCCGCCCGCGACTTGACAGAGCCATATCGTTGCAGTCGCTCAATAGAACATTCTGAACAGATATACTCTTCTATCTGCGCAAATCTGGGTATGCTGCTGCTATGAACACGCAAAGCCTGACCATCGCTCCTGAGGACGTCCGTGCGACACCGGGGCTTCCGACGGAGCGGCCTGATTGGCTGGACCAGGTTGCTGCGTACGTGCGGCGCGCTGCCGCTGAGGGGAAAATCGTCACCCTCACGACGAAACCCCGCATGCTCACGCCGGCACAGGTAGCGGAGCGGACGGGCATGTCGCGTTCGACCATCTCGCGGAAGATCGCTTCAGGCGACCTCCACGCGATCAAAGTGGGCAACCGCAACCGCATCCCCTACGAGGAGTACCTGCGGTTTTGGCACGCCACGATGGGCGACCTGGTGGAGGCCACGGCCGATGATCTGAGAGCCGATCTGTTTGACTGAGTCCTCATCCACGCGCGTCTTCCTCGACGCCAACGTGCTGGCGAAGCCTGTCACCCGCACGCTACTCATGGTCGGCGGTCCACTGAGCGACTTTCATGTGACGTGGAGCCTGACCGCGGAGAACGAAGCTATCCGTCATCTGCGGCCTCGTGCGATATCCCCAGCGGTCATCCGAAAGCGCTTCGGTTTTCGTCTGAGCCCAAGCGGCAGTGTCGCAGGCCGGTTCATCGCCACCTCGGAAACCGATCGTCAGATCCTTGCCGACACCGAGTCTGCGGGAGCACAATTCCTCATCACCGAAGACGTCGATGGCTTCGCAGAGGAGGACCTCGCTGAGATCGGAATCTCGGCGGTCAACCCCGATCTCTTCCTCTCTCTACGTCTCACTCGAGAGGCATATTCAGCGGTGATCGACCTTTTCGTCGAAACGTCAGGTGGCACCGCCCACGACGCCGGCCGAGTTCCACAGTGCGATCGCCCGTCAGCACCCGAAGTTGTTCGCCGCACACGCGGACCTCTACGATGTCCAGCCGCAGCGCACCCCGCACCCACTGCCCGCTGCTTTGCTTCGCGGAAACCGCCCGATTCAGTGTCCGGGGCAGTAGCAAGAAACTCTTGCTCTTCCCCGTTGGGATCAGCGCCCGCACTTCAGGCGGTGCGCCGGGCCAGGCGGGGCCACCCGCCGACCTCGAGCGGCTCCCCCGCCTCTGGCACCAGCAGCGCCGGGTGGCGCGCCTTCAGCCGGGCCGGGGCGTCCCGCCCGAGCACCATCGCCGCCGTGCTCCACACGTTCGCCGCGAGGCAGGTCGGGGCGATGACGGCGACCGTCCGCCACACCGGCGGCACCGGCTGGCCGGTGCGGGGGTCGATGATGTGCCCGGCCTGGCGGCCCGCCCGCATCCAGACCCGGTGCAGCAGACTGGACGTGGCGATCCCGCCCGCGCCGCGCAGCGTCACCGTCCAGGCCGGCTCGGCGGGGCCGTCCTGCAATCGGATACGCCACCCGCCGACCGGCTCGGGGCCCGCCGCCGACACGTCGCCGCCCAGCGACGCCAGCACCCCCGTGCCCAGCTGCGTCGCCGCACGCCGGGCCGCCCGGTCGGCGGCCAGAGCCTTCGCAGTGGCACCGAAGTCGAGGACGACGTCCGCGGGCAGGCGGAGCGTCGCCGCGCTCCCGCTTGTGTTCCCGTCACCGGACCCGGTGAGCCGGATGTCCCGCCAGCTGCGGCGCTGCGGTCGGGCCTCCGGATACGGGGCATCCGCATCGATCTCGTCCACATCGACCGTGTAGCCCGCCCGGCGCAGGTCTGAGCCGACCGTCGGGTCCACCAGGCCGTCGGTCTCCGCCGCCGCATCCAGCGCCGCGCGGACACAGGCGGCCAGCATCGGCGACACCTCGGCCGTGACCTCCTCAGCCCGGCCGACCCGACCGGTCAGCCGCGACAGCTCCGACTCCGGGTCGAAGCGATCGATCGCGGCCGCCACCGCTGCCATCTCATCCCGGCAGATCCGCTCCGCCGCCGCGATCGCCCGTGCATCCACGGTGACGACCCGGACGTCCACCGACCAGTCCCGCCACCGTGCGACCCCGAACGGGGCCGCCATCCTCAGCTCCCGTGCGTGAAGGCGTGAGGCGAGTGCTCCAGGTCATCGCCCCGCTTGACCAGCAGGATCTCGATCAGGTCCCACACGTAGTGGGCCAGCTGCCCCCAGCGCTCCTGGTCGCCGTAGAGGACGTTGCCCTCCTGCTCGGTGCCGGTGATGAACCACTCCTCGTCAAGCTCTTTGGCGTGACGGTAGGCGGTGTCGATCAGGCCGTTGTAGTCGTCGTGCTTCGCCTCGCCCGCCTCGGTGCGACTGATCGCCTCCGCCAGGTCGGAGATCCCCTGCTGGAACTGATGCCAGACCTCGATCTCGTGCTCGTCAAACTTCCAGGCGGGGTCGATCGTCGCGGTGAACGACGTCGCCTCCTCGATCAGCTGCTTGTAGTCGCCGTGCTGCCAGTCGCTCATCCGCTCGCGCGCTCCTTCATATGTCGTCTGCATCGGGTCCGGGCTTCGAGACCTCGCACTCACCATTGTCTCGCATCCTGGCCCGAGACCTATCGTGGTCTCATGAAATACCGAGATATCGGCCCCTACCGCGCCACCGCCATCTCCTACGGCTGCATGGCGCTGGCCATCGAGGGACGCCCCGGACGAGACGCATCGATCTCCGTGCTGCACCGGGTGCTGGACGCCGGGATCACTCACCTCGACGTCGCCTGGAGCTACTACCTGGCCGGCGGCGAGGAGCAGTACGGCGAGCGGCTGGTCGCGGACGCGCTGCGCACCTGGGACGGCGACCTCGCGCCGGTGAGCGTCGCCACCAAAGTGGGCCACACGCGTGTGCTGCAGGACGGGGTGCCCGCTTGGGGCCTCGACGGCGCACCCGACCGGCTCAAGCTGCACGCCCACGAGTCGGCGCGCGCCCTCGGCGTCGACGCCATCGACCTGCTCTACCTGCACCGTCCCGACCCCGCCTACCCGTACGAGGACGAGCTGGCCGCCATGGCGGACCTCGTCGACGCGGGGCTGGCCCGCACCATCGGCATCTCGAACGTGAACCCGCAGCAGATCCGCACCGCCCATCGCATCCTCGGCGACCGGCTGGTGGCGGTGCAGAACGAGTTCTCCCCCACGTTCCGCACCTCGCGGCCCGAGATCGAGGTCACTGGCGAACTCGGCCTCGCGTTCATCGCGTGGAGCCCGCTGGGCGCGCCGTACCGGCGCACGGTCGACCCGGCGCTGTTCGTCCCCTTCGATCGGGTCGCGGCGACGCACGGGGTCTCCACCTCGCAGGTGGTGCTGGCCTGGGAGCTCGCCCAGGGACCGCACGTCATCCCCATCCCCGCGTCGCATCGACCCGAGACCATCCTCGACTCGCTGCAGGCCGCCGACCTGCAACTGAGCGCCGACGAGATCGCCGCCCTCGACGCGGAGCCGGTGCGATGACCGCTGCGCTGCGCCTGATCCGGCGCGCCGAGCTCGTCGCCCAGCCCTGGGCCAACGGGGCGGGACAGACCGTGACCGTCGCCCAGTCGCCCGCGGGCGCCCGGCCGGACGCCGTCGACTGGCGGGTCAGTATCGCTGAGGTGACCGGCCCCTCGGCGTTCTCCGACTTCAGCGGCTACACGCGCTGGTTCGCGTCGCTGGAGCCGGACGGGATCCTGCTGTGCGTCGGCGACGACGTCCACCGGCTGGGGCGCTGGGAACCGGTCGAGTTCTCGGGGGCGCTGCCGGCCCACGCCGAACCCGCCCGGGTGCCGGCACGAGACCTCAATCTGATGGTGCGGGATGCCGTCGGCACCGGGGCGATGCGCCGCCGCAACCTGCGGGCCGGCGAGCGCCTCGGCCTCGATGCCCCGGATACCCCGGACGGCAGCTGGCGGGCCCTCATCGTACTGGAGGGCGCGCCGCAGCTGGCGGTCCCGGGCCAGGCCCCGGTGACGTTGGCCGGGCTCGACGCCGTAGCGATCTCGGCGAGTGCCGCGCCGGAGACGGCACCGGCCGCCATCATTGGCCCAGCAGTGCTGATGGAGCTGCGCGTCATGCCCCTGGCCCAGGCGCAGACGGCCTAGAACTCCTCGTACTCGGCCGGGTCCTGGTCGGCGATTCTCCCATCGGGACGACCCAGGCCCGTGATCTCGTCCAGCTCGGCCGGGCTGAGCTCGAAGTCGAAGATCGACAGATTCTGCTCCTGCCGCTCGGCGTGGGCGGCTTTCGGCAGCGGGATGATGCCCAGCTGCGTCTGCCACCGCAGCACGATCTGCCCCGTGCCGCGCTGGTAGGCATCGGCGATCCGCTTCACCACCGGGTCCTGCAGCACGGCACTCGCGCGGCCCAGCGGCGACCAGGCCTCGTCGACGATGCCGTGGTCCGCATCCCATGCCCGCTGCCCAGCCTGCGGGAAGTAGGGATGCATCTCGATCTGGTTCACCGCCGGCGCGACCCCCGTCTCGGCGACGAGGCGCTCCAGGTGCTCAGGCAGGAAGTTGCTGACCCCGATCGAGGTGACCAGCCCGCGCCGCCGCGCCTCGATCAGCGCCCGCCAGGCCTCCACGTACTTCCCCCGCTTCGGCAGCGGCCAGTGGATGAGGTAGAGGTCGAGGTGGTCGAGGCCGGTGCGGTACACCGATTCCTCGATGGTGGCGAGCGCCTCGTCGTAGGCGTGGTGCCGGCCGGGCAGTTTCGAGCTGACGATGATCTGCTCGCGCGGCACCGACGCGCGCCGGATCGCCTCCCCGACCGTGCCCTCGTTCTCGTAGTTGAACGCGGTGTCGATCAGCCTGTAGCCGTGGTCGATGGCCTTCGCGATGACGCCGGCGCCCTCGACGCCGTTCAGCTTGTAGGTGCCGAATCCGACGGCCGGCAGCTCGTGCCCGTCATTCAGCTGGATCTGCGGAATACGTGCCTCTTCGGAAATAGCCAAACGTGCTCCTCACTCGATATCGCTCGCCGGGGTGTGGCTCGCCTCGGTTCCGGCGCTCAGCCCATCGTGGACTCGGGCGCCCGAGAAGCGCCTCTGAATTCCGTTTCCAGCTGCTCCAGCGACTTCCCGTGCGTCTCCGGCAGCACCAGGAAGATGACCACGAAGCTCACCACGTTGATGACCGCGAACACGAAGAACGACGTGCCGCCGAGCGCGTGCAGCATCATGGGGAACAGCAGCGCGACCACCCCGTTGGCGATCCATGACGCCGCCACCGAGACCCCGGCGGCGAATCCGCGGATGCGCAGCGGGAACATCTCCGACATCAGCAGCCAGTAGACCACCGAGATCATCGCCTGGATGAAGAACAGCAGCACCATCATCAGCCCCAGGATCGCCATGCTGCGCCCGAAGCTCGACGGCAGCAGGAAGACCAGCCCCAACAGCGCGTGGGCGCAGATCACCCCGCCCAGCCCGGTCAGCATCATCGGTCGGCGCCCGAACCGGCCCGCGAACCGCATGCCGACCAGTGTGGCCGCCACCGCGACCGCGCCGTTGCCGATCGTGGAGACGATCGCCGCCTGCGCCCCCAGCCCCGAGCGCTGCAGGATGGTGGGCGCGAAGTACATGACCGAGTTCACGCCGGAGAGCTGCTGCGCCGCCCCGGCGGCCATGCCGATCAGGATCAGCCGCCGGATCCACGGCGTGGCGAGATCGCGCCAGGATGCGGGAGGCTCATCCCGAATCACCTCGATGGAGGCGGTGATCGCCGCCACCTCCCGGTGCAGCTCGGAGCGGTGGCGGAGGCGGCGCAGAATCGCCCAGGCGTGCTTCGGGTTGCCGTGCGCGGCCACCCAGCGCGGCGACTCCGGGACGAAGAGCATGCCCACGAACAGCAGCACCGGCGGCAGGGCGCAGATCAGCAGCATCAGGCGCCACACGCCGGTCGCCTCGCTGAGCGCCATCACGATGATCGCGTTGAACACGTAGGCGAGCAGCTGCCCGGTGACGATCATCAGCTCGTTGCGGGAGACCAACCGGTCGCGGTGGCTCGGCGGCGCCACCTCCGCGATGAAGATCGGCACCACGGTGGACGCCCCGCCCACCGCCAAGCCCAGCACCACCCGGAAGACCACCATCACCGGCACGTTCGGCGACAGCGCCGTCCCGATGGCGCCGATGAAGAAGCCCACCGCCAGGATCTGCAGGCTGCGGCGCCGGCCGATGCCGTCCGCCAGCCGGCCGGCGAAGAAGGCGCCTACCGCCGCCCCGAAGACCAGCGACGAGGTGACGACCCCCTCCGTGACCGGGGTCAGTCCGATGCCTCCGTGGGACGGGGACAGCGTCATGAACGGCAGCGCGCCCGAGATCACCCCCGTGTCGTAGCCGAATCCGATCGCCCCCATGGTGGCGACGAACACGATGGTCCGGACGCGTTGCTCCGGGGAAAGGGTGGTTCGTGCAGCAGAGGTGCTCATGGCGGGGATCAGCTTAACCTCCCGCAGCCGTCGGGCCCCGTTCTCAGCGTGCTCAGCCCTCGAAATCGCTCTTGCGGATGCGGGCGTGGGCGCCCTTCACCACATCCACCACCTGCGAGATGTTGAAGTCGGTGGCGGCGCTCAGATACGCATAGGCGTGCGCCTCGTCCATCCCCCAGCGATGCCCGAGCAGCGAGATCGCCTGCCGTATGCAGCGCTGCACCGCGATGTCAAGGTCGCGGTCACGCCCGGTCGGGACCAGGAAGTCATCCGTCTCGACCATCGGCCCGTCCAGCTCGCCGAAGCGAGCCGTCACGTCGGCCGCCGGGATGACGTCGAGCTGCAGTGCGGCTCGCAGCGGCGCCTCGAGCGCGGTCAGGGATACTTCCCCGTCCCCCTGCACGAAGTGCGGGTCGCCCACGTAGAAGCCGGCCCCGTCGACCTGCACCGGCAGGTACAGCGTCGTGCCGGCCACCATCAGGTTGACGTCGATGTTGCCGCCGAACGCCCCCGGCGGCACCGAGTTCAGGTGCTCGTCGGTGTCGGGTGTGACCCCCATGATGCCGAGGAACGGGTTGAGGGGGAAGCGGACCGTCCTCGACCAGAGCCGCTCCCGCAGCCCGGATCGCTCCGAGGGGTCCGCGTTCATGAGCTCCACCGCGTCGAGGCCGGTGCACGGCATCACTGCCAGATCGGGGTCCGCCGCATCGAGGCGGGCGAAGACGCTGCGCACCGCGGCCGCGCGCGGCAGCTCGTCGGGCAGGGCGCCCTTGCCGTGACGGTTGGAGACCACCCCGTACGGAACGCGCGGGGCGAGCTCCAGGATGCGCACCGCCAGCACGTCGCCGGCATGTGCCCCGAGCACGCGGATGGGACGGCTCACGACGTGCGGGCCATCGACGCCGAACTGGTGCGGCACCTCGCGGGCGATGTCGACGGCGTCGGGCAGTACGTCACTCGGGATGACCCCCTGGGCGGCGAAGAACGCCACCGGATCCCGACCCTGATCCTCGAGGATGCCCTCGTGGCTGACCGTGTCGATGACGATCCGGCTCCCGGCCGGCACCTCGATCAGCGCCTCGTCGCCGCGGGCGGGGAGCGTGCCCCAGCGCACGGTGTCGGGCGTCATCGCGATGACGGTGTCACTTACGGGTGTTCTCGTATGACTCGTCATTCGTCTTCGCCTTTCTGAACGATGATTGAATTCGGCTTACAACTCGTCTCCGTGGCAGTGATGGAGCTATCAGGGTTCGGATTCCGAAACTCTCGCGTCAGTTCGTTGACCTGCGTCAGATGGGCTCGCATCGCGGCTTCCGCTCCGACTGCATCATGCTCGGCTACGCGACGGAAAATCTCTACATGCCCTTCCAGCGATATTCGGCGACTCCGTTGGGTGCGATGTGAGTCAATCCGGTATTCTGCGGTGGATTCGTTGGCAAAAGCCAACAACGCTGGAAGCAGCTCATTCTCGCTCGCCCGGGCAAGTGCCAGATGAAACGCCATGTCCAGCTGCAGGGATCCCTGTGCAGTAAGAGGCGCCCCCGACTTCTCGATAATGTCTTGAAGGGTGTTCAGGTCAGCTCCTGTCGCTCGCGCCGCAGCCAGCCGAGCGATATCTGGTTCGATAACCGAGCGCAATTCCGCGACATCCTCGAGGTCGTGCCGCGCTTGAGTGAGAATCGACTCGACTTCCCTGACTCGTTCGTCCGGGGCCAGCACGATCGTCCCCGCGCCGCGCCGACGGATGATGAGACGTCGATTCTCAAGGAACTTAAGCGCTTCACGCACCGTCGTGCGCGAGACGCGGAAGCGCTCTGCGAGCGTCCGTTCCGGTGGCAATCGTTCCCCAGCCGCGTATTCGCCGGACCGGATCGATCGCTCAAGGAAACTTGCGATCTCCGCGGAAATATTCCCCCGAGAACGCAGGCGCGACAGGGAGTCCCGATGGCCCTTCTCTGGTTGTGCCCTTATCGCCACTATCTGCTCCCCAATGGTTATCCAGAGTGCACGAGCGGAACTGACACCCTTCACCGACGCCGCTAGCAACTATGCCACCTTCGCCAGAAATTCCCGAGTGCGGCCAGCTGCCGGGTGGGACAGGACCTGATCCGGCGACCCGGACTCAATGACCTGCCCATCCGCCATGACTACAACCCGGTTGGCTACTTGCCTGGCAAACGACATCTCATGAGTGACAACCACCATCGTGATCTGATCTTGTTGAGCGAGATCTCGCATCACGCTCAAGACCTCGCCAGTCATCTCTGGATCGAGTGCACTGGTGGGTTCGTCGAAGAGCATCAGCTTAGGGTGCATCGCCAGGGCCCGAGCGATGGCGACCCTCTGCTGCTGGCCGCCAGACAGACCACTGGGGTGGGAATCTGCCCGATCGGAAAGACCTACTCTGGATAAGAGAGTCTTCGCTTCGGAGACCGCTTCTCCCTTCGGACGTTTGAGTACTCGAACGGGAGCGTGCCATACATTCTCGAGCGCGGTCATGTGGGGAAAGAGATTGAAGTGCTGGAAGACGAATCCGATATCCGCTCGCTGACGGGCGAGTGTGCGCTCAGACGCTTTTCGAAGCTTGTCACCCGTCCCTGGTTCAAACCCGATTCGCTCACCATTCACAACGATCTCACCCCCGTCGATTCGCTCTAGCCCGTTTAGTGTCCTCAGCATGGTTGTCTTCCCGGCGCCAGACGGACCGAGGAGCACGACAACCTCTCCTCGATGCACTTCTAAATCCACTCCCTTGAGAATGAGCCGCCCGCCAAGTCGCTTCTGCACGCCGTTCGCCTGCACAACGAAATTCGTGGTCGCCTGTGTCTGGACCTTCTCAGTCGAACTTGTCATGAGAACACCTCCTCACCCTTCCGTTTTCCGCTCAATAGACGACGAACTCCGGTCCTGATGCGCACCAGTATCCCTGGGGAATAGATCCCGAGCTGCCGATTGAAGAAGCGTTCAAGTTCGTCCTGCAACACCGTCCAGATCGTGGTCAGCGCGAGGTAATAGAGCGCCGTGACGATGAATATCTCGAAAGTCCGGAACGTCGCCGAACTGATCGATTGAGTGATCAGGAACATTTCGCTGACCCCAATGATGCTGAGCAGCGACGTGTTCTTCATCAGCGAGTTGAACTGGTTGCCCAGCGGCGGCACCATCGTGCGAACAGCTTGAGGCAGGATGATCCACCTCATAGCACCGCGCCGTGTCATCCCCAGAGTGGCAGCTGCTTCCATCTGACCGCTGGGTACAGCACCAATCGCTGACCTCATTATCTCCGAGATGTACGCGCTCTCGTTCAAAGTCAGGCCAACGATCGCTGCCTGAATGGCACCTGCGAGGCTGATGCCAGCAATATGGAGGTCAGTGAACTTGTAGATATTCGCCGCAGCCAGACCCAAGTAGATGATTACGAGAACGACCAGGAGCGGTGTGCCACGAAAGACCCAGACGTATAGTGCGGCTAGGACTCGCAAAACTGAGAATCGCGACAATCGCATCAATGCTATGAGCAGGCCCCCGACCAAAGCCAAGATCATCGAGGCAATTGAAATCCCTACAGTCAGCCCCAGCCCTGATAGGAAGGCCCCACTCGGCTGAAGAAGACTCGTCCAGAAGAAGTTCCAGTCGAATGTCATCGGATGTCCCAACTCAGAACTTGTAAGCGAGTTCGGACATACCCCACTTCTTGAGGATCTTCTCGTATTCGCCACTCGAACTCATAGCAGCAAAAGCCTTCTCAAGCTTCTTAGATAGCGTGGCGTTCCCCTTTTCCACCGCAGCACCAACTTCGATCGAACCGAAGGATTTTCCGATCATCTTGAATGTCCCCGGCTGCTTCTTCTGGTAGTACAGAACGACCGGAGTTTCGCCGGCATATGCATCCACTTGTTTGTTGATGAGCTGTTGCACGGCTGCCGTCGTCTGGTCGGTCTGCACCACCTTCAGTTCGGCTTTGCCGTCCTGCTGACATTTCGTGGCCTGCTGCTGCGCCAAGAGTGTGGCCGTCTTCCCGACTGCCGCGCTGATCTTGAGTCCGCACAGAGAATCGTCCATACCAGTCACCTTATGCGGATTACCCTTCTGAACCGCCACCGCCGACCCCGACATGAGATACGGCGTGAAGTCGACGATCTCAGCCCGCTCAGGCTTGATGTAGAGCGATGACATGATCACATCACACTTGCCAGCCTGCAGAGCAGGAATGATCGAAGCAAATGCCACGTCAACGAATTTCGGCTTGAGACCCAGGTCACTCGCGACCCAATTCGCCATATCAACCTCAGCACCGACCGGTTTGTTTGAGGCATCCGTGAAGTACGTCGGCGGATTTCCGGTACTCAGGGCCGTACACACCGCCAATTGACCGTTCTGATTGATCGCCGGCGTACTCACTGTCGCGGCCTTCGAAGACTTCGATGATGCCGCTGCCCCAGAGGAGCAGGCACTCACACCTGCGACGACCAAGACTGCACCAACGCACCCCGCCATAATTCTCTTGAACACGAGCTTCTCCTGGGTATTGGTATTTTGGTTGGACCAATTAAAAGCTACAAAAGCGGAGTTTCGCCTATATTTCGGGGGCATAACACATCTGTTTCTCTGAGATACAAAAGACCAAGTGAACCAATCTCAACTCTGTCCCGGACTATTTGCCCGGTAGGTCACTCAGGCCAAACTGGTCGAGGTGGAATCCTCCGATCGCTGATCCGGCATCTCACTTAGACCACACCTGTGGAAGTCAGATGCAATCCGCGCATGCCGCCTGGGGGTTCCGTGTTTTGGCATCCCGCCCCTTCACGATCGGACAGGGTGGCGGCGTCATTGGTCCGGCACACAGCCGGACATCCCGATCAGAAGGAGCGGTCATGGCGTCACCTCAGTCACCTCAACCCCATCGTCGGATCAAGATCCTCGTCGGCGCCGGCATTGTGGTCGCCGTCGGCCTCGGATTCGGTGACGGGTACTGAGCGGGCACCAGCCAGGCCGGCGCCGCGTCCGGAATCAGCTCATCCCAGCCGGCGCAGGGGCAGCAGGACACAGGGCGGCACTCCTCTGTCCGGCGCCCCGCGGCAGGGCGGCGGTCAGATGCCTGGCGGTTCCGGAGACCAAGAGGGGTCGAGCGGCAGCGACTCCAGCACGACTACCTCCTGATCGGAACGCTCACTCGTCCGGGAAGCAGTACTGCAGCACTTGATGGGCCTGGCGCAGGTTGGTCGCGTCGCGCTTGACGGCGGCAATCGGCCGACGGTCTTCGAGGACATCGACGATGAGATCGGCGATCGCATTCATCTCGTCCGCCCCCATCCCGTAGCGGGTGACCTCCGTGGTGCCGATCCGCAGGCCGCTGGGGCGGTCCCAATCCTCCGGCCGGTCACCGGGGATGAGGTTCTTGTTGGTGATGATGTTGGCGGTCTCGAGCTTGCGCGCCACGTCCATCCCGTTGCCGAACCGGTGGACGTCGAGGATGACCTGGTGGGTGCGAGTGTAGCCGCGGTCTGCCCCGAGGACGATGATGCCCCGGTCGTGCAGCGCCCCGGCGAGGGTCTGCGCGTTCGAGACGATCTTGGCCATGTACTCGGTGCCGAACGCGAGGAACTCGGCAGCGGCGGCGGCGAGCGCCGCGACCCGGTTCACCTGGTGGGTCGCGGCGATCACCGGGAAGATCGTGTCGGCGATCGGCGATGTGAGCTCTGGATCGTTCCAGACGATGATGCCGCTCTGCGGGCCGCTGAAGGTCTTGCCGGCGGACCCGGTCATCACGGCCGCGCCCTCGCGCAGCGGGTCCTGGAACTGCCCGCCGCCGATGAGCCCCAGCTGGTGGGCGCCGTCGAAGAACACCTTGCCGCCCCAGGGGGCGATGATCTCGCTCATCTCGCGGATGGGGAAGGGGAACAGCGTCATGGAGGCCCCGAGCGCCACGATCTTGGGACGCTCGGCGCGGGCGATGCGGGCGAACTCGTCGAGGTCGACGTCGAGAGTGACCGGGTCGAGGGGGACGTCGACGATGCGCAGGCCGCGGATGCCGGCCGGACCGATCTCGCGGTTGGCGGAATGCCCGCCGGTAGGCTGCGGGATGGACATGATCGTTTCTCCCGGCTTGGTCAGCGCGGCATAGACGGTCAGGTTGCCGAGCATGGACGCGATGAGCCGATGATCGGCGTAGTTGCTGCGGAACACCTTCTTGAGCAGTTCCACGCACAGCGATTCGACCTCGTCGATGTAGCGGGTGCCGACGAACCACCGCTTGACGGCCCCGATGTGCCCCTCGGCGGCGCGGGTGCCGATCTCACTGGACAGCAGGGATCGGACCACCGGGCTGGTGGGGGCCTCGGGGGCGAGCAGATTCAGGCACTCCTCGCCGCGCCAGATCTCGTTGCGACGGACGGCATTGACGACCTCCTGCTGCACGAGGCGGAGCGAGGGCAGGGAGTCGATGAGCGTCCGGGCATGGGCGAGGACGTTGGCGTCGTGCACTTCGAACTGGCCGGTGGGCCCGGCGTTCGGGGCTGGATCCGTTGCAGAGGGGGCGGTGGAGTCAGTGGTGATAGTCATGGGATTCCTTTCAGGCGATATGCAATATATTGCACGTGGCACTTGAACGCCCGATTATCTGGACATTGCAATCGTGTTACGGGGCGCTCAGCTGAGATCAGCTGTGCAGGGCCGACCAGTTAGCGGCGGATGCCTCCACGGCCGCGTCCGCATCGTGCGCTTGCAGCGCGGCCAGGATGGCCGCGTGCTGCTGCACGGAATCCGGAGTGATGAATGCGCCGAAGCGCAGGTGCTCGGCGCGGCGCAGCAACGGCATCACCTGATCCAGCGCCGACTCGAGCACCGGGTTCGCCGCACGCGCGATCGCGACCTGGTGGAAGGCGTCGTCGGCCGCGATGGCCGCCACCACGTCCTCTGCGGCGAACGCCTGCTGCAGCCGCCGATTCGCGGCCTGCATCGCCTTCACATCGCTGGGGCTGGTCCCCGCAGCAGCGTCGTGCACCGCCAGGGCATGCAGAGCTGCCGCCACTCGTACCGCGTGGTCGGTCGTCGCGGGATCGAGCTCGGAGACGATGGTCTCGCGTCCGGGCACGGTATGGACCAGACCGGTGCGCTCCAGACGGGCCAGCGCCTCCCGCACCGGGGTGCGGGAGATGCCCATCCACTCCGCCAGATCCTGGTCGTTCAGCCGCTCCCCTGGAGCAAACTGCCCACGCACGATCCCTTCGGCGATGCGGTCATAGGCCTCATCGCGCAAGAGGCGGCGCGGCAGCGCCGGGGTGCGAGCGGGAATCGGCATACGCCAAGCGTAACCGTCGGGCGGGCGGATGCCGGGGGTACCGTTCACCACTCGGTAACCCCTCGTTCCGAACGCCGTCACTACGCCTTTCTAACCTGCCACCGGGCGGCGAACTTCAGCCGTCACCAAGACTTCGCAGACCTAGGACCGCATCCTATGAAGACGCAGACCACCAGCCTACGTACGCATGTGCTCCGATCTGGCGCGGGCGTGCTCGTCCTCGCCTCGATCGCCGTGTTCGGATGCACCACGATGGCCTCGGCAAATGAGCAGGGCGAGTTCTACAGCAGCAAGCAACCGTACGTGGCCCCGACCTCCACGGCGTACTCGGCGGCGCCGTCCGGATACCAGTCGATCTACACCGAGTCGATCGATCGCCATGGCTCCCGCGGCCTGTCCGGGTACAAGTACGACGCCCTCTTGAAGCTCATGGCGAAGACGGCGGCAGAACAGAACGGCTTCGTCAGCGACGCCGCGAAACAGACGTTCACGCAGAATCTCGACGCCATCATCGCCGCCAACGTGGCCAACGGCTACGGGATGCTCACCGGCCAGGGCGCCACCGAGCTGCAAGGCATCGGCACGCGGGCCTACCAGCGCAACCAAGACCTCTTCCGGCGCGCCGATACGGCCGGAGACCAGATCCAATATGAGACCTCCGGCGAGGGCCGGGCGACCGAATCCGGTGAGAACTTCGAGAAAGGTCTGGACGCCGCATCAGGTGGGAAGCTGAACGACAACGCCACCGCGTTCGAGAAGCGGCCTGACCTGCTCTACTTCCACGACGTCGAGAACCCGGACGGCACGCAGAAGGAGCCAGGCACCGCCGCCTACACCGTGGCGAAGACATATCAGGACTACATCGACCAGGCAACGGCGACCGGTGGGAAACTGGCCAACGTCTATGCGTTCATCAATTCGCAACCGGAGAGCCAGACGGCGGCGGATACAGTCCTCTCCCAGATCTTCACCCAGAAGTTCCTCGACAGCATCGGCACCGGGGCCGGTCAGAACATCTGGTACAACACCGCCGACGGGACCAAGAACGGGGCGCAGAACTGCGCTCCCGGCGCGGACCCCAGCACCGATGCCGACGCCTGCGGCAGCAAAAGCAAGAAGATCGCTTCGAAAGTCGACGCCGCCACCGACCTGTACGAGCTGTACATCACCGGTGCCGACATGACGGCCGAGAACAGCAACGGCGCGTTCAACTTCGACCAGTACTTCCAGGAGGACAAGGTCGGCACTGCCGCCCAATGGTTCGCCTATCTGCTGGACGTCGGCGACTTCTATGAGAAAGGCCCCGGCTTCGCCGGGCACACCGACTCGTATCAGAACGCGCAGCCGCTGCTGAACGACTTCTTCAGCAGCGTCGACGATCGGATGGCCGGCGGCAAGACGGCCGCCACCTTCCGGTTCGGACACGCTGAGACCATCGTCCCGTTCGCCTCGCTCCTGCAGATCCCTGGCACCCAGCAGCAGGCGCCCGACGTGGCAAACCCGACCTCGATGGCCCAGGTGTTCTCCTATGACAACAACCCGTTCCGTTCCGAGGACGTCTCGCCCATGGCCGCGAACCTGCAATGGGATGTCGTCGCCCGCACCGGCACCGATCCGGACACGGGGAAGACGTACACACCCCTCGTTCGGATGCTCTACAACGAGCGCGAAATCCCGTTCAACTCGTCCTGCACCCCGGTTTCGAACGGGTCGACGTGGTACAAGGAGACCGAGCTGAAGCGCTGCCTCAACCACACCGCCACCACCGAGAGCCCGCGGATCAGCACCGTGGAAAATCCGACCAGCCCCACCGCGGCTGCGCCGGCCTCTGCAACAGCATCGGCGTCGGCCTCCGTCCAGGCAGCGTCCGGCACCCTTCCCCGCACCGGGTTGGACGGCTGGGAGGTGGGGATCGCGCTGGCTATCGTCATACTGGGCGGTGCGGGCCTCGCGGTCAGGGCCGCGCTGCGGCGTCACAGCTGACCGTGGTCCTCCAGTCGAGGACGGCGCCATCGGGAACCGCGCCCGGATCCGTTGACGGCCCGTGCGTCCATCGGCCCGGCCCGCTTGGTCAAGCCGCCGAAATCAGCACCAGCTTGCCCGCCGGATGGCCGTGTTTACTCATCGCGAGCGCCTTCGCCGCGTCACGCAGTGGGAGGACCTGCGCGACCCGGCTCGAAATCCCGGTCTGAACGGCAGTCTTCACCAGCGCATCCAAGCTGTCGCGATCAGGACGCGCGAACAGGTATCGTCCACCTGCTTCCCGAACCCCGTCATCGACGAGCGAAACCACCCGATGCGCCCCGGCACCGCCGTCCCCAGCGCCGCGAAGCAGGCCGATCCCCTCGCTGAGGGTCGTTCCGCCGTACATGTCGAATACGGCATCTACGCCGTCCGGAGCCAGAGCCCGCACCTGCTGCGCCACGTCTCGGTGATAGTCGACGGCATCAGCACCGCATTCATGCAGCCAAGCCACATTCCCCGGCGAGCAGGAACCGATCACGCGCGCCCCGGCAGCGAGCGCAAACTGCGTGGCCAGGGCGCCGACACCGCCCGTGGCCGCCTGGATGTATACCGTCTCGCCTGGCTCCATACGGAGACACTCGAAGAGTCCCTGCCATGCGGTCGTCCCCGCCAGGGGGAGGCAGGCCGCCTGCTCCCAGCTCAGCTCGGGCGGCTTCGGGACGAGCAGGCGCTCAGGGACGCCCACGCGCTCGGCGAACGAGCCGGAATGAACGACATCCTGCCGCACGTACCCCATCACCGCGTCACCGGGCCGGAACCAGCGGACACCAGGACCGACCGCCGTCACGATGCCCGTCACATCCCACCCCGGCACGACCGGGAACAGCGTGTCGAATCGACCGGAAAGCGCGCCCGACATGGTCTGCCAGTCCACCGGGTTCACCGAGGCTGCACGCACCGCGACGACCACCGTCTCCGGGCCGACCTTCGGTTCAGAGACCTCGGCCCAGCGGACCTCCTCCGGTTGTCCAAACCGTTCATACACCGCGGCGTACATACGAGTCCCTCCGTTGAAGGTGGAGCGGCCATTGTATTCCCCGGCAGGTCTCCGCAGACAGGCCCTCGAAACCGATATCGTTTCCGCAAGAAGTACATCTATGTGCTTCAACAAAGGGGAGGAAAATCACGATGACGGAAACCAGCACCGTGCCCGACGAGGTCTCGGCCTCGCCAGAGGTCAAGGGGCCAGACCTGCTGTTCCGGATGGCCGCCGAGCTGATCGGCACGCTCATCCTGGTCGCCGGTGGTGTCGGCACAGCGATCTTCGACGCCACCTTCCCCAGCGCCGACTCCAATGTCGTCGGCGTCGGCCACCTGGGCGTCGCCCTCGCCTTCGGGCTCACCGTCGTGGTGGGCGCCTACGCGTTCGGCCCCATCTCCGGCGGGCACTTCAACCCGGCGATCACGCTCGGGCTCGCCGCGGCGGGCCGCTTCGCATGGAAAGACGTCATCGGCTACATCGCCGCCCAGCTGGTCGGCGGTATCGCCGGCGCCTCGCTCATCGCACTGATCGCCTCCTCGAAGAGCGGCTTCTTCGCCGCAGCGCACAAAGCCGGCTTCGCCTCCAACGGGTTCGGCGCCCACTCCCCCGGCGGGTTCGGCATCGGGGGCGCCATCAGCGTCGAGATCGCCTTCACCGCGATCTTCGTCCTCGTCGTGCTCGGCACCACCGCCCGGATCGGCTTCACCGGTTTCGCACCCCTCGCCATCGGGCTGACGCTCGCCCTCATCCACCTCATCACCATCCCGATCGACAACACCTCCGTCAACCCGGCCCGCTCCCTCGCCGCCGCCGTGTACGGCGGAGGCTGGGCCTGGTCGCAGCTGTGGGTATTCATCGTGTTCCCCATCGTCGGCGGCCTGCTCGCCGGCCTCGTCTACAAGCCGGCGTTCGGGAAGCACAACACGCTGGGGTAGGTGGGGCAAGACATCGAACACAGGAAACCGAGAGCCCCCGATATCCCCTGTGGTGCCGTCTTCAGCTGCCTGCGGAAAGACGTTATGGCTGCTGCTTCTGCTGCACGGAACGAATACTCTGGCGTGCCGTCGAGGGCTAGATCCCAGTAAAGTCGGAGTGAGTTCCCCGCGCGAGCGGGGGTGATCCCGCTGGACCGTCACGGATGCTGGAGAGCTTGTCGAGTTCCCCGCGCGAGCGGGGGTGATCCCTCCAGTCCGCCGAGCGGGGCATGACCACGATCGAGTTCCCCGCGCGAGCGGGGGTGATCCCACCGGTACAGATGGCTGGGGCACTCTCCTGCGGAGTTCCCCGCGCGAGCGGGGGTGATCCGTTCGGTGCCACCCGCCGTCGCGTGACCCGCTAGAGTTCCCCGCGCGAGCGGGGGTGATCCGAAGTGGGGCTCTCCGCATTGGATCTGGAAGCGGAGTTCCCCGCGCGAGCGGGGGTGATCCCGCGCAGCAGCTTGGCGAGGAAGCCGGCGATCCGAGTTCCCCGCGCGAGCGGGGGTGATCCGGCGATCGGTGTGCTGGGCGGTGCCCAGTTGGGGAGTTCCCCGCGCGAGCGGGGGTGATCCCAAAAGGGTGCAGGAGAACACGAGCAACGGGGGGAGTTCCCCGCGCGAGCGGGGGTGATCCCATTTCCCCTCACTGCAGGAACATGGTCAGTGAGAGTTCCCCGCGCGAGCGGGGGTGATCCGTCTGGTGCGGCTCTCGCCGGCTATGACGCTCTGAGTTCCCCGCGCGAGCGGGGGTGATCCATAGAGAATTGCCCTTCCGTTGTCTCCAGTGTAGAGTTCCCCGCGCGAGCGGGGGTGATCCGGTCGGTAGACGAGATACAAGCCATAAGGTACAGAGTTCCCCGCGCGAGCGGGGGTGATCCGGATAGTAATGCCTGATATTCCTGGTGGAATTAGAGTTCCCCGCGCGAGCGGGGGTGATCCCAGCACGCCCAATAGCCAAACCAGACCCGCAAGGAGTTCCCCGCGCGAGCGGGGGTGATCCCCCGAAGCTGGCCACGGACCTCGACGGCTATGGGAGTTCCCCGCGCGAGCGGGGGTGATCCCTATTCGGCTGGTAACACGGATTCTCGGGTCAAGAGTTCCCCGCGCGAGCGGGGGTGATCCGGATCTGACCCGATGAGCGTCGCTCTCTTCATCGAGTTCCCCGCGCGAGCGGGGGTGATCCGGTGCGGGATGAGGTTGAGGCTGCGATTAGTGGGAGTTCCCCGCGCGAGCGGGGGTGATCCGATCACGCCGAGTAGCCAGTCGCCGGCGTGCACGAGTTCCCCGCGCGAGCGGGGGTGATCCGTTCTTGAACCCGGCGACAGTGCAGACGCCGGCGAGTTCCCCGCGCGAGCGGGGGTGATCCGAGGCCGACCACCTGGGTGATGAGCAGGTGCGTGAGTTCCCCGCGCGAGCGGGGGTGATCCCTCGCCAAAGCCATCGAAACAAGCATCTAAACAGAGTTCCCCGCGCGAGCGGGGGTGATCCCACGGTCGATGGGGAATGGATGCCCAGCAGGGTGAGTTCCCCGCGCGAGCGGGGGTGATCCCATCTGCCACTGCACCTGATCCACATAGCCGAGGAGTTCCCCGCGCGAGCGGGGGTGATCCGTCGTCCAACATCCGCTGCGGCGACTTGAATACGAGTTCCCCGCGCGAGCGGGGGTGATCCCAGTGCGGTCACCGCGACGGTTCCGGCCGTCCGGAGTTCCCCGCGCGAGCGGGGGTGATCCTTCGGTGACGGCGGAGGCGGCCGAGTCGCCTCTGAGTTCCCCGCGCGAGCGGGGGTGATCCGTTCTGTAGTGAGCACACGCCAAGTTTGGCGCAGAGTTCCCCGCGCGAGCGGGGGTGATCCGGCGTTGGCGGATATTACGCGGCTGGGGATTGAGAGTTCCCCGCGCGAGCGGGGGTGATCCCAGGCACAGAATCGAAGACCGCACACCACACCCGAGTTCCCCGCGCGAGCGGGGGTGATCCGCTGGAAGCCGAAGCGCTCCCAGTGTGGATGAAGAGTTCCCCGCGCGAGCGGGGGTGATCCCGCCGCGCCCGCCTGCGTCTCCGCGACCTGGGCGAGTTCCCCGCGCGAGCGGGGGTGATCCCTTCGCGAACACCTTGTTCGGCAGCAGGTCGTGGAGTTCCCCGCGCGAGCGGGGGTGATCCGCACGTGCTGCCCTTCGCCCACGTCAACCACGGGAGTTCCCCGCGCGAGCGGGGGTGATCCACGTCAACCGCGGATGGTCGCCCTCTTCCACCCAGAGTTCCCCGCGCGAGCGGGGGTGATCCGTCCCCCGCCACGAGACCGGTGTGGGACGGTTCGAGTTCCCCGCGCGAGCGGGGGTGATCCCCGTGCTCGGCATCAAGGATTCCTACGGGGACAGAGTTCCCCGCGCGAGCGGGGGTGATCCGGCGGTTGATGCGGGCCGTGGTTAACATCGAATGAGTTCCCCGCGCGAGCGGGGGTGATCCGTCAGCCCGGCGGACCGTGAAGAACGCCGTCTTGAGTTCCCCGCGCGAGCGGGGGTGATCCCCAGAGCTTCGGTACTGAGTAGAACTCGGCGGAGAGTTCCCCGCGCGAGCGGGGGTGATCCCGCCGGCACCAGGTGTGGCGGTTGACGGAGGCCGAGTTCCCCGCGCGAGCGGGGGTGATCCCGACCCCGACGGGTCAGGCGGACGTCGCTACCCGAGTTCCCCGCGCGAGCGGGGGTGATCCGAAACAGTTCGCACCGGCGGCGCTCGCCGAATTGAGTTCCCCGCGCGAGCGGGGGTGATCCGTCGCTGTTGGGGCCGTCGTAGACCTGGAGGAAGAGTTCCCCGCGCGAGCGGGGGTGATCCCACGTCCTTGGACACGCCCAGGGTGGTGAGGGCGAGTTCCCCGCGCGAGCGGGGGTGATCCGGTTGGCGCCGACCTTATTGATTGCGAGGCGCGGAGTTCCCCGCGCGAGCGGGGGTGATCCGAACCTGAACAACGCTGCGGGAGACCAGTCGAAGAGTTCCCCGCGCGAGCGGGGGTGATCCCTCCGCCACGAACTCCGGGTCCTCTTCCAGTGGGAGTTCCCCGCGCGAGCGGGGGTGATCCGAGGACGTCCCTTCTCGTCCACAACCTGTACCAGAGTTCCCCGCGCGAGCGGGGGTGATCCCTCGACCTGGCTGCGCCGCTGGATCGACACCGGGAGTTCCCCGCGCGAGCGGGGGTGATCCCGCGAGGCTGCGGTCGTGGGGGTCGATGTCTCGGAGTTCCCCGCGCGAGCGGGGGTGATCCCCCCCCCGACGAGCAGCGGCGTCTGACCCGACGTGAGTTCCCCGCGCGAGCGGGGGTGATCCCGCCGCCGTCGAGAACGGTGGCGTGTCGATCGAGAGTTCCCCGCGCGAGCGGGGGTGATCCCGAGAAGGCACCTGTCCCTGAACCGGCCCGCGAGAGTTCCCCGCGCGAGCGGGGGTGATCCCCCGCCCCACTTGCCGGGATCCCAGATGCAGGGGAGTTCCCCGCGCGAGCGGGGGTGATCCCGAGGTCTGTACCGCCGCGCCGAACTTCTTCGCGAGTTCCCCGCGCGAGCGGGGGTGATCCGTCCGGCGACCACTGCGACGCTTCGATCGTGAAGAGTTCCCCGCGCGAGCGGGGGTGATCCGAAGCTCACGACTCGGCGGAAAAACTGAAACTCGAGTTCCCCGCGCGAGCGGGGGTGATCCTTCACATCCGGGGTGCCGAACCAGGAAGCATCCGAGTTCCCCGCGCGAGCGGGGGTGATCCCCGGGGGAACTCGCCGGCGTACCCGGTGCTCCGGAGTTCCCCGCGCGAGCGGGGGTGATCCGGCGCTCCGGTCGAACTACGTGGTGGTGTCGGAGAGTTCCCCGCGCGAGCGGGGGTGATCCGGGGTTCTCCGACAACTGGGTGAAGACCGTGGCGAGTTCCCCGCGCGAGCGGGGGTGATCCGCACGCGATCGCCGGCGGCGCCCCTGCCCCCAGGAGTTCCCCGCGCGAGCGGGGGTGATCCCAGTCGTCGGTCTTTCAGGTCCTCCATCTTGAGGAGTTCCCCGCGCGAGCGGGGGTGATCCGCACCACTGCCTGCAGTTGCACTTCCGGGATGGGAGTTCCCCGCGCGAGCGGGGGTGATCCGTAGTGGCGCAACCGGTGCGCTTTCCCCGTGGTGAGTTCCCCGCGCGAGCGGGGGTGATCCCGGCCATAGTGTGGACACTGATGGGTACTGGTGGAGTTCCCCGCGCGAGCGGGGGTGATCCGGACCTGGCTGGTGCAGACGCCGCTGGCAGCTGGAGTTCCCCGCGCGAGCGGGGGTGATCCCGACTCCAAGATCATGTCCGCCGACACCTCCGGGAGTTCCCCGCGCGAGCGGGGGTGATCCGCGTGGAGGCGACCGGGGCGATCTTCGCCCCCAGAGTTCCCCGCGCGAGCGGGGGTGATCCGGACTGACACTCTTCGGCGAGTGACTGGCACTTGAGTTCCCCGCGCGAGCGGGGGTGATCCCCAGTCGAAAGCCCCGGTCACCGCTGAGATGGTGAGTTCCCCGCGCGAGCGGGGGTGATCCGGGCTTCCAACGCCATCCGCGGTGCGACTGCAAGAGTTCCCCGCGCGAGCGGGGGTGATCCCCCGTCCTGCGTCTCGCACCGGATGCCGGTCCAGAGTTCCCCGCGCGAGCGGGGGTGATCCGGAGGGTGCGCAGGGCACCCAGGACTGGATCAGGAGTTCCCCGCGCGAGCGGGGGTGATCCGTCCTTCTTCGGCATCCATTCACCATCAACTGTGAGTTCCCCGCGCGAGCGGGGGTGATCCGGCCTGCCAGCAGGCTTTCCGGGACCACTACAAGAGTTCCCCGCGCGAGCGGGGGTGATCCCTGGCAATCACGAGCGGGGAAGGACAGGGCGATGAGTTCCCCGCGCGAGCGGGGGTGATCCGGTCAGGCCGGCGACGACTACCCGCTCCCACCCGAGTTCCCCGCGCGAGCGGGGGTGATCCCCTGCGCCTCAACCTGCCCCAGACGCTTCATCAGAGTTCCCCGCGCGAGCGGGGGTGATCCGAAACGGAGGGCTGCAGCGTGACCGGCGCGGGTGAGTTCCCCGCGCGAGCGGGGGTGATCCGTATTCGTGCAGGTCGGGGGCTATGCAGTCATCGAGTTCCCCGCGCGAGCGGGGGTGATCCCGGCACGAGTCCCTCGACACTGACACGATCGCCGAGTTCCCCGCGCGAGCGGGGGTGATCCGTCGAAGCGCACGGCGGTGCCGCGGGGCACGCAGAGTTCCCCGCGCGAGCGGGGGTGATCCCCCCTCAAACCAGCAAGTGACCGCAGCGCTCGCGAGTTCCCCGCGCGAGCGGGGGTGATCCCGTGGTGCAGTCGCTGCCGCTGCCCGCCGAGGGGAGTTCCCCGCGCGAGCGGGGGTGATCCCGCTCGAGACACTCGAGCTCGGCGCACTGGCGCGAGTTCCCCGCGCGAGCGGGGGTGATCCCTGGGCTGAAGTGGCCGATGCGTCTGCGTCCCCGAGTTCCCCGCGCGAGCGGGGGTGATCCGGAAGCCAAGACGGCGGCCGACCAGTTGCGCACGAGTTCCCCGCGCGAGCGGGGGTGATCCGGCGGTAATCATGGCGAGCACCCGACGCATCGCGAGTTCCCCGCGCGAGCGGGGGTGATCCGATCGGGGAGCGGTGGAATCCGCCGAAAGGCGAGAGTTCCCCGCGCGAGCGGGGGTGATCCTGACCCGCTCATTGCCTCCTGATGCCGACGCGCGAGTTCCCCGCGCGAGCGGGGGTGATCCGGCGCTGAGGACGCGCGAAATTGCTGACCGAGTGAGTTCCCCGCGCGAGCGGGGGTGATCCGATCCCCACCGGCTCAGACGGTGCGACGCTGCCGAGTTCCCCGCGCGAGCGGGGGTGATCCGACATATGCGGATCCGAAGACGGGTGAGAAGCAGAGTTCCCCGCGCGAGCGGGGGTGATCCCAACGCTGCGGGAGACCAGTCGAAGTCGGCGGCGAGTTCCCCGCGCGAGCGGGGGTGATCCCTCATCCACAAGGCCGCTTTTCATAAGCAGAAAGAGTTCCCCGCGCGAGCGGGGGTGATCCGGCCGCCCAGGATGGCGGCTGTTAGTCCCATCCGAGTTCCCCGCGCGAGCGGGGGTGATCCCGTCGGAGAATCCGGCTCATCATCGAGTGAGAAGAGTTCCCCGCGCGAGCGGGGGTGATCCCCAAACCCGGTACGACGGCGAGCTGCAGAAGATGAGTTCCCCGCGCGAGCGGGGGTGATCCGTTCAGCAGCAGACCCAGCTGCACCTGGCCCAGGAGTTCCCCGCGCGAGCGGGGGTGATCCCTCCTGGCCGGCCAGGAGTGCCGCCTGCTGCTGGAGTTCCCCGCGCGAGCGGGGGTGATCCCATTCGCCGGACCCCGGATCGTCCACACCACCGGAGTTCCCCGCGCGAGCGGGGGTGATCCGGTGGATCGCCTGGATCAGGGGGTAGATCGTCTGAGTTCCCCGCGCGAGCGGGGGTGATCCGGACCGGGCGGTTCTGATGCTCTCCTCGGACCCGAGTTCCCCGCGCGAGCGGGGGTGATCCCGTCGGCGAGATCCGGGCACAGGACCAGGCGATGAGTTCCCCGCGCGAGCGGGGGTGATCCCGGTAGCCCAACGGAAAGTGGTGAGATCATTGAGAGTTCCCCGCGCGAGCGGGGGTGATCCGGTAGGCAAGACTCGTGTGGCCATAGAGATAGCGAGTTCCCCGCGCGAGCGGGGGTGATCCGTCGGACACGTCCACGGACACGGTGGATCTCCTGAGTTCCCCGCGCGAGCGGGGGTGATCCCGCATCGACCCCGGCCTGCGTCTGCTCGGCGATGAGTTCCCCGCGCGAGCGGGGGTGATCGAACCGCCATGCTCGGCTTCCCAGCGTTGCGCTCGAGTTCCCCGCGCGAGCGGGGGTGATCCCTTCAACATCCAGTCCGTAAGGCGCGGCCGTGGGAGTTCCCCGCGCGAGCGGGGGTGATCCGGTGACGGACAAGCCGACCATCACCTACGTGACGAGTTCCCCGCGCGAGCGGGGGTGATCCGAATCGCACGATCCTTGGTGAACGACGCCCACCGAGTTCCCCGCGCGAGCGGGGGTGATCCCGTCGTGTTGCGGGCCTTGAGTGGGCCGAGGCCGAGTTCCCCGCGCGAGCGGGGGTGATCCCACGGTGACGCTCACGAACCGGGGGAACTCGTCGAGTTCCCCGCGCGAGCGGGGGTGATCCGGAGCCCGCATGAGCGCTCAAACCCCCGCCTACGAGTTCCCCGCGCGAGCGGGGGTGATCCGGTAGCCTCCGTAGGCGTCGCACCAGTATCGGGAGTTCCCCGCGCGAGCGGGGGTGATCCGTCGGCCCAGCAGCGATCGCACGTCCAGTGCTGGAGTTCCCCGCGCGAGCGGGGGTGATCCGTCGGCGTCTCGAACCGCTCAGGCTGACCGAAGGAGTTCCCCGCGCGAGCGGGGGTGATCCCGGCCCAGGTGCCGTTGGTCGTGGCCAGGGATGGAGTTCCCCGCGCGAGCGGGGGTGATCCCCGACGGGCGCATGTGCCGGCCGCACTGGCACAGAGTTCCCCGCGCGAGCGGGGGTGATCCCAATGACTAAGGTAAGCCTGACTACTCGCGGTGGAGTTCCCCGCGCGAGCGGGGGTGATCCGTGAACGTCTGGGGCGACCTCGGGGCGCAGCCCGAGTTCCCCGCGCGAGCGGGGGTGATCCCAACGCGTCGATCGTCGGCGAGGCCAAGACCACGAGTTCCCCGCGCGAGCGGGGGTGATCCGGGCTGGGAGCGGGTCGTCCTCGCGTCGCTGCAGAGTTCCCCGCGCGAGCGGGGGTGATCCGGACTTCTCCTCTGGCAGTTCAGTCATTTCGTCGAGTTCCCCGCGCGAGCGGGGGTGATCCTGGAGTGTTAGCTGATGGCGTCCGGGATTTCGAGAGTTCCCCGCGCGAGCGGGGGTGATCCCGGGCCACGCTCCGTCCGTGAGCCGTTCATGATGAGTTCCCCGCGCGAGCGGGGGTGATCCCTTCCCCGGTACTGGGAACACGACCACCGGCCGGAGTTCCCCGCGCGAGCGGGGGTGATCCCCCCCACTTGCGCGCCTCGGCTTTCCAGTCGGTCTCCGGCTCCGTCACTGCTGCGTGGTGTCCTGTGCAGGACCCTCCATCGCCCCTTGCAGGGCCGTCACGACGCCGTCAGTGCTCTCTGCTCTCTACTGCTGCAGAGTAATCTGCCATTGTTGTTTCCTCCCATATGGGATCGCCCTCGAACGCCGCGCGGCCCAGGGCGGGTGGTGGTTAGTGATGCCCACGCTGGGTGGGGCAGGGGCCCGTGTCCGGGCATGAGAAAACCCCGCACCGGTTGGGATACGGGGTTGAGGGTGTTGCGGTGGGCTCTCGGTTAGACGGTGAGCACTACCGGGGTCATGGCGAGGGCTTTGTCGAGAATGTCGACGATGACCTCGCTGCGAGCGGTACCGTCAGCCTTGCTGACAAAGATCTCGCCGCCGCCCACGTAGATTTCTGGATCCTCTTGGCCAGGTATGTGCAGCTCTCGACCGACCTGGTAGTCGTCGCCGTCTTCGGCGCCGTCTGTGATGACCCAGCCGAAGTCAGGATCGAAGTGGTCTGGGAAAGCGGCCATAGCGATGCGCACTGCTTGTGCGTATGAGGTTACTTTCATATTTCCTCTTTAGCACTTCCGTCTCACCTACTCAACTGTGCAAGTTCCTTGGTGAGTTCATTGACTTCAACATCGAGAGTTCCCCGCGCGAGCGGGGGGATGATCCCCTGACGAGCCCGTTCGAGCTGCGTTCCACGCAGAGTTCCCAGCGCGAGCGGGGGGTGCTGGTCGAAGACCGCTTCGAAGTCCGTCAGTCCGCGAGTTCCCCCGCGCGAGCGGGGAGGTGATCTAGTGATAATGAACCGCCAGGAACGGCAGGCAGCATCCAAGCTGACCGCTTGTCTCTCCTGTGTCTCTTCGACGCGTACGCTTGCCACAGCGAGATGGTCGGCGCTGCGCCCAAAGCCGTGGACATCTCCGAGGCGAAGATCGCCGAACGCATCATCGCCTCAGAGCATGACAGACTCGGAACGCGCGGCGACGGGACGGCCTCGCATACGAGTGGAACATCGGCCAGAGCTGACAGGTAATCTCGTGCCGCCTCTCTCCAAAGATCATCCTGCCGCTCTGAACAATCAGAAGAAGCTGTTCCGCGTGGTTCCCAGGAAGGAAACGATCAATGTCGAAATATACGGTCCAACAGAGTTCTGTGACCACCTTGCTGTCATGGATCAAGAGCGGCCAGATCGCGATCCCCGAGATGCAGCGGCCGTTCGTCTGGAGTTCGACACAAGTGCGCGATCTGCTCGACAGCCTCTACAAGGGCTATCCCATTGGGTACCTGATCACCTGGCAGAACATCGACGCTGGTTTGAAGAATGGCTCAGCATCTGGGCATCGTCAGATTCTGATCGACGGCCAGCAGCGGATCACCGCGATGACCACGGCGCTGGCCAAGCAGGAAGTGGTTATGAAGGACTACTCTCGCGCTCGGATTCGCATTGCCTTCAACCCCGTCAGCGAGGAATTCGCCACGCTCACACCGGCGATCAGGCGCAGTAGTACCTGGATTCCCGACGTCGCCGAGTTCGTCGGCGCCACCACGGCGTTCCTGCAGATCACCGAATACCTCAAGCAGAACCCCGACGTGGACCAGCAGGCCGCGGTCAATGCGCTGCAGAAGCTGTCCGACGTCGTGAATGCGCCGGTGGGAATCATCAGCCTCGCCGACGATCTCGACATCGAAACGGTCACCGAGATCTTCACCCGGATCAACTCCAAGGGCGTGCCGCTGAGCAGCGCCGACTTCGCGATGAGCAAGATCGCCAGTCACGGCGAACTGGGATCGAATCTGCGCAAGCTCATCGACTACTTCTGCAGTCTCGCGGCCTCACCCACGACGTACAAGATGATCCGCGACCATGACACGGAGTTCGCCGCCACTGATTACCTGCCCAAGATCGCGTGGATGAAGGACCAGCCGCCAGTGATCTGGACACCCACGTATCAGGACGTCATCCGGGTGGTGGGCCTCGAGACCTTCCAGCGCGGACGAATCGCTCCCGTCGTGAGCCTGCTGTCCGGCCGAGATTTCGAGACACGGCAGTTCGACGCGGAGATCGCCGAAGAGTCATTCGCCAAGCTCGAAACCGGGCTGCTTTCCATCGTGAACGAGTTCACTTTCAGACAATTCCTCATGACCATCGAGAGCGCTGGGTTCGTCAAAGAGAACCAGATCTCTTCGCGCAACGCCCTCAACTTCGCCTACGCGCTATATCTGTTCTTGCGGCAGCACACCGACCTGTCCGATGGCGACGTGAAGAAGTACGTGCGTCGTTGGTTCGTCATGTCACTGCTCACGGGGCGGAGTACGGGCTCGTTCGAGACCACGTTCGAACATGATATGCGGCGCATCGCCGAAGAGGGTGTCGAGACGGTGCTCGACGAGATCGAGCGCTCCGAATTGTCAGAGAACTTCTGGACGGTGACGCTGCCGCTGCAACTCAACAGTCCCAGTCGCAGGACGGCAGGCTTCATCCTGTACCAGGCCGCCCAGATCAAGCAGCGCTCTCACGGATTCTTGTCGCGGTCAGTGACAGTCGATCAGCTCACTAGAGAGATGGGGGACGTGCACCATCTGGTGCCGAAGCAGTACCTGATCCGGTCGGGCGTCATCGATCCGAGCCGCTACAACCAGGTGGCGAACTACGCCTTCGCGGAGACGCCCCTCAATATCGCAATCGCCGACCGTGCACCCGGAGAGTACATGGCGATCGTGGACGCACAGGTGGCCGGCACGATCCCATTGAAGATCGGCGAGATCGCGGATGCTGCGGAACTGCAGCGCAATCTCGAGGAGAACGCCATCCCCGCCGATTTCCGTGAGGTGACCGTCGCGACCTATAACGATTTCCGGCAGGAACGGCGCAAGCTGATGTCCGTCATCGTGCGGGACTACTACAAGGGGCTCTGAGACCCCAGCGGGATCGTGCACATACGCTACTGGAACAGGTGCTCATAGATGAGGGCCGCGGAGCCCCGATCACTCGCGCCTTCAGCCTCTGCAGGCGGCTACACGTTCAGTGCCCGGCGTGCTTCTTCCCACGGAATACGTTCTTGCTCAAGACGCACATCCCCTTCGTCTCTCAGTCTTTCCAACGTTTTCTGCTCAGGTGCTGTCAACGTCGAATACGTGCCTCGGGCAGGCACAGGTTCGGGGACCCACAGGTCACGATGCGCCAGCAACGTCTGTTCGTCCATAAGGACGGAGGCGACCCTCGAATGCGCTTTGCGCAGTCGGTGCAGGATTGCGAATCCGTGCGAGTCAAGGTCACCCCAATAGGTGATATTCGATGCTTGTATCCAGGGAATTTTCGCCACCACGTCCACGGCGAACCCGCTGCCATGCACGACCACTGCGCCAGTAGCCGCCGGCATTGCGAGTACTGATTCGAGATTCTCGCAGAGAAACAGTCGTTCAGGGTGCAGATCGAGCATCGCAAGCTGTGCTGATGGCGCCGCGAAATCGGCGATACCGCTGGGTGCGATCTGCGGGTCGAGGATACGGATACGGATGAGCGGGTCGGTCGTCACGATCCCAAGTTCCTGCCCGTCTGTGACAGCCGCATGCAGTGCCAGAACGATGGCACGATGATGACCGAACCACTTCGTGTCGATACCCCGAATCGGCAGCTGCCGAGGCCGGAACCCAGCGACCGGGTGCATGACCAACCAGCTGGCGACGTCCACGATCCGCTCGAACTCAATGGCGTCGCAATCGAACAGCGCCGAGAAGTGCCGGCGGGCAGCGCCGGCCAAGCGTGCGCGCGCGGACGCCCCAGGAGGGACCGCAAGCTTCCCAGCGATACTGATGGCCCGTCTCCGAATGGTGTGCCATCTGCGTGCAATGGCCCCGCCCGCAAAGTTCGCGACCGCATCCGGGCTATTCAGCACGAGTCGAACGGGAATGGTCTGCCGGCCGATGCTTCGCCATGCACGTACTGCCCACTCGATTTCGATACCAGGGCCATGCGGCGCGTCGTCCCAGCTATTCCGCCAGAGCTCGACGGCTCGCTGGTCGCTTAGCATTTCGCGTTCCGAGGGCGGGTTCAGCGGTATGCGCATGACTGCAACCGCTGACTCGCTGCCCAACCGTTCGCTCCCCTGGGGCCTCACAATTGTCGGGCCACTTATCACGAGGGTTGACGCCCAGTCAGCAAGGTGGCGTTCCAGACTGGCCGAGGCCTTTGCTCTGGCCTCTGCGACGCCGATCATGCCTTCTCCCAGTCGACATTGGCCACAGTCGATGCGTTGCGCTCCGGGTTCTCGATATTTGTCACGCCACCCACATAGGCCTCGATGGTCGGCAACAGCTTTTGAGGGGTCGCCAGCACAAGGTGGAAGCCAAAAGCGACGAACACACCAAGCGCCATACGGGTGTACCGGGTATCCGCCTTGTCGAACGCCTCATCCATGATGATGGTTCCATACGTCGGCCATGGCTGATCGACATCGGCGAGCTGGTACCTCAATGCCGCCGCAAGGCAGAAGACGACGAGCTTCTGCTGCTGCCCACCCGACATCGCTGCGCCCGACTCGTAAGAGTCCTGAACCCGACCGTCTTCGTCGACCTCCTCGGCCCGAAACGTGACGTGCAGCCTGGTGTCGAGGCATTGCCGTCGCAACAGCTGGTCTTTCCTCTCACTCGACGCAAACATATGCATGATGCGCTCCAGCGTCTTGTAGCGACGCTCGATAGACTCCTCGTCCTGATCTCCCCAACTCCCCTCGGTGACGGACTGCAAGTCTTTGATAAAGGTCTTCGCTGCTTCGCTTCGCTGCGTCTTGACTCGCAGGTGCAAGTAGCGCCCTTCATCGAACGGAGACCGCCTCAGGGCATCATTGACTGGCAGCACTCGCTCCGAAACCAAGCCCGGTGCATCGAGTATCTCGCTGACGAGCCCGCCGATGAGGTCACGGGATCGGTCTCGCAGCAGCCGGCGAAAGTTCTGCTCGTGATCTGGCAGGCCATGCGCCACGATGTCGTCGAGCATGTCCACGAGCGCCTCTCGGTCTCCGACGCCCCCAGTCAGGTCTGCCGCTGCCGCTGGCCACCGCTCTTTGAATGCCGTCGCAAGCTGAGTAACCTGGTTGTCGGCCTGGCGCGCCGCTTCGAGTTGTTTGTCTCGCTCACGGCGCAGCTTGAGGCTCACTTGCTGGCCCACAGAGGCCAACTGAATCCGCGTGATGCTGCGCTGCACCCCCCTCTGATTGCGGTGTGATGAGGTCGGGACCATACTTGGTGTCGTGAGTAGCGGCTTGGGGCCAGATACCCCTGTATGTCCTCGTTCTGGGCATGACAGTGCCTCTGGGTATCGAGTGTGTCGTGATGGTCTGTACGGGAAGTTGCCGAGGAGGCAGCGGTACCGCTGCATCAGTCCCGATGGGGTGTTCCACCGGTTCACCCCGGTCCTACCTCGGGAAACGACTACTGGGGGCGTCTGTCCGGTCTGTGACTCGGTGGTGCAGGCGAACACGGGGCCGGTGGTCTCACGGTCCTATCGGTATCGGCTACACCTGGTCGCGGACGCCCTCGTTTCGGTGGGCGCCGGTGTCAGCTACGCCGCGGCGGCGGACCGGGCGCGGGCTGCCGCCGGCCGTCGCGCGGTCACGGGTGACGGCACGGGAACTCTCGTCGCCGAGTGGGTCGATGCCTGGGCGCCGACCGTGCTGGACGCGCTGCTCCCGCGCCCGGTGCTGGACACACTGGTCCTGGACTCCACCGACTTCCGCTGGACCGACCCGCGGACTGGGCTCACGTCCCGCGAGTTCGCGGTCCTGGTCGCCTACGGCTACACGAGCACCGGGACAAAGATGCCACTGGGGGCGCTGGCGACCACGACGACCGGCACGAACGACTACTGCGACCTGCTGCAACACCTCCGGCTCCCTGCCCCGCCCAAATCCGTCGTGGCTGACGCCGACCCCGCCATCGCGGCCGCCGTCACCCGGTACTGGCCGGCCACGACCCCGTTCCTGTTCCGCTGTGAGCACCACCTCCGCGCACGAGCCCTTCGTGCCCTGGCCCTGGACAACGCCGCGGCACCCAAGGGCCGCTGGGGCCGCGTCCTGGACACGGCGTTCCGCCGCGAGGAGGGCTGGGCCGAGTTCTGTCAACGATGCCGGCCCCTGACACACACCACCACGTGGATCGAGGCCAACACGGCACAGATCTCCGCACAGGTGAAGGCACGGCCGACCCTGCCACCCCACTACTCCAACGCCGGCGCAGAGTCCCTCGCCGCGGCGCTACGAGACATGTACGAACACCGGTCGTTCGCCCTTCGCAACGCGCGGCGCACCAACCTCCTCCTCGGCCTGGCATGCCTCCACCTGAACAACCTGGACGATGCGGGCCATTACCACAGACTCATCCGGGCGACCGCCGAGAAGAACCGAGGTGCTGCGCCCCAACCCCAGCGCCTGGGAAGACAAGGGCAAACCCCACCCAACGATGTGACCGTCGCCACATTGCACTAACCCGCATCACACCGCAATCAGAGGGGGGGCGCTGCACCTTCTGGAAGCGACCTTCTAGGGCTTGACAGACTCCATCTGGCACTCGCGGAATGGCCCCGGCTTCAACCTCAGCTTCCCGGACACGAATATCCGCATCGAGCGTATCCGCCTGGTCCTGTGCCTTCCGCTCCGCAGCACGAAGCTCAATCACTTCATCTGTTCGGGTTTTCTGCAACAGTCGAGCTTCTTGGGCCTGCGCTATGGCATCGTGCAATTCACCGTGGTCCTGGGCGAGCGCGACCAGTCTTTCCTCCAACGCACTGACATGCTGCTGCGCACTGGACCGATCGATCTCGTTCCAGGTGATACTGCGCAAGTTACCGAGGGTCGTGCGGCGCTGGAGTTCCACATCACGCGCTCGGGTTGCTCGGTCAACAGCAGATTCCTCCTCGGCCTGTTGCTCCTTCGCGGCACTCAAGTCGGCGAGTAACGCTTCCAACTTGCTCTTTCTGTCACCCAACACCCATGTGCTGCGATCATCGATCAGTCGCCGGTCGTCTTTCTCGTACCGTGTGCGGGACGTACGCATCTGACCGTTGATGGTGACAGCGCGGGCATGATCAGCAAGTTCATCGGGATGGTCGACGCAGACGTAGTCGAAACGGGCGGCGAGCTGGCCGCTCACCCAATCGCCGAACCTTCCCTCACTCACCTCGACTCGGCCGACGAGTGAATGCGGCGTGCGTATCGGTCCAGACTCCGGGGTATCCATTCCCACTTCCTCGAAGACAAGGCGTGTTTTCAGATGGTTCCCATCGACCCAGCGGCGTACATCCCGCAGCCGTTCACTGGGGACGAGAAGAGTGAGTGCGAACGATCGCAGCACCCGTTCTATCGCACCGGTCCATTCCCGATATTCGGAGCGCACCTCCACCGTCTCCGCCACGAAAGGAAGTGCAGCCGCACGCATCCCGAGAGCTCTAACAAGCTCGTCCCGGACGGCGAGCAGCTTCGATGGCACAGTAGTCCCGCTGGTGCGCAGGGCTTGAATTTCGTCCTCTAGTCCTGCAGTCTTACGGCGGGCCGCACTCAGAGCTTCCTGCTGCTCGTAGTTGGCACCGGAGGGGATCGGTTCATTAAGCGTGCGATCGATGGTGGCTTTCAGCTCCGCGAACGTCTGCGCTGTCTCCGGAGCCTGCTCTATGCCGACGCTCAGCAGCTGCTCACGAAGGCGGTTCCATCGCGTTGTCGCGTACTGCGCATCGTCACGGGCGGCCTCGATCTGCTGGCGCAGGTGATCGGCCTCTCCCCCGCCAAGTTCGAGTTGACGACGCTGAGCCCGATCGAGGTCTTCGGTTGCCAGTTGCTGCGCAGCCTGCACATGCTCGACTTCCGCTGAGAGCGTGACGAGTCTCTCTTTCAGGCGGTCGAGCTCGTCGTGAGAGAGCCGTAGCCACTCACGCTGTTGGTAGGGGATGACGCTATCGTCAAGGAGCTGTGCAGCATCCGCCGCCGACTTCGAAAGGTCATACTGCTCCGAAGCTCGGCGTAACAGGAGGAGATGGTCACGTTGCATGCGTAGTCGAACCACGTGATCGTAAGCGTCACGCAGCTCGCCGAACTGCTCGACTGCATTTTTCGCGATTTCAAATGTGTCAGGAACCTCGAGCATGTAATCGCGAAAGAGCTGATCCAGGCTGCCGAGATTCTTCGCGGACTGTGTTCTGTGCAATAGCTGCAACGCAGTCTCATGGGGGATACCGAAAACTGTACGCAGACGCGCATAGAACTTTCGATGACTACGATTGCTCGTCACCGTCGCCTCAGGCCAGATCCGCTGCACCTCACGCGTGGCAATGCCGGTGCGCACATGAGGCTCTAGATCACGCAAATCTATAGACTCATGGACAAGCAGGCAGATGTCCTGGATGTCAGCCGGGTTCGTGCTTGAACCGCGTAAGAAGAACGCACGAGCCAGTGTGACTACGTGGCCCAGTGCGTCCTCATATCGGAGCGCGATCCCACTCCAGGTCGCCTTCGGACGTAAGTAGTTCGGGATGACACGATCTGTGAGTTCATCGGTGGTACGCGACCACGCTCCTCGAATGTAGCTGACGAGGCTGCGGCGGTCGGAACGAGCACCTGCGCCCTGGGCTGCTTCGTTAAAGTGCAGCCACTGGTCCGGCGTGAGGACTGCAGCAATTGCGTCCAGCAGCGAAGACTTCCCCGATCCCGACGGTCCGGTGATCAGGTGCCCCGCCCTAGCGACAGGCACACGATAGATATGTCCATGAAAGGTACCCCAGTTGGCGACCTGTACCTCAGACAAGCGCCACTGGCCCGGATAAATGGAAGGGGCAGCTGGCGCCTCAGGGCGAATAGTGGTCATGCGTCATCCTGTTCGGATACTTCATTGATTCGGCGAGCTTCCACAGCTAAGGCATCCTGACTGCTAAACTTGATGGCATCTCGGTTCTTAGCTGCAATACCACGGTACGTGTCTTCCAATTGTCGAATGCGGTTTTCATCGATAAGGAATTTGACGACGGGTGAAACCTCAGCTCGATCATTGCTTCCTGGAATACCGTGCAGCACACGGAATTTGTTGAGCATCCTGTTCCAGGCACCGTTGAGGTTTCGCGCATATGTGACGGCGTCAGCCCCGGGTTCTCGATAGTCGGCGAGCCTCTCGTAGAGTTCTTTCCTGCCAATAATGACGCGGGGCTCACCCGGAGCCGCGAGCAGGATCTGCCGTAGCACCAGGATCATGACGGTGTCGATGAAGAGCAGGGATTCAGTGCGTACGGCTGCTGGAACGTGAATCTCCGGTGCATCGACTTTTCTGGTGAACGCGTACTCGTCGGTCCTATCCATCACAAGGTCGAGGAAGATGTCGTTGAGTCGTGACCGTATGACCGTTTCGTCCGCGACGAGCGCAGCCCAGAGCCCGGGCTGCGCACGTCCGGACAGATAGGGACCCTTGATTATCTCGAGGAGCGCACGTCGGGATGCATCGCTGAGTTCGCCCGTATCGGATGGCCAAAGACGATTCGTCTCTTCTAAGGTGGAGGGCTCGTTGCCTTTCTCATCTTCTGAGATCCTTCCAGAAACGACTCGACTCGCCGATTCCCCCTGATCATTGGGCCCAATACTCGCATTGGCTGGCGTAGCGGCTTGCGTGTCCTTCATAGTTCGATCCTCTCGACAAAGCGATGGACGGTGACACAGGCGCTGCGAACTACCCCGTCCGTGCCGTGCCAGACGAGGCTCTCCTCGCGATCAGAATCGATGGCGCCATAACGACTCGCGAGAGAAAGCAGCCCGACCACGCTGGCAATGCCCTGAGTTGCCGGGTGAGCAGACAGAACTTCGCCAACCGTACAAGGGCCACTCCTCGAGACGGTTTCATCGACCGCGGCACAGAGCTCATCGAAGTCGATGTCGCTCTCTCTCGCGATGGCGGCCAGTTCTTCAAGATCGATATGAGCGGACTCCGCATCGGGAAGACTTCCGCCAGCGTCAAAATCGGATGGGTCACATGGAGTGATTTCTCCCACACTGGTGAGCTGCATGCTTGAGAGCTCAAGGGCGAATCCCATGTCGGCATAGGGCTTGGTGTGACAGCTGGCCTGTTGCGCCAAGGCCAGGACCGAACGAAGTTGGTCGCGCAACGCCCTGTCACGCTGAAACTCCTGGGAAATGACGTATCGGCGCAGCCCACGGGCGAACTCAGTCAGCGTCTGCTCGACTTCCCGACTTCCTGCCTTGAGTTCACGCATGAGCGTACGCAGGGATCGGCGCGTCCCAGAATCCAGCTGGATGGCGAAGTCGCGCGAGAGAATCGCTGTGACGTCGGCGTCGATACGGGCAGATCGCTCTGGGTCGCGCAACAACGCAGTGAACGCACCGAACGTGCGCCCTTCATCGGATGAAGCGATCAGGTCGACGCCCTCGAACACCTCATCAAGCACGTGGGTCTGTGTGGCATCGGTCGTCAGAATGTTCGCACGAAGTTCGCGATTCAGCTCCTCGAAACGTGCTCGGACTCGCGCGAAGTCGGTAGGCAGACTCTGTGCTTGAAGCAAGACGTCGTCCGTACGTTCAGTCGCAGCCCGGTCATCCAAGACGTCGAGTTCTCCACTGCGCAGTGCCTGGATCCGCTCGTCAAGGAGAGCCCGCTCCTGTTGGAGAGCTTCAATACGGCGTGAGACATCCGGATCAGTGTCGACGGCGAGTCGCCGGAGCGCCTCGGCAAGCGCGACCAGCCGGGACTCAGTGACCGTGGAGGCTGGCTGGGCAAGTTGCTCCAGCATACGTATTGCGGCGAGAGCGCCGGACGAGAGCTCATACGTCTCCCCCCTTGATCGCGTGGCCGGTCGGCGAATCAAGAAGCCGGCCGCGCGCCAGTCGTCACACCAAGCTTTGGCGGTCTTGTCTGTCAGATCGAAATGCGGACGCAACTCTTCGAGATCCGCGTCGAGCCGTTCGTGCAAATCATCCGTAGCCATTCGGACACCAGGCGGAGACGCCAAGTACGTGGCCAATGTTCCTGCCGCAACAGCGACGCTGCCAGCACGCAACAGCCTCATTGCGGCGCTTTCGCGTAGCACACGCTGAAAGCTCAGCGCCTGGCTCAACGTGGTCATGGCTTGAGCGTAATGGCAGGCACCGACATCTTTGGCGGCACGTACCCGTCGTCATAATCCGCGAAGATCTGTGCAAGGAGCATCTCTGCGCCGCTCATCTGCGGAGCTGACAAGCCATGCTCTTCATCGCACACGGAGCTCACTTCACCCCTCACCGTCGGCGTCGGCCGGCGCAACCTGCGGCCGCAGCCAGTCGGAGTCGGGGCGGGCCACGAGTCGTGCCGGCAGGTAAGCCATGTCGAGGGTGAACACTGTGTTGCCGCGGTAGACGCCGTCGCCGACCGCGGAGACGACGAGCGCGAGATCGGCCGCATCCCGGCCGGTCAGGGCCAGTGGCAGGAAGAACCCGGGCTCCTCGAAGTGCGCGTACCACTGGGGCACGATGGTCTTGTAGTTGCGCCGCGCCCGCTTCAGAGTGAACGCCACGGCTGCGTCGAGGGCCTGGCGCGCCTGGACGGGGTGCTCGGCCAGCTCGCGGGGGAACCGCCCCAGGTTGTCGCCGATGATGTGCTCGTAGGCGAGCTTGATGGGCCGGTCCACGTCGTACACGAGGTCGGCGGTGGAGCGGATATAGACGGCCATCCGCGGCGGCGCGGGGAAGTTCGCGAGGATGTCGCGGTCGGATTCGGTCGCCCAGCGCACGAACTTCCAGGGCTGCGCACCCGGGTGGTCGTTGCGCGCGAAGAGCCCGAAGATCTCCTCTGCGTACGGCGTCAGCAGGCCGGTGTTGAGGGCTGCGAAGGCGCCGCCGTCGGACGTCGCGATTTTGTCCTCAGCTACCAGCCGGTGGTACGTCGCGCGCACGTAGCGATCCAGAATAGGAAGCTGCGCGCCTCCTGGAGCCGCGCCGGTCCAGTCCTCATCCTCGGCGAGTTCGGCGAGCACGGCCAACGGTTCCGCCCACGCTCGTCGGGACAGTTCTGCGGGATCACTGATCCACTCGTCGCCCGTATACCCGAACCAGGCGAATGATCGGATCGTGTCGCGGCGGGACGCTGCTCCGCCAGGTGCCTCGCTCGTATCGCGTTTCGCGGAGGGGTCTGGCGAGCCGTCCGTTTCGAGAGCCATGCCGCCAGCCTATGCTTCGGATCCCGGCGGCGCCTCGACCTCGTCGAAGGTGTGCCACGCCCACGGCGTGGTCGCCAGCACTGCGGTGGAGAGTTCGTCTGCCGAGGCAAGTCCGGCGTCTGCTGCGCCGACCGCGGCCGGCTCGCCGGACGCTGCCGACGGCGATCCCGTGAGCCAGAACACGACGGGAGGATTCTGTTGCATGAGATCGTCGGAAACGCGTCGCCTGGCCTCAGGACTTTTCCCAAACTGGACGACGCCTTCCACTCCGGCCGGCTGACGATCCTCAGCAAGCCCCGGCACTGTCGCTGTCAGCGTCATCTCCGTGGTGCCACCAGCTCTGCCCCCACTCGGATTGATCTCGAAGCGCACGTACTGGTGGGCATCGCCGATCAGCGGACCTTCGAGGGACATGCCGATGCGCACTCCGGCCCCATCTGTCGCCAGGTCCATGATCTCAAGGTCTGCTGGAACGTCCCACCGCAGCCAGTCCGTATCGAATTCGGCAGATGGGTGGACGAGCCCTCCAGGTTGAGCGCCAATGACGCCGAGGTACTCGCGGGCGCCCCGATGTGAGGCCCCTGGTGCTCAACGGGCAGCCGCACCCGGTGCCCGCGGCCCATCAAGATCTCGGCCGCAGCAGCGTGGCAGCCGCCCCGAGCTGCGACCCACCGGACCAGGCTGGCCGCCGCGCCTCGGGACCCGCGGGTCCGTACGGTCACCCCCGGTTGAGCATGCGGCGTGCCCGATCCTGTTTTCCTCCGATCACGATAAAGACGGGCAGCGTCCGTTGGAGGGCGTGCCGCCCCTCAACAAGCCCGTCGATGATGCGCTGCTCCCTGCGCGGATCGAGGGGATCATTCTCTGGCCAGAAGGGCGCCCCGAGGTGTTCTTCCGTGGTGATCTCCGATCGGACGATCGCACGCGGCACATTGGTGAAGACATTGGCTGGATGCAACACGTGGCTGGGAGTCAGGTACTGCCGGTCGATGGCGTCGAAGACGACGGCCGAACCGCTCTCGGGCCCTGGTTCGGTGAAGGCGCCGATCGCTCCGTCCAGTGCCCATTTCCCGGCGAGCACATGGACTTTCACGTCCATCTTCGGGACGGTTTTCCGCGAGTACCAGTGGGGCCGCTCGCTCATACGCTGCAGATCGACCCAGATGCCGAGGGTCCCGAGCGGCTCATCACGGATGGCGGCATTGGCGAACTCGGCAGCGTCGTCGGCCGTCGGGGTATCTCTCCCGGGCCGCCCGTCCAGCAACGTGCGCAGGTCAGGGTCGAGGAGTTCCTCGACACTGATGCACCCTGTGGCGGTGTCGTCGCCAGCCAGGGCGAAGCCCCATCTGGCGAGCGCGAGCCACACCAGCGCCATGGGCGCGAGCGGCACCCTTCTCTCCCTCAGCAAAGCGAGTACTTCGGGCTGGTCAAGTGCCTTCCACGCGACCCCGAGTTGATTGCGCCCCAAACGCTCAGCGATCGCGGGCAGCGGAACGCCGTGATGGATCTGTTTGACGATACTGGCAACCTCTGCGCGGGTGTACCTGGCGCCGTATCGGTGTGCTGCCTCATCGAGTTTGCCGCGTGCCTGCAAGAACACGATCGCGATGCCCGTGACGAGTTCACTACGAGATACACCCGTGTGATCCGCAGCAAAACCGATGTGCCCGTGGTGGAGATACCCACCGATCGCCGTGAACAGCCGCCGGTTCGTCTCCCCTGCCGTGGCGATATCACCAATGTATGTCTGTTCCATGTGGCTCATGGTTCCAGGAGCCACCGACATGGAATGAGCGGTGGGCCGAGGTCTACGAGTCAGACACTTCCAGCGCACCGCTGGGATTCATTACCGTGTGCGTACTGCAGGCTCTACTCATCAGCGAATCCTTGGTCCTGGAACTTCAATGTCACCGTATTCTCGCTGATTGCACGGGCGTCTGCCTCGGTAAAATCACCGGCACGCGTGACTTGAATGTCGATGGTGATTTCGACGCTGGTGCCGGACGCAACGAGATGGTCAATTACTTCGCGACTTACCTCTGTGAAGGCTCGTCCGTAGCGATCTGTCGGGAACTCGACAGTACCGTAGAGCGATGGAGGCGTTGCGCGCTAAGCTACCGGCGAACGGCCGGACGCATCCCTGGACGCCGACACCGGCGACTGCCGTTCCACTGGGCTACCCGTCCCCTCGTCCGCCAAGACTCCGGTCCCCGCGGAGCACTCGCCGACAGTCGACTCGCCATCGCCCAGGTCCGCGTGTGTGGCAGGGCCAAATGCTTCAACTTCGCCCCCGCCAGCAAGTCAATCGACACGACGCCCTACACCAGCGAAGCCGCGCGAGCCCCCGGGCCTGGTTCCACCGCTACAACCTTCAAGCGCCCCACGCCAGCATCAGCGGCACCGGCGTCCCAGCCCGCTCACAGGGAAGCACGCCTAGACCAAACCAGGATCACTTTTAACGCCGAGGGAAAGTTCAACTCGGATTCACAGCTCCCGGATCAACGCACAGGTGGAAATCCAGCGATCACCAGGCACAGCCACCTGCAACTCGTGAGCGACTATACTGTTGCGGGACCAACAGTTCATCCCGGTGTGCCATCGACTCCAAACCAGTATGTGGGGAAAAATGTCAGTGTCTCCATTCATTTCTCGTGTCGTGCTCAAAAATTATAAGTCTATCAAACAGTGCGACATCTCGCTTAAGTCATTCTGTCTGTTAGTGGGCCCAAACGGATCAGGAAAATCCAATTTCCTAGACGCAATGCGCTTTGTACGAGACGCTCTACAGACGAACCTTCAAAATGCCATCCAAGAGCGCGGAGGTATAGATGAGGTCCGACGGCGCAGTACTGGGCATCCTACGCATTTTGGCATTCGACTAGAATTTTCAATAGACACGTTCAACTTCACGTATGCGTTTCAAATCGCAGCACGGAAGAATGGAGCATTCGAGGTTCAGCGCGAGCTGTGTAAGGTCGAACGGGACTTTCAGCTATTCAGCTCTTTTGATCGACAAGACGACGTCGTTATCTCACGAGACAATAGGCTATCTCTCATACCAGCCGCACCGAATGCCCTACTACTGCCTCTTCTCGCGGGCTTTCCAGGTTATAGCGCTGCAGTTGAAAACCTCACTGCAATGTCTTTTTATAGTTTCTCGCCTGCCGAGGTTCGCAAGCTGCAGAACCCGGACGTTGGCCTTCATCTGTTCGAAAACGGTGCGAACATCGGGTCCGTCGTCAGAGAGATGATGGATTCAACCCCGAAAATCCTAGAGAGGGTCGAATCTTATCTCGCGTCAGTCGTACCTGGAATACATACAGTTCGATACCGGCAATATGGCCCACAATCAACTATTGAATTTGGACAAGATGTAAAAGGTTCATCCGGACTCTGGAAGTTTCCAGCCGCGTCCGTCTCTGATGGAACATTAAGAGCTCTATGTGTTCTGATCGCAGCTTTCCAACAACACTCGCCTCTCATTACCATCGAAGAACCCGAAACCGCAATTCATCCGGGCGCTGCTCGCCGGCTTATGGATGCCCTTCTTGAGGCTGGAGAACATCATCAGTTAATCCTCACGACTCATAGCCCAGATCTGCTAGATCATCCCGATCTAGACGGAACCCACATTATTGCGGTTCAATCGCAGAGAGGTGCAACCGAGATGGGCCCACTCGACCACGCATCCCGTGAAGCAGTTCGCAAGAACTTATACTCAGTTGGTGAGCTTCTTCGCCTCGAACAGATCACGCCAGATCTGTTCTCATCTTCCGAAACAAGTGTGAGGCTCTTCTAGTGCCATCAGATGAGGACTATGTCTTCCATTTAGGTGCAATAGTCGAAGGGCACGGCGAGGTCGAGGCCCTGCCTAAGCTCATTTTCAAGGTAGCAGGTCACTTTTCTATAAAGCCACAAATTCTTATTTACAAGAGGCCGCTTAGGATTCAACGAAGCCGATTCGATCAGAAATTCTCAGACTTCGAGCGAGCTTTGCAACTCTTGGCACCAAGCTGTCAGGGCATACTTGTCGTCCTCGATACTGACGATAGCGATCCTTCGGAACTGCAACGCTCTCTTCAAGACAGAGCCTTCAAGTGCGTGGGCGATACACCGACGCGCGTGGTTCCCGCCGTTCGTGAATACGAAGCTTGGATATTAGCAAGTTTGAATTCATTGCGGGGCAAGCTGTCAATCCCCGTAGACACGGTAAAGCCAGACAATCCTGAGGCCATTCGTGGAGCCAAAGAGTTATTGAGGAAACTCACTACAGACAATGTGTATTCAGAGACAGTCGATCAAGCAAGGTATTCGTCCTTGATCAACGTGGCCGAGGCACTCGCGTCGTCGCCTTCCTTCGGGAATTTTTGCGATGCAGTGCGTCACTTGACAGGCAACCTATAGAATCGGAATCTTCATTCTTGAATGAATGGATAAGTTCGATCACCGGCGAAATGACAGATCTAAGTTCGGAACGGTCTGGAACCTTTCATCTCAGTACAGTTGAGAATTTCCATTTTATTGCTTTGTATATCACCTCATGACACGCTCGCAATCTCGGTCAACTTCCTCACAACTAAACTGAACGCGCCGAGTATCAGCCCGAGCGTCCCCGCTCACTTGATTCCTCGAACTACACTATTCTCGCGACATGCCACGATCTCGCTTGCATACCTAGCTGAGAGTGTCTATTCGTCTGGGCGGATTTCGTCAAAGGCGACGCCGACGTCTGAGGATGCTGTTCAGTCTCGTCTTATTGATATGGCCTCGTTAAGTAATGTCACGCGCTTGGCAGAAGAAGGCCAGATTCTAGTCATTTTCTCTTCCGACTGACGGCAATCAGTTGCATGTACACTCTGATCGACGCGTAGATCACATTCGTCGTCAACTTCCCAACGGAATGACGAAAATCATCGAGGTCGCGTGCTCCACCCCGAGGCGGGTCTCACCACATCATGTGTCCAGCACACTCAGCTATCCGTCCTTCCGACTCAGTGCAATCTAAAGACATGAGTGAGTGCTGATCGACTTGACTCAGTGGACCTCTCTACTGTTTGATCTCGCAGTGTCAGTGTACCCAGACCAGTTTGGCCAGTTTCATTAATGACATCATACTGAATCTGTTCCCGATGAGTCCCATTACGAACATACGTACCTGCTTCTGAGGCCTTGTTTCCGTTCCCGATCGAGCAAGTTGATGGTGACTTCGGTTGTCGCGTTTGGTGTCAGAATTACTGGACAGGTCGGACACGCTCAAGAGACGCCGAATGGTCGAGTACGAACGAGCGAAGTTCGTATTGATGCCGAACCCACACCACCGCAGGAGGCTGCTGAAATATCAGAACGAAGCCTCTGGGCACGCGGCAGCACGACTTCACTGGACAAGCTTTGATGGCACAGGTAGATCCAGCCGACAAGCAAGCTTTCCGCTGATGCAGTTTCCGTCCTGGTTTCATACCGTGTTTTGAGCCTTGACCATCAATTCTACTGGTTCTGGCTGCAGAGCCCGGCCCTGGGAGAAAGCTTGGCATGCGGAATCGACCGACGAGCGCCCATTGCGGCGAGTTCAGAGCCGGGTTCTTCTTCTATCCGATGAGGTCCTCAAGAAGACTAGAGTAACGTCAACTTGGCGAGCGGGGCGGGTCGAGCCCGTCAATGGATGATGAATGTGTTCCCTGTGAAACGCGGTGCCCGAGGAAGACGTCCAAGTCATCGGTTCACGACAACCACCTCGTCTGAAGAACCCGAAGGCCATCTGTTCCGACCCGCCCGCGGACCAGCCGTTATTTGTATAATAGCGCCACGTACAGCATAGATGAGAGAAACCGTGTCACCGGGCGGCAGAGAACGTTCTGTCCGGGCTCATCGTCGATTGATCGACCGACCTCGCAACTGCGGGTCTCACCCGCCGTTCACAAAGTAATCGTGACGGCCGCGGGGCCTGACGATATGACTCGCTACATGGATGGGACGAACAGGGGTCACGATTTCAGGGCCGGAAACTTCGGGCCTCCCTCGCCGCGCATCGACTCCAAAGTTTGGCTGGCTGAGCCGTGCCGGACGGCTACGACGCGACGACAAGGTCCTTCTGCAGCCCACTACGGTCTCAACCTGCGCTTTTTGAACCACCCGATCCTCGTTTTCCTGTCGTGGCCTATGTCGAACGGTCCTACCACCGCTCAGGCAAGCTCGGCCTGATCGGTTGACCTCCGTCGTGTGAGAACCTCTCGAATGGGAACAAAGCTCCGCATCGCCGCTCAACCACTGTGCCTAGTGTGCTAAGAATGCTCGCCGTACCATTCCCGACAGAGCGTCCGATCGACGTCCAATCCGGAGCCAAGTTCGACCACCTGATTCAGTCCGAACACTCCAAACTCGATCATAACAACAGCCCATTCTTGAACGTCACCAATAGACCTTGAGACTGATGACACACATATGAATGCTCTACTAGAATCACCGAGAGACCCCTCCGATTCCGCAAACCGAGGAGTACATTTCTGTCAGTCACTCAAAGAGGGAGCAGCCATGGCTCGCATACGTAATTTCATTCCGGGAACTCAAGTCATCAAAGAGCATCCAACAGAAACTGACTGCTATTATCAGAAAGGCAGATCCGGCTCTGGACAGGCGTTCCTGCATTTATCCACATTCGGATCCGACATGCGAGAGACGAAGGCCAAGAGCAGCCAATCACTCCAATTGGACAAAGTCCGCGCAACTCAACTCATCCGAATCTTCATTGAAGCGTTCGGCCAGGAGGTGTTGCCCTGAAACGGCTACTTCCGGTGAAGAGGCTCAGGAGACATTGCGGGGACATGACTCCGAGACTACTCAAGATCGGTGCCTGGCAATTGCTATGAGTCCTTGTCGGCTAAGGGAAATACCCCTCACCCATACACATCGCGCCGGTGCTCAACCGGTAGCACAAGGATCGTGATCCTGCCGCGGTCGATGTCCAGCACCGCACGATCATCACCGATTCGAAGCCGCACAGGCCGGACAGCGGACCACTCAACGCCTTGCAGCGGCCTTCGGGCTCGCTCAAACCCGCGAGTGCAGTCAAGTCACGGAGTACCCGGACCGCCACGGGCCGGTCAAGTTTCCTCAGCGCCCGTCGTGCGTCGTTGCTGAACCGAGGCTCCCAGGGCCGTGGCGAAGAGGCAGGGATGACGTTGCCGCCCTATCGACGCATCAGACCGCGGCAGACACTGGATCTCCTCCGGGGAGATGCCGAGTTCACCCAGAACCTCATCGAGCGATGCCGTGGGCTCGCGGCCAGCTCGGATTGCCTCCGCCTGGCCAGCGCCGTCTCCAATTCCCCAGCGGTTCTTCGAGGGCTCCCGCACGTAGAACGCAGCAGGCCGGCCCGTGTGCATGCTCAGACGGTCAAGGCGCTGCTTGAGGTCTTCAGGCAACCGGACGCTGACGACGTTCGTAGACATGTTCACATGTATGCCGCAGATACCCAGACAGAGCCACTCACGGGCAAGCCCCTACGCCCACACCCGCCGCCGCCCCGGCACGTCCCGCTGCCCGCGCCGCGCCCGGGCCAGCAGCGCCACAGACTCGGCGCCTCGCAGCTCGTGCAGCTGGCACGGCCCGTTCCCCCGCGCCCAGTGCCGGGCGAAGCGCTCGGCGGTCTCGCGCCGCCGTCCGATCTCAGCGGGAACGGGCAGCAGCACGGCGCGCGGCACCAGCCGATCCACGAAGGCGAGCACCCCGTTGGTGAGCAGGGTGCCGAACGTGACCGGGCCCCGGTCCACTCGCAGCAGGAAGCGGGGACGCTCCACCGGGCCGAACAGCTCGGCGACGGCGTCCGCCACCAGGCGGCGTTCGGCTTCGCTGCCGCCGTTGACCCCCACGTCGTACTGGATGTGCCTGCCGCCGTCGTTGACGAGAGGTTCGACGCTGACGTTCGCCGGACTCATGCGCCGGATCTTCCCCTCGTCGGCGAAGGTGTCGGCGATGGCCTGCACCGCCCCCACGTACACGGTCTGCGGCCACGCCCGCCTCCGCACGGCACGGAGCACGCCGGCCAACGGCCTCCAGACCAGCACCACCGCCACCACTACCAGGAGCACCGTCAGCGCCGCCGTCCCATGCGGACTCGCCTCCCGGGCCGCAGGCGAGAGCCACAGCACCTGGCTGAGCTGCACGGCCGCGCCGAAGAACACCGCGAGCAGCACGAGCACCACCCCGACAAGGGTCAGCCCGGTGCGGAACGGCGCCACGCCCTTCTTCGGGTCCGGCACCGAGACCTCGTCGCCCTCCACGTCCGCATACGGCTGCCCGACGCCCCACCGCGTCCAGGTCTCGGCACGCGGCTCCAGCTCGTCCAGCGTCAGCCGGGTCAGTTTGTCGGCACTGGGACGCTTCATCGGTTCTGGGGCGATGAGCCCGAGCATCTGCTGCGCGGTGAGCGCGGGGCGCAGCCCCGTGACGATCTCCCGGCGACTGCCGAGGTCCACGCCCCACAGGTGCTCGTGCTTGCGGTCCAGGCGCCGCAGCTCCGAGCTTCCATCCAGTCGCAGGCGCGCGGGCAGCAGGCAGGTGACCGTCCAGTTGTGCGCCACCTTGCCCGGCCAGGCGGGGTCGAGCCGCAGCGTGCGGCCGCGCAGCTGCTGGGTGGCCGCCGACGTCGCCGTCGCAGTCAGGTCGATGAGCGTGTTCAGGGCCGGACAGTCCCACCCCTCGCCCAGCAGCCCGCGGGTGCCGACCAGCACGCGCACCTCCCCCGAGGTCACCAGCACGTTCAGGGCCGAGATGATCGCCGACGACGACACCTCGGCCTGCAGCACGGCCACGTCCCCGTCCCGCACGGCCACCGTCACCGCTGCGCCAGTGAGGTCGCCCAGGCGCACGGCGAGCGCATCCGCCGTCGCCGCGCACGCCCGCAGGTGCTGGGCGGTGACGAGCACCGGATTCAGGGACGCCACCACCGGATCGCCGGCCAGCGTCGCGAAGCAGCGCAGCGCGCCATCCCGCTCCGAGCCGTTGCCGCGCGCGTTGCCGTGACTCGCGAAATCGGTGACCACCGCGGCGCGCACCCGGTCGCCGGCGTCGCCGGAGAGCTCGTGATGCAGGATCTGGACGGCCGCGGCGTCCTTCGCGGCCGAGGTGGCCAGCAGCTGCTCCACCGCGTTGCGCCCGCGGCGCATCCCCCGGTCGGTCAGCTGGTAGCCGAAGTCGGCCAGCACGCGCCGGGTGCTCTGCCACTCCGCCGCTCGCGCCGGGTCGGGCAGGATGCGTCCCAGGGCATAGCGCGCCACCACGGTGAACAGGTCGTCGGCCTGCGGCGCACGACGCGCCGCCGCGGGCAGGTGCGGGACGAGCGGGTCGCCGGGGGCGATCTCGGACAGCACCATCGACACGCTGGCGGCCAGCGCGAAGTCGCCATCGAAGGCGCGGCCGATGGCGGCGTCGACGTCGGACGCATCCTGTCCCTCTTCCTGATCCGGAGCTGGGGGCAGCAGCACCTCGTGCAGGAAGGCGCGACCGTCGTCCGTGGCGAGCGTGCCGGTGAGCAGGTCGCGCAGGGCCGCATCCTGCCGGCGCAGGAACGCGCGCTCGTCGCCGGTGGGCTCCGTGAACCAGACGATGTCGCGGCTCGGCGCCAGGTTCCCCTCCCGGATCACGGCCGGCGTGGGGATCTCGTAGTCGACCGGCCCCAGCAGGTCGGCATAGTTGTCGTAGTGCGGGTCATCATCAGAGGGCAGTGTGGCGGTGAGGCCGATCAGCAGCGGCCGGTCGCCGGTGGCCCTGATGCGGGCGGCCAGGTAACGCACGACGAGCGCCCAGTGGTCGAGCAGGTGGTGGCATTCATCCAGGATGACGGTGCGCACCCCGTCCCGCACCAGCAGGTCGATGAGGGCCACCGCATTCGGATGCAGTACCCGGGCGATCGCCTCCGGATCGTCGGCCACCGACGCCTTGCGCGCCCGCGCCGCCCGCCGCCGGATTCCGGCCCGCCAGGCCGTGGCATTCTGCTGCTCCAGCCCGTCGACCCAGGCCCGGGCCTCATCCTCGGCGCGGCCCGCGGCGACCAGCTCGGAGACCCAGGTCTCGCGCGCGAGCGCATCGAATGGGCTGGAGTCTCCCACCACGCTGATCATCTGATAGGTCAGCGCCGTGAAGTCGGCGGGGTGCTCGGGGGCTTCGCTCACCGAACCCCCTGGAGCGGCATCCGTGCCTGCCGCACTGCGGGCTTCCGGTTCGGCGACCGGACCCGTGCTGCCGCTCGCTCCCGGCGCGTCCGCTGGGGCCGCGGCTGCCGGCACCAGCGTACGGGCGGTACGCGCCCACTGCCGACGGATCGTCACCGTCGGAGCGAACACCATCGCACGCCGGCCATCCCGCATGGCCAGCAGCAGCCCCACCAGCGTCTTGCCCGCGCCCGGGGGCGCCACGATGTGCAGGCGCTCCGCAGGCAGCGCGACTCGGTCGAGGATGTCCCGCTGATACGAGCGCAGGGTGCCGGCGAAGCGCCATGAGGATAAGGGCAGGTCGGACGCATCGGGCATGAGTCCATCGTAGGAGAGGGGGGTGCATCCAGAGTTGGGGCCCCGACTGCGGCGCGGTGCAGGGGCCCCGCATGCGCATGGGGCATCCGCATGAGGCATCTTCCTGATGAGCGCGGGCTATTCGAAGAACGCCCCGAGTGCACGGGCGAACCTCGGAACGCCCGCGCGAATGAGCTGCAGGACGAGACCATCCAGATCGAGAGGAGGGCTCTGATACAGGGACAGCAGTTGGCCGGCTACGGCTGTCGTCCGCCCTGGGTAGAGATCGAGCTGATCGAGCAGGAAATCGTCGGGATGCCTGACCGTCAGATCGAACTCGTCGACTGAAGCCGCAGGGAAGTCTTTGAGGTTGAACGTCACCAACAGCTGGGCGTTTCCCCGCACTGCGGCGGCCAGTACATGACGATCCTTCCGGTCGCAGTGCATCCTCGGGATCAGCGACTCGTACCCGGAGACGAGAGCGTCGGGGAATTCCTCCTCCATCACCGCCACACGGTCCAGACGCGGTTCGATCTGCTCCTCCGATGCGGCGTGCTCTCGCAGATTCGCTCTCAGCTCATCGAGCACCCCTCGTGACCACAGCGGGCGATACGTGCCGGAGTCCGCGAGCCACAGCAAGAAGTCGCTCAGCGTCGCACCATAGAGGACGCAGGTGTCCAGGAAGACCGGGAACGCCATCAGCCCGCAGTCGGCTCAGGACTCTCGGAGGCGCTCGCGTCTGCCATTTCTCCGCTTCGCTGTAACGACACCCCGACGACTGTCTCCGGCCCGGATGCTTGGGCGTGCCTCGCGAGTTTCTTCAGTCGGGATTGACGGCGTTGAGCGGATTTGTCACGGTAGACCAGCAGACTATCGAGGCGAACACGGCGATGACGACCGACCAGATCGAAAGGGATGTCGCCGCGTTCCAGGAGTTTCACCAGCGTCGGACGCGAGATGCCGAGGAAATCTGCCGCCGCCTGTGTGGTGAGCTCCGTGGCTGTAGGAACGATCGTCACCCCGCGACCACTGGCCAGGGCCCGGGCGGCCTGTCGGAGAACTTCTACCAGCTGCTCTGGAATCTCCTCCCGCTCCCCCGACGCAGACACGATCGAGGCGGGGCCTCGACCATCGTTCGCATATGTCTCCACGAGTTCAGCGAAACGCACCAGCTCCGCCTCACCCTCGCCCAGTACCGGGGTGAATGTCTGAGGACGAGGAGAGGAACGCCGGTCGCTCGGGTTACGAGTGTTCATATCCCAAGTCTGCCAGATATTCGAAATATTCGAAACTTCGTTTTGTCCGAACGTCCACTGCAACCGTTACCCATATCCCGAAACACCCCCGAAATATTCGGGGCGTCTCCTTGAAGCGAAGCACCTGGAAGGATCCCCCATGCCCGCATCACGCCCGTCCACACCAACCGCCCCGTCCGCATCCTCCACTTCGGGTGGCGACCTTCTCTCGTACCTGTCCGGCATCCAGCCGGAACTGGTCGCCCTGCGGCGCGAGCTGCACCGCGACCCCGAGGTCGGCCTCGACCTGCCGCACACCCAGGCGCGCCTCCTGGAAGCGCTAAAAGGCCTCCCCCTCGAAATCACGCTCGGCCAGCAGCTCTCCAGCATCACCGCGGTGCTGCGCGGCCAGGCCCCGCTGCCGGCCGGGACGCGCCGTCCGGTGGTGCTGCTGCGCGGCGACATGGATGCCCTCCCCGAGCAGGAGAAGAGCGGCGTCGACTACGCCAGCGCCAACGGCGCCATGCACGCCTGCGGCCACGACCTACACATGAGCGGCCTGGTCGGTGTCGCACGGGCGCTCAGCCGTTTCGTCGACCGCCTCACCGCGGACGTCGTGTTCATGTTCCAGCCTGGAGAGGAGGCCGACGGCGGGGCGACCCTCATGATCGAGGAAGGTGTCCTCGACGCCGCCGGCCGCCGCGCCGACGCCGCCTACGCCATCCACGTGTTCACCGGGGGGCATCCGACCGGCACGTTCAGCACCCGCGGCGGCGCCATCATGTCCGCCTCGGACACCCTCGACGTCACGGTGGTGGGCCGGGGTGGACACGGCTCGGCACCGTCCAAATCGGCCGACCCGGTGATGGCCGCCGCCGAGATGGTGCTCGACACGCAGGTGCTGGTCTCGCGCAAGATCGACTTCTTCGACCCGGCCGTCATCACGGTCGGGCTCGTCCGGGCGGGGATCGCCCGCAACGTCATCCCCGACACCGCCCACTTCGAGGCCACGATCCGCTCCTTCTCGTCCGAGACCCAGCAGCGCCTCTTCGAGACGATCCCTCCGCTCTTGGAGGGCATCGCCACCGCCCACGGGGTCAAGGCCGACTACCGGCTCGATCACCTGTACCCGGCGACCATCAACGACCCGGCCGCCGCCGAGCGGGCCTTCGCCGCCGTCGAGGACCTCTTCGGGCCGGAACGCCTGTTCGAGATGCCGGAGTCGGGCACCGCCTCGGAAGACTTCTCGTACGTACTCCAGCAGGTGCCGGGGGCGTTCATCCTGCTGTCGGCGGCTCCAGCGGACGGCGACTTCCGGGCCCAGCCCAGCAACCATGCCCCGACCGCGGTGTTCGACGACTCCGTCCTGGCCGACCAGGCCGCCCTGCTCGCCGAGCTCGCCCTCCGCGCCGAGCCGAAGGCCGCCTGATGACCGCCGCCGAGTCCGCTACTGCGACCACCCCGGCCTTCAACCCCGTCGCGTTCCGCCGCGAACTGCACGCGCACGCCGAGCCGGCCTTCTGCGAGATCGGGACGGCGGTGCGGATCAAACGCGAGCTCTCCCGCCTGCCCGTCCGCCTCATCCTGGGCGAGGACGCGCAGGACGTCAGCCGCGTCGGCGCCTATCCTGACGCCGCCGCCCGGCAGCACTGGTTCGAGCTGGCCGTCGCCGATGGGCTGGACGCGACCGACGCCGCGTTCTTCCGCGACCACGGCACCGCCATCATCGCCGAGCTCGCCGGGGATCGCCCCGGTCCGGTGTGGGGGCTGCGCACCGACATCGACGCCCTGCCGATCCGCGAGGCCGCCGACTCCGGGCACTTCCCCGCCCACGAGGGGTTCGCCTCCGCCACCGGCGCCATGCACGCCTGCGGCCACGACTGCCACGCCGCCATCGGCGTCGAGCTGCTCAACCGGCTGTCGGACCACCGCTTCCCGGGCACGCTCAAAGTCGTCTTCCAACCGGCCGAGGAGGGGGTCCGCGGCGCGCAGACGATCCTCGACGCCCATGCCACCGACGACGTCACCCGCATGCTCGCCATCCACGTGATGGGGAACCTGCCGGTCGGGTCGTTCGTGGCCAGCAGCGTCGGCGGCATGGCCACGAACAAGCTGCACGTCGAGTTCGCCGGCCGCGCCTCGCACGCCTCGGCCGCCCCCGAGGCGGGGCGCAACGCGCTGTTGGCCGCATCCGCCGCCGCCTTCGGCATCATGTCGCTGCCGCGCTTCAGCACCGCCGACACGCGCCTCAACGTCGGCACCCTGGACGGCGGCGACAACGTGAACATCGTGCCCGCCCACGCCGCGCTGGCCTGCGAGGCCCGGGCGGACGACGACGACGTGCTCGTCGAGCTGGTGCGCCGGGTCGAGAACATGATCGTGCACACCGCCGCCGCCTACGAGGTGGACGAGACCCACCAGATCACCGGCCGTGCCTGCACGCTGCGCCCCGATGACGAGCTCGTGGACGCTATCGCGGCCGTCGCCGGCGGCTGCCCGAGCGTCGAGTCGGTCATCCGCACCGCCCCCGGCCTCGGCAGCGACGACGCCCACCTGCTCATCCGCAACACGCAGCAGCGGGGCGGGCTCGGCGCCTACCTGAACGTCGGCTGCGCGAGCCCGGCGCCGCACCACAACGACCGGTTCGACGCCGACGAGCGCAGCATCGCCATCGGCGTGGACGTATTGGAGGGGCTGCTGCGCGCTGCGAGTTGAGACGGGTGCCCGGACGGCGCAGCAGAGCGGGGAGGGGAACCGGTCGCCTCCACCACGCTCAGTCGCGTTCATGCCCAAGTCAGACGGTCGTGCCATGCTGGCGGGGTGACCACACACGACGCATTCTCATCCCCTTCCGACGACGCCTCCGAGACCCTGCTCGACCGCGCCCTGAGAGATGTGGTCGAGGCCGCGGCGATGCCGGCCAACGCCGATCTGGTGGAGCGCATCCTCGCCGACGGCGTCGGTGTCGGTCAGGACGGCGCCGACCGGCTCGATCTGAAGATCGCCTCCACGGCGCTGGCCGAGATGCGCGAGGCCTTCTCCTTGTTCGCCCAGTACCGCGGCCGGCCGAAAGTCACGGTCTTCGGCTCAGCCCGCACGCAGCCCGACGATGTGATCTACGGGATGACCCGGGCGGTCGCATCCCGCCTGGCCGACCGCGGTTGGATGGTGGTGACCGGCGCAGGGCCCGGCGTCATGCGGGCCGCCGCGGAGGGCGCCGGCGACGACCACTCGATCGGGGTGTCGATCCGGCTCCCCTTCGAGGCCCCCAACCCCACGTTCGCCGACGCCGGCAACCTCGTCACGATGAAGTACTTCTTCACCCGCAAGCTGATGCTCGTGAAGGAGTCGAAGGGGTTCGTGTGCGTGCCGGGAGGCTTCGGCACCCTCGACGAGCTGTTCGAGCTGCTCACCCTGCAGCAGACCGGCAAGGGCAGCCCCACGCCGATCGTGCTGCTGGACCGGCCGGTGGACGCGCAGGACGCGGCGACGGACGCGGACGGCGGGCGCACGCATCCGGTGGAGAGCTTCTGGTCGGGGCTGCGCCGGTTCGCCGACGAGCAGCTGATCCCGTCGGGCGTGATCTCCGCCGACGATCTCGACCGGGTGCTCATCACCGACTCTGTGGACGCCGCGGTCGAGGAGATCTCCGGGTTCTGGCGCAATTACGACTCGCTGCGGTGGGTCGGATCGCGGCTCATCCTGCGCCTGCGCGCCGAGCCGACGGACGCCGAGCTCGCGCAGCTCAACCGCGACTTCCGCTTCCTCTCCCCCGAACTCGGGATCGTGCGCACGCACCCGCTGCGCCCCGAGGTGAAGGACCAGGACCGCCTGTCCCTGCCGCGGCTCGCCCTGCAGCCGAGCCCGCGGCAGATCGGCCGACTCCACCAACTCATCCGGGCGGTCAATGCACTGCCGAGCGCTCCCGCCACCGCACCGAGTCAGCCACTGTCCGCCCCGATGGAGGCGCGCTCGTAGGATGCCGGCCAGGAGCCGACCACACTCATAGGGAAAGCCTTCCTTCGAATCCACCGAAAGATCAGGCTCGTCGCCGCTGTCCGCGTGTGTCGGCTCGACGTCGGCCATAGGCTGGTCCTATGGAGACGATGACGCCCCCGCGGCCTCGACCGCACTGTTCGACGAGCGCACCGGCCGGCCGCACGCTCACGGCGCGACGCCCTCTTCCCCGCCTCCTGATCGGCGTCTTCGCCATGCTGCTGGCACTCGCCCTGGCGATGTTCGCGCCAGCGGCGGCCTGGGGCGCGACCGGCGCCGCCGGGCCCGGGACGCAGACCATCGGCGACACCGACGGCCCCGCTTTCGGAGCCGGGCAGGCCGTCAACGTGACCGGCACGGTCAACGGCGACCTCTACGTCGCCGGCCAGACCGTCCACGTGACCGGCACCGTCCGCGGTGACATCCTCGGAGCGGCCCAGACCATCGACATCACCGGCACGGTGAACGGCGACGTGCGCGCCGCCGGGCAGTCGGTGGACGTCGCCGGCCGAGTGGACGGGTCCGTCACCCTCGCCGGAGCGGATGTCACGATCGGGCCCGATGCCACCGTCGGCCGCGACGCCGTCCTCGCCGGATCGACCGTCACGATCGAGGGCAGCGTCGGCCGCGACGTGACGGCCGCCGGCCGACTCAGCCTGTCCGGCTCGATCGGCCGCGACCTGGCCTACACCTCCGACCGCCAGCTCACCCGCAGCAACGGCGCGACCGTCGGCGGCCGGACGGAGTTCCACCGGTCCCAGTCCGCGCAGCGAGCCCAGCCGACCGCCGGACAGCGGTTCGGATGGTGGCTGCTGGGGACGCTCTACGCGATGGCCGCCCTGCTGGCCATCGTGATCCTGTCCACGCTGCTCGCACCGACGGCCCTGGCCCGGGCCGGTTCGATCGCGTGGCACCGGATCGGCTGGAGTGCGCTGGCGGGCCTGGTCCTGATGGTCGCCATCCCGGCCGCCGCGTTCGCCGCCGCCGCGACCGTGATCGGACTGCCCGTGGCCGTGCTGCTCGGGCTCGGCGCACTGCTGCTGGCCGTCGCAGGCCTGGTCGTCTCGGCGCACCTGATCGGCCGACTGGTGCTGCGCCGCAGCAACCCGTATCTGCAGGCCCTGGTGGGCGCGCCGCTGCTCGCGCTCGGCCTCGCGGTCCCGTTCCTCGGCGTGTTCGTGATGATCGCCGCGCAGCTGGTCGGGGTCGGGGCGATCGTGCTCGGGTACTGGGAGCGCCGCCGCGCGGTGCCGCCGACGCCCGGCCCCGGTCCCGATGAAAGCCAGCCGGAGACCGTCGACGCTCCGACCGCGACGCCTCCCCCCGCACCGAGCGGCTGATCGGAAAGCGCCGAGCGGGGGCACCGGGCGGCGGAATTATCCTGGACCCATGTCAGCCGCCGCCCGCCGCCCCCAGCCGGGAACGTTCCTCTTCGAGGATGACGGCGCCGAGATGGTGGTCACCCGCAGCGGACGCGCCGACGGCACCCCATTCATGCTGGTGCACGGCATCGGGATGGGCCGCCGCGTATTCGACGGCCTCGCCGCCGTCCTCGGCCGCGAAGGACCGGTGTTCGCCGTCGACCTGCCTGGCTTCGGCGACGCACCCGAGCCGGAGCGCGCCCGAGACATCCCCGCCACCGGCGACCTGGTCGCCGCGCTGGTCCGCACCCTGCCGGTGGCCGACCCGGTGCTGGTCGGCCACTCGATGGGCACCCAGGTGGTCGCGGAGGCGATCGCCCGGCATCCGGGCATCGCCAGCCGCGCCGTCCTCATCGCCCCCACGGTCAACCCGCGGGAGTGCACCGCCGCCTGGCAGGCGTGGCGGATGGTGCAGGACCTCGCCGTCGAGAGCCCCAAGGTGCTGGCCCTCGGCCTGTGGCAATACGCGAAAGCCGGACCGCGTTGGTACCTGCGCAAGCTGCGGATGATGCTCGCCCACCGCATCGAGGACGTCCTGCCCCGCGTCCCCGCTCGCACCCTGGTGCTGCGAGGCGAGAACGACTGGGTGTGCCCGCGCGACTGGGTGCGGCACGCCACCGGCCTCCTCCCCGACGGACGGATGCAGGAGATCCCGGGCCGGGGGCACGAGGCCATGATCCGCACCCCCGAGCCGGCTGCGGCGATGATCATCGCGCACGTGCGGGGACGCGGCTGACGTTCTCAAAGCCGCCCAGCAGCGGGCCCGGATCATCGCGCATGCGCGGGGACGCGGCGCCGGCGGATCCGCGCGCGGCGGCCCGCATCCGCTCTAGAGATTCGCCCGGAGTTCCTCGACCCGGTCGGTGCGCTCCCAGGTGAAGTCGGGCTTGTCCCGGCCGAAATGGCCGCCGGCAGCGGTCGGACGGTAGATGGGCCGTCGCAGGTCGAGCCGGTCGATGATGGCCAGCTGGCGGAAGTCGAACGTCCGCTCCACCGCCCGCTGGATGCGCTCCCGGTCGACGGTCTCGGTGCCGTAGGTCTCCACATCGATGGAGACCGGCTGCGCCGTGCGCCACAGGTACCCGAGCGCCACGCGGGCGCGCCGGGCCAGCCCCGCGGCGACGATGTTCTTCGCCGCCCAGCGCGCCCCGTAGGCCGCCGACCGATCGGGCTTGCGCGGGTCCTTCCCCGAGAAGGCGCCGCCGCCGTGGCCGCCGAAGCCGCCGTAGGTGTCGACGATGATCTTGCGGCCGGTGACCCCGGCGTCCGCCTTGGGACCGCCGCCGATGAACGTGGCCCGGTTCACGACGATGTTCGCGTCAGCGGAGGGCACGTCATACTGGGCGAGCACCGGCTCGACCACCTCGGCCCGCACCTGCGCGCGCAGTTCGTCCAGCGGCAGATCGGGACGGTGCTGCGCCGACACCAGCACGGTGTGGAAGCGCAGCGGGTGCAGCCGCTCGTCGTACTCGACGGTGACGAGCACCTTGCCGTCGGGGCGCAGCAGCGGGACGGTCCCGTCGTGGCGCGCTCGCGCCAGGCGCAGCGTGAGCTGGTTGGCGGCCGCGATCGGCAGCGGCAGATAGGCCTTCGTGTCATCGGAGGCGTAGCCGATGATGACGCCCTGGTCGCCGCCGAAGGTGTTGTAGGCGTCATCCTTCGACAGGCCGTCGGTGTCCCCGAAGTCGCCGGTCGAGTTGTCGAACACGCGCGGGCGGATGTTGTTGATCACGCCGGCGCCGTCCGGGTCGATGCCCGACTCGGCGGTGGTGTAGCCGATGTCGCGGATGGCCTGGCGGGCGATCGCCACATGGTCGAGAGTCACCGGGGCCGACACCTCGCCGGCCAGCAGCACCAGCCCGTCCTTGACGGCGGTCTCGACCGCGACGCGCGAATCGGAGTCGGCCTCCAGATAGGCGTCGACCAGCGCGTCCGAGACGATGTCGGCGACCTTGTCCGGGTGGCCCTCGGTGACCGATTCCGAAGTGATCAGGCGGCTCATCGCCGGGCCTCCCGGTTCGGCTTCTGCGCGATGATCGCGATGTAATTGCCCTTGTCGTACCCGTCGATGGGGTCCTCCACCCGATCGTCCTGGTAGGGCGGGTTCGCCAGCACGGTCTGCTTGAACGCGAGGTCGGCGAAGCCGATGCGGGTCAGCAGCTCGATGTAGTAGCCGGTGCGATGCCAGTTCGGCTTGTAGGTGTGGGTGCGGTAGTTGAAGAACGACGTGCCCGAGATGAGGTCGTCGTAGATCTCCGTGTCGAGGTCGGGGTTGCGCTGCAGGGTGAACAGCAGGATGCCCAGCGGGCTCTCCTTCGGCACGTCGGTGAGCACGAGCCGCCCGCCCGGGCGCAGGGCGTCGAAGTTGCGGCGGAACGTCGGCTCCAGTTCGTCGTCGGGGATGAACCCGAAGCTCGAGCCGTGGTAATAGATCGTGTCGTACGACGCGGGGTCGAAGCGGAGGTCCTGCCCCTTGGCCACCTCGACGGTGAGCCCGCGGGTGCGCGCCTTGGCGGCCAGGTTCTCGGAGGGCTCGACCGCCTTCTCGACCTGCAGCCCGAAGCGCTCGCGCAGCTGCTCCTCGAACGAGCCGGTGCCGGAGCCGATCGAGAGCGCGCGTCCCGGATCCGCGGTGGTGAGCGCCGCGTGCAGCAGCGCCAGCCGGGATTCGAAGATGTTCGGACGGCTCTCCGAACTGCCGTCGATCACCTCCGGCGTGAACGGGTCGGGACGGGGCGCGGCGGCGTCGGGTGCGGTTTCGGTCGTGGTCATGTCTTCCTCCATCAGCTCGGTGTGCCCAAGCTAGCGAGGGCCGGGCAGAGCCGTCGGGCGGGCCGCAACCGGAGGTAACACCTGGCAACAAAACGCAACACGGGTGGAGGCAGGATGGGGCTCAGCCGAGGCGTTCCCAGGGCTCCGCGTCCCCCGGCACCTCCCGGAAGAGCGGGTGGGGACGGGGGGAGAGATCCCGCTCGGCTGCGAACCGTTCCGGCGAGCGGGCCTCGAGCTTCCCCAGCAGGTGTCTCCACTCGATCCGCACCTGTCCGCCGGTCACCGGGATCGACAGCGCCCGGTCTGGGGAGGCGACGATGCGCCGGCGATCGAAGTGGTACCCGCGGGCGTCCGCCTCAACGGCCAGGCCGTCCAGATAGGTCGCGATCGCGACCAGCGGCTCCGGGCGGGCGCGGAACCGGTCGAGTTGCGGATGGTACCGGTAGCCGGTGGTCGCTCCCCGCAGCACGGCCTGGGCGAGCAGGGTCTCCCGCCAGCAGGCCACCAGCGCCTGCCGGTCGAGGAGGGCGGGATGGAGGCTCCAGATGCGCACGCCGGCGATCCTATCCCCGCTCTGGCCGCTGACCAGCGGCTTCCGTCTCGACCTCGTCCTCGACGAAGCGCTCGCGGGTCGCCCACCACCCGAACAGGGGCTGCACCAGCGCCACGGCCGCGAGGAAGAGGAGCGGAGCCGTCCAGGACCCGGTGGCGACGTGCATCAGGCCGAACACGAACGGCCCCGCTGACGCGAACAGGTAGCCGAGTCCCTGCATGAACGACGACAGGGCGGCCGAGCCGCGCCCCGTGCGGGTGCGCAGGTTGACCAGCACCAGCGCCATGTTGAAGGTGAGCGGGCCGATGGCCACCAGGGCGACGCAGGCGGGCAGCGCGGGCCGCGGCAGCGCCGCCAGCCCGATCAATCCGGTCGCGAACAGGGCGGTGGACACCAGCACCAGCGCGTAGGGGCGCCGGAGGCGGGCCGTGAGCGGTGCGACGACGAACCCCAGCGCCAGACCGATCCCGGAGAAGAGGCTCAGCAGCAGACTCGCCGTCTCCGCGCTGAACCCGGCGTCGCGCAGCACGGCGGGCAGCCAGGCGAAGAGGGCGTACGCGATCAGCGACTGCGGCGCCATGATGCCGACCATTCCCCAGGCCACCTGCGAGCGCCACAACGACAGCCCCGGCACGGTGCCGTGGGGACGGGCCGCACCCGGCGCCGCCCCCGGTGCGGCCCCAGCTCTGTCCTCAGAGCTATCCGCAGCACCGGTCTGCGCCCGGTCGCGGAGCCGGTCGAGGGCGCCCATCTGCCGCCACCACACCCACGCCCAGACGGCGGCGGCGACCAGGGCCGGCAGCCCCCCACGAGGCCAGGGCCATCCGCCAGCCGACGGCCTGGGCGAGCACCACCACGAACAGCGGCGGCACCGCGGCGCTGGTGGGGATGAGCGCCGACTACAGGCCCGTCATCGTGCCGATGCGGTCGGGGAAATAGCGCTTCACCAAGGGCGGCAGCACGATGTTGCCGATCCCGATGCCGACGAACACGATCGCGCTGAAGGCCAGGAAGCCTACCCCGCCGCCCAGGAACGGGCGGGTCAGCTGGCCGGCCGCCGCGATGACGAGCGCCAGCACGGTGACCTTCTCGAGGGCCCAGCGCGCCATCAGCCACGGGGCGATGACCCCGCTCAAGGCGAAGAGCAGCTGCGGCATGGTGCCGAGGAAGCCGACCGCAACCTCATTCAGACGCAGCTGCCCGGCGATCTGGGCCGACACCGGGGAGAAGATCGTGGCCGCGCCCCGCAGGTTGACGGCGGTCAGGGCGATGGCGAGCACCACCACCCACCGGCGGCGGACGCGCACGGGGACGACCGGTCGGGAAGCCGGTACGCCGGACGGCGCCGCCTCGATCTGCTCAGTCACCGTCGCAGCTCGTCTCCGGCAGGGCGTCGGCAACGGCGCCGGCATCAGCGGCGGCAGCGCCCTCGGCGGCATCCGGCACGGGCGCATCCGCATACGGCACGTCTCCCGCGGCGATGGCGGCGGTGAGCGACCCGGGCGGCACCTCGGTGTAGCCGGCGTCGTGCACCACCACGGCGAGCGGGCCGTCGGGGATGCCGGCAACCACATCCACCCGGGCCCCCTGCGCCCGCCACACCGCGGCGGCCGCAGGGCACTGGGCGGCGAAGAGCTGCACGGCGTGCCCGAGCTGGGCCACGGTCTTGCCGGTGGACATGTGCAGGGCCGGATCGACATGCACGCGCAGCGCCGCGGGCAGCGGGCCGCGACGATGCGGAGCCTCCAGCCCGGACACCTGGGCGCGGGCGAGCGGCTGCGGGTACTCGCTGGGACGCAGCGGGGCGAACACCGCGACGCGCGCATCCCCGGCCTCCGCGACCAGATGCGGCAGGTCGAGGGCCAGGATGTCGCTCCACGCCTTGTTGCGGGCGCGCTTGACGATCTTGCGGATCTTGTCGGAGTTCCAGGCCCGCACCCGCTCCTGCACCCGCGGGTCGTCACTGCGCAGGATGCGGTCGATGCCGGCGGCGGCCGCGTCGAAGATGTCCTCGGCGCCGGCCACCGCCTCGCCCTCGCGGGTCTTGCGGTGCTCCACTACCAGCACCAGTGCCAGCGGGTCGATGTCATCGGGGTCCGGAGCGAGCGGCGGCTGCGCTTCCGGCTGAGTGCCGGCGGACGCCCGGTCCGGGCCGGGAGCGGCACCGCCAGCCGGCGACTCGGGCGCGGCGGCCGGGTCCGGGCCGCGATCCGCGGCGGCGTGCCGTCCAGCCGGCGCCGGCCCGTCCTCAGCCCCGGCCAGTGCCCGAACCGGCGCCGAGACCTGTCGCCGCCGCAGCATCCACCAGGCCACGCCCAGCACCGCGAACCAGATCGGCGTGAACAGCAGCGCCCGGCGGGTGTCGGGCTCCATCAGCAGCACGACCACCATGGCGGCGAAGAACGCGAGCACCACCACGCAGATCGCGGAGCCGCCCGGCACCCGGAAGGTGGAGGCGCGGTGCAGCTGCGGGCGCCGCCGCCGGTACACGAGGTACGAGATGAGGATGAGGCTCCAGACCACCATGAACAGCACCGACGCGATGGTGGTCACCAGGGTGAAGGCCGCCATCACCGACGTGCCCGCGTAGACCAGCGCCACGCCGGGCAGCAGGCAGCAGGCGGAGAACACGAGGCCGCGCGCGGGGATCCCCCGCCCGTTCAGCTGCCCCCAGGGGCGCGGCGCCGTCCCCTCCAGCCCCAAGGCGTAAAGCATGCGCGTAGTGGAATATAGGCCGCTGTTGGCCGATGAGGCGGCCGAGGTCAGCACCACGAAGTTCACGATGCCCGCCGCCGCCGGCAGCCCGGCCAGAGCGAACATCTGCACGAACGGGCTGGCGTCGGCCACTACGTGCCGCCAAGGGGTGACCGTCATGATGACGGCGAGGGCGCAGACGTAGAAGAGGATGATGCGGATCGGGATCGTGTTGATCGCCCGGGGCAGGGTGTGCTCCGGGTCCTTCGTCTCGGCCGCCGCCGTCCCGGCCAGCTCGATGCCCACGAAGGCGAACAACGCGATCTGGAAGGCCGCCAGGAAGCCGGTGAAGCCGTGCGGGAACAGGCCGCCGTCGGAGACGAGGTTCGACCAGGCGGCCACCGTCCCGTCGGGCGCCTGGTGGTGCAGCAGCACCATCCCCACCCCCAGCAGCACCAGGCCGACGATGGCCACGACCTTGATGACGGCGAACCAGAACTCGAGCTCCCCGAACAGCCGCACCGCGACCAGGTTCAGGGCGAACAGCAGCGCCACGGTGGCGAGGCTCGGAATCCACGACGGCAGGTCGGCCCACCAGAACCGGACGTAGCCGGAGATCACCACGATGTCGGCAGTGCCGGTGACGATCCAGCAGAACCAGTACGTCCAGCCGGCCACGAAACCCCACGCCGGCCCCAGCAGGTCGGCGACCACGTCGCGGAACGACTTGTAGTGCAGGTTGGAGAGCAGCAGCTCCCCCATCGCCCGCATGACGAAGAACAGCATCACGCCGATGATCAGGTAGACGAGCAGCACCGACGGCCCGGCCACGTGGATGGTCTTGCCCGACCCCATGAACAGCCCGGTGCCGATCGCGCCGCCGATGGCGATCAGCTGCAGGTGGCGGTTGGCGAGGCCGCGCTGCAGGCCCGGCTTCGGCCCGGGCCCGGCGTTCGTCCCAGCGCCGTCGTTTCCAGCGCTGTTGCCGGGGCCGGTCCCCGCCGGCGCGACCGCCGGGGTTCGATCAGTGTGCGGTAGCGCGGTCTGCGACATCTCCATACGGCCTTCCCTGACTGCAGGCGCCGCATCCTGAGCCGCGGCCGCCCCCGGTATGGTACCTGGGCCCCCGGCGAGGACCGGCGTCGGCTCTCAGTGCCATTGCCGCAGCGCGCTCAGCCGACGACGGCCGGCCCGCCCCGCAGCAGTGTCGCCAGGTCGCTCCGAGTCCGCTCGGTAGTGCCATCGGGCAGGGCGTCGAGCGGGAACCAGCCCGCGTCGGTGTTTTCGTCGTCGCCGATGCGGGGCTCCTGCCCGCCGAGGGGATGGCACGCCAGGCACACGTCGAGGTACTGGCACTGGTCGCCGTTCGGGTACGTCACCGGCGGCAGGGTGCGGACGCGCACGAGGCGGTCGACCCGGATGCGCACGCCGGTCTCCTCCCGCGCCTCGCGGATCGCGGTCACGCTGGGCTGCTCCCCCGGTTCGATGATCCCGGTCACGGGCGTCCACGCCCCGGTGTCGGCCCGCCGCACCAGCAGCACCTGCCCGTCCTGCACGATCAGGGCGGTGACGCCGGACAGCCACAGCGGGTCGTGACCGATACGACGACGCAGGCGGAGAACGAAATCAGGAGTGGGCATATACCGGGCCTCGGTCTTTCAGCACGGTCAGTTCCGACTCGGCCGGGTCCGGTGCCGCCGGCCTCGACGCCGTCACTTCTGGCCCGGCCGCGGGCCCTGGGCGGCGAACGAGGTGAGCATCGCGTCCCGGATCGCCTGCTGCAGCTGGCCGGCGCCGTCCGGGCTGCCGGGCAGGAAGATCGTCGAGTTCGACGCCGCCTGGCCGATGCGCTCCATCATCTCGGTGTACTGGGTGAGCACCTGGAGACTGAGGATGCTGGTCTCGTCGACGTGGCCGTCGGTGGCGTCCTTGACCTGCAGGATGGAGGCGGTGAGCCCCTTGGTGATCTCGATGCGCTGGTCGGCGATGCCCTTGCCGGCCAGGCGCGCGGCCTCGGCCTGCGCCTCCGCCTCTTTGGTGACCCGGATCTTGTTGGCCTCTCCCTGGGCGGTGGCGGCGATCTGGTCGCGCTGGGCGACCTGGATGCTGTTCATCGCCTCTTTGACCTTCGCGTCGGGGTCGATGTCGGTGACGAGCACGCGCTCGATGCTCCAGCCGTAGCCCGCCATCGTGGCGCTGAGCGACCGGTCCACCTGGTCGGCCAGCTCGTCCTTGTGGTCGAAGGTGTCGTCGAGGTTCTGGGTGGGGATGAACGCGCGCACCGCGTCGTACACGTACTGGGTGATCTGCTTGACCGGGTCGTCCAGGCCGTACCAGGCCTCGCGGGCGTGGCCGTCCACCGCCCGGTACTGGATGGACAGGCTGACGTCGACGAATACGTTGTCTTTCGTCTTGGTCTGCATCTTCACCGGGATGTCGTCGACCCGGTAGCTGACCTGGCCCGCCACGTGCTCCACGAACGGGATCTTCATGTGCAGCCCGGGACCGGCCGCACGGGTGAACTTCCCGAAACGCTCCACGAGCACCTCGGTCTGCTGTTTGACGGTGAAGAACGTCTTGGCGAGCAGCAGCAGCACCACGATGACGGCGATGGCCGTGATGATCCATCCGGGCATGGGCGGGTCTCCTTCCGAAGCGATCTCGTTGCCCCGAGCCTATCGTCGCCCGGCGGCCCGCTCAGCCCGGCTGGCCCCGGAGCCGGCGGTATTTGACCGCCGCGACGATTGCGGAAAGCCCGGCCCCGCCGGCGGCCACGAGCAGGACGGCCTGCGAGGCCGCTGCCTCCGCGGCCGCATCGCCGGCCCCCGCCCCGGCGATGAGC
>JBDNYM010000002.1:97409-119761 GCA_047722305.1 Pseudoclavibacter sp. | reverse complement strand
GGGGGGGGGGGGGGCGGGGCCGGCGCGCTCGGGGGGGGGGGCGTGCGGGGGGCCGGGCGGGGCGGGTTCGGGGGGGGGTGGGGGGCGGGACCGCGGCGGGGGCGACGACCGGCACCGGGACTCCTCGGCCGAGCACGGGCGGTTCGGGAGCGTCGCCCGCTCCGACCGGTTCCGCTGCCGGTTCCGCCGCATCCGCTGCATCCGCCGCCGCCCGTCCGTCCGCCCGCCTTGATGCGGCCGCGCTCAGCGACGGGACGCTGTCCCTGACGGTGAAGGTGCCGCGGGCGGACGGGCGGCCCCGAGAGGTGTCAGTGTGGGCGACGGTGCCGGCCGCCGTCGGGGTCACCTGGGCAGCGCCGCGCGACGGCACCCAGATCGGCTCCCGGGGCCGCGAGGCCGCCGAAGACCCGGCGTGGGCCCGGGTGCAGCTGTTCGTCGTCGTCCCGGCTGACCGGAGCACGGCCACCGGACGCTTCCAGCTGAGCGGCCTCCCCGCGGGCGTGTCCGTGTCTGTCTCCCCGGGGCCGGCCTGGCAGCATCCCGACAACCTGCTGGCGCCGCTGGCGGCCGGAACGGTTGTGACTCCCTGAGGCGACGCGCCGCGATCATGCCGGTGGCGCCCTCTAGACTGGGCGCATGACTGCATCCTCCAGTGTTCCGTCCCTGGCCCTCACGATCGCCGGATCGGAGGCGACCGGTGGCGCCGGCGCCCAGACCGATCTGAAGACGTTCCAGCGTTTCGGCGTCTTCGGCTCGATCGCCCTGACGTGCATCGTGTCGTTCGATCCGCAGCATGACTGGTCGCACCGGTTCGTGCCGATCGCTCCCGAGACGATCGCCGCTCAGCTGGAGGCCATCACCGCGGCCTATGGGCCCGACCTGCTCGACACGGTGAAGATCGGCATGCTCGGCACGCCCGACACCATCCGCCAGGTCGCCAGCAGCCTGCACGAGCGGCCCTTCTCCCGGGTCGTGCTCGACCCGGTGCTCATCTGCAAGGGGCAGGAGCCGGGCGCGGCGCTCGACACCGACCAGGCGCTCAAGGCGGAGATCCTGCCGCTGGCGACCTTCGTCACCCCGAACCTGTTCGAGGCCGAGCAGCTGTCGGGCATCGGGGGCATCGACTCCGAGGCGAAGCTCGCCGACGCGGCCCAGGCCATCTACGACCGGTCCGGTGCCGCCGTGCTGGCCAAGGGCGGGGTGCGACTGAGCGGCGAGGACGCCGTCGACGTGTTCTACGACGGGGGAGAGCCCGAGTTCCTGCGGGTCCCGAAGGTCGGCGAGGTGAGCGTGGCCGGGGCCGGCTGCACGCTGGCGGCGGCCGTCACGGCGGCGCTCGCGCTGGGAGCCACCCCGCGGCAGGCGGCCCGCACGGCGAAAGACTTCGTCACCCAGGGCATCCACGGGCGTCTGCACTCGGCGGCCCCGTTCGACACCATCTGGCAGGGAGCCGCGACGCCGAACCTCACCGTCTGAGGCTTCGCATTCCGTCACGGACGGGTGGACCCGGTGGGCCGCGGTACATTGGAGTTGGCTGTCAAGCCATTTCGCATGCACATGGAGGTGCAGATCAATGAAGATTGCGATCCTTGAGTCCTTGAACGTCCCCGCCGAGCTGTTGCAGCAGGAGATCGCCGCCGCGGTCCCGCAGGGTACCGATGTCGTCGCCTACGATTCGCGGCCCAGTGACGACGCCGAGCTGGTGGAGCGGGCACGCGACGCCGACATCCTGGTCATCGCCAACCTGCCGCTGCGCACGGCGGTGCTGGAGCAGTGCCCACGCGTGAAGTTCATCTCGGTGGCCTTCGTGGGCGTCGACCACGTCGACCTCGACTACTGCCGCGCGCACGACATCACCGTGAGCAACTGTCCCGGGTACTCCCAGGAGGCGGTCGCGGAGCTCGCCTTCGGGCTCATCCTGGCCGTCTACCGCCAGCTGACGGCAGCGGATGCGGCGGTCCGCTCCGGTGGCACGGGAGCCGGGCTGGGCGGCCGGGAGATCGCCGGCAAGGTGCTCGGCGTGGTCGGCACCGGTGCTATCGGGCGGCGCGTGGCCGAACTGGGGCGGGCCTTCGGGGCGACCGTCCTCGGCTACAACCGCACGCCGCGCCAGATCGACGGGGTGGAATTCGTGCCCCTCGGCGAGCTGCTGCGCCGGGCCGACATCGTGAGCGTGCATGTCGCCTCCACCCCGCAGACCCGGCACCTGGTCAGCGCCGAGGGGATCGCCTCGATGCGGCCCGGCGCCATCCTCGTCAACACGGCCCGCGGACCCGTCGTCGACGAGGCCGCTCTCGCTCAGGCTCTGACCGAGGGTCGCATCGCCGGCGCCGGGCTCGACGTGTTCGACAGCGAACCGCCGCTGCCGACCGACGCGCCCATCCTCGCGGCGCCCCACACCGTGCTCACGCCCCACGTCGGCTTCGCGACCGCCGAGGCGCTCGCCACCCGCGTCCACCAGGTGTTCGGCAACATCGCGGCGTTCTCCGCCGGGAAGCCCGTCAACCTGGTCTGAGCGGGGCGGGTCGCGCCGTCGATGCGGCGGGCGGCCCGGCCGTGGGCCTTTTACAGCCCGAAGTAGGCCTCCAGGAACAGCACGGTGGCGAGCAGCAGGGCGAGCCCGCCGATCAGCCAGCGCAGCAGCGGCACCCGCAGCCGCCGGAAGATGGCCGGGCCGACGTAGCCGCCGACGAACATGCCGATGGCCAGCGGCACGATCGCCTGCCAGTCCGGGCTGGCCCGGAGCAGGAACAGCAGAGCGGCAACGGCGTTCGCGGCCTCCATCACCGTGTTCTTGATGGCGTTGGTGACGGCGAACGGGGTGGTCAGGGTGGCCGTCAGCAGCGCCATCATCAGCACGCCCGCCGCCGCCCCGAAGTAGCCGCCGTAGGCGCCGGTGAGGAACACCCCGACGAGGAAGCCGACGCGAGCCAGGACGGAGGGGCCGTCCGCGGGCCCGGGCAGGGGCGCATCCGGCTGTGGCGCGGCTGCCGTCCGGCGACGGCCGCCGAGCGCGCGCAGCCACCCCGGCAGCGCCCGCACCTGGTCAGGGAACAGCACCACCAGGGCCGCGGCGGCGATGAAGAACGGCACCACGCGCGTGAACGACTCCGACGGGGCCGCCAGCAGGACGATCCCGCCGCCCAGGCCGCCGACGGTGGCGATGGGGGTGATCCGCCACAGGATGCGCCCCTGGCCGCGCAGCTCTCGACGGGAGCTGATCACCGCGCCGATGCCGTTGGCGACCAGTGCCACCGTGTTCGACATGTTCGCCACCACCGGCGGGAGCCCCACCAGCAGCAGCGCCGGGTACGAGACCAGCGAGGCCAGGCCGGCGACGGTGCTCACGATGCCGGCGAGGATGCCGGCCGGGACGAGCAGGAACATCTGGAGAAGCGTCATGCCACGATTGTGCGCTCGCCGCGGGCGGCGCAGGGCGAGGCCGACCGGGATCGCGGCCGAGCGCTCGGTCCTGGGGCCGGGGTCATTCCTGGACGAAGCGTTGCAGCCCCCGGATGGCGTCCCAGATGGACTCCTGCAGCTCGGCCGAGGTCAAGCCGGAATTGGTGTCGCAGCACAGCCCCACGATGCCGTATAAGAGGATCCACCCCGGGGCGGTGCTGGCGGCCGGGCCGTCATCGGGCGACAGTATCCGCGCCGACGTGTCGGTCAGTGAGCGCAGCTCGGCGGTCTCCGGGGTCTCGGGCAGCGACCGGCTGTGGAACAGCGCCGAGATGACCTGCCTGTGCTCGACGCAGAAGGGGACCATCGAGAACAGCGCCGCGCGCGGGCGCAGTTCTGGCGGGACTTCCTGGCTGCGCCGGACGACGGGGCGCACATCGTTCACGAACTCGGCGACGATCGTGGTGAGCAGCGTGTCGCGCGATTTGAAGTAGTAGAACAGCGCCGCCTTGGTCATCCCGACGTGCTGGGCGATCTGCTGCAGCGATGTGCACTCGACGCCCTGCTCGCCGAACAGCGCGACCGCCGCCTCCACGATTCGGCGGCGGGCGTTGTTGCCCCGCCGTTCGGTCGTCCCCGTCGCGGTCTCGGCCCGTTTCATCTGAATCCCCCTGGGCGCGGATCCGGGACGGCCGCGGCCACCGCGCCCTGGGCGGCTCGGGCGGCGTTCCGACGGACTCCGTGCTTTTCGCATCCTACCCGAGGGCGGGGCGGGGTCGGCGGCCGACGGCTTTCCACCGTTCATGTTGCCGGTGATCTCTCCACTGCGGCGTTCGCCGCCAATCCGGGCGGCCAGGAATGCTGCGAGGCTGCCGCCACGAAAGACCAGACCACGAAGGGGGAACCCATGCGCGCACACCACCGAGTCCTACCCGCGCCGGCAGCAGCGGGGGCCGGATCGCCAGGCACGTCCGGGGTGCCGGCGCCGCCCGTGCCCGTGCCCGTGTCGCCGGGGCCGCCGAGCGGCCATGGCCGTGCGAGGGCGCTGCGCCGGCTCGTCGTCGGCATCCTGCTGGTGCTGGTGGGCATCGGGATGCTGGTGCCGGCGCCGTCCGCCCGCGCCACCACCGGGGTCGGCCCGGCGAGCGGCATTCCGTGGGGTGCGACCGGGCAGCTGTGGGTCGGCAGCTACCGGCTCTCCGACGGCAGCATCGCGTGGTGCGCCTTCGACCCGCGGCAGGCGTCGCCACTGCAGGTCGCCCAGGTCGACTGGGGCGAGTGGACGGATCTCAGCGGCGAGTACCGCACCGGCGCCGGCACGGTGCTGGATGCGGCGACCGTCGCCCGGGTCGCGTACGTGCTCGGCACTTGGGGCGCCACGGAGGACGCCGGTCGGGCGGTGGCCGTCTACCGCATCCTGCACACGCATGTCGGGGTCGAATATGCGGCTGGGGTCGGCTTTGAGGAGGCGACGGCCCCGCAGACGGCGCTCGCCGACAGCATGTGGGAAGAGGCGGGTCGCTACCGGGGGCCGTACACACTGGACGCGCCGGGCATCGCAGTCCGCGAGTCCGGCACCGCGGCCACGGCTGCCATCGGACCCGTGCGCTCCGCGACGGGCGCGGTGCCGCCGGCCCGGCTGCGGGCGACCATCAGCGGCCCGGCGGTCTGGGAGCAGACCGGCACCGGTGCCGTCGATCTCGCCAACGGCCGCCACGAACTCGCCATCCGCGCCACGGGGAATGGGCCGGTCTCGGTGCAGGTCGCCGCCGACCTGCCCGCGGATCACCTGCGGGTGGCGCAGCCGGACGGCGACGCCCAGCGGCTCGCGCTCGGCGGGCTGCGCGCGCCGGTGACGGCAGCGAGCCCGGAGGCGCCGCTGGCGGCGACGTTCCAGCCGCGGGCCGCGTCTCGGGCGCACAGCTACGTCGTCGGCGACGGGGCCGGGCCGTCGGTGGGGGAGCGGCTGCGCGACGAGATCGACGCGTTCGCGGCGCCCGGCGACACCTGGTTCTCGTTCACATCCGGCGAGCGGCCGGGAGCGGTCTCCGTGCGGTACCGGATCGACTGGTGGTTCAGCCGCGATCCGCTGCCGCAGAGCGCGCAGGCGCCGGCGACGGCGGAGCGTTTCGACACCACCTGGCTCGATGCCGCCGGTCCCGGCACACACACCGTGCAGTCAGAGCGCCCGGCCGACCAGGCCGGGTTCTACTACCCGGTCGTGTCCGTGGCCCGCGCCGAGCAGCCCGGCGGCGAGCGGAGCGTCCGCGATCTCATCACGGCCGATTGGACGGCGCCGTTCCACGACGAGGGCGAGGAGGCGGTCGTCCCCTGGACGCCGCAGATCTCCACCCGCACCGGAACCATCGTGAACGGTGCGATCACCGACCGCATCACCGTGCGCGGGACCCGGCCGGACGAGCCCATCGAGGTGGTCTCGACGCTGATGGCTTCCCGGGAGCGGCCGCAGGCCGAGGGCGTGGCGGAGGCGCCTGCGGATGCCGAGGCGCTCGCGTCCGTGACCACCGCGTTCACGGGCGACGGGACGCAGGAGACGCGGCCGGTGCCGATCCCCTGGGAGCGATTCCTGGCCGAGCCCACCTGGCCCACCCTGTACTGGGTCGAGCGCATCGAGCCCAGCGCGCACCAGCGGGCGTGGACCGGCCGGCACCTCCTGCCCGACGAGTCGGTGGTGCTGGAGCGGCCGCGGGCGACGACCACGGCCGGAGCCGGTGGCACGGTGCCAGTCGAGGTGGCCGACACCGCGGAGGTCTTCGGCACCATCCCCGCCGGGAGCACGATCCGCACCGAGCTGGGCTTCGAGCTCTACCGGTTCGACGAGAACGGGACGCCGAAGTGCGAGGCGCCCGTCTGGAGCGAGCCGAAGCCGATCTCGGTGGGCGCGCCGGGCCGATACGAGTCGTCCGCCACGAGGCTCGCCGACGCCGGCACCTACGGGTTCGTGGAGACGCTGACGGCGGTGCGGACCACCGAGACCGGCGAAGAGCGCACCGTCCTCGACCGCGGCGCCTGCGGGGCGCCGGGCGAGACGGTGATCGCGGCTGCCATGGCCCTCCCGGTCACCGGGGCCGCGTGGGCGCCCATCGGCGGCGCGGCCGCCCTGATCGCGGCGGGCGCTGCCGGGGCGGCCGTGCACCGCGCGGTCAGAGGCGGTCGAGGGCGGTGAGCAGGTCGGAGATCAGGTCGTCCGCGTTCTCGATGCCGACCGAGAGCCGCACCAGATCGTCGGGGACCTCCAGGCTGCTGCCCTGCACCGAGGCGTGGGTCATCGCCCACGGGTACTCGATGAGCGACTCGACGCCGCCCAGCGACTCGGCCAGGGTGAAGATGTGGGTCCCCTCGGCGAACCGCCGGGCGGCCGCCGGGCCGCCCTGCACACTGACCGAGACCATGCCGCCGAACCGGCGCATCTGCCGCTGCGCGAGGTCGTGGCCGGGATGATCGGGCAGGCCCGGGTAGTAGACCCGGCGGACCTGCGGATGGCCGTGCAGCCGCTCGGCGACGCGCTGCGCGTTCTCGCTGTGCCGCTCGACGCGGACCGCCAGGGTCTTCACCCCGCGCAGGGTCAGCCAGGCGTCGAACGGCGACGAGATCGCCCCGGCCGCGTTCTGCTGGAAGGCCACCTGCTGGGCCAGTTCGGGGTCGTTGACGGCCACCGCGCCGCCCACCACGTCCGAGTGCCCGCCGAAGTACTTGGTGGTCGAATGCACCACCGCGTCGGCGCCCCAGTCGAGGGGGCGCTGCAGGTACGGGGTCGCGAAGGTGTTGTCCACCACCACGACGGCCCCGGCCGCGTGACCGGCCTGTGCGACTGCCGCGATGTCCACCACGGTGAGCAGCGGGTTCGTGGGGGTCTCGACCCAGATGAGTCGGGGCGCCCGCTCGGCGATGGCGGCTCGCAGCGCCTCCGGGTCGGTGAGGTCGACGGGCACCAGGTCGATGCCCCACTGCACGTAGATCTTGTCGAGCAGCCGGAACGTGCCGCCGTAGGCGTCATCGCCCAGGATGACCCGGTCGCCGGGGCGCAGCACGGCCCGCAGCAGGGCGTCCTCGGCGGCCAGGCCGCTGGCGAACGAGTATGCGCTCGCCGCCCCCTCCAGCGAGGCGATCACGGTCTGCAGGGCGTCGCGGGTGGGGTTCGCGGTGCGGGAGTAGTCGTAGCCGGCGCGCAGGCCGCCGACTCCGTCCTGGGCGTACGTCGACGTGAGGTACAGGGGCGGGATGACGGCGCCGGTGGTCGGGTCGGGGGCCTGCCCGACGTGGATGGCGCGGGTCTCGAACCCGGCGGCGCCCGCGGAGGTCGTGTCGGCTGGGGAGGTGGCGGGGGCTGGTTTGGTCATGATCGTTCAGTTGCCTTTCGGAGTGGTGGCCGCGAGCGGAGCGGCGGATGGGACGACGAGGCCGGCGAACCCGTGGGTCCGCAGCCAGTCGTCGTCGAAGATCTTGCCGAGGTAGCCGCGGCCGCCGTCGGGGAGGAGGACGACGACGAGCGCGTCCTCGCCGAGGGAGGCGGCGGCGCGCAGGGCGGCCGCGACGGCGAGCCCGGACGAGCCGCCGACCAGCAGCCCCTCCTCGCGGGCCAGGCGGCGGGTCAGGCCGAACGACTCGGCGTCGCCGACCTGCACGACGTCGTCGACGATCGAGGGGTCGTAGGCGCCCGGCCAGAAGTCCTCGCCGACGCCCTCCACGAAGTACTGGTGGACGGGCCCGCCCGAGTACACCGACCCGGCCGGGTCGGCGCCCACCACCTGCACGCGGCCGCCGGACACCTCCTTGAGGTACCGACCAGTTCCGGTGATGGTGCCGCCGGTGCCGATGCCGGCCACGAAATGGGTGACCTGCCCGTCGGTGTCCCCCCAGATCTCGGGGCCGGTGGTCGCGTAGTGGCTGGCGGGCCCCTCCGGGTTCTCGTACTGGTTCGGCTTGAACGCGCTCGGAATCTCGCGGACCAGCCGGTCGGAGACCGAGTAGTACGAGCGCGGGTCGTCGGGCTCGACGTCGGTGGGCGCCACCAGCACCTCGGCGCCGTAGGCGCGCAGCACGGCGCGCTTGTCTTCCGAGACCTTGTCCGGGACGACGAAGATGGTGCGGTAGCCGCGTTGCTGGGCGACGAGCGCCAGACCGATGCCGGTGTTGCCGGAGGTGGGCTCCACGATGGTGCCACCCGGCTGCAGCTGCCCGGCGCGCTCGGCCGCGTCGATGATGCGCTCGGCGATGCGGTCCTTGGACGAGCCGCCCGGGTTGAAATACTCGACCTTGACCACCACCCGGGCGCGGAGGCCGGCAGTGACGTGGTGCAGTTCGATGAGGGGGGTGTGGCCGATGAGATCGGTGACGGATGATGCGATGCGCATGGGTGCGCTGCTCCTTGCAAATTGTTGTCGCGGGGCGTACCCCGCTCGTGATGATCGACGCGGAGGCGTGATCACCGACAACAACGAATGCAGCGCATACCCGGCATGGTAGCCGAGCGAGGAATCCGGCGCGACCCGATCTCGCTCTTGGCGGGCCCTCCCAGATGCTCCTGGCTGCACCCGGGCACAATGGGAGCATGAGCACGTCGCCCGCGAACACCGTCCCCCCGCTGGCCGCCGTCTGTGCGCTGACGCTGTCGGTGATGGTGGTCGAGGTGCTGGTCGGCCTGCGCACCGGCTCGCTGGCGCTGCTCACCGATGCCGGGCATATGGCGGCCGACTCGCTCGGGCTGGTCGCCGCGCTGGTGGCGGCCGTGGTGGCCCGTCGGCCGGCGACGCCGCGCGACACGTTCGGCCTGCGCCGCATCGAGGTGATCGTGGCGCTCGTCAACATGCTGGTGCTGCTCGGCGTGGGCGCCTGGTCGGGGGTGAACGCGGTGATCCGCCTCGTCACCGGCGAGGCCGAGGTGCACGGCTCGCTGCTCATGCTCGCCGCCGCGCTCGGCCTGGCGGCCAACATCGTGGCCGCGATCATCCTCAGCCGGATGTCCGGGCAGACCGTCAACTCGCGGGCGGCGCGGCTCGAAGTCGCCGGCGACCTGTTCGGCTCCGTCGCCGCGCTGGCCGCCGGGATCGTGATCGCGACGACCGGCTTCTCCCCGGCCGACTCGATCGCCGCACTGCTGGTGGTCGCGCTCATCGTGCCGCGGGCCGTCAAGCTGCTGCGAGAGGTCGTCAACGTGCTGATGGAGGCCGTCCCGCCCCAGGTCGACCTGCGGCGGATGCGCCGGCACCTCGAACGTGTACCCGGCGTGCGGCGGGTCCACGACCTGCACGCCTGGACGATCGCCACCGACGAGGTGAGCGTCACCGCGCACGTCACCGTCGCCACCCCCTTCGACGCCGGACGCGCGGACGCGCTGCTCGACCAGCTCGACCACTGCCTCGCCGAGCACTTCGGGGTGCAGCACACCACCTTCCAGCTGGAGCCCGAGGCGCATCGCGAGCACGAGGCGCAGCGAGAGCTGCATGACTGAGCCCGGCGCCGGGCGGTTCGCCCCCACCCCGAGCGGCCCGCTGCACCTGGGCAACCTGCGCACCGCCCTGCTGGCCTGGCTGTTCGCCCGCTCCACCGGCCGGCGCTTCCTCATCCGCGTCGAAGACCTCGACCCGCAGCGCTCGCGGCCGGAGGCCGTGCCGGGACAGCTCGCCGACCTGCGCACGCTGGGGATCGACTGGGATGGGGAAATCCTCCGTCAGAGCGAGCGGACCGCGCGCTATGCGGCCGCCATCGCGGCGCTGGCCGACCGGGGGCTGGTCTACGAGTGCTACTGCTCGCGCCGCGACATCCAGCAGGCCGCGTCCGCCCCGCACGCGGCCCCCGGCGCCTACCCGGGCACCTGCCGGAACCTCACCCCGGCCGAGCGGCGCGTCCGCCGGGCCCGGCATCCGCATCCCGCCCTCCGGCTGCGCGTCCCCGAGGACGAGCGGCACGTGGCGGTCCGCGACCGGCTGCTCGGAGACGTCGCGGGTATCGTCGACGACTTCGTGCTGCGCCGCAGCGACGGGGTGCCCGCCTACAACCTGGCCGTGGTCGTGGACGATCTCGCCCAGGGCGTCGACCAGGTGGTGCGCGGCGACGATCTGTCCAGCAGCGCGCCCCGCCAGGCCTACCTGGCCCGGCTGCTGGGCGGGGCCGCGCCCGAGTACGCCCACGTGCCGCTGGTGCTGGGGCCGACCGGCCGGCGCCTCGCCAAGCGGGATGGAGCCGTCACCCTGGCGCAGCTGCGGCGGGCGGGATGGGACGCCGCGCGGGTGCGCCGCGAGATCGCCGCCTCGCTGGGGCTCCCGGGCGGGTGCGCTGCGGACTGGCTGGCCACCTTCGACCAGGAGGCGCTGCCGCGCGCGCCGTGGACGCCGGCGCTGCCGCCGTTGCCGGGGTGACGCCCGCCGACCGCCTCCTCGCCGACTGTCCCCTGGCCGCCGCATCCGGCTGCGGGCGCGCATACGATGGACCCCATGACTGCCGAGCTCACCCCTGATCTGATCGCCGCCTTCGAGTCCGCGTTCGCCGCCGATCCGGCGAAGCACGTCGCCCAGAATGCGGTCACCCGCACTGCGCTGGACGATGTGGCGCTCAACCACGACCGCCTCGTGCACATCTCGCGCACGATGTCGCATCGGCTCGACGACTGGCCGGTCACGGATCAGAAGCACAGCGGCCGGTGCTGGCTGTTCTCGTCGCTCAACCTGCTGCGGTACGGCGCCCGGCAGCGGCTGGGACGCAAAGATTTCGAGTTCAGCCAGAACTACGCCATGTACTGGGACAAGTTCGAGCGCTCGAACTTCTTCCTGGAGGATGTCATCGCCACAGCTGACGAGCCGGTCGACTCCCGCGTGGTCTCGTTCCTGCTGCACACGCTGCTGGGCGACGGCGGGCAGTGGGACATGGCCGCCAGCCTGTACCTGAAGCACGGGGTGGTGCCCAAGGAGGCGATGCCGGAGACCCAGTCGTCCTCCAACACGGCCCGGATGAACAGCATCCTGCGGCTGCGGCTGCGCCGGGCGGCCCTGGAGCTGCGCCGGCAGGCGGCCGGCGGGGCGGACGTCGACGCCCTGCGCAGCGCCAAGGAGGCCGCGCTGGCCGATGTCCACGCCATCCTGAACGTGCACCTGGGCACCCCGCCCGCCAGCTTCGAGTGGGAGTGGACCGACGACGACAAGCAGTTCCACCGCGACGGCGCACTCACCCCGCAGCAGTTCCGCGAGAAATACACGACCATCGACCTCGAGGACTACGTGTGCCTGGTGGACGACCCCCGCCGCGAGCATCCGAAGGGGTCGGCGCTGACCGTCGCGCACCTCGGCAACGTGGTCGGCGGCCGCCCGGTGCGGTACGTGAACGCGCCGATGGCCACCATCAAGCGGCTGGCCGCGCAGACCATCGCCGGCGGGGAGCCGGTCTGGTTCGGCTGCGACACCGGCAAGCAGTCGCAGCGCGACGACGGGGTCTGGGCGGCCGACCTGTACGAGTACGGGGCCGTCTACGGCATCGATCTGGGGATGGACAAGGAGCAGCGGGTGGTCTCCGGCGAGTCGGAGATGACGCACGCCATGCTGTTCACCGGGGTGGACCTCGCCGACGACGGCGCCACCAACCGCTGGCGCGTGGAGAACAGCTGGGGCGACAAGCACGGCGACCAGGGATTCTTCACCATGGACGACTCGTGGTTCGACGAGTACGTCTTCGAGGTGGTCGTGCGCCGCGACACGCTGCCGGAGCAGCTGCGGCAGGCGCTCGACGCCCAGCCGATCGTACTGCCGGCCTGGGACCCGATGGGCGCCCTGGCCTGAGCGGCGCGCGCATCCTGCGCAGCACGCATGGGCGCGCGTCCGTGCCGGGGCCGACGATCGAGCGCCCGCCCCGCTTCACGCCCGGACGGGCTCGGCGGGGGCGGCCGGGATGACCGGCAGCTCCCGGCTGACCTTGACGATGACGCGCGCCAGCGTGCGGTACAGCTCACCGGCGGCGCTCGACTTGCGGTAGAGCAGGGCGACGTCGCGGTGCGGCACGGGCCCGCTGAATTCGGCGATGGCGATGTCGGCGCTGCGCACGGCGCTGGGGGCGGCCGACTGGGGCAGGACGGTGACGCCGAAGTCGGTGGCGACCAGCTGCACCATGGTGGCGATGGTGGAGGTCTCGATGAGCGTCTGGCGCCCCTCGCGGGTCTTGCTGCGGTTGCACAGGGCGAGGGTCTCGTCGCGCAGGCAGTGCCCCTCCTCCAGCACCACCAGCCGCTGGTCATTGAGCTCGTTGGGGCTGACGTCGTGCCGCCGGGCCCAGGGATGGGTGCGCGGCACGGCGATGACGAACGGCTCGCGGTAGAGAGGGATGGAGGTGAACCGGGAGGCGCCCGGCACCGGGAGGGCCAGGCAGGCGACGTCGATCTCGCCGTCGGCGAGCCCCTGCAGCTGGTTCTGGGTGGGGTGCTCGTAGAGGTCGAGGCTGAGCGGCGTGGTGGACAGGGCCCGTACCAGCTCGCCGATGAGGTAGGGGGCGATGGTGGGAATGACGCCGAACCGGATGCGCGCGGGCCCGCCGTTGCGGGCGCTGGCGGCCTCGAGCAGGTTGTCGGTGGCGGCGACGACGCGCTGGGCGTAGGGGAGCAGGTGCCGCCCGTCGTCGGTGATGAGCACGCGGCGCGTGGTGCGCTCCACGAGCTGCAGGCCGAGCCCGCGCTCCAGTTCGGCCAGCGACTGGCTGAGCGTAGGCTGGCTGACGCCGAGCTGGGCGGCCGCCTCGCCGAAGTGCTCGAATTGGCAGACGGCCACGAACGAGCGGATCTGGATGAGGGTGGCTTTCACCAGCGGATTCGCATTGCCTATCACAGGTTTAATCTATGGTTATTTCCCTATGGATGCAAACAGATCTATCATGAAAGCTGATCGTAGGTTGGCTGCGGTCAGGGTACGGAAAGGACTTGCACATGGCAGTGCTGACCATCGGGGAGCAGTTTCCCGAGTACGAATTGACGGCGGTGATCCCCGGGGACCTCTCCGCGGTTGACGCGAAGCAGCCGGAGGACTTCTTCACCACCGTCTCCAGCGAGAAGAGCAAGGGCAAGTGGCGCGTGGTGTTCTTCTGGCCGAAGGACTTCACGTTCGTGTGCCCGACCGAGATCGCCGCGTTCGGCAAGCTGTACCAGGAGTTCGCCGACCGCGACACCGAGATCTTCGGCGCCTCGGTCGACAACGAGTATGCCACCTACGCCTGGCGTCGCAGCCACGAGGACCTGCGCGACCTGCCGTTCCCCCTGGCCAGCGACATCAAGCGCGAGCTGACCAGCGCGCTCGGCGTGCTCAACGCCGATGGCGTCGCCGATCGCGCGACGTTCATCATCGATCCGAACAACACCATCCAGTTCGTGACGGTCGACGCCGGCAACGTGGGGCGCAACACCGACGAGGTGCTGCGGCAGCTCGACGCCCTGCAGTCCGACGAGCTGTGCGCCTGCAACTGGCAGAAGGGTGCGGCCACCATCGACTCGTTCTCGGAGATGACGCACGCATGAGCCTGGAAGAGCTGCGGGCCGGTCTGCCCGATTTCGCCAAAGACACCAAGCTGAACATCGGCGCCATCCAGCGCGAGGGTCTGCTCAGCGAACAGCAGCAGTGGGGGACCATCCTGGCCACTGCCGCCGCCACCCGCAACGCCGTGGTCTTCAACGCGGTCAAGGATGAGGCCAGCGCCCACCTGAGCGCAGAGGCGACCGACGCCGCGCTGGGCGCCGCGAGCATCATGGCCATGAACAACGTGTTCTACCGCACCCGGCACTTCCTGCACGGGTCCTACGACGATGTGCGCGCCGGCCTGCGGATGAACATCATCGGCCGCTCCGGCGGCGTCGACAAGGCCGACTTCGAGCTGTGGGCCTTCGCCGTCTCCACCGTGAACGGCTGCGAGCAGTGCGTCGTCTCGCACGAGCACAACCTGCGCCAGGAGGGGATGAGCCGCGAGCAGGTCAACGAGGCGATGCGCATCTCCTCGTCCATCTCGGCGCTGGCCCAGACGCAGTTCATCCAGGAGAACCGGTAACCGGCACCCCGCTGCGAACGACTCGGAACGGCTGCTCGGGCTGCGTGCCCCGGCAGCCGTTCTGCATGTCCGGGGCCCGCTACAGTGCTGGTATGCCCACACCTATGCCGCAGCCGTCCCGCTCCACTCTGCCGGCGGCCATCGCCGCCGAGATGCCGATCGTCCGCGATCAGCTCGCCGAACTGGTCGCCATCCCCACCGTCGCCGATCCCGCCCAGTTCCCTCCCGAGGGGGGCCGCCGGGGGGCCGCGTGGGTCGGTGGGGGGTTCCGCGCCGCCGGAACCCCCGACGCGGGTGCCGGCGACACCATCGACGGCACGCAGGCGGTGATCGGGCTGCGGCCCGGCCCGGAGGGGGCGCCCACCGTGCTGCTGTACTCGCACTACGACGTGCAGCCGCCGCTGGACGAGGCCGCCTGGCACACTCCGCCCTTCACGCTGACCACCGGCGATGACGGCCGCTGGTACGGTCGCGGGGCCGCCGACTGCAAGGGCAACGTGGTCGCCCACCTCGCCGCCCTGCGCGTGCTCGGCGCCCTGTACGGCGACGACTGGCCCTTCGGCGTGCGCCTCGTGGTCGAGGGCTCGGAAGAGCAGGCCGGAGCCGGCCTCGAAGACTACCTGCGCACGCATCCGGAAGACTTCGCGGCCGATGCCATGCTCATCCAGGACGGGGGCAACCTGGCGGCGGGGGTGCCGACCCTCATCACCGAGCTGCGCGGCGCGGCGGACGTGGTGGTCTCGGTCGACGTGTTCCCGGGCGCGGTGCACTCCGGCCAGTACGGCGGGGCCGCCCCGGATGCCGTGGCCGCCCTGATCCGGCTGCTCGACTCGCTGCGCGACGGAGCGGGCGCCTCCGTGGTCGACGGCCTGCCCGCCACCGGCACCTGGGGCGGGGGCGAGATGGCCGAGGCGACGCTGCGCGACGAGATCGCCATCGCCCCGGGGGTCGACGTGCTGGGCGGCGACTCGATTGCCAGCACTCTGTGGGCACGGCCCGCCGTGACCGTCATCGGCATCGACGTGCCGCCGGTGGTCGGGTCCACCAACGCCATCCAGGGGCATGCGGCCGCCCGCCTCAACCTGCGCGTCCCGGCCGGGATGTCCGCAGCCGAGGGCGCCGAGCAGCTGCGTGCGCACCTGCTGGCTCACGCCCCCTGGGGCGCGCAGATCGCGGTCGAGGTGCGCAGCACCGGCGAGGGGTTCCGCACCCGCACCGATACCCCGGCGTTCCACGTGCTGTCCGACGCGATGGCCGAGGCGTTCGGCGCCGAGACGCAGACGGCGGGGATGGGCGGCTCGATCCCCCTGTGCGCGCATCTGCAGGAGGCGTACCCGGAGGCGGCCATCTGCCTGCTCGGCGTCGAGGAGCCGGCCTGCCGCATCCACGCCCCCAACGAGTCGGTGGACCCGAACGAGATCCGCCGCATCGCCACGGCCGAGGCACTGTTCCTGACCCGCATCGCGAATGCGACGTCGAGTGCGACGGAGACGCGCGCATGAGCACGCTGCGGGTGGCCGCCGGGCAGTTCTCGCCCACGGAGGACAAGAACCGGAACCTCGCGGTGATCGCCGACTTCGCGCACCGGGCCGCCGCGGCCGGCGCGCGACTGCTGGTGCTGCCCGAGTACTCCGCGTACTTCGAGGCCGCGTTCACCGCAGAGTTCGTCCGCCGTTCCGAGCCGCTGACCGGGCGGTTCGTGACGGCGCTGGCGCGCCTGGCCGAGCAGCACGACTTGGTGATCGTGGCCGGCATGAACGAGCGGGTCGAGGGCGAAGACCGCTTCCAGAACACGCTGGTGGCGGTGGGGCCCGACGGCACCGTCGAAGGGCTCTACCGCAAGGTGCACCTCTACGACGCCTTCGGGCACAAGGAGTCCGATCTGGAACGCCCCGGCGACCCCTCCCAGGCGGCGGTGATCGACGTCGACGGGCTGCAGGTCGGGCTCGAGACCTGCTACGACCTGCGCTTCCCCGAGACGACCCGTCGGCTCGTGGATGCCGGGGCCGAGCTGATCCTGGTGCCCGCCCAGTGGGTGCCGGGCCCCTTCAAGGAGGAGCACTGGCGCACGCTGCTGGCCGCCCGGGCCATCGAGAACACCGCCTACGTCTTCGGGGTCGGGCAGACGGCCCCGAACGGGTCCGGCCGGTCGGCGCTGCTCGACCCGATGGGGGTGGCGCGCGTCGCGGCCGGCGGCGAGCCGGGGCTGCTGCTCGGCGAGGTCGACCTGGCCGAGGTGCGGCGCGTCCGCGAGGTCAACCCGGCGCTGCGACTGCGCCGGCTCCACGTGGAGCCGGGTTCGCCGAGCTGAGCGCTGGCCCGAGCATCCCGATCCCGAGACGGACTCGACCGGGCCGGTGGCAGTGGTTCGACGGTGCTGACGCCCGTGGCGCCGCTCAGAGCCGCGCCAGCCGCGCGGCGGCCTCGCGCAGCACATCCTCCCGCTTGCAGAAGGCGAAGCGGATGAGCGACCGGAAGCGACCGGCATGCTCCGGCCGGGTGAAGGCCGTGGCCGGAATGCCGACCACCCCCGCCCGTTCGGGGAGCTGTCGCGAGAGTGCTGTCGCGTCGTCGTAGCCCAGCGGGGTGGTGTCGGCCAGGACGTAGTAGGCGCCGCTGGGCGAGAACACTCGGAAACCCGCCTGCTGCAGCCCCTCCACCAGGATGTCGCGTTTGCGCTGCAGCACGCTGGCGATCTCCGCGTAGAAGTCGTCGCCGAGACGCAGCCCGACGGCGATCGCAGGCTGGAACGGGGCGCCGTTGACGAAGGTCAGGAATTGCTTGACGCTGAGGATGGCAGTGATGGCGTCGGCTGGTCCCTGTGCCCAGCCGATCTTCCATCCGGTGGTGGAAAACGTCTTGCCCGCCGACGAGATGCTGATGGTGCGCTCCGCCGCCCCCGGCAGGGTCGCGATCGGGATGTGCCGGGCCTGATCGAACAGCAGGTGCTCGTACACCTCGTCGGTGACGATCCAGGCGTTGTGCCGCTCGGCCACCGCGACGATGCGCTCCAGCGTCTCCCGCGAGAACACGGCGCCGGTGGGGTTGTTGGGATCATTGACGATGATGAGGCGGGTGCGGTCGGTCACCCGCTGCTCCAGGATGTCGAGGTCGGGCTGGAAATCGGGCTCTGCCAGTGGCACCGTCACCTGGGTGCCGCCGGCCAGACCGATATCGGCCGCGTAGGAGTCGTAGAAGGGCTCGAAGGTGACGACTTCGTCCCCGGCGCCGACCAGAGACAGGACGGTGGCGGCCAAGGCCTCCGTGGCCCCGGCGGTCACGATGATCTCGGTGCCGGGATCGTAGGTCAGTCCGTAGAAGCGCTGCTGGTGCTCGGCGATGGCGGCGCGCAGATCGGGCTCGCCGCGACCGGGGGAGTACTGGTTGACTCCGTGGTCGATCGCGGCCTTCGCCGCTTCCAGCACGACGGCCGGGCCGTCCTCGTCGGGGAAGCCCTGGCCGAGGTTGATGGCCCGGTAGCGCTGAGCCAGGCCGGTCATCTCCGTGAAGATGGTGGGCGCGGGCCGGCCGTCCGCCCCGAGCAGACCGGCGGCAGCGGCCGCCAACTGCCAGGGGCCGTCCAATCCTGGCCGCCGGGTTTCCTGGGATGAGAGTGAACTGGGCATGATCCCTCCAGACCGATCGCGGTGATCAGTGTATCGACCCGCCCTCGCGCACTCGCCGGATGTCAAGGAATATGACAAGCCCCGTACAGCAGGGATTCACAGAGTTTCCAGCTTCGCTGCGGAAGATTGAGCGGTCGGAAGGAAACAGACATGACAGAGACCCCCCGGGACCCGCACGATCCCAGCAGCGATCCCAGCAGCACTGGGCAGAGCGGCTTCACCGACGAGGACCGTCCCGACACCGCCCCCACCGAGGTGGTCCGGGCGGGGCAGGCCGAGCCATCCGCGGCCGACACGCAGACGTACCCGACTGAACCGACGTACCCGGCCGGGCCGGCGTACCTGGCGCAGCCGACGGCGTCCCCAGAGCCGCCCACATACGGGCAGCCCGACCCGGGGTTCCCGGCGGGCGAGGACGCCGGCTTCGACGCCGGTGGCGCCGATTCCGGCTCCGGCGACGGGACGGGTGCGGGCGAGCCGCCGCAGCCGGAGCGGCCGTCCGGCCGCCGGAAGGGCCTGAGCCCGGTCGCGCTGGTGCTCATCGGCGCCCTCGTGGGCGGCGGGGTCGGCGGCGGCGTGGCCGTGGCGGCGACCAGTGCGCTCACCCGGCCGGAATCGACCAGCAGCTCCACGTCCGGGTCGTCCCAGACCATCAAGGTGAACAACGAGTCGAGCGTCACGGCGGTGACGGCCGCCGCAGTCAAGGCCTCGCCCTCGGTGGTGACCATCACCACGGTGGCGGGCGGGTCGTCCTCGTCCTCGTCATCGTCCAGCAGCAGCGCGTCGGGCACCGGCTCGGGCGTGATCTGGACCTCGGACGGCTACATCGTCACCAACAACCATGTGGTCACCCTCGACGGTGAGACCTCCAACCCGGACCTCACGGTCACGCTGAGCAATGGGAAGCAGTACCCGGCGAAGGTCGTGGGGCTGGATGCGAGTGCGGACCTGGCGGTCATCAAGATCTCCGCCACTGGGCTGACCCCGATCGCCCTGGGCGACTCGTCCAAGATCAACGTCGGCGATGCGGCGGTCGCCCTCGGCGCCCCGCTGGGACTGTCGAACTCGGTGACCGACGGGATCGTGTCGGCCCTGAACCGCGGCATCTCGGTGGCGTCGTCGGCGGCCGACGGCAGCGACAACTCCCAATCCGGCGACTCCCCCTTCGGGTTCTGGGGCTTCGGCGATCAGGGCCAGCAGGGGCAGCAGGGCCAGAGCTCCCAGCAGTCGACCATCTCGCTGTCGGTCATCCAGACCGACGCCTCGATCAACCCCGGCAACTCGGGCGGCGCCCTGGTCAACACCGCGGGCAAGCTGATCGGCATCAACGTGGCCATCGCCAGCGCCGGCTCGTCGTCGTCATCGAGCGACTCGCAGTCGGGCAGCATCGGGGTGGGCTTCGCCATCCCCGTCAACACGGTCGAGCGGGTGGCCACCGCCCTCATCAAGAACGGCAACGTCACCCACGGCCTGCTCGGCGCGACCATCTCCGATGCCGACACCAGCTCGGCGGTGACCGGCGCGGTCGTGCGCTCGGTCGAAACGGGCGGGCCGGCGGCCTCGGGCGGCATCAAGGCGGGCGACATCATCACCGGGGTCGACTCCGCCTCCATCCAGAACGCCACCGACCTCACCGCCTACGTGCGGTCGCTGGCCCCCGGCACCGAGGTGAAGATCGCCTACGAGCGCGACGGGTCTGCCGGCACCGCGCAGGTGACGCTGGGCACCGCCAAGAGCTGACGGGGCAGCGGAGCCGGGCGGCGCGGAGCCGGTCGTTCCGCATCCCGACGCGGATGTGGCCGGCCCCCGCCGCGGCGGCTATCATTCCGGGCGAGGGCAGACCGAGGGAAGCGAGGCCGATATGAGCAGTGTCGACGACCCGTTCACAGAGCTCGAGCAGGAGTTCACCGGCGGGCAGACCGCTGTGATGGAACGGGAGATGCAGGCGCTGGGCGACGACGACGGCGACCACGACCGCTTCGCTCACTACGTGCGCAAGGACACCATCGTGGAGTCGGCGGTCACCGGCGTCCCCGTGATCGCGCTGTGCGGCAAGGTCTGGGTGCCCGGGCGCGACCCGGAGAAGTTCCCCGTGTGCCCCGAGTGCAAGGAGATCTACGAATCCCTGCGCAGCGATGACGGCCGGGGCGGCAAGAAGTAGACGGCTCCGCGCCGCCGGAGCCGTCCGTCGTGTTGACGGCCGGTCCTGTCGGCTCTCCCTCCTCGGCTACTCGGGGAGGCTCGCGCCGATGAACTCGGTCGGGATGGCCGGCGCCCCTTTCGAGAGGCGGATGCCGTTGAGCGGCAGCTCGGCCATCGCGGCCTCGTGGCGCTCGCGGGCGGCGCGCACCCCCTCCGGGCCGAGAGCCTGCTGATCCACGGCCCCGTGGTCGATGAGCTGGTGGACGAGCCGACGGCCGTGCTCCTGCTCCGGGACCGGCTCGTCGACGGCGATGACCTCCGCCGCGGCGGTGCCGCGCGCGTTGAGACGGCGCACTGCATCCTTCCGCCCCCCCGGGTGGGCCTTGCCGGCCGACTTCTTGGCCACCGGCACCCAGGCGCCGTCGGCCGTGCGGCGGCTGGTGAGCTTGAACACCATGGCCGAGGTGGGGTGCCCGGAACCGGTCAGCACAGCGGTGCCGACGCCGTACGAGTCGATGGGGCTGATGGCCAGGGCGGCGAGCGCGTGCTCGTCGAGGTCGTTGGTGACGGTGATCTTCGTGTCGGTGGCGCCCAGTCGGTCGAGCTGGCGGCGCACGGCGGCCGCGGTCTCGGCGAGGTCGCCCGAGTCGATGCGCACCCCGCCCAGGTGCGGCCCGGCGACCCGCACCGCAGTCTCCACCGCGGTGGCGATGTCGTAGGTGTCGACCAGCAGCGTGGTGCCCACGCCCATGGTCTCGATCTGGGAGGCGAAAGCGGCCTCCTCCGACTCGTGCAGCAGGGTGAAGGCGTGCGCGGCGGTGCCGGAGGTGGGGATGCCGTAGCGGCGGCCCGCCTCCAGATTGGAGGTCGACGCGAAGCCCCCGATGTAGGCGGCGCGGGTGCCGGCCAGGGCGGCGTACTCGTTCATGCGGCGCGACCCGAACTCGGCCAGGGGACGTCCGCGGGCTGCCGTCCACATGCGGCTGGCGGCGGACGCGATGGCCGAGTCGTAGTTGAAGATGCTGAGCGACAGGGTCTCCAGCACCACCCCGTGTCCGAAGTCGGTCTCCAGGGCCAGCAGCGGGGAGTGCGCGAAGTACAGGTCGCCCTCGAGGTAGCCGTAGGCGTCGCCTTCGAAACGGTAGGCGGCCAGCCAGTCGATGCAGGCGTCCGACACGATGTGCTCGCGGGCGAGCCAGTCGAGATCCTCGGAGGCGAAGCGGAAGTCTTGCACCTCCTCCAGGAAGCGTCCCACGCCCGCGACCACGCCGTAGCGGCGGCCGACGGGCAGGGAGCGGGCGAACACCTCGAAGCGGCAGGGGACGTCGGCGGTGCCGTCCTGAAGGGCGGCATCCAGCATGGTCAGCTCATAGCGGTCGGTGAGCAGCGAAGTGGTCATGCTCCCCGATGGTAGTCAACCGGGCCGGTGGCGGGCCGGAGCGCGGCGCCCGGTGGCTGGTCAGTGCCCGGTCGGGGCGCCGCCGCCCAGCTCTTCCCGCAGGATGGGGGCCATGAGGGCGAAGGCGCGCGCCCGGTGCGACGCCTGGTTCTTCTCGGCGGGCGAGAGCTGCGCAGCCGAGCGCTCGTCGCCGGCGGGGGCGAACACCGGGTCGTAGCCGAAGCCGTTGTCGCCGCGCTCTTCGGTGAGGAGGCGCCCCGGCCAGCGGCCGAGGACGGTGCGGATGCGGGGCCCGTCGGGGCCGGGCAGAGCGAGCGCGAGGGCGCAGACGAACTCGGCGGCGCGATGCTCGGGGGCGATGTCGTGCAGCTGCTGCAGCAGCAGGCGGCGGTTGCGGATGTCGGAGGCCTCCTCCCCGCCCCAGCGCGCCGAGAAGATCCCCGGGGAGCCCCCCAGCACGTCCACGCACAGCCCGGAGTCGTCGGCCAGCGCCGGCCGGCCGGTGTGGATGGCGCCGGCGGCCGCCTTGATCGCCGCGTTCGCCTCGAACGTGAGTCCGTTCTCGATCGGGGCGGGGCCGCCGGCGGCGGCGACCTCCGCACCGGGGAGGGCGCCGGCGACCAGGGCGGCGAATTCGGCCAGCTTGTGCGGGTTGTGGGTGGCGACGGCGATGACGGGCATGGGTCGAGCCTAGCGGCCGGTGCGCGCCGGGGGGGGCCCCCCCGGGGGGGGGCCCGACCCCCCCCCAACAA
>JBDNYM010000002.1:0-97399 GCA_047722305.1 Pseudoclavibacter sp. | reverse complement strand
GGGGGGGGGCGGGCGCCCTGGGGGCCTATGGCGGCCGGGTGGGGGGGGTGGGGGGGGGCGCCGGCTAGGCCGGGCTGGGGGCGCCCCTCGGGGCCGGGGCGCGCCGCCCGCCGAACTCAGGGGATCGAGACGTCCGCAGCCGAACTCAGGCCGCACATCCCCGGAGTACGGCCGATCCCCTGAGTTCGGCGGCGCGGTGGTGCGGGTGGTGCGGGTGGTGCAGTACCAGTTGCGGTGCAGACAGTGCAGTGCCAGTCGCGGTGCAGTGGCGGCCCCGCCCCTCAGAGCGCCCGCGGGAAGTCCACGCGCCGGATGAGCCGCGGCTCGGCGGCCGCGAACGACCACGCCTCGACGCGCACGCGGTCGTCGTAGATCTTGGTGCGCACGCCGCTGGTGTGCTCCCCGGGCAGCGGCGACTCGCCGGTGTTGCCGCTGGGGCCGTAGGCGGTGGTGATGGCGCCGGTGCTCACCACCGGGATGGGGTGGACGGCGCCGGCGCGGTACTGCACCGCCCAGTCGTTGCTGGTGATGGGCCAGTGGGTGTGGCTGGTGTAGAGCACGAGGTGGCGGTGGGCCGACAGGATGGCGACGAACTCCTCCTCGTGCGGGCCGTAGTCGCGGCGGCTGAACGTGGTGTAGGTGCCGCCGACGCTGTTGGGCAGCACCTGGTGCGAGTGCAGCAGCACGGGCACGCCGCGGGCCTCCCAGTGGCTCAAGCGGGCATCGAGCCAGTCGAGCTGCCGGCGCGAGAACGTGACGAACGGGCCTCCGGCCCGCCGCGCGATCATGTTGTAGTGCTCGGAGCCCACCATGACGATGGGCCAGGTGCCGTCGATGACGTACTCCTGCCACACGTCGTCGAAGCCGGCCAGCTGCGGGTCGTCGCCCTGGATGAGCGCCCGTTGCTCCAGGAATCGCCGCTTGGTGCCCTGCGGCGCGAACCCGTAGAAGTCGTGGTTGCCGGGCGTGGCCAGCACCTGCCCGTCGTAGGGCACCTGGTTCAGGGCCTCCTGCAGGGCGCGCCAGCTGTGCTGCGAGCTGAACGGCACCAGATCGCCGTTGAGCACCAGTGCGTGCGCGTCGGAGCGGGCGGGCTCGGCGCGGTGCAGCGCCCGCAGCCCGGAGATCACGGCGGGCAGGCGTCGATTGCCCTTCGTGCCCTGGATGTCGCTGATGGTGTCGACGGTGACCAGCGGCAGGGCGCCGGGGGCGAGGTCGGGCAGCGGCTCGGAGACCTCGACGTTGTCGATCGCCCAGTAGCGCAGCGTGGCGGTGGCGGGGCAGCGCCAGGTGACGACGGCCGCGCGGGCATCCGCCGGCACCTGGAAGCGCAGGCGCTCCCGTCGGCTCACGACGCGCCGCCGCCCGTCCGACGGGTCGGGCAGCAGGTGGCGGTACGAGAGCAGGTCGCGGCGCTCGCCGGTGTCGAAGCGGATGAACACGAGCGGGGCGGGGCCGCGCCCGCCGCGGTAGTGGCTGTCGAAGGCGAGTTCGCACCGGGCGCCGGGGGTGAGCGGGACGGACGGCGAGACCAGATCGGCCCGCCAGGCGCGCTGTCCGCGGCGGGGGCGCGAGGGGGAGCCCTCGACCACCATGAGGCCGCGGGATGCCCGGGTGAACGTGCGTCGCTGGTCGCCGTGGAAGGCGTCCACCCACTCGTCGCGGGTGGTGCGCGTCCAGCCGATCCAGGGGCCGGCGGCGGGGGCCGCGCGCGGCCCCCCCCCGGGGACGGGGGGGGGCGGGGCGCGGGGGCCGGCGCCCCCCCACGGGGCGGGGGGGGGGGGCGCCCCGCCCACCCCGGGGCGGGGGGCGACGCCGCCCGTCTCCCGGCCGTCGTCCGCGGTGGTCCAGCCGCCTGCCACGGGACCGTCGAACGTTTCCGTCCAGAGCACGGTCTTCGCCAGCATCCGGTCGGGGACGGCGCCGACGGTGGCGAAGGGCAGCGTCCCTCGATTCAGTGCGGTCGCATCCTGGCTGGTCACGAGGTGGATCGCCTCCTCTTCTCCCGGAATTCCGGAGATCGTTGGCCTATGGTACGTGGTCCGGATGGCCGCCGGATGACCGGCTTCGGACGGCGGGCGCCCGGCTCAGCGCGCCGGCAGCGAGACCCGCAGTTCGGCGCCGGCCCGGGTGCGGGTCAGGGCGGTGATGCAGCCGCCGCGCGCGCCGATCTCGAGCAGCCGGGCCACGCCGGCGGCGGTGGCCGGGACGGTGCGGGACGTCTCGGTGTGTCGAGCCGCGGCCTGGCGCCGCTCATAGGCCTGGTGCGCGCGGGCGAAGACGTCGCCGGGCTGTCCGTCCCGCAGCGCTCGGGCGGTGGCGGCCAGGTCGGCGCCCAGCTGATCGAGCAGCGGCTGCAGCCGGGCGGCGTTGTCGAGCACCATCGCCTCGGTGCGCTCGGCGTCGGTGCCCGCCACCCGGGTACCGTCGCGGAAGCTGCCGGCGGCCAGCTCGAATCCGAGCGCGGCGGCGGGGGACTCCCCGGCGGCGGCGAGCAGAGCGCTGGCCAGCACATGGGGGAGCTGGCTGATGAGCGCCACCGCGGTGTCGTGATCGGCGGCGGAGACCGGCACCACCCGGGCGCGGAACGTCGACACCAGCCAGTCGGCGACGCGCAGGAAACGGGCGGCGTCCACGCCCCAGGGCGCGGGGACGATCGGCCAGGCGGCCCCGTCGAGGAGGTCGGCCGCTGAGTGCTCGAAGCCCCACTGCTCGGTGCCGGCCATGGGATGCACGGACAGGTACTGGCTGCGGATGCGGGTCAGGCGGCCATCCAGCTCGGCCATGAGCGGGCCCTTTACGCTGGCGACGTCGACGACGGTCGCGGCGGGGGCCAGGGCCTGGTCGAGGTCGGCGAAGACGGTCGGCAGCGCCCGGATGGGGGTGGCGGCCACCACCAGATCGGGGGCGAAGTCGCACAGCTCCTGCACGTCGGCCACGGCCGTGATGCCCGCGCGTGCGGCGGCATCCGCGGCCCGGGCATCCAGACCGGCCACCGCGGCCCCGCCGGCCAGGGCGCGCCGGGCGATCGACCCGCCGATCAGGCCGAGGCCGATCACGGCGACCCGGTCGAAGACCCGGACGGGCGCCGCGGCGGAGGCGGAGGCCATGGTCACGCCGGCTCCCCGGCGAACACGCCGCGATAGGCGGCGGGGATCGCCGCAGCCGAGAAGCTGCCGGGCAGGGCGTGGCGATGGTCGATGGGCGACACGGTCAGCTCGTCGGCCGCGCTCCAGGGGTAGACGCCGAGGATCTTGACAAAGTGCCCGTCATCGAGCCACGACTGGATGGCGTCGCGCAGCGGGCTGGCGGCCGGCGTGCCGTTGAGATCGAACACGAACGTGTACGCCCCGGCGGCGGCCTTCACGGGGCGGCTGAGCAGCGAGAAGATGTTGATCTCGCGGTCCGAGAGGCTCGTCACCAGCCGCGTGAAGCAGCCGATCTCCGAGAGATGGGGGGTCACGGCGAGCAGCGTGTGGCTGGGCTGGGGGAAGGCGGCCACCTCAGCCCTGGTCAATGTGGAGGCGGGCCGCACGTGCAGGAAGGTGGTCAGGGCGCCGTCGTAGTCCTGCACGTCCTCCGCGACCACGTCGAGGCCGTAGACCTCGGCGCACAGGCGCGGGGCGAGCGCCACCTCCCCGGGGCCGAGCTGGGCGCAGGCGGCGGCCGTGGACGGCGCCGGCCGCGACGTCAGCCCCTGTCGGCGCGCCCAGCCAGTGCACTGGGCCAGGGCGTGCGCGTGGCTCACCACGACCGCGGCCGGGGCGGCGTCGCCGGGCCGGCGCAGGGCGCAGAAGGCGATGCGCACGTCCCGCCGGTCGTCGGCGAAGAAATCCCCGCCCAGCAGCCGGTTCACCGAGGGGATGACCGGCCCCTCGACCGTGTTGTCGATGGCGGCCACCGCGGCCTCGGTGCGGTGCTCCGCGACGGCATCGTAGGCGGTGTCCACGGTGTCCACCGGTACCAGCCGGTCGCCGGGGGCGGCGAAACGGGTGGCGGCCTCGTGGGTGAACGTCCCCAGCGGGCCCAGGAAGGCGAGGACGGCCATCAAGCCGACCAGGTCGGCTGCAGCAGGGTCGCCTCGTCATCGTCGACCTGCGGGTCCGGCACCTGCGCCAGGATGCGGGAGCGGACGTCTGCGGACGCGAAATGGTCGCGCAGCTCCGCCGCCCGCGCCGGGTCGGGGAAAGCGAGCACGGCCACGAAGGCGCGGCGCAGCGGGCCGAGCCGCACCGAGCGGATGTGGCGCAGGTCGGCGCCCAGCGACGAGATGTAGCCCAGGGCGTCGGCCAGCACGCCCTGGCTGCGGGCCGGCGGCGTCCAGGCGACCCAGAACAGGGTGCGCTCGGGGCTGGCGAAGTCGGGCTGCTGCGCGCCGGAGATGAGCCCGTAGAAGCTGCGCTTGACGATGTCGGGCAGCTGCGGGGCCGGCCGCAGCCCCTCCGGGTGGTGCCCCTCGATTGCCAGGAAGGCGCTGCCCCAGCTCGACTGGCGCAGGCGGTCCACCCACGACGCCGAGGTCTCGACGATGCGGTAGGGGAGGCCCAGGGCCTGCACCTGCGCCCGGCACTCCGCGAAGGCGGTCTCGTCCAGGATCAGGTCGGTGATCTCGCGCGAGCTGGCGTACCAGCGCCACACGTGCTCGCAGTCGACGGTGTCGGCGAGCAGCAGGTTCGCCGGCGCCTGCAACAGGGCGTCGGTGAGTGCGGCCCGCGGACCGTTCGGGTCGCCGACCGACACCACCTGCTGCAGGTCGGTGATGCGGCCCACCGTGGCGAGCGCGGCCGGCAGGTCGCCCAGGGCCAGGAGATCCTCGCCGGGCTCGGCCCAGCCCGCGTCGACGACGACGTCTTTCAGGTATGGGGCGAACTCGTCGGTGGCGTACGTCAGCATCGGAACCTCATCTCGGCGCAGGGGCCGGCTCAAACTGGGGTGGATTCTACCATCGGGGTCGATCCCGGCCCGGGCGGGCGGCCACCGGCGGTGCCTACCATGAGCGCGTGACGATCCTCGCGGCTGCGCCGGTCCTCGCCGGCCTCCGGCTGGGGCGTTGGGGCTGGACGCTGGTCACCCTCATCGTGCTGGTGGCCGCAACCGCGGGGCTGCTGTGCGTCCTCGGCGTGCGCCGCAGCTGGGCGCCGGCCGCCGCCATCGCCCGGGCCGTCGTCCAGCTGGCCGTCCTGAGCCTCATCCTGCAGGGCATCGTCACCGGTCTGCGCTGGACGTGCATCTGGCTGGCGCTCATGCTCGGGGTCGCGATCTGGACGTCCGGCCGCCGCATCGGCGTGCACGGCCGGCAGTGGACGCCGGTGGCGGTTGGCATCCCCATGGGCGTCGCCGTGACGCTGGCGGTGGTGTTCGGGCTGGGGGCCCTCGACCCGTCCCCGCAGAACGTGCTCGCCTACGGCGGCATCGTCACCGGCAACGCGATGACCATCTCGACGCTGGCCGGGCGCGGTTTCCTCTCGCGGGTGGACGCCGGGCGCGGCGAGATCGAGGCCTGGCTCTCGCTGGGCGCCCGTCCTCGCCAGGCGATGCGCCGGTTCGTCCGCGAGGCGGCCGCCGCGGCGCTGCTGCCCTCGGTCGACCAGACCAAGACCACCGGGCTGGTCACGATGCCTGGCGCGTTCGTGGGCGCGCTGTTCGGCGGGTCGCCCCCGCTGGAGGCCGGCCGCTTCCAGGTGGTGGTGCTGGCCGGCGTCATGTGCGCCGGGGCCGTCACCGCGCTGCTGCTGCTGCGCGGGCTGGCCGACATGCCGCAGGTCCCGGCGCGGCGGCCGGCGGATTGACGGCCGGCTGAGACGGACTGCCGGCGTGCAGAGGGGTGCCCGCCGTCGGGCTACGCTGTGGAGCGTCTGAGACCGCGCCCGCTAGGCAGGACATATGTTGCCAACTGATTCTTCTCCGACGACCGCTCGCGGGCGTGTCGTTCCGGGGCGGGGGATGTCCGCGTCGCTGCGGGCCCTCGTCCAATGCGCGCTCGCGGCGGGCATCTTCGGCGTGCTCGTCTCGGCGGCGGCGGCGTGGTCGCCCTCGCTGTGGGGCGACGAGGCGGCGAGCCTGATGTCCGCGATGCGGCCGCTCGGATCGCTCTTCGCCATGCTGGGCCACCTCGACGCCGTGCACGGCACCTACTACCTGGGGCTGCACGGCTGGATCCGGCTGTTCGGGATCACGCCGTTCGCGGCCCGCGTCCCCTCCGCGCTCGCCATGGGCGTGTGCACGGCCGGGGTGACCTGGGTGTCGGGCCGGTTCCGCGGCTGGAAGTTCGGGCTGGCGGTGGGGATTGTGGCCGCCGTCCTGCCCCGGCTCACCTACGCGGGGCTGGAGGTGCGCTCGTACGCGTTCTCCGCCGCCGCGGCGACGCTGCTGATGGTGGTCGTCGGCGAGATCGTCCTGCGCCGCGGCGCCGGCCGGCGGTGGTGGGTCGCCTACGCGGCGGTGCTCGCCGTGAGCATCTACGTGTTCCTGTACACGAGCCTCATGGCCCTCGCGATCGGCGCGGTCTTCGCCCTGATCCCCGGCTTGCGCCCGCTGCTGCGGCGGTGGTTCCTGGCCACGGCGGGCGGGGTGCTCGCCGCCGCCCCCGTGGTGTGGTTCGGCATCGCCGAGCGGCGCCAGATCGGCTATCTCGGCCGTCGGGATGTGGTCAATGCCCGGTCCGTGCTGGTGGACATGTGGTTCGGCAACATCTGGTTCGCGCTGCTGGCCTGGACCCTGATCGTCGCCGCCGTCATCGAGCTGGCGGTGTCGGCGCGCCAGAGCCGCTCGCTCACGGCCCCGGCACGGCTCAGTGCGCTCGCGGCCGCCTGGCTGTTCATCCCGGTGGGGCTGCTGGTGGCGGCGAGCGTCTTCGCGTCCGGATACACCTCCCGCTACGGCACGTTCGCGGCGCCGGCCGCCGCCATCCTCATGGTCGGCGGGATGACCTGGCTGGGGCGGTTGGGGTGCTCGGCTCGCCTGAGCCGGGATGGACGGCGGCGGGAAGGACGCGGCCGCTGGATCACGGCCGTGGCCTTCGCGGCGGTGGTGGCGCTGGCCCTGCCGATCTGGGCGGCGCAGCGCGGCCCCTACGGGATGGGGTCCGACTGGAACCAGATCACCGCCACGGTGAGCACCCACGCGCAGCCCGGGGACGCGGTCCTGTTCGACCACACCAAGCGCCCCTCGAAGCGCCCTCGGCTGGCGCTCGACACCAACCCGGCCGCCTATGCCGGGCTGCACGACGTCCTGCTGCGCACCCCGTACGTTCGCCGCACCACGTGGTACGACTCGGTCTATTCGATCCCGGAGGCGGCCGACCGGGGACGCTTCGACGGCATCGACCGCCTCTGGGTGGTCGAGTACCGGCACGCGTCCGGGCGGATGGACCGCTGGGGGCTCAACGCCATCGCGGCTCTCGGGTTCCATCCGGACGGGAGCATCGGCGGGCACCGCCACGTGGTGCTCGAATACTCGCGTTAGGGGCGCTCTCAGGCCGGCCCCGGGCCCGGAAGCCGACTCTGTGGCGCGTCTGAGACGCCGCCCACTAGTCAAGACGCATGCTGGCAACCATTTCTGCTCCGACGGCCGGGCGTGAGCGCGTCGTCCCGGAGCCCGCAGCGTTGCGGACGCTCGCCCGGGGCGCGCTCGCGGTGGGCGTCTTCGCCGTGTTCATGTCGATGTCGGGGGCGTGGCAGCCTTCGCTGTGGGGAGACGAGGCGGCGAGCCTCATGTCGGCGCTGCGGCCGCTGGGGTCGCTGTTCCGCATGCTGGGGCACGTGGATGCCGTGCATGGGGCCTCCTACCTGGGGCTGCACGGCTGGATCCAGATCTTCGGGGCGACGCCGTTCGCGGCGCGGGTCCCCTCTGCCCTGGCGATGGGGGTGTGCGCGGCCGGGGTGACCTGGGTGTCGGGGCGGTTCCGCGGGTGGCGGTTCGGGGCGGCCGCCGGAGTCGTCGCCGCCGTCCTGCCCCGGCTCGCCTACGCGGGGCTGGAGGTGCGCTCGTACGCGTTCTCCGCCGCGCTGGCGACGCTGCTGGTCGCCATCGTCGGCGAGATCGTCCTGCGCTGTGCCCCTGACCGGCGCTGTGCCTCTGACCGGCGCCGTGCCTCCGCCCCTCGCCGCGCCCCCGGCCGGCGGTGGTGGGTCGCCTATGCGGCGGTGCTGGCCGTGGCGATCTACGTGTTCCTGTATACGGCCCTCATGGCGCTGGCGATCGGCGTGGTCCTGGCCGCGATCCCCGATCTGCGGACGCAGCTGCGGCGGTGGCTCGCGGCCTCGGCCGGTGCGGCGCTCGCCGCCGCCCCCGTGGTGTGGCTCGGCATCGCGGAGCGGCATCAGATCGGGTTCCTCTCCCATCGGAACGAGGTCAATCCCCAGTCGGTGCTGGTGACCATGTGGTTCGGCAACATCTGGTTCGCCCTGCTGGCCTGGGCGTTGATCGTCGTCGCGGTGATCGAGCTGGCGGCGTCATCGGTGCGCCGCGGCCGCGCGCTGCAGACGGAGACGCGGCTCGGCGTGCTCGCCACGGCCTGGCTGTTCATCCCGGTGGGCCTGCTGGTGGCGGCGAGCGCGTTCGCGTCCGGATACACCTCCCGCTACGGCACGTTCGCGGCGCCGGCCGCCGCCATCCTCATGGTCGCCGGGATGAGCCGCCTGGGGAAGCTGGCGGCGCGCTGGCGGTGGAATGGGATGGGGCGCTGGCTCCCGGCCGTGGCTTTCGCCGCAGTCGTGGCGCTGGCCCTGCCGATCTGGGCGGCGCAGCGCGGCCCCTACGGGATGGGGTCCGACTGGAACCAGATCACCGCCACGGTGAGCACCCACGCGCAGCCCGGGGACGCGGTCCTGTTCGACCACACCAAGCGCCCCTCGAAGCGCCCTCGGCTGGCGCTCGACACCAACCCGGCCGCCTATGCCGGGCTGCACGACGTCCTGCTGCGCACCCCGTACGTTCGCCGCACCACGTGGTACGACTCGGTCTATTCGATCCCGGAGGCGGCCGACCGGGGACGCTTCGACGGCATCGACCGCCTCTGGGTGGTCGAGTACCGGACTGCATCCGGGAAGGCCGACCGCTGGGGGCTCGCCGCCCTGGCCGCGATCGGCTATCACCGGGTCGGGAGCATCGGCGGCCATCGCCATGTGGTGCTGGAGTACTCGCGATGAGAGCCCCCGGGCATCCTGCCGGTCGGCGGACGCGGGGCCGTCCGGAGGCGGGATCAGTAGAGTTTTCGAAGCAGCGGAACCTGCCGGGTGCGGCCGACGCCGCGGGACCGCAGACCGCGGGGAGGACAGACATGGGTGAGGACGCCAGGGGCCAGAGAGCGCCGCTGCTGCTGGTGGAAGACGACGCCGACATTCGCGGCATGGTGGCCGAGTACCTCGGCGGCGACTATGCCGTCACCGAGGCGGGCACCGCCGAGCAGGGCCTCGAGCTCGCCCTGCGGTCGCGATTCGCGGTCATGGTGTTCGACCGGCGGCTGCCGGGTATGGACGGGGTGGCGCTGATCCGGGCCGTTCGCCGCGCCGGCATCCGCACCCCCGTGCTGATGCTGACCGCGCTGGGCAGCGTGGACGACCGCGTCTCGGGCCTCGACGGCGGGGCCAACGACTACCTGGTCAAACCGTTCGACTTCGAGGAGCTCGCCGCCCGACTGCGGGCCCTGCGGCGCGCCTTCGCCGCCGAGGCGGAGCGCCGCGGCGTGGGCGACTGGCAGTACCTGGTCGCCATGGGAGTGCTGTACGGGCCGGGCGGGGAGCGCGTCACGCTCACCCCGACCGAGAACGCCCTGCTGGACGCCCTCAGCGAGGACCCAGACCGGGTGCTGTCGCGGGACTCGCTGCTCGCCAGCGTGTTCCACCCCGGCGACCAGCCCGGCATCGTGGACACCTACGTGCACTACCTGCGCGAGAAGCTCGGCCGGGATGCGGTCGAGACCGTGCGCGGCCACGGCTACCGGCTGGGGACGTCGTGAGCGCCCCCAGCCGGTGGCGCCGGCTCATCCCCGGACCGGCCACCGACCCGGACGGGCGCCGGGTGCAGCACACGGCGCTGCAGGTCGCCTGGCGGGTGGCGGCGGCGGTGGCCATCTGCGTCGTCCTGGGGCTGTGCGCCCTGATGGCGCTGATCTTCGTGCGCTCCCGGCATGAGGCCTTCGAGCGCGGCCAGGATCTGGGGCCGGTGTCGCTGCGCGAGTTCGTGCACGGCGGCCTCGTCGTCGGGGTGGGCGATCTGGAGCTGGGCGTCTTCATGCTCGGCGTGGCCGCGGTGCTGGTGACCGGGGTCATCGGCTGGTACGCGGGCCGCAAGGCGGTGGCGCCGCTGGGGGAGGCCCTGCGGCTGCAGCGCAACTTCGTCGCCGACGCCAGTCACGAGCTGCGCACGCCGCTGACGGTGCTCGATGCGCGCGTACAGATCTTGCAGCACCGGCTGCAGCGGGGAGAGCCGGTGGACGAGGTGCTGGAGCGCCTGCGGGGCGACGCCTCCGTGATGCGCGAGACCCTCGACGATCTGCTGCTGGCTGCCGAGCAGTCGGAGACCGGGGCGGCCGAGCCCGTGGATGCCGTCGCGGCCATCCGCGAGCTCACCGACGCCCTGGCCGGCCTCGCCCAGCAGCACGGGGTGGAGCTGGCCGTCCGAGCGGAGACGGCGCCCGCGCTCGTCGGGCTGCCGGCGGCATCCCTGCGGCGCTGCCTCACCGCGCTCATCGACAACGCGATCCGGCACACGCCCGCCGGCGGGCGGGTCGCCACCAGCGTCGAGCGCGCGGGCGGCTGGGCGACGATCCGCGTCGCGGACACCGGCACCGGGATCGTCGGCGTGCCGCTGGACGAGGTGTTCGAACGGTTCGCCCACTCGCACGGGGACGGGCCGCGCCGCAGTTTCGGGCTGGGGCTGGCGCTCTCGCGCGATGTGGCGGCCCGGGCCGGCGGCGAACTCGTGGTGGAGTCGACGTCGCCGGCCGGGACGGTGTTCCGGTTGCGCCTGCCGCTGGTCAGTGCAGCATCGGGGCGTGCGCGCCGCTGAGGGGCTGGGGCTGAGCGGGCTCAGCCGTGTCCGCGACGGCTGGCAGCTCCGGGCTCAGGGCTCGGGGGCCAGGGCGGAACGTGCGATCCCGCATCCAGGTGACGATCCCCAGCAGCAGCACCGCCACGGCGAGGACGGCCACGACCGAACCGATCGTATCGGTGGGGTAATGGGCCCCGGCGTACACCCGCGAGCAGCACACCGTTCCGACGAGCGCCGCGGCGGCCGCCAGGGCCTGCCAGCGCAGGCGGGTGCGCCAGGCCCAGGCGACCAGGAACACCGCCAGGGCGGCGGCCGCCGCCGTGTGCCCGCTCGGGAAGGACGGATCCGCTCCGGCCGGGAAGAGGTGGAAGACTCCGGCGGCCGGTCGGGGGCGATCGACCACGAACTTCAGCAGGTAGGCGACCACCCAGGGGACGACCACCATGCCGCCGGCGAAGACGGCGGCGGGCAGGGACCGGCGGCGCCATCCATAGGCCGCCATCAGCAGGACCACGGGCGCAATGATCAGCGGCGGGCCGAAGAGGTGCTCGATGGCGATGGCGACCGCGTCGGCCGGGCCGCTGCGCCAGGTGCCGATCGCCTGGGCGACTCCGGCGTCGAAGGCGTTGTGCGGCAGCGGGGCGATGAGCAGGCCGAACCCCACGCAGACGGCCAGCGCCGCCGCGGCGAGGGACATGACCCCGCGGCCCGGGCGCGGGAGAGCGCGGGGCACGCCGGCGACGAGCCAGCGCCACGCCCGTCCGGCGGCGCTGCGGCCGGAGTCGGTGCGCAGCCAGCCGATCACGATCGGCAGGATGCTGACGATGATGACCGCGACCGCCAGCACGTCGATGTTGTTGCGGACGAACGGGATATTGCCCACCAGCGACCCCACCAGCATCAGGCCCGCCGCCCAAGAGGTCGCCCCGATGGCGTTCCACAGCACGAAGCGACGGTAGTGCAGCTTGGAGATGCCGGCGACCACCGGCACGAAGGTGCGCACGATCGGCACGAATCGGCCGAGCACCAGCGCCGCCGCCCCGTACTTGTCGAAGAACTGCTCGGTGGTGCGCAGCCGGGCGGTGGAGAGCACGCGGGCGTCGCCGCGGAACAGCCGCCGCCCGAACCGGCGCCCCAGCCAGAAGCCCACCTGGTCGCCCAGGAACGCGGCCACGACCGCCACGGCCGCGAGCACCACCCGCGAGATGCCCATCTGCGGCGCCAGGATCGCCGCGGCGACCAGCAGCGAATCTCCCGGCAGGAACGGGAACAGCACCCCCGACTCGATGAACACGAACAGCGCCACCACCGCGAGCATCCACGGGCCCAGCGCGGGCAGCAGCGAGAAGGGGTCCAGCATGGCGTCCTTTCCTCCCGGCGGAACCTCCGCCGGTCGATCGGGACGAGTCTGGTCGGCGCGCTCTCAGGCTGGGCACAGGAGGACGGGGTGCGGGTCCAGCGTGGGTCTCGCGCGCCGCGGCTCCGCACAGCTCAGGGGATCCGAGCTGGAATGGCCGCGCTCAGGGCGCACATCCCCGGAGCTCGGCCGATCCCCTGAGTCCGGGCGCCTGGGTATGCGGTGCGGGAGCCCAGCAGGGAGCCCAGCAGGGAGCCCAGCGAACGGAGAAGCCCCTGCCATCCGGAGGTCAGGGCATCTGGCCCTGGGACGCCGGAATCAGGACGTTCGCCGTCCCGTTCCTTGCGAATGCCCTGCCTTCGGGGAGAGCGGCTGTGCGGAAGACGGGACGTGACTCCCCATCGGCGAGGCGCCTCGCTCTGTGACAGGGGCCCACGTGCGGGTCCACGTCCCGTCCTCCACCCATGCTGTGCGGAAGACGGGACTTGAACCCGCACGCTCGAAAGCACAGGAACCTAAATCCTGCGTGTCTACCGATTTCACCACTTCCGCCTGGCGCATCAGCCTACCGTGAGCGCCCCCTGGTGGCGGGGCTCGGCCGGTGGCGGGGGCGCCCGGTACTTGGGGCCCGGGCGCTGGGGCTCAGTCCTCGCGGGACGGCGGCACCGGGATGGACGCGCGGGCCGCGGCGTCCTCGGCTCTGGCGTCCTCGGGCTCCGCGTCCTCGGCGACAGCGCCTCCGGTCACAGCGTCCCCGGCACCGGCGCTGCTCGCGGGGTCCTCGGCCCGCGCCCGCCGCCGGCTCTGCCACCATCGGATGGACATGGGGATGAGCGACACGACCACCACCGCGACCAGGATGACGTCGACGTGCTCGCGGATCAGCGCGATGCGCCCCAAATAGTGCCCGGTGACGACCAGCCCGGCGCCCCAGGCCAGCGCCGCACCCACGTTGTAGGCGAAGAAGTGCCGCAGCCGCATGCCCGAGACCCCGGCCACCACCGGGATGAACGTGCGGATCAGCGGCACGAACTGCCCCAGGAAGATCGCCGACCCGCCATGGCGGTCGAAGAACGCATGGGCGCGCTCCACGTTCTTCGGGTTGAACAGGCGGGAGCTCTCGCGCGTGAACAGCGACGGGCCCAGCTGCCGCCCGATCAGGAACCCGCACGTGGTGCCCAGGAACGCGCTGATCGCCACGCAGGCCGCCACCAGCCACAGCGGCAGGCCGATCGCCGGGGTGTCGCTGTGGAACCCGCCGGCGGTGAGCAGGCCCGTGATGAACAGCAGCGAGTCGCCCGGCAGGAAGAAGCCCACCAGCAGGCCGGTCTCGGCGAACACCATGGCGCACACCCCGAGCAGGGCGAACGGGCCGAACCAGGCGATCAGCGCCGACGGATCGAGCCACGGGATACCGAACACGAGGTCACTCCAGATCGTGAGGATGGGCAGGACAGTTCGCCGCGATCATAGCCAGTCCCCCTGTGCGCCCGCTCCGGGCCCGCCTGCCTGGGGTTCCCCCGCACTTCCGCATTCCTGCATCCCCGCCCTGCCCGCACCCGCGGTGAATCAGCCGTTTCGCCGCGGTTCTGCCAGGAGCGCCAGGCGTTCTGGCAGATTCCCCGTCATCCTGGCAGATTCCCCCTGAGGATGGGGGCAGATCCAGCACGTTTCGTGCGGTCTCGCGCGTCACGTCCAGATTCCCCCTTGGGGATGGGGCAGATCCATCTGCGGTTGCAGGTGCCTCGGGTAGGCTGGCGGCGATATGGCTGACCTCGACATCTCCGAAGACCTGGCGAAACTGCGCTCCACCTACAGTGACATCGTCCAGGTGCTCGACCTCGACTCGCTGCGGGCGACGGTGGACGACCTGAACGAGCAGGCGGCCGCCCCCGGGCTGTGGGACAACCCCGACGCCGCCCAGTCGGTGACCAGCCGCCTGGCCCACACCAAGTCGCGCCTGGCGACCGTCGAAGATCTGGGCCAGCGCCTCGATGATCTGGAGGTGCTGGTCGAGCTGGCCAACAGCGAGGACGACCAGGACACCCGGGAGGAGGCGGTCGCCGAGCTGCGCGCCCTGCAGCGCGCCATCGACGACCTGGAGGTGCAGACGCTGCTCAACGGCGAGTACGACGAGCGCGACGCGGTCGTCACCATCCGCGCCGGGGCCGGCGGGGTGGATGCGGCCGACTTCGCCCAGATGCTGCTGCGCATGTATCTGCGGTGGGCCGAGAAGCACGGCTACCAGTCGAAGGTGCTCGACACGTCCTACGCCGAGGAGGCCGGGATCAAGTCGGCCACCTTCGAGATCGACGCCCCCTACGCCTTCGGGACGCTGTCGGTCGAGGGCGGCACGCATCGGCTGGTGCGGATGAGCCCGTTCAACTCGGCGGGCAAGCGGCAGACGTCGTTCGCGGCGGTCGAGGTGGTGCCCCTGGCCGAACCGACCGACCACATCGACATCCCCGACTCCGAGATCCGCATCGACGTGTTCCACGCCTCGGGTCCTGGCGGCCAGGGGGTCAACACCACCGACTCGGCGGTGCGCATCACGCACTTCCCGACCGGCATCGTCGTCTCGATGCAGGATGAGCGCAGCCAGATCCAGAACAAGGCGGCTGCCATGCGCATCCTCGAATCGAAGCTGCTCGACCTGCGCCATCAGGAGGAGGAGGCCAAGGAGAAGGAGCTGCGCGGCGACGTGAAGGCCAGCTGGGGCGACCAGATGCGCTCGTACGTCCTCGCCCCGTACCGGATGGTCAAAGACCTGCGCACCGAGTACGAGGAGAACAACCCCGACGATGTGTTCGGCGGCGACATCGACGGGTTCATCTCGGCCGGCATCCGCTGGCGCAAGACCGGTCAGAAGCAGTCGGCGTGAGCGGCGCCCGGGTCGGACGTGGCAACACGCCCCGGCCGGCCGGAGGCGAACCCGGACGGATTGCGTAGGCTCGTAGCGCCATGATGATCACGCTGGAGAATGTCACCAAGATCTACCGTCACGCGGAGCACGCCGCGCTCTCGGACATCGACCTCGCCGTCGACACCGGAGAATTCGTGTTCCTGGTGGGTCCGAGCGGGTCGGGGAAGTCGACGCTGATCCGCCTCATCCTGCGCGAGGAGCGCGCCACGCGCGGCCGTATCAACGTGCTCGGCCACAATCTGTCCACCATCTCCAGCCGCAAGGTGCCCTACTACCGGCGCAAGCTGGGCGTGGTCTTCCAGGACTTCCGGCTGCTGGCCAACAAGTCGGCCGCCGAGAACATCGCGTTCTCCCTGGAGGTCACCGGCCGCTCCAACGGCTACATCCGCCAGGCCGTCCCCGATGTGCTGCGCCTGGTGGGGCTGGATGGCCTGGGCGACCAGATGCCCAACGAGCTCTCCGGCGGCGAGCAGCAGCGCGTCGCGATCGCCCGCGCGGTGGTCACCCGCCCTGAGATTCTGCTGGCCGATGAGCCCACCGGCAACCTCGACCCCGACACCAGCCTCGGCATCATGACCCTGCTGGAGCGCATCAACGCCAACGGCACCACCGTGGTTATGGCCACCCACGACAACGACACGGTCAACCGGATGCGCCGCCGCGTGGTCGAGCTCGACCGGGGGCGGATGGTCCGCGATGAGGACCAGGCCGGGTATGCGGTCGAGGATGGGCCCGTGGATGCGCCTGCCGCCGGAAACGGGGTGCGGCGATGAATGCCGGGCGCGTACTGCGCGAGACCGGCCGCGGGCTGGCGCGCAACCTGTCGATGGTGGTCTCGATCGTGCTGGTCACGTTCGTGTCGCTGACGTTCGTGGGCGCGGCAGCGCTGATGCAGCTGCAGATCACCCAGATGAAGTCGTTCTGGTACGACAAGGCGCAGGTGGCGGTGTACCTGTGCAACGACTCGTCGTCCACCGATGTATGCCCGCAGGGGAATGTGACGGCGGACCAGCAGAAGGCCGTGCGGGCCAAGCTCGAATCGTCGGCGCTGCAGCCGTATGTGGCCAAGGTCTACTTCGAGACCAAGGCGGAGGCGCTGAAGAACTTCCAGCAGCAGTTCAAAGGCAATTCGGCCCTGAGCTGGGTCACCGTCAGCGACATGGCCGACACGTTCTGGGTGCGACTGAAACATCCGGCCGCGTCGGCCGAGTCGAGCATCATCAGCGAGGCGCTCAACGGGCAGTCCGGCGTGGACCAGGTGCAGGACCAGCGCGCCTACCTCGACCGCATCTTCTCCGTGCTGAGGGTGGCCAGCTACACCGCCATCGGCCTGGCGGCGCTGATGCTCGCGGCGGCCATCCTGCTGATCTCCACCACCATCCGGCAATCGGCGTTCTCCCGGCGCAAAGAGCTGGGCATCATGCGGCTGGTCGGGGCGTCGAACTCGTTCATCCAGGCCCCCTTCGTCCTGGAGGGCGTGATCTCCGCGCTGATCGGCTCGGTGCTCGCCTGCGGGGCGCTGGCGGCGATCGTCCAGTTCTTCGTGCAGGGATACCTGTCGTCGCGACTGCAGGGCACCGCGCTCATCACGCTCAGCGGCACCTGGGGCGTACTGCCGCTGGTGGTGCTGGTCGGGGTGGTGCTGGCCGGCGGCGCATCCATGGTCGCCATCCGGCGGTACCTGCGCGTCTGAGCCGGGGCCCCGCTGCGGCGCCTCCGGCGACGTACCGACGTACCATCGAGGGCATGGCCGAGAAACGCGACGAAGAGCAGACGGTGGCGACCAACCGCCGCGCGCGCCATGACTATGAGATCCTGGCCAGCTACGAGGCGGGCATCGCCCTGACCGGCACCGAAGTGAAGTCGCTGCGGGAGAGCCGGGCGTCGCTGGTCGACGGGTACGCCGAGGTGCGCGACGGCGAGGTGTGGATGCTGAACGTGCACATCCCCGAGTACTCGCAGGGGTCGTGGACCAACCACGCCACCCGCCGCAAGCGCAAGCTGCTGCTGCATCGGCTGGAGATCGCCCGCATCGCCAACCGCCTCGACGAGCACGGGGTGACGCTCATCCCGCTGCGGCTCTACTTCAAGGGCGGCCGCGCCAAGGTCGAGCTGGCGATCGCGCGCGGCAAGCGCGACTACGACAAGCGCCAGACGCTGCGCAAGCGGCAGGACGACCTGGAGGCGCGGCGGGCGATGCGCGCTGCCAACCGGCAGTCGACGCTGCGGGGCTGAGCCGCGGCGCCGGCCGCCGGGGCCGGGCTGTCAGCGCCGGCTCGATCGGCGGGTGATGAGCCCCCAGATCAGCAGCACGAGAACGGAGCCGCCGACGGCGACCAGCCAGGTCTGGAGCGACCAGAAACGGTCGAGACCGACGTTGAACAGCAGACCGCCCAGCCAGCCGCCCAGCAGGGCCCCGATCACCCCGAGGATGAGGGTGGCGAACCAGCCGCCGCCCTGCCTCCCCGGCAGGATGGCCTTGGCGATGGCTCCGGCGATGAGCCCGAGCAGGAGGAAGGCGAAGAAACCCATGATGTCCTTCTTTCGACGGTCGTCAGCGGACGGGATGGTGCGGTGGGTCAGACTTTCGGAGCCGGAGCCGGAGCCGGAGCCGGAGCGGACGGGCCCTTGACCCCGAGCTCGTCGTCGCGGTACTCGTCCTCGATGCGGTGCTTCTCGGCGGCGGCCAGCGCTTCCCGGTCGCGCAGTTCGACGCGGCGGATCTTGCCCGACGCGGTCTTGGGCAGCGGGAAGAACTCGAGCCGGCGCACGCGCATGTAGGCCGGGAGGCGGTGCCGGGCGAAGGTGAGGATGTCGCGCGCCGTCTCGGCGTTCGGCTCGAAGCCGGCGGCCAGCGCCACGTACGCCTTCACGATGTTCAGCCGTGTCTCGTGCGGGGCGCCCACCACGCCCGCCTCGGCGACGGCCGGGTGCTCGATGAGGGCGCTCTCGACCTCGAACGGCGAGATCTTGAAGTCGGACGACTTGAACACGTCGTCGGTGCGCCCGATGAAGGTGTAGCAGCCGTCGGCGTCGCGCACGGCCACGTCGCTGGTGTGGTAGTAGCCATCGCGGGTGGCGATGCGCGTCTTCTCGGGGTCGCCGAGGTAGCGGTCCATGAGATTCAGCGGGCGGGGGTCGAGCGGCAGACAGATCTCGCCCTCGTCGGTGGGCTGGCCGGTGACCGGGTCGAGCAGCTCCACCCGGTTGCCGGGCAGGGGACGACCCATGGCGCCGACCTTGATCTTGGTCCCCGGCGGGTTGCCGATGGTGGCGGTGAGCTCGGTCTGACCGTAGCCGTCCCGGATCTCCAGCCCCCACCAGCGGCGGATGGTGTCGATGACCTCCGGGTTGAGGGGCTCCCCGGCGCTCAGCAGCTCGTGCAGCTCCCCGGGGCGGCGCTCGATGTTGTGCTGGATGAGCATGCGCCACACGGTGGGCGGGGCGCAGAACGTGTTGACGCGGGCGCGGTCGAGCTGCTCCACCAGCGCCTCGGGCTGGAAGCGGCGGTAGTTGTACACGAACACGGTCGCCTCGGCGATCCAGGGGGCGAAGAAGCAGCTCCAGGCGTGCTTGCCCCAGCCGGGTGCGCTGATCGCCAGGTGCACGTCGCCGGGCTGCATCCCGATCCAGAACATCGTCGACAGGTGCCCGACCGGGTACGAGAGCTGGGTGTGCACCACCATCTTCGACTTGCTGGTGGTTCCGGACGTGAAGTAGATGATGCAGGGGTCGGACGAGTCGACCGGGACGTCCGGGGCGGTCTCGGGGGCGTCGTCCACGCCCGACCAGTTCACCCAGCCGGGGCGCTCGCCGTCGAGCACGATGCGCAGCGGGGCGCCGGCGGCATCGTCGAACCGCGGGGCGGTGGCTCCGTCGGTGATCACGGCTCTCACCTGGGCGCGCTCGACGCGCTCCGCCAGGTCGCGGCTGGTCAGCACCACCGAGGTGGGCAGGATGACGGCGCCCGCCTTCATGACGCCCAGCATCGCCTCCCACAGCTCCCAGCGGTTGTCGAGCATGATCATGACCGAATCGCCGCGCCGCACCCCCTGCGAGATCAGCCAGTTGGCGACCCGGTTGGAGCGCCGGCGCATCTCGTCGTAGGTGATGCGCCACTCGTTGCCCTCGTCGTCCACGATCCACAGGGCGAGGCGGCCGTTGCCCTCGGCGATGGCGTCGAACCAGTCGACGGCCCAGTTGAAGTGGCCGCCCACGTCGGGCCACTGGAACGCCGCCCGGGCGGCGTCCTCATCGGTGCGGTGGGCGAGCAGCAGGTCCCGAGCGGCGCGGAAGGCCTCGGTTGGATTCTGGTCAGTCATGCTGCCGAGCCTACGGTCCGGGCCTGGGCGGGGCGGGTGACTCGGCCGGCCAAGATTCCCGGCGGGTTCTCGTGCGTCGGCCACAATCTGATCGGGCCTTCCGATTGAAACCAGCGGAATGTATGCAAACGCATGAGTGTTGGCCGGGAGGGATCGGCAGACTTCGGGAGGACGGGCATATGAGGGACGACGACATCCGCCCGGTGGACGTGGTGGTGATCGGCGGCGGCCAGGCGGGGCTCGCCGCGGCCGGGCAGCTGCGGCGGCGCGGACTGCGTCCGCTGGACGAGCCGGACGCGGAGGACGGGAGCCGGCCGGCCGGCCGCTTCGTCGTGCTCGACGCGAACCCGCGCCCGGGAGGGGCCTGGCAGCACCGCTGGCCGGGCCTGACGATGGCGACCGTCAACAACATCGCCGATCTGCCCGGGATGCCCCTGGGGGCATCGTCGCCGGAGGCCGAGAGCCGCGTGGTGGTGCCCGCCTACTTCGCGGCCTACGAGCAGGCCCTGGGGCTGCGCGTGCGGCGTCCGGTGTCGGTGGCCTCGGTGGTCCGCGGTCCCGGCGATCGTCTGCTCGTGCACACCAATCGCGGCGCCTGGGCGGCGCGATTCGTCATCAACGCCACCGGCACCTGGACGCAGCCGATCCGTCCCGTCTATCCGGGACAGGAGACCTTTCTCGGACGCGTCCTGCACGCCGTCGACTACCGCGGTCCGGACGAGTTCGCCGGGCGGCGCGTGGTCGTGGTGGGGGCGGGGGTGACCGCGGTGCAGCTCCTCGGCGAGCTGGCCCGCGTCGCGGACACCTTCTGGGTGTCGCGGCGGCCGCCGGACTGGCGTGACGGCGACTTCACGTCCCACCTGGGTGCGGCGGCGGTCCACAGCGTGGAGCGTCGGGTCGAGGCCGGGCTGCCGCCGCTCAGCGTGGTGGCCGCCACCGGGCTGTGGCGGGGCACCGGCGCCACCCGGGAGGCCGAGGAAGCCGGTGCACTGGTGAATCACCCCATGTTCTCCTCGATCGAGCCCGGAGGGGTGCGGATGCCGGACGGCTCGTTCGAGGCTGCGGACGCGATCCTCTACGCTACCGGATTCCGGTGGGAGCTCACCCATCTGCAGGGGCTGGGGCTGCAGACCGCGGCCGGCGGCGTCCGGATGGACGGCGTCCGGTCGGTGGACGAACCCCGGCTGTTCCTGGTCGGCTACGGGCCGTCGTCGTCCACTGTGGGCGCCGGCCAGGCAGGGTACCGGACCGCGCTGCTCATCGCCCGTGAGCTGGGAACGGGTCCCCGCCTGCGGTGAATCAGCCGTGTCGCGCCGTATCCGCCAGATCAGCCGGCTCGGCGGCAGATTCTCCGAGGCGCGGGCAGAACCTCTGAGCGACCTGGCCGGAGCCGTCGCCCGGGGAAGGCCCTCCCGACCGGCAGGGCTCCCGCGGCCCCGCCGGCTGTCTACGCCCGGCTGATGACGATCTTCCCCACCGTCCGGTCGGATTCGACCAGTTCGGTCGCGTCGCGCAGGGTCTTCGCGTCGAACGGTTTCATCACCTTCGACAGGGTGGTGCGCACCTTGCCCTCGTCGACCAGCTGGGCCACCGCATCCAGGATCTCGTGCTGCCGCACCAGGTCGGGGGCCGAGAACACGGAGCGGGCGAACATGGACTCCCAGTGCCATGACAGCGCCTTGCCTTTGAGCGGCACGACGTCGATGGGGCCGGGGTCGTCGATGGCGACGATCTGCCCGAAGGCGTTGAGCACGTCGATGTAGGTCTCGACGTTGCCGGCCGTGTGCGTGGTGTAGATGAAGTCGATGCCCTCGGGGGCCTCGCGGTGGATCTCTGCGCGCAGGTCGGCGTGGTGGTTGACGGTGGCGGCGGCGCCGAGGCCGAGCACCCACTCCGCCTTCTCCGGGGTGGAGGCGGTGGCGACGATGCGGATCTGGGGCGCCAGCACGTGCACGAGCTGCACGATCATCGCCCCGACGCCGCCGGTGGCGCCCACCACCAGCAGCGTGCCGGTGGTGGTGGCCTCGATGCCGAGCTTGTCGAACGTCCCTTCCCACGCGGTCAGGGCGGTCAGCGGGATGGCGGCCGACTGCTCGAAGTCGAGGCTGCGGGGGATGCGGCCCACGATCCGCTCGTCCACCAGGTGGTACTCGGCGTCGGTGCCGGGCCGGTTGATGGTGCCCGCGTAGTACACGGCGTCGCCGGGGCGGAACAGGGTGACTTCGGGGCCTACCGCATCCACCACGCCGGCGGCGTCGTAGCCGAGCACCTGCACCTGGTCGGAGGGGGCGCGCAGCCGCTGCTTGGCGTCCACTGGGTTGACGGAGACCGCTCGCACCTCGACGCGCAGGTCGTGCGGACCGGGCTCGGGCACCGGCAGCTGCGTGTCGAAGAGGCTCCGGGGGTCGGAGATGGGCAGGGATTCGGTGTAGCCGACGACGTTCATGAGATCGCTCATGACCCCCATTGTGGTCGGTTCGGGGGTGAGGATGGGGCGGATGCGTCACAGTGCCGTGCCGGACGTCTGCGGTTCGGCGCTGTGACTGGGCGATCGGGAATACGGCGCGTGAGGCCGCCGTTGTAGGCTGGTGCGATCGGCTTTCGAGCCGAGCGCTGCGCAGTTTGCCCCCAGCCCTGCTGGTCGACGACTGCTTGACAACTGCACATGGGGATGATCGGTTTCGACACTGTTTCGCTGACTGCGGACAGCGGGCCGAGAAGGCGTGGATGATCTCGTAAACCAAGTCACGCAACCAACAAATGCGAACGCTAAACGCGCTGATTTCGCTCTCGCTGCCTAAGCAGAGCCTGTAAATCCGTCAGACCGGGGGTGCCCTCGCCCCGGACCCTGGCGTCGTGAAGAGGACTTGCCCACCGAAGCTGCTCGGGCTTCGGCGGGGACTTTTTCCGAGCTGGGCCTGTTGACCAACGTGTCCGTCCAATGGTCAGGGCCGAGCAGAACGCTCGATGGACTACGCCCGTAGAACACGCACGACCCGGACCGTGGACCCGGGTTCGATTCCCGGCATCTCCACCATCAGCCCCTCTCTCCCGTCCTTGGCGGGGGAGAGGGGCTTTGTGCTTTTGCGCGCCCTGCTCCGGCACCCCGGCCTAACTGAGCAGCCCGAGTCGCGCCGCCTCGGCGAGCGCATCGTCGCGCGAGTGCACGCCCAGGATGCGGTACAGGCGGCGCAGGTGGGTCTTGACCGTGTTCTGCGAGAGGTGCAGCTGGACCGCGATCTGCTTGGCCGACCCGGTCGTCGTGAGGGCCGCCAGGATGCCCCGCAGGGCCGGGGTGAGCCCGGGTCCGCGGCGCAGGCCGGCACCATCCGGGGAGTGCGGCCGACCGGTCACGCCGCTGGCGGCGAACAGGGCCTCGGAGATCGCCGCCGGGACGGCGAGCATGGGCAGCTTCATCCCCTCCGCTTCGGCGGCGACGGACGCGGAGCGCACGAGCCGGACCGCCTGGGCGTGCTGCCCGAGCTGCCAGAGTGCGGAGGCCCCGAGGTAGAGCGCCTCCACCCGGACGCCGAGCGACTGCGCCTGCAGCGACAGCGCGGTGGCGAGACGAGCGGTTTCCTCCGGATGGCCGGCGTGCAGGGCGAGGCGCACGGAGGCGAGCCGGCCGAACTGGCCGGCCCGGTGGGCGCGGATCTGGGACAGGCAGGCACGGGCCTCGGCCAGGTTGCCGAGGGCGATGAGGTTCTCCGCCCGCGCCGTCTGGGCCAGCGCGGTGCGGTACTCGTCGTGCTCGGTGCGGGTGCGGTGCAGCATGGCGTCGGCGAAGTGGAGGTTGAGCATCTCCGCACCCATGACGGAGGCGCAGCGCTGGCCGATGAACAGGACGAACGGCCACAGCTCCTCCTCGTAGTCGGGTTTGAGCCAGCCGGCGTCCCAGGCTCGGCGCACCTCGGGCACATCGAGGTGCTCGGCGGCGATGAGCGCGCCGGCGATGCGCTCCGAGACCAGGGCGCGGCTGCGGAAGGGGCTCGCGATGAGCGGGTACGAGGCCGCCTCGCGCAGCTGCCGCTCCGCGGTGCCGAGCTCCCCCTGCAGGGCGTGGATGAGGGCCAGCTTCCCGAGGGCGTCCCGCTGGACGAAGCCCGGCGTCCCCGCCCACCCCTGGAAGGCGTGTTCGAGGTCGATGGTGGCCTGGGCGAAGTCGCCGTCCAGCAGCGCGGTGATGCCGCAGTGCAGCAGGGTCATGTCGGTGTCGTCGCGCGTGGGCCAGGTGCCGTCCGGGCCGGGGCGTTCGGCGATCTGGCGGAGCAGGGCCGCGCTCTGGGCGGCCTTGTGCACGCGTCCGGCGAGGCGGTTCGAGAGCATGAGGCGCGCGGCGGCGATGAGCGGCGTGCGCGAGGTGTCGTCCGGGGCGGGGGGCGTCGAGCGCCGCTCTCTGATGCCGGGCGGGGTCAGGGCGTTCGCGAGCAGTTCCTGGGCCAGGGCGAAGGCGGGGTAGGCGGCGAACAGGTCGGGGGGCAGCGCCGCCAGCGCCGTGGCCGTGGCTTTGCCGTGGTCGGTGGCCAGCGCCAGCAGGTGCCCGGCGAGTATCCGCGCGACGAGGTGCTGGTCGCCGGTGCGCTGCGCCTGCCGCAGCAGGATGTCGGGGGAGGCGCCGTGGGCGGCGTAGCCCTCGGAGAGGGGGAGGGAGAGCCGCGCGGTGGCGCCCGGCTCTTCCCGCTCGAGGGCGGCGAGCAGCACGGTGCGCCAGTGGGAGGGGATCAGGCCGAGCAGGGCGGGGTCGTCGCAGCGGGTGATCCAGCCGCGGTCGAGCGCCCACCGGGTGAGTTCCTCCCGGTCGGGGTCGGCCCAGACGGTGTCCCGCGCGTTGACGGTGAGGATCTCCGGCACCGCGCAGTGCTGCAGGAATCGGGCGTGGCGCGGCGGGAGGGCCGCCGATTCGAGGATGAGGTGGATGGCGCTCTCGACGTTGCCGCGGGTGGCGGTGGTGCCGGTCTCGATGGGAACGAGCTCGGGCCAGCAGCCGACGCGGGCGCGCACCTGTCGGGGGGCCACAGGAGGCTCCGCAGCGCTCTGACAGTGCTCGATGTCGGCGTCGGTGAGGAACAGGTCGGCGGCCGGCATCCAGGCGAACTCGTCCCGCCGCTGTGCTGGGAGCGCCTGCATCGCCTCCTGTCGCGCCTGGTCGAGGCGGCCATCCGGCACGAGAACGAGGGACAGGCTGTCCGGGCGCCGCGCATGCTCGGAGGCGGCCAGCCATTGGACGGGGGCTTCTGGCGCACCGGGAAAGGGCCGCCACACGCCGATCGTCAGGTCGTGGCGTTCTGACCAGAGCCGCAGGCAGCGCTCCACGTAACCGAGATCGGGGAACTCGATCGCCAGTGCCCGACTTCCGCCGGCGAGCACCCGATCGGCTCTGGAAGTGTGGAAACAGCCGTCGTCCATCGTCGCTCGACCCCTTGACGCCTTTGATGAAATGAAACCCCAGTCGATCCGTGCCCGCAGGGCTACCGATCGATGAGGTGAGTCTACCAGGATGAGCCTATGGGTGAAGCGGCGGGGTGAATTGGGGTGTGAAAAACGCGCGGTCGACGAGCTGGGGTGGATTCGGACGGGCAGGATCTCGTAGGTTGGTCATGAGTCATTGGCCCGCGTTGGAGACGTGGCCGATGGTCTGGGGTTGAGTCCGACGAGTTCAGAGCGCCGTCTCTGCGAGCGTGCTCGTGGGCTCCGGGGGAAGAAGTCGGAGAGGTCTGGTCCGGATCGATGGCGACCAGGAACAGGCCCTGTCAGGAGAAGACGTGAAGCAGAATCGCAAAGCGAGAAGTGCGGCTCGCGCCGTGCTGCGCGGCTTCGTGATGCTCTGCGCGGCGGTGCTGGTCTGTGCGGGCGGGCAACTGGTCTCGGCGGCGACGGGTCAGCCAGCAGCTGCTCCGCAGATTCCGCAGGCGATGGCCGCAGCGAATCTGTCATGTACGACCGGCACGGTCTACGCCTTGGGGTCAAACGGCAACCTCTACCAAGTCAACACCACGACGGGTGCGACGACGTCGGTGACGACGATGGCCAGCAGCATCAATGCGCTCGGCGTAGCCAAGGATGGGTCGGCGGCCTATGCCGTGGAGCAGGCCGCGACCAGCAATAGAAATCCTTCGGTCTCCGTGTACAAGTACACTGCCTCAACGGGCCAGACAACCAATCTCGGCAGTGTAAACGTGAACAGCGTCATCCTCGGCTCTTACCTCGTCGGTGGAGCGATGAGCCCGACGAACGGTATCTACTACTTCGGTGGCTGGACAGCCAACGGATTCGCCCTGTTCGGATGGAATACGACGACGAACACCGCGATCGGGTTCATGGGGTATGTCACGGTACCCGGTTTCGAATCTCCAGCCAACGGCGACATTGTCTTCGACAGCAGCGGCGACCTCTATGTCATCAACAGTAATTCTGGGGACCAGAGTATGGGCGTCGTACAGGCGCCCTCCGTCCCGACTGGTGCAGGCAACTCGACGATCGCCGCGTCCACCGTGGCCACCGGGGCGAACAACGTGGCCTTCAATGGCGCCGCATACGACGGCACTGGGACGCTCTTCCTCAGCACTGGCACGTACCTCAATGAGGGGAATGGCTTTGCCGGTTCGAGGGTGAACTTCACCGGCGGGCTCAGCGCTGTCGATCTCGCTGGCTGCTCGTTCCCTGGTAGTCTCACACTCAAGAAGAACGCTCTCGGGCGAGTGAACGGCGGGGACCAATTCGGTCTCTCGGTCGCCCATTCGACCGGCAGCGGGACGGTCACCGATTCGTCGGCGACGACCACCGGAACTGCCACTGGCGTTCAACCGGTGACGGCCGGTCCCGTGGTCGGGTACGTCGGAACGCAGTACACCATCTCTGAAGCGGGGGCGAACGGGGCCAACCTGGCGAACTACATCAGCACCTACTCCTGTGTCTACGCAGATGGCACGGCGTTCGCCAGCGGCACCGGAACGAGTGCCGTTCTTCCCGCCTTCCCAGATTCGACGGCTCGGAACAATGCCATCACCTGCACCTTCACGAACCAACCCAACAACGGGACGGCATCTTGGGCGAAGGAAGACGGCAGTACCGGTGCTCTGCTGAGCGGGTCGACCTGGACGCTGACCGGCCCGACCGGCAGCAGTTCCCAGACCCGGACCGTGACCGATTGCGTGGGCAGCCAGGCGAGCTCATGTTCAGGGCTGGTCGATCAGGACTGGCGTGCGGGGATGTTCTCGGTGACCGGGCTCCAATGGGGTACCTACACGCTGAAAGAGGCGACGGCTCCGGGTGGATACTCCCCTGATCCGAACACGTACACCAAGACCATCGGCAGCGGTGCCCTGACCGCCGATTTCGGAGTCATCCTCAACACGAAGATCCCGGCGGCGACGGTGACGATCAGCAAGACCGTGCAGGACGTGAACGGGCAGAACCCGCAGGCCGGATCGGGGTGGACGGTCGGCGCCAGCCTGGCCTCCGCCAGCACCAGCGGAACGACCATCACGACGCCTGCGACCCAGCAGACCGGCTCGACCGGCTCCGTGCCGACCCCCTGGTCGATCGCCTTCCCGAGCGGATCGGCGACCGCCAGCGTAACGGTCTCCGAGACCCAGCAGACCGGCTACGCGTTCGTCAGCGGCACCTGCACCGTCACGCCGGCATCCGGCACCGCCACCACGGTCAACCTGGGGGCGACCAGCGGGACAGTCGCCGGCGTGACCCCCGGGTCGACGGTGGCGTGCGCCTTCACGAACAAGCAGCAGCCAGGGACGGCCACCTGGCAGAAGGTCGCATCGGACACGGCGAAGACCCTGCTGTCCGGCTCGCAGTGGACCCTCACCGGTCCGGGCATCGCCTCCGGGGGTGTCACGGTGACGGATTGCACTGCGAGTTCTTGCACGGCGACCTCCGCCAGCGCCCCGACCGACCAGGACTCGGCTAAGGGCAGCTTTGAGCTGACCAATCTGGCGTGGGGCGACTACACCCTGGTGGAGAAGACGGCTCCCGTCGGATACGCCCTCGATACGACCGCGCACACATTCACGATCTCCGCGACCTCGCTGTCGCCCACCGTCACCGGCTCGCCGTTCTCCAACGCCCAGCAGGCCGTTCCCAAACTTCCCCTCACCGGTGGGGCGAGCGCCGACGCCTATCTGATGGCCGGCACCGTCCTCCTCATGCTTTCGTGCGCACTCGGCATCATCGGAGTGCGACGGCGAAAGGGGGATGCAAAACGACACTGATCATCGCAGAAGTGAATGCTCGGCATCGCAACACATCACGTAGACCTACAACAGCGGATACCGCCGCGAGCGGCACCAATCAGGAAAGGTAAGCACAACACCATGGAAGCGAAACAGACCAGGATCGGGAGACTGCTCGCAGCCGTCCTCGCCGTGCTGGCCCTCGTCATCGGATACGGGGCCCTCACCGCGACGGTCACGCCCGCACACGCGGCCGACCCGTCGTACGGCAACATCGACCAGAGCGCCACCGGCTCGATCATCATCCACAAGGGCGTCGAGAACGGCAACACCACCAACGGCTCGCCCGACGGCACTGCGCCGAGCGGATTCCAGGGGCTGGCGGGCGTGACCTTCACCGCCTACCCGATCACCTCGGTCGACCTCTCGACGAACGCCGGCTGGTCGACGGTCAACGGGTGGAAGACGACCCTGCCGGCCGAGATCGCCAACGGCACCGCCTGCGACGGCACGCCCGGTGCTGCGCCGTCCGTGTCCGGTCTGACCTTCGGCACCCCGATCACCTCGGGTGCGACTGACGGGAACGGCCTGACCACCATCAGCGGCGGCGTCCACGCCTACCTCGTGTGCGAGACCGGCTCGCCGAGCACCGTCGTCGACAAGGCGCAGCCCTTCATCGTGACCATCCCCTACCCGGACAACAACGCGAATCAGAGCACGACGCCCACCAACGGCTGGCTCTACAACGTGAACGTCTACCCGAAGAACGGCGTGGCCAGCATCAGCAAGACCGTCACGAAGCAGTCGAACCTCGGCCTCGGCGCCACCGCGTCGTTCCCGACCACCACGACGGTGCCGTCGATCGCCTCCAACGCCCAGTTCACGCACTTCTGGATCCAGGACCCGCTCGACCCCCGCCTCACCAACGGCACCGCGACGCTGACCGCCTCCGGGCTTGACTCGTCCATGTACTCCGTCGAGGCCGCCTCGAGCGCCAACGGCAACACGGTGACCGTGATCTTCAACACCGCCGGCCTGACGTGGCTGAAGAGCAACCCCGGCGTCCAGATCACCACGACCTTCACCGGTACGGTGTCATCCGTCGGCTCGGGCACGATCAACAACAAGGCGTACCTCGACTCCGCCACGGAGGTCGCCACCGAGCCGCCGGCGAACCCCACGCCTCCCGACACCACGCCCGGCCATGACAACCCCGGCAACCCGGACAACCCGAACAACCCGTCGAACCCGAACTACCCGGGCACCCCGTCGAACCAGGTCGATCAGAACTGGGGCGACCTGCAGCTGTTCAAGCAGGACTCCGGCGACCACTCGACCGGTCTTGAAGGTGCCTCGTTCCAGGTGTACGCGGCCAGCGACCCCTACGCGTCCGACTGCAGCAGCGCCACCAAGACCGGCGATCCGATCACGGTGAACAACGCCTCGACGTTCAACTCGCAGGACGGAACGAACGGGACAACCAAGGGTGCGGTCTCCATCCCCGGCCTGTTCGTCTCCGACTCGGCGAACGCAACCGTCAACGCCACCCAGCGCTGCTACGTGGTGGTCGAGACCGTGGCCCCCGCCGGCTACGTCCTGGACAGCACGCCCCGCGGGGTGACGGTGAAGACCGGCACCACCGCGTCCGGCACCTACGCCCTGAAGATCGACAACAGCAAGCAGGCCGTCCCCGGTCTGCCGCTCACCGGTGCCCAGGCCCAGATGGTGCTCATCATGCTCGGCATCGCGCTGCTGCTGGCGGCCGCCGGCATCGTGCTGGTCAACCGTCGGCGCCGCGCCCAGCGCAGCGCCTGACGTCCGACGGAACGGCGCGGTGACGTCCTGATCGACGCCGCCGCGCCATCCACCGGGTGACCGTGTGGCGGGGAGGTCAGTGCCTCCCCGCCACACGTCGTTCTGACACAGACCAAGGAGGAGGAACGTGGCCAAGCGCGCAACGGCTCGGCACGGGGCCCCGGGTCAGAAGCGCCGCTGGCGCCTCAACCGCCTCTCCCTGCTCGTCGCCGCCATCGCCCTCGTCGGGCTCGTCGCCCTGCTGTACCCCACGGCCGCCAGCTGGGTGTCGCAGTACAACCAGTCGAAGATCGTCGAACAGGAGCAGGGCGGGGTGGACACCCAGACCGCCGCCGCCCGCAAGGCCGCCCTCGCCGCCGCCGGCAAGTACAACGACGCCCTCAACTCGGGCGCCGTCTACACCGCCGACGACAACGTGCCCACCAGCACCGCCGGGAAGAAGCTCCACTCCGAGTACAGTCGTCTGCTCGACGCGGGACCGGACGGCCTCATGGGCCGCATCCAGATCCCCTCCATCCAGTTGGACCTGCCCATCTACCACGGCACCTCCGACGCCACCCTGCTCCGGGGCATCGGCCACCTGGAGGGAACCTCCCTGCCCGTCGGCGGGCAGGGGACGCACGCCGTCCTCACCGGCCACCGCGGCCTGGCCACCGCCACCATGTTCACCTACCTCGACCGGGTGAAGGTGGGCGACGAGTTCACCATCTCCGTGTTCGGCAAAGTGCTCACCTACCGGGTCGTCACCACCAAGGTCGTCGATCCCGATCAGACCCGGTCGCTGGCGCCCGTCGCCGGCAAAGACCTGGTCACCCTCGTCACCTGCACGCCGCTCGGCATCAACACCCAGCGCATCTTCGTCACCGGTCAGCGCGTCATCCCCACCCCCACCGGGGCGAAGGACGCCGCGCGCAAGAAGCCCACCATCCCGTCGTTCCCCTGGTGGCTGCTCATCCTCGCCGGCGGCACCGCGCTCATCGGGGTGTACGTGTGGCGCAGCGGGTACCCGCCCCGGCCGCGGGCGGCCGCGCAGAAGCAGGTCACGCCGGAGGAGTAGCGCCCAGCTCGGCCTGCACGCGTTCCCACAGACGGGCGCTGCATCCCGCCACGGCCTGATCCCAGGTGAGCTTCGCGCCCTCGCTCGCCGGGTCGGAGGCGATCTTCAGCACCCGGATCGGCACGTGCCGCCGCCGCGCCACCCAGGCGTAGGCGTATGACTCCATATCCACCAGCTGCGCGCCCAGGGCGCGGATGGCCGCCGAGCGCTCCGCCGAGTCGATGAAGCTGTCGCCGGTGGCGATCATCGGGCCGTCGCCCAGCCGGATGACCGGGGGCAGCGCCGCCGTCTGGCTCTCGATCTCGGCGATGTCGGCCGCATCGTGCTGGATGAACGCCCCCACCTCGTGCACGCCCGCCGGCAGCTGCGGGTCGAGCGCGCCCGCGGTGCCCACCACGGTGACCGACTCCACGTCGCCCGCCGCCAGCGCCTCCGCCAGGCCGAGCGCCGCCTGCAGCTTGCCGACGCCCGTCACCACGCGGCGCCAGCCGGGCAGAGCAGCGGGGAAAGCTTGCAGTTCGGCGGGGAGGGCGGCCACGAGCAGGTTCACCCGTGCACCGTAACACGGGGCGTGGGGCTGCTCGGCGATCATGACGGTCCGGGGCGCGGCGGCGCGTTGGAGCTGGGTGCGCTCGCTGGGGCGCTGGACACTGAGCGCATCGGCTCAGGGAGTGAGGCCGGCCGTGAGCGTGCGCGCTGCGGCGGCGCGGTCGCCGGTGACGGCGAGCGCCGGGCCGTCGAGCTGTCGCCGGCCCCACACCAGCCGATAGAGGGCGTCGGCGGTGCCCGCCACCCGGGCGACGGCGTCGTCCGCCGTGGCGGAGGGGCTCACGGCGATCAGCCAGGCATCCGGGGGACTCGCGGGGGCTCCGAGGCCCGCGGCGTCCGCGGCGGCGGCCAGCAGCACCGGCTCCAGGCCGGCCGCGTCCACTCGCCCTGTGCGCAGCCGGCGGGGCAGCTCGACGTCGGTCACCAAGCCGATGCCGTCGGCGGCGAGATCGCGGGCGAAGGGGACCGCGTCCCGATCCAGCGCCAGCTCCGCATCCAGCCGATGGATGGCGTGCTCGTGGGCCTCGAAGCGCAGCCAATACCGCAGCGTGGGATCGGCGGGGTCGTGCCCGGCAGCCGGCGTCGAGGGATCGGCTGCGTTCAGGGCGGCCAGGAAGCGGTGCGTTCCGGAGGCGAAGGAGGCGGCCTCCGGGTCGCTCGTGTCCTCTTGGCCGGCCGAGCGGTCGCCGAACAGGCGGCGTGCCCAGCGGTGGCCGTCATCGAGGTGGGCGAGGAGGTCGCGCAGCGTCCATCCCGGGCAGGTCGGGACGGGGCGGGCGAGATCCGTCGGGGCGGCCGTCGTGGCGATCTCGGCCAGCCGGCCGGCCTGGTCCGCGATGTGGCGCAGGTATGTCGCCGGGGTGAGGGGGTTTGTCATGGTCTGCTCCGATCCTCGATGCGGGTGGCGCCCGAATGCGCCCGGCTCATCCTCACCCGTACCACCGCCAGCCGCGGGGCACCTCGGCGAAGCCGGCCTGGCCCAGTGCGGCCCCGGCCGGCGCCGTCGTCGCCGGGCTGCCGTTGACGGTCTCGATCGTGAACGGGCGGGGCCGGGCCCGGCGCAGCAGCTCCGCCAGTGCGGTCGCGGCGGCGGCCAGCGTCTCCGGGTCCGGCTCCGGGTCGGCGAAGACGGTCAGTGACGTGCCGCCGGCGGCCAGGTACAGCTCGAGCCGTCCATCGACCAGCACCGCCAGCGCCCCGGCCCGACGGTTCGGGCGGGTCGTGCCGGGCGCCTCCGGCCAGGGGAGCGCCGCCCCGTACGGGTTGGCCGGGTCGGCGGCGGCCAGCGTCACGGCGACCGGCTGCGCCGGTGCGGTCATGGCATCCCGCAGCGCATCGACCACGTCGCGGTCGGCGAACTGGGCGCCCCCGAGACCCTCCACGAAGCGCCCCCGCAGCAGGCGGCCCGCGTCCTCCATCCCGCGCAGCACCGGCTGCAGGCCGGCGAAGCCCCCGGGTACTCCCTCCGCCGCGACGGCGCCGCGCGTGATGACCCCGTAGCGGTCGGCGAGGGCCTCCACCAGATCTACCGCCCGCTGCGTCCCCGATTCCGGCATCGCTGCCGGGGCCGGGACGGCCAGCCAGCGGCCGGGGACGGTGGCGGCCCCGCCCGAAGAGGGCGACGAGGACATGGATGCCGATCCTGCCGATCCCGCCGATCCGACCGGACGGAAGCCGGCGATCCCGCGGCGGCGGCGCAGCCGGCGCACCTGGGAGGCACGGGCCCGGCTGCGTTCACGGCGTCCGGTCCCGGAGGCGAGCAGGGCGCGGACCGGCGCGAACCCGTCCGCGGTGACGGCGCCGGCCCAGACCAGGCGCCACAGGGCGGCGGCGAGGTCCGGCGCCGTGAGAGCGGCGAACGGGCGGCTGCCGGCGCCATCGGCGCCCGCGCTCTCGCTTTCCCGCGCTCGCAGCAGTGCCCCCAGACGATCCGCGGGGTACGCCCCGCCGTCGGCGAGGAGGCTCCGCAACGCACGCTCGAGGGGCTCGTCCGCGGCCGGGTCGTTCCGGGCGGGCGCCAGGCCCGCGGGGCCGTCGCTCGGGACGAAGGCGATCAGCCCGTCGTCGTCGCCGAGCCGGCCTCGTCCCACCCATGCGACCTCACCGCCGGCCAGCACCTCGTCGAGCAGCCGGGGCTCGTAGCCGGGGACGCGCGCCGGCAGCACCGCCGCCTCCCAGGCGGACGCCGGCAGCGGCACCCCGGCGAGCTGATCGAGCACGTCGGCGACGGCCTCCGCTCCCTCCAGCTCGGCGGGGCGGGACGCATCCTCGGCGGCAGCGGTCACTCCCTGCCGGGCGAGGACGAACCGGGCGTAGGCCTCCGGCGTCACTGGGCGGGTGCGGGCCCGGGCGGCCTGCAGCGAGCGGGCCCGGGCCTGGGCGAAGACCTCGGCGTCCATCCATTCGCGCGTCTCGCCCGGATGGCCGGGGCCACGGTCGGGGCTCGGGAAGCGACCGCGCCGCACCAGGGCGTCGCGCTCCAGCGCCTCCAGGGCGCGCCGCACCCCGTCCGTCCCGGTGCCGAGGCGGGCGGCCGCATCCGTCGCGTCGAAGGGCCCGTGGACGCGCGCATACCGGCCGACCAGGCCTCGCAGCGGGTCGCGGGCCGGGGCGAGCAGGGCTGCGGGGATCCCGGCGGGCAGTCGCGTCCCCAGGGCGTCGCGCAGGGCAGCCGCATCCTCGACGGCCGCCCAGCGCTTCTGACCGCCGTGTTCCTGACCGCCTAGCCGCACCGGCACGATCCGGCCCGCCCGGGCGAGTGCGCGCAGAGCCGGCGGGACGACCCCCGGGTCGGCATCCAACCGGGCGGACAGTTCCGCCTCGTCGAGCGGGCCGAGCTCGCGCAGGAGGTCGGCGATCGGCTCGGCGGCGGCCGGTCCCGTGCCCGGGCCGGCGCCCTGCCCCCGCACCCGCAGCCGCCGCTCGGGGGCGAGCCGCTGCCGCTCGTCCTCGATGCGGTGCAGCACCGCCGGGTCGAGCGCCGCCTCCGGGCTGCCCTCGCCCAGCAGCTCGCGCAGCAGGTCGGGGTCGACGCTCAGCAGCGCCGCGCTCCGTTCGGCGGCCGGGGCGTCGCCCGCGTACATGAACGCGCCGACGTAGCCGAACAGCAGCGGGGCGGCGAAGGGGGAGGGGACGGCGGTCTCGACACTCGACAGCCGCACCCGTCCCGAGCCCAGCGCCGCCGCCAGCCGCCGCAGGGCCGGCAGGTCGAAGTCGTCGCTCAAGACCTCCCGGGCCGCCTCCGCCACGATCGGGAAGTCCGGGATGCGTCCGGCCGCCTGCAGCAGCTGGGCCGAGCGCAGGCGCTGCTGCCACAGCGGGGCGCGCCGTCCAGGCGTGCGGCCGGGCAGCAGCAGCGCCCGGGCCGCGCACTCGCGGAACCGCGCCGCGAACAGCGCCGAGCCGCCCACCTCGGCGCGCACCCGCCCGGCCAGGTCGTCGCGAGGCAGCGCGAACAGATCCGCCAGCGCCGCACCCGACGCCGCCACCGTGCCGGGCAGGCGGGCGACGATGCCGTCGTCGTCGGCCGTGACCTGGCCGTCCACACCGAAGCGGTCGGCGATCGCGCGCTGCGCCAGCAGGGCCCAGGGGGCGTGCACCCGGCGGCCGTAGGGGGAGTGCAGCACCAGCCGCCAGTCGCCGGCCTCGTCGCGGCAGCGTTCCAGCACCAGGTCGCGGTCCGACGGCGCCACCCCGGTGGCCTGCCGCTGCTCGCGCACCAGGTCGGCGACCAGCGCGCGTCCGGCATCGTCCAGGCCCGAGGATGCCGCCGCGCCGTCACCCTCGTCGGCTTCCGCCGCGTCGTCCCCGGCTGCGACCTGCCGCACGAACGCCCCCACGGCGGCCCCGAACTCGGCCGGCCGCCCCGGCCCGGCCCCGTGCCAGAACGGCAGGCGCGCCGAGCGCCCCGGCGCCGGCTGCACCACCACCTGATCGCTGGTGATCTCCTCGATGCGCCACGAGCTCGCGCCCAGAGCGATGACGTCGCCCACCCGCGACTCGTACACCATCTCCTCGTCCAGCTCGCCCACGCGCCGGCTGCCGGCCTGCTCGTCGCCGGCGGGCAGCAGCACCGTGTACTGCCCGCGGTCGGGGATGGTGCCGCCCGAGGTCACCGCCAGCCGTTGCGCGCCCGGCCGAGCCGTGAGCCGCCCCGTCGCCCGGTCCCACACCAGTCGGGGCCGGAAGGAGGCGAAGGCGCCGTCCGCGTCGCCCCCGAAGCGCCCCGACAGCATGTCGAGCACCCCGTCGAACGCCGTCCGCGGCAGCCGGCGGAATGGGGCCGCGCGCCGCACGGTCTCGAACCAGGCGTCCGCATCCAGGCCGCCCGGCCCGGCCGAGGCGACCGCCGCCGCCACCGTCTGCTGGGCCAGCACGTCCAGCGGATTCTCGGGCACGCGCAGCTCCTCGATCTCGCCGGCCAGCAGGCGCTGCACCGCCACCGCCGCCACGACCGTCTCGCGGCGCGTGCGCGGAAACACCAGCCCGGTCGACACCTCGCCCACCCGGTGCCCGGCGCGGCCCAACCGCTGCAGGCCGCTGGCCACCGACGGCGGCGGGGCGATCTGCACGACCAGATCCACCGCCCCCATGTCGATGCCGAGCTCCAGGCTCGACGTCGCCACCACGCACCGCAGCCGTCCCGCTTTCAAGTCGGCCTCGATCAGGGCGCGCTGCTCCTTCGACACCGATCCGTGGTGCGCCCGCGCGATCACCGGGGGCGCACCGGCAGCCTGACTGGCCGTGCCGCCGGTCAGGGATGCGCGCGCCGGGCCCGCCGCATCCGGCTGCCAGTGCTCGCCGGTCAGCCGCGCCGCGCCCAGCTCGTTGAGGCGCGCGGTGAGCTTCTCGGCCAGACCGCGGGAGTTCGCGAACACGATCGTCGAGCGGTGGGCGAGCACCGCATCCAGCACCCGTGCCTCGATCTGGGGCCAGATGCTGCCTGCGCCGCGTCCCGAGGCGCCGGGCCCGGGGCCGCCGGGGAGGCCGTCGGGCTGCGCGGCCGCCTGCCCGGGGCTGCCTGGTCCGAGGTCGCCGAGGCCCCGGTCGGGCACCACGATGCGCAGATCCCAGCGCTTCTCGGCAGGAGGACTCACCACCGCGACCGGCCGTGTCCCGCCCAGGAAGCGCGCCACCTCTGCCGGCGGCCGCACCGTCGCGGACAGGCCGATGCGCTGGGCGGGCGCGGCGAGCAGAGCATCCAGGCGCTCCAGCGACAGCGCCAGGTGCGCGCCCCGTTTCGTGCCCGCCAGGGCGTGGATCTCGTCGACGATCACCGTGTCCACCGCCCGCAGCGTCTCCCGCGCCCGCGACGTGAGCATCAGGTACAGCGACTCCGGGGTGGTGATGAGGATGTCCGGCGGATGCCGCCGCAGCTGCTCGCGCTCGCGGGGCGTCGAGTCGCCGGTGCGGACGCCGACCGCGATCGGGGCATCCGGCTCGCCGCGGCGCCGGCGCTCGGCCGCGATGCCGTCCAGGGGCGCGCGCAGGTTCTCGCGCACGTCCGCGGCCAGGGCCTTCATCGGCGAGAGGTACAGCACGCGGGTCGCGGGCCTGGCAGGGCCCGGGGACGCCGTGGTCGGCGCGGCCGCTGCGTCCGCCGCCGCGAAGAGCCGGTCGATGCCGTGCAGGAAGGCCGCCAGGGTCTTGCCCGAGCCGGTCGGGGCGATGATCAGCGCGTCCCCGCCGCCGGAGATCGCCTCCCAGGCGCCCTCCTGCGCGGCGGTCGGGCGCCCCAGCGCGGCGGTGAACCAGGCGCGGGTCGCCGGGCCGAAACGACGGAGAGCGGACGATCCGGACGGCATGCCTCCATTGTCACCCCGAGGCGGCGCCTCGCCCGGGCGCAGTGCCGGACGCATCCTCGGCCCCGGCCGCCGGGGGCGACCCGACGCCGCTGCCGAGGGCACGGAGCCGGGCTGTCCTCGGCCCCGGCCGCCGGGCGACCTGGGCGCCGCCTGGACGTGCGGGCGCAGGCATACCCGTACCCTGGAGCCTATTGACCTGAGCCGGCAGAGGGGCCTGAGGACGATCCGCAGCGACGGGAGGTGGGGCGCGTGCCACGTCGGTTGACCCGACTCGCCGTCCGCGCCGGAGCCACGGCGCTGCTCGCCGCGACCTGTGCCGTCGCCACCCCGAACGGGACGGCTCGGGCGGCGGCGAGCCCGGCGTCCGCCGCGGGTGCGTCTGCCGGTGCTGGTTCCGCCGCCTCGGTCGAGGCTGATTCTCCGGCATCCGCCGGGTCTGACTCCCCGGCATCTTCCGGGGCTCGGGCGGCGGCGACGTCTTCGGCGGCAGTCGCCGGGGCCGGTCCGCTGCAGGTGTCCGGCGCGGGCTCGGTCTGCGCCGTCCCCGCCACCAGCCCGGTGTCCGCGGGGGGGGGGGGGGCGGTTACGGGGGGGCGGGGGGCGGGGGTGGCGGGGCTTCCCCGGGCGGGGGGGCGGCCGCGGGGCGCCGCGGGCGCGGGGGGGGCCACCCCGGCGCCCTGGGCCTCGTACCTGTACCTGACCTCGCGCGCCGGCTCCGCGCAGAGCGTCGGCCCCGCCGGGGCGACGGTCGGCATCGGCAGCGCTGTCGTGCAGCCCGAGCTGGCGCCGTCCGCGTCCGCCGGCGGGCCGGACTGGCGGCCGGCCGGCTCCCTCCCCACCCTGATCGCCTTCGACGCGACGCTCTCGCGCGAATCGAATCCGAGCGGCGGCGGCTCGGCCGCGGACTACGCCGCGCGCACCTCCGCGCTGCAGGGTTCCGGGGCGAGCACGCTCGCGGGGCTCGTCTCCGATTGGTGGAACACCGACGCCGGCTTCCGCGGGACCGCCGCCGGGCAGGACGGTTCGGGTCCGGCCGGCGCGGCCGTCCCCGCCGGTTCCGCGACGACGCTGCTCGGCATCCGCTACCCGACCGACGCCTCGGCACGGCCGCAGTATGCCGTGCTGCCCCTGGTCGGGTCGCCCGTCGCCGGCGGCGCCGTCGGGTCGCGGCAGCTGCTCGGCGTGCTGGTCGTGCAGCACGCGGTCAGCGCCGCGCCCAGTCTCATCACCCCCGGCAGCGTCAGCGCCGTCGCCCACGGGGTGCGAGATGCCGACTTCGACGCTCTGACCGTGGTCGACCCCATGCTCGAATCGGTGGACGGGGTCTGCGCCCCGGCCGACACGTTCGCGAACGCGCATCCCGATGCCGCCGTGCGGGCCGCGATCTCGCAGGACGGCCGCACCCTGCAGACGGTGGCGCCTTCGCGACTGGCCCCCGCCCTCAACCTGCTGCCCGCCGGCGACTACCAGGTCTCGTTCACCTACACGGCCTTCGACGGTGCCACGGTCTCTTCAGCGCTGCCCACCACCGTGACCCTCACCGGCGATGGGGAGTCCCCATCCTCGTCCCCGCCGGCTGCGGCGGCGTCGCCAGCTGCAACCGGGGCGTCCCCCTCCGCTTCTGCTGGGGCTGCGTCCGCTGGCCCCGATTCCGGCTCGGCCGCCGCCGCTCCCAGGAAATACCGTGGCAAGAACAGTTTCTTGGAACTGCACACGAACAAATCGGCCGCCCTCTGGAGCCTGGCTCTGCTCGGCGGCGCGATCGCGTTCGCGGTGCTGGGGGTCCGGGTGCTGCGCCAGCGGCGGCACTGACCGATCGTTAGGCTGAGAGCATGAGTGAGCCACTGCTGCTGGATCCCATCACGATCCGCGACCTCGTCATCCCCAACCGCATCTGGCTGCCGCCCATGTGCCAGTACTCGGTGGATGCGCGCGACGGCGTGCCCACCGACTGGCACCTCGTGCATCTCGGCGCCCGCGCCGTCGGCGGCTTCGGACTGATCATCGCCGAGGCCACCGCGGTGGTGCCGGAGGGGCGCATCACCCCGCAGGACACCGGGCTGTGGAACGACGCCCAGGTCGCGGCCTGGCGGCGCATCACCGGCTTCATCCGCGCGCAGGGCGCCCGCTCCGGGGTGCAGCTGCAGCACGCCGGGCGCAAGGGATCGACGTACCGTCCCTGGGATGCGCAGCGCGGCACCGTCCCGGCCGAGGACGGCGGTTGGACCCCGGTGGGGCCCTCCGCGATCGCCTACCCCGGCTACGCGACGCCCCACGAGCTGACCACGGACGAAGCGGCCGCCATCCCCGCCCAGTTCGCCGCTGCCGCCCGCCGCGCGCAGGAGGCCGGCTTCGACGTGGTCGAGCTGCACGGCGCCCACGGCTACCTGCTGCACCAGTTCCTCTCGCCGCTGAGCAACCACCGCACCGACCGCTACGGCGGCGACCTGCATGGACGGGCCCGGCTGCTGCTCGAGACCGCGGCGGCCGTCCGCGCCGTGTGGACGGGTCCGCTGCTGGTGCGACTGAGCGCCACGGACTGGGTCGACGTGTCCACCGGCGGCAACGCCCCGGCGCGCATCCCCGCGCAGGCGGGCTACCAGGTGTTCGCGGCCGCCCGGGTGCGGCGGGCGGGGCTCCCCGTCACCGCGGTGGGGCTCATCACGGAGCCGGAGCAGGCCGAGCAGGTGCTCGTGGACGGTGCGGCCGATGCCATCGAGATCGGCCGGGCCGCGCTCGACGACCCCAACTGGGCCCTCCACGCCGCTGACCGGCTCACCCACCGCGACCGCGACCGCACCTGGCCGGCGCCGCTCATCCGCGGCCGCCGCTTCTGGGTCAAGTGAGGCGGGCCGTGCAGCGCGGGCGGGAATGGCTCACGGCCCTCGACCGGCGGGCCCGGCCGGTGCCGGTGCTGGCCCTGGCCGTGATGTTCGGGCTGCTCGGCAACACCGTGGGGCCGGTCTGGGCGAAGCTCGTCGGGCTGGGGCTGTCGCTGGCGCTGCTCGCCTACGGGGTCGTCCTCGCCCGGCGTCCGCCGCGCGATCGGTGAGTTGGATTGTCCCGGAGACGGGTGTCTACGGTCGGTGGTGACGCCAGCGCACAGTGATCGGCCGTCCACAGGATGTGGCGCCCGGGACGATCGCCGTCCTGGCGCCGATCTCGCGCGCAACCCTGCTGGCCACCGCGCGATCAATGTGCGCTGGCGTCAGGGGGATGGTCAGGGGGATACTTCGAGCCCGGGACCCTACTCCCAGGCGGGCACGACCTCGGCCGCCAGATCGGGGTCCCACATGGCCGCCGTGGCGCTCATCACGGCGTCGGCCCCGGCGCCCACCATCCGGCGGGCGTCCTCGGCCGAGCCGACCCCGCCGACCCCGAGCACCCCGTAGCCGCGCCCCCGCTCGGCGCGCAGCGGCCTGACCCGCGCCACCATGCCGAGGGCGGCGGGCAGGATGGCCGCTCCGCACACGCCCCCGACCGCGCGTCCGGCGCCGGGCAGCGCCTGGCGCCCGGCGGCGTCGACGAGGGTGGCCGGCAGGGTGTTGATCGCCGCGTAGTACGCGACCAGTCCGCCGGTCTCGCGCACCACGGCGCGCAGCCGCTCGTCGTCGGCGAACGCGCTGATCTTGACCCCCAGGGGGACATCGCCCACGGCGTCCTTGATGGCACCGCAGGCCCGTGCCAGGGTGGCGGCGTCGAAGCAGAGCAGGTTGCCGGAGCCCTCGTTGGGGCAGCTGGCGTCGAGCTCGATGATCGGCGCGCCGGTCTCGACCACCAGCCGGGCGGTGGCGGCGTGGTCGGCGAGGAACGCGCCCGCACCGGCACCGGGGCGGGGGGTGGCCTGGAAGCTGCCGATCGTCGCCTGCCCGGGACCGGCGGCGGCCACGGCGCGCTGCAGGTCGGGCTGCCACTCGTCGGGCTCGCGGCTGGGCACCCCGAACGAGTTGCAGATGCTCAGCGGCGCCCGGAAGTCGGTGTCGGCTCGTACGGCCAGCTCGGCGCCCCAGCCGGCCAGCCCGGCCGGGATGTGCACGGAGAGCACGTTGGGCGCGGGATGCACGGGGTAGGCCAGCGAACGGACCGTCTTGTAGACGTTGAGGTCGAACCCGTTGCGGAAGGCCGCTTCGACATAGGCGGCGTTGAGCAGGGGGCCGGCGGGGATGCCGAAAGGACGGCGCAGGTCGGCACCGGCGAACCGGTGCGCTGCGGCGGGATCGAACGGGTCGCTCGGCGCCGTGTCGGCGATCCAGCGTTCGCCCGGCCCGCGGCGGTAGTTCTGCTCATAGTCGGCGGCGGGATCGTAGAGCGCTCGTCCCGGATCGAACTCTCGTGTCATGCGGTCCCCCTCGGTGCCCGGGCCCGGCGGCCCGGTCCATTGTGCTCCCGGCCGGGCGTCGCTGTCGAGACAGCTCGCAGCCGCCGTCCCTACAATCGCCAGCAGGGAACAGTCCGGTGCAAAGGAGCACACGATGGCGATCACCAGGGTTCGGCTCGAATACGTCCACCCGTGGACGAATCACGCGGGGTTCTTCCTCGCCCGCCAGCGCGGATGGTACGCCGGTCACGGCATAGATCCGGATTTCTCGTCGGGCGACCTATTCCGCGGCGACCCGGCCACGCTGCTGGAGCGCGGCGAGGTCGATTACGCGCTGATGCGGCTCATCGACCTGGTGCGCCATCAGCATGGCGCCGAGCACCGGCTGGTGTCGGTGGCGGTGCTGAATCAGCGGCAGATCGGCGGCGTGGTGACTCGGCGCGGCACCGGCATCACCCGGCTGCGCGAGTTGGAAGGGCACCGCGTGTGCATCCCGCTGGGCACGAAGCGCCTGCGCACGGAGCTGCAGGAGGCGGTGGAGACCGATGGCGGCGACTTCGCGCGCGTCGAGCTGGTGCCGCCGGGGGATTGGGAGCCCGACATGCGCGACGTGGAGAAGGGGCGCTTCGACGCGTTCGTGAGTGTCGGCGCCTGGGAGCCCTACGTGGGCGCCACCCCGCCCGAGGATGTGGTGGTGCTGGACCTCGACGCCGTCAGCCGGGCACGGCACCACTCGTTTTTCCTGGCCGTGCGCCGGGAGGCCCTGGACCGCAACCCCCAGGCGGTGCGCGATCTGCTCGACGCCACCAGCCGCGGCTACCGGGCGGCCGCCGACGAGCCGGCCGCAGCCGTCGCCGCTCTGCAGGGGCCGTGCGCGAACTACGATCCCGACACGCTGCGGGCCTCGCTGGCGGTGCTGGCCCCGACCTGGTTCGACGAGGACGGACGCTGGGGTGTGGCCGACCCGGCCAAGGTCTCCGGCTACCTCGAGTGGCTGATCTCGCGCGGGCACCTGGGCGTCGAGCCGGACGAGGCGCGCGAAGCGGTCGCCGCGGGCTGCGTCACCAACGCGTACCTGCCGGACTGAGCCGAGGCGGCGATGCGAGTGCTGATCGCGGGCGGCAGCGGCTTCATCGGCCGGGAGCTGCAGCGGGTGCTGCGCGCCGAGGGCGACGAGGTGCGCCTGCTGGCCCGGTCGGCGTCCACGGTGCCCGACCGGCCGGACACCTGGTTCTGGGACCCGGCCCTCGGCCGGGGGACGGTGCCGGCAGCGGCGCTCGCCTGGGCGGACGGCCTGGTCGACCTCGCGGGCGCCCCCATCTCGCAGCTGCCGTGGACCCGCGCCCGGCGCGAGGGCATCCTCGGCAGCCGGCTCGGCGCGGTCGGGACGTTGTCCGCCGGCCTGCGTCGCGCGGCCGACCCGCCGCGCGTGTGGGTGCAGGCGTCGGCGTCGGGCTACTACGGCTCCCGGCCCGGCGAGGAGCTGCCGGAGACGGCCGCTGCCGGCGGCGGCTTCCTCGCCGGCGTGTGCCGCCTCTGGGAGCGCGGCGCGCGGGCGGACGAGCGCACCCGGATCGTGCGGGTGCGCACCGGCCTCGTGCTGGGGCCGGATGCCGGGTCGCTGCCGCCGCTGCGGGCCCTGGCGCGTCTCGGGCTGACCCGTATCGGTTCCGGCGAACAGCACTGGCCCTGGATCTCGCTGCTGGATGAGGCCCGAGCCATCGCCTTCGCCCTCCACGGGGATCTGACGGGCGCCGTGAACCTGGCTGGCCCGCAGCCGGCGACCGCGAGCCGCGTGCTGCGCGAGATCGCCCGCCGGGCCGGTGCGCTGCCCCTGCGGGTGCCGCTGCCCGCCGCGGCCGTCCGGGCCGCGCTCGGGGACGCCGGGGCGGAGCTGTTCCTGGCCGATCAGCGCCTCGTCCCGCAGCGGCTGACCGCGGGCGGATTCTCCTTCCGCCATCCCACGGTTACGGATGCGGTGGGCTGGGCGTTGGCATCGAGCTGAGAGGACCGCCCCATCCCGGCGTATACTGGGGACAAATTCAACAAGTAGATACGGGGTGCCCGGTCCAGGCCGAGCTGAGATAAGACCCGCGAACCTGATCTCGTCAATACGAGCGGAGGGATGATCTATGGACGACCGTATGCAGTCGCCGAACCGCCAGTCACCGACCGATGCCACCCGGCCCGGCGTTCCGCGCGTCCTCAGCATCGCCGGCACCGACCCCAGCGGGGGAGCCGGCGCCATGGCCGACATCAAGAGCATCAGCGCACAGGGCGGCTACGCCCTGTCGGTGATCACCGCGCTGGTGGCGCAGAACACGCAGGGCGTGCGCAGCGTGCACGAGCCGCCGGTGAGCTTCCTGCGCGAGCAACTGGATGCGGTGCGCGACGACGTCGAGCTCGACGCCATCAAGATCGGGATGCTGGGCGACGCCGGCATCGCCGAGACCGTGCACGGCTGGCTCACCGAGCCCGCCGCCGACCGCCCCCCGCTGGTGCTCGACCCGGTGATGGTGGCCACCAGCGGCGACCGCCTGCTCGACCCCCGCGCCGAGGGCGCTCTGCGCGAGCTGCTGCCGGTCGCCGACCTCATCACCCCGAACATCCCCGAGCTGGCGGTGCTCGCCGGCGCCGAGCCCGCCGAGGGCATCGACGCAGCCATCGCCCAGGCGCGGGCGGTATCCGAGCGCGCCGGGGTGATGGTGCTGGTCAAGGGCGGCCACCTGCACGGCGACCGACTGCCCAACGCCCTCGTCGACGTCAACGGGGCGCTCGGCGACGACACCGAGTGGCGCTACATCACCGAACGGGTCGACACCGTGAACACCCACGGCACCGGCTGCTCCATCTCGTCGGCCATCGCCACCCTCTACGCGCGCACCGGCGACTGGCGCCAGGCGGTGCGGGCCGCCAGCGACTGGCTCACCGATGCCCTCCGCTTCGCCGACGATCTGCACGTCGGGCGTGGGCACGGCCCCATCAACCACTTCCATGACCTGTGGGCCGCGGCCGGCAGGTACCCGGAGCAGCGCTCGCGCGTTCCTTCTGCTCCCGGCGCCGCCGGCCGCGTCCCCACCCCCTCGTCGTGAACCGGCCGTCCCGGCTGCCGGACTGGCTGACCAGCGCCGCCTACTGGGTGAGCCCGCTGCTCATCCTGTTGGCCTGGCACTGGGCGTCCGTCACCCGCCTGCTCGACCCCAACGTCCTGCCCGGCCCGGTCACCGTGCTGCAGGCCGGCGTGCGGCTGGCGCAGGACGGGCAGCTGTGGCCGTCGGCCTGGGCGAGCATCAGCCGCATCGTCGCCGGGACGGCCATCGGGCTCGTCCTGGGCGTGGCGCTCGGCCTGGCGGCCGGGTTCTGGCGCCTCGCCGAGATGGCCGTCGATCGGCCCCTGCAGATGCTGCGCGCCATCCCCTTCAACGCGCTGACCCCGCTGCTCATCATCGCCTTCGGCATCGGCGAGACCATGAAGGTGCTGCTCATCGTCATCGGCGTGGTCATCCCCATCTACCTCAACACCTACGCCGGGGTGCGCTCGGTCGACCCCAAGCTGCTGGAAGTCGCGGCCATCTACCGGGTGCCGCGCCCCATCGTCCTGACCCGGCTGCTGTTTCTCGGGGCCATGCCGTCGATCCTCACCGGCCTGCGCTTCGCGCTCGCCATCGCCTGGATCGCGCTCGTCACCAGCGAGACCGTCAACGCCCACAGCGGCATCGGCTACCTGCTCACCATGGCCCAGCAATTCGTGCGCACCGATCAGATGGTGTTCTGCATCGTCGTGTACGCCCTGCTCGGCCTGGCCACCGACTGGCTGGTGCGCGCCCTCGAACGGCGGGTGCTGCGCTGGCGGCAGCCGACCCGCACGTCGACTTCGGCCCTCGCGGGCCACTGAACGAACACTGCATCGAGAGGAATCCCCATGTCCACCCATCATCGCATCCTGCGCCGGGTCCGCCGCGGCATCGCCGCCGCCACGGTCCTGCTGTGCGCCGGGGCGCTCGCCGCCTGCGCGTCCGAGCCCGCCGCCACGCCCAGCTCCACCCCCTCGGCGTCGGCCTCGAGCGGCGCCGTGATGCGCGTCGCCTACCTCAGCACCGCCAACTACCTGACCACGGTCCGCAACACCAAACTCATGCAGACCTCGCTGGCCAAGGCCGGCGCCACGGTCTCGTTCGACGGGCCGCTCATCCCCGTCAACGGGCTCAACACCGTCACCTCCGGGCACGCCGACGCCACCTCCACCGGGACGGGCGTGTTCGTCAACCTCATCGCGCAGGGGCAGCCGTGGGTCGCGTTCGCCCTCGAGAAGTACTCCGGCGACTCGCAGGGGATCGTCGCCGCTCCCGGCTCCGGCATCACCTCGCTGCAGGACCTCTACGGCAAGACCATCGGCACCGACCGCAAGGGCGCCACCGGCGACTACATCATCCACCAGGCCTTCGCCCAGGCCGGGCTGGACGTGTCGAAGGTGAACATCCAGTACCTGCAGAGCCCCGAGAACTACTCGTCCGCGTTCCGCAGCGGCAAGATCGACGCGCTGTCCACCTTCGACCAGAGCCTCGCCATGGCGCTGTCCACCCCCGGCGCCAAAGAGCTCGTCAACGGCAGCCAGCTGCACTCGCTCAACTGGACCATCCACCTGGTCAGCAAAGACTTCGCCACCAAGCACCCCGCTGCGGTGAAGGCCGCCTACCAGGCGCTGCGGCAGGAGGCCGCCCGGGCCAAGAAGAATCCCGACATCATCTACAGCGCCTACCGCGAATTCGGGGCCCCCGACGACCTCATCGCCAAGATCACGACGTTCGACGTGCCCACCATCCAGCCCATGGATGCGAAGGCCGTGTCCGATTTGAAGAAACAGGCGCAGCAGTACGTCGACTTCGGGTTCATCGCGCAGGCGCCCGACTTCACGGGCACCGTGATCGACGGGTCGAAATGATGCGGCGCGCGCTGAGGCGCATCCTGGCCGTGCTCGCCGTGCTGGCGTGCGCGGGGACGCTGACCGCCTGCGCTGAGCCGGGACCGTCCGGGGCGTCCGGGTCGGCCTCCGGCTCCGCCTCCTCGGGCCCGGTGCTGCGGGTCGCCTACCTCGACACCGCCAACTACCTCACCACCGTGCGCGACACGCACGCCATGCAGCGGCAGCTGGCGAAGGTCGGCGCCACCGTGAGATTCACCGGGCCGTTCTCGCCGCCCGATGCCTACTCCGCGGTCTCGGCCGGCCACGCCGATGCGACCAGCAACGGCACCGGGTACTTCATCGACCAGGTGGGCGAGGGGCAGCCGTGGGTGGCGTTCGCGCTGGAGAAGTACTCCGGCGACTCGCAGGGCATCGTGGCCGCGCCCGGCTCGGGGGTGACCTCGCTGCGCGACCTGTACGGCAAGAAGCTGGCCGTCGGCGCCCCCGGCGGCACCGGCGACTACATCGCCCACCAGGCGTTCGCCCATGCCGGCCTCGACATCAGCCAGGTCGACCTGGTCAACATCACCGACAAGCAGCTCAGCAGCGCCTTCCGCGGCCGGAAGGTGGACGCCCTGGCCAGCTTCGACCAGAACCTCGCCATGGCGCTGTCCACCCCCGGTGCCCGGGAGATCGTCAACGGGTCGCAGATCGGCTCGCTGAACTGGTCCATCCACGTGGCCAGCCGCTCGTTCGCCGAGGCGCACCCGGCGGTGCTCAAGGCCGCCTATCGGGCGCTGCGGCAGGAGGCCGCGCGGGCGAAGCGGAACCCGCGCATCATCACCGACGCCTACCGCCAGTTCGGCGCCCCCGCCGACCTCATCGACCAGGTGGCCAAGTTCGACGTGCCCACCATCGAGCCGCTGGACGCGAAGGCGGTCGCCGACCTGAACCAGCAGGCCCAGCAGTACGTCGACTTCGGGTTCATCTCCAAGGCGCCTGACCTCAGCGGCGCCGTGCTCGACGGATCGAAGTAGGCGGGCATGGCGCGGCAGAGGAGCGAGGACGGCGTGGGGACGGCCGGCTCGACGGGCGCGGCCGCCGCGGGGAGCCGGGCCGGGCAGGATGCGGCCCTGGTGCGGCTGGCCGGCGTGCGGCGCGTCTACGGCGCCGCGACCGTGCTCGACGGCGTCGATCTCACCGTGCGGGCGGGGGAGCTCGTCGCCCTCACCGGCCGGTCGGGGTCGGGCAAGTCGACGCTGCTGCGGCTGGTCATGGGGCTAGAGCGTCCAGACGCCGGCACCGTGGACGCCGACCGCCGCATCGCGGTGTCGTTCCAGGAGCCGCGGCTGCTGCCCTGGCTGACCGTCGTGGCGAACGTCGGCTTCGGCCTGCCCCGGCGCCTCCGCGCGGCCCGCGTCGCCGAGGCCCTCGATGAGGTGCAGCTGGCCGACAAGGCCGGGCAGTGGCCGCTGCAGCTCTCCGGCGGGCAGGCGCAGCGCGTCTCGCTAGCCCGGGCGATCGCCCGCCGCCCCCAGGTGATGCTGCTCGACGAGCCTTTCGGGGCCCTCGATGCTCTTACCCGAGCCGATATGCAGCGGCTGGTGCTGCGGCTGCGGGCCGCGCACGGCTGGACGGTGCTCATGGTCACCCACGATGTGGGCGAGGCGGTGCGGATGGCCGATCGCGGCATCGTGCTGCGGGACGGACGGATCGCGCTCGACCTGCCCATCGACCGGTCAGCGCTGGACGACCGCGGCCGGCCCGTCGGGCACGAGGCCCTGGAACAGCTGCTGCTGGACGCCCTGGCGGTGGCCCCGGCGTCCCCGGACCCCGCCGCCTCGCACCAGCGCCCGTCCTCCCGGGGCTAGGCTGGTCGGGTGCAGTCACAGGTCGATACCCGTCCGCGGTCGCGCCCGGTCGGGCGGGATCTGCTGTCGTCGGCGCCGGTGCTGCTGCTGGCGTTCGTGCTCGTGCACGCCGTGCTGGTGGTGGCCGGCCTGGCGGGTCGCGGCTGGGCGTTCGGCGATGTGACGTCGGTGTACGCCACCTGGACGTACAACGCCCTGGCCTGGGGCGCCTGGCCCGGCATCACCATCCCCTGGGTCTACCCGGTGCTGGCGCTGGTGCCGATGCTGCTGCCGCGGCTGCTGGCGGGCGTCGACTACACGCTGGGCTGGATGCTGTGGCTGACGATCTTCGACATCCTGGCCCTGCTGGCGTTCACCCGCTGGGGCCGGGACGAGCGCCGCATCCGGCTGGCCTGGTTCTGGGTGGCCTTCCTGGCGGCCCTGGGGCCGGTCGCGATCGGTCGCATCGACGCGATGTGCGTCCCGCTGGTCCTGGTGACGCTGGACGTCGTCCGTCGTCGCCCCGTCGTGGCGGGGGCGCTGCTGACCGTCGGCGTCTGGATCAAGATCTGGCCGGTGGCGGTGCTCGCCGGACTGTTCACCGCCTGGCGCTCGCGCTGGCGGCTGCTGGCGGGGGCGGCGGGGCTCAGCGTCGCCGTCGTGATCCTGGTCGGGCTGCTCGGCCACGTGTCGAACGCGTTCTCATTCGTGAGCGGGCAGACGTCGCGCCGGCTCCAGATCGAGGCCGTGGCGGCCACCCCCTGGTTGTGGGCGGCCCGCACCGACCCCGCGATCTCGATCGTCTACAACACGAAGATCAATACCAACGAGGTGTTCGGTCCCGGATCGATCGGGATGAGCGCCCTGCTCACGCCGATCATGGCGCTCATGTTCGTAGCCGTGGCAGTGCTCGCTCTGCTCGCCGTCCGGCGGGGGGCGTCCCGGCGGCTCGTCGCCCTGCACGCGGCGCTCGCGTTCGTCCTGGTGCTGATCGTCGGCAACAAGGTCGGCTCGCCCCAGTTCCAGGTCTGGCTACTGGTGCCCGTGCTGTGGGGGCTCGTGGAGGTGGGGCGCGGATTCCGGCTGCAGGCGGGCGTCGCCCTGGCCTGCGCCGCGCTGACCCAGGTCGTCTACCCGTACCTCTACCACCTGCTGCTGGGGCTGGAACCGTGGATGCTGCTGGTCATCACCGCGCGCAACGTCGCCCTGGTGGCGCTGCTGGTGTGGCAGCTGCGCGAACTCGGCGGGCTGCTGCGGCGGCCTGATGGGGTGGATGGCGGTGCGGGCGGGGCGGCGGCCATCGGTGCTGGTGCTGGTCTGCTGAGCTGAGCTGAGGACGCTTCGGGGCTGCTTCTGCCAGTCTTTCTGCCAAAGCCGCCGGTCCGGCTTGGAGAGCTGAGCCGCTCAGCGCTGTTTCGGCGGCGATGTCCAGCCGCTCACTATTTATTCCGTTTTGGGAATATATCTTCAGAGAGGCTCCAGGCTCTTTCCACAACCGAGGGATGTTCGAGTTCTCCCCATTTGCCAGCTTCGCTCCGCGTGATGTCGGCGGGTGCCGCAAGACTGGAGTCACCGCAACGCCGGTGCCGCCGGCATCCGAGTCCGGAGAACGGAGGAGACCATGCCAACCACTCGGTCTGTTCGCCCCACTCGGCCTGTTCGCCCCACCCGACCGCAGTCTCCGACGTCTTCCCGTCAGCCATTCCCCGCGGCGGATGCTGCCTTCGTCGCTGGCGATGCGTTCGCGTTCGACCTCGACGTCGAGGTGGAGTGCGGGCCGCTGGTGCAGCAGGTTGCGGCTGCGCAGCAGCGGGTGTCGGCGGCGGAAGTGGCGCAGCTGGACGCGCTCGTCGAGTTGGTCGAGACGACGCTGCGGGTCGCGCGCGCACATCGGCGGCCGGCGGGAGCGTACGGGGGCGCGGTGACGGAGTCGCGCCGAGTCCAGCTGGATGTGGAGGCGCTGCAGACGGCGTGCGCCGTGCGGCTGGGGCTGTCGGAGGCCACCGTCGCTCGACTGACAGATCTCGGCATCCGGTTGCGCGACCAGCTCCCGGCGACCAGAGCGGCCTGGCGTTCGGGGAGCATCACCCGTCGCCACGTGGAGGTCATCGACCGGGCCACTGGCAGCCTGAGCACGGAAGAGACCGCCCAGTTGGAGGCGCGCCTGCTCGACCTCGCCGTGGGCGGCGTCGATGCAGACACTGGGGATGCAGACACTGGGGAGACGATTCCGCCGGCCACGCCGGCACGGCTGCGCCGAGAGGCGATCCGCCTGCGGGAGTCGCTGCGGGCGGACACCCTGCAGGCCCGCCACGACCGGGCCGCCCAGGAACGACGGGTGGTGCTCAGCCCCGCCGATGACGGGATGGCGTGGCTGTCCGCGTTCATGCCCGCCGCCGACGCGGCCGCCGTCTTCTCCCGCACCCGGCAGATCGCGGTGCGATTGCGGGATGCCGAGAGCGAGGCCGCGTGCGGGCAGTCCACCGTCGCGCAGTACCAGGTCGACGTGCTCCGCGATCTACTCGTTCATGGGGTGGTTGAAGACTCTGCCCAAGGCACTACCCAGAAGCTGGTTCCTGATGCCACTCCAGATGACTCGGTGGGCGCGGACTCTGTGGGCGCGATCGGTGCGGATGGCCCGCCCGACTTGTTCAGTTCAGGCAGTTCAGGCAGTTCGGACAGTTCGACCGGTCCGACCCATCCAGGCCACCGGATCGCACCCGCCCGGCTGCGCACCGCCGCCGGTGGGGTTCGGGCCGTGGTGCACGTCACGGTGCCCGCGCTGACGCTGCTCGGCCAGGATGGGACGCCCGGCCGCATCGACGGGGTGCAGCCCATCGACCCCGAGACGGCCCGCCGGCTGGCAGCCGGAAGCTCCGCCTGGACTCGCATCCTCACCGATCCCGCCGACGGGGCCATCCTCGACTACGGCCGCACCCGATATCGGCCCCCGGTCGAGTTGACTCGATTCGTGCGCGTCCGCGACGAGACCTGCCGGTTCCCCGGCTGCCAGCGCCAGGCCGCCCACTGCGAGATCGACCACACCCTCGACTGGCAGTACTCCGGTCCCACCGCTCCTGAGAACCTCGCCTGCCTGTGCCGGCGCCACCACGTCTTCAAGCACAGTACCGGGTGGACCGTCAGTCCCGTCCCTGGGCATCCGGGCCATCTCGCCTGGAGAACCCCAGCCGGGCAGCATCTCGCCACCAAACCACCGGGCAAGCCCACCAGCATGCATCCGGGCGATCCCACCGGCCCTCATCCCGGTGGCCCTCATCCCGGCGAACCCGCGAGTCCGCATCGAGACCTGCCCTCAAGTTCTCAACTCGACCAGCCGGCACCGTTCTGAGCTCGGCACCGCTCTGAACTCGGCTCTGAGCCTGACGGGGGGGCGAGTGCTCCAGGCAGCTTCAGCACACTGCTCTGCTCCAGCACGCTGCTCCACGCTGCAAACCCGGGAGAACGCGGCACTCAGAGGAGAACGTGGCACTCAGACGCGCATAATTCAGACGCGCATAATGGAGTCTCCGATCAGAACGGGCGATGGTTCGGAAACGTGGTCCGGAAACGCGGCGACACGGGCCGAGAGCACGGTCCGGGAACGGGGAACGGTATGGCCGAGACGGATAGCACAGGTAGCAACCGCAGCGCGGTGGTGACCGGGGCCAGCTCCGGCATCGGGCGGGCCACGGCTGTCGCCCTGCGGAAGTGCGGCTGGACGGTGTTCGCCGCCGCCCGCAGACTCCACCGGCTGGAATCGCTGGCTGCCGAAGCGGGCGTCATCCCGGTCGAGCTGGATGTCACCGACCCCGAGTCGGTCGCCGCGCTGGCCGAAACGGTCGCGGCCCAGGGCGGCGTCGACGCCCTGCTGAACATCGCCGGGGGCGCGATCGGCGTGGATCCGGCGGAGGACGCCGCGATCGCCGACTGGCAGGCCATGTACGACCTGAACGTGCTCGGGACGCTGCGGGTGGTGCAGGCGCTGCTGCCGCTGCTGCGCGGGGCCGCCCGGCAGCATGGCGGCGCTGACATCCTCACCGTCACCTCGACGGCGGGACTGGTCGCCTATGAGGGCGGCGGAGGCTACACGGCCGCGAAGCACGCCGAGCAGGACCTCGTGGACACGCTGCGCCTCGAACTCAACGGCGAGCCCATCCGGGTGCAGTCGGTCGCCCCGGGGCTGGTGGCCACCGAGGAGTTCTCGCTCAACCGGCTGCACGGCGACGCCGCCGCTGCCGCCAAGGTGTACGAGGGGGTGCCGCAGCCGCTCACCGGCGATGACATCGCGCAGGTGATCGTGAGCATCCTCTCGCTGCCACCGCACGTCAACATCGACCTGGCGGTGGTGCGGCCCGTGGCGCAGGCGGCGCAGCACAAGCTCTACCATGGAGACCTCCGCGTCGATCCGCAGCGGCGAATCGTCGAGGCATCGGCATCTCCCGCAGTCCCCGCAGCGCAGAAAGGCTCCGACCAGTGACCGCTGACATCGACCCCACCCACGAGCACCTCACCTGGGAGACCTTCGGGAGCGCGACGCGCGAGCTCGCCCGCCACATCTACGGCAGCGGCTACCGTCCGGACGTCGTGGTGGCGATCGCCCGCGGCGGCCTGCTCCCGGCCGGGGCCATCGCCTATGCCCTGGGGGTCAAGACCTGCGGCAGCCTGAACGTGGTCTTCTACGCCGATATCGAGCACGCCACTCCCGAGCAGCTGCCCGAGCCCGAGGTGCTGCCGCCGCTGCTCGACACCGACTCGCTGCAGGGCAAGAAGGTGCTGCTCGTCGACGATGTGGTCGACTCGGGGCGCACCATGCAGCTTGCCGTCGACCTGCTGCGGGGGCGCGGGGCCGAGGTGCGCTCCGTTACCATCTACACCAAGCCCACCACCATCATCCGCCCCGACTTCGCCTGGCGCGACACCGGCAAGTGGATCGACTTCCCCTGGTCGAGCCATGGCCCGGTGTCGGAGTCCGAGGCGGAAACCGAGACCGCGGACGACGATCGGTCGCAGCCCGAGGGGACGCCGATCCCGGCATGACCTCGACGCATCGTCCCGTCACTGAACTCGTCGACCCCGGCTGGGCGCCGACCCTGGAGCCGCTGACCGACCACATCGCCCATATGGGGGAGTTCCTGCGGGCGGAGGCGGCCGCTGGGCGCGGCTTCCTCCCGGCCGGCGACCGGGTGCTGCGGGCGTTCACCATCCCCTTCGACTCCATCCGCGTGCTCATCGTCGGGCAGGACCCGTACCCCACCCCAGGGCATCCGGTGGGCCTCGCGTTCTCGGTGGAACCCGACGTGCGCCCCATCCCCAAGTCGCTGCAGAACATCTACCGCGAACTGCACGACGACCTCGGCGTGACCCCGCCGGCAAATGGGGACCTCACTCCCTGGACGCGCCACGGCGTACTGCTGCTGAACCGAGTGCTCTCCGTGCAACCGCACCGCCCCGCCAGCCACCGCGGCAAGGGCTGGGAGCAGGTCACCGAGGCCGCCATCCGGGCCCTGGCCGCCCGGGACGCCCCGCTGGTCGCGATCCTCTGGGGGCGCGACGCGCAGTCGGTGCGGCCCTTCCTGGGAGACACCCCGGTGGTCATGAGCCCGCATCCCTCGCCGCTGTCGGCCTCGCACGGGTTCTTCGGCTCCAAGCCGTTCAGCCGGGCCAACGCGCTGCTGGAGCGCCAGGGAGCCCAGCCGATCGACTGGCGCCTGGACGCAGACGCCTGACGCTTCCTCCCCGGCGCGCCCGACCCGGCACTCAGCTCAGCTCGCTCCGGGCGGATATCCAACCAGGGCACCGAGAACTCACATCCTGGTGATTGGCCCGTCGCAGAGACGATCCATGTCCGTCTCCCATCGTGGGGGACATGGAGCACACGAGTACTGGAATCGTCGACATCGTCATCCCCGTCTACAACGAGCAGACGGCACTGCCGGCGACGGTGTCTCGGCTGCACGCCTTCCTGCAGCGGGGCTTCCCCTGGGAGACGCGCATCATCATCGCCGACAACGCCTCCAGCGACGGGACCCTCGCGGTCGCCCGCGCGCTCGCGCACCGATTCCCCGGCGTCAGTGTCCTCCACCTGGACGAGAAGGGGCGCGGACGCGCCCTGAAGCGCGCCTGGCTGAGCAGCACCGCAGACGTGTGCGCCTATATGGACGTCGACCTCTCCACCGATCTGTCGGCTCTGCCTCCCCTGATCGCCCCGCTCATGTCGGGGCATTCGTCGCTGGCGATCGGCAGCCGGCTGGGGCGCGGCGCGCGCATCGTCCGCGGACCCAGGCGCGACACCATCTCCCGCTGCTACAACCTGTTGCTGCGCGTCGCTCTCGGGGTGCGCTTCAGCGACGCCCAGTGCGGGTTCAAAGCCATCCGCACGGACGCCGCGCGCGTTCTGCTGCCGCACGTCCACGACGATGACTGGTTCTTCGACACGGAGCTGCTTGTGCTCACCGAGCGCTGCGGGCTGCGGATTGCGGAAGTCCCCGTCGACTGGGTCGACGATCCCGATTCCCGGGTGGATGTGCGCGCCACCGCCCTGGAGGATCTGCGCGGCATGTGGCGCATCCAGCGGGCGCACTCCCGCGATGTGGAGTCGCTGGCGACGCTGCGGGCGGCCGTGCTGGGCGGTGACATGCCGGTGCCCCAGCCCCCTCTCGCGGTGCAGGTCGGCCGTTTCGCGGCCATCGGGGTGCTCAGCACCCTGGCCTATGCGGTCCTGTACCTGGCGCTGCGCCTCGCTCTGGCGCCGCAAGCGGCGAACTTCGGCGCCCTGCTGCTGACCGCCGTGGTGAACACGGCCGCGAATCGCCGATACACGTTCGCGGTTCGCGGCCGCCGGCGTCTTGCGCGGCACCACCTCGAGGGGATGCTCGTCTTCGGGCTCGGGTGGGCGATCACCGCGTCATCACTGGGCGCGCTTCATCTGTGGGCGCCGCAGGCGGGATCGATCTGGGAGCTCATCGTGCTGACCGCCGCGAATCTCGCCGCCACGCTGCTGCGGTTCGTGCTCTTCAAGACGTGGGTCTTCCGGCGCCGCGATCCCGCGCCCGATCCGGGGTCTGCGCCCGACTCGGGGTCTGCGCCCGACCCGCATCCCGATCGCCAGCCGGCGCGCGCGGTCTCCTCAGAACTGAAATCCGGAAGGAACTGATCCCCATGACCAGCGCATCGACTCCCGTCCGCGCCCGTCCTCTCCATCGCGCCTGGTGGCGGTCTCTCGTCCACCCCATCGGCCGAGCGCTCTGGGAGCGTCCCGTCCTCTGGACGGTGCTGCTCGTCGTGGGGGTGATCTGGACGATCGGCCTGTCGGCCAACGGCTGGGCGAACAGCTTCTACTCGGCGGCAGTGCAGGCTGGCAGCGTGTCCTGGAAGGCGTTCTTCTTCGGCGCCTCCGACGCGGCCGCCTCGATCACCGTCGACAAGCCCCCGGCGGCTCTGTGGGCGATGGCGCTCTCCGTGCGCGTTTTCGGCCTGTCCAGCTGGTCGATTCTGATCCCGCAGGTGTTGATGGGGCTGGGGACGATCGCGGTGGTCTGGACGGCCGCGCGGCGCTGGTTCTCGCCGCTGGCCGCGTTCGTCGCAGCGGCCGTCCTGGCGACCACCCCGGCAGCGGTGCTCATGTTCCGGTTCAACAATCCTGACGCCCTGCTCACTCTGCTGCTCACCCTGGCCACCTACTTCGTGCTGCGCGGCTGCGAGGACGGGCGGATGCGGTGGATGGTCTGGGCCGGAGCGCTGGTGGGCCTCGGCTTCCTCACCAAGCAGCTCCAGGCCTTTCTCGTGTTGCCGGTGTTCGCGGCCTACCTGGCGATCGCCCCGGTGCCGCTGTGGCGCCGGGTGCGCGACGCGGCGCTCGCCCTGGCGGCGATGGTCGCCTCCGCCGGCTGGTGGGTGGCCGCGGTCGAGCTGTGGCCCGCCTCCAGCCGGCCCTACATCGGCGGGTCGCAGCACAACTCGTTTCTGGAGCTCACCTTCGGCTACAACGGCCTGGGACGGTTGAGCGGTGATGAGACCGGGTCGGTCGGCGGCACCGGCGGTGCTGGCGGCGGGATGTGGGGGTCGACCGGTATCTCCCGGCTGTTCGACGGGGAGTTCGGCGGGCAGATCTCGTGGCTGGCCCCGGCGGCGTTCATCCTGCTCGTCATCGGGCTCGTCGTGACCGGCCGCCGGCCGCGGACCGATCTGCAGCGTGCTTCGTTGGTCCTGTGGGGCGGGTCCCTGGTCGTGATCTGGGCCGTATTCAGCTTCATGTCGGGGATCTTCCATGCCTACTACACCGTGGCGCTGGCGGCGCCACTGGCTGCGACCGTCGGTATCGGCGTGCACCTGCTCTGGGAACGGCGGCGCCGGAGATGGGTTCCGCTTACCAGCAGTGGCATCGTGCTTGTCAGCGGTCTGTGGGCGTTCGCGCTGCTGCGGCGCAGCACCGGCTGGATGACCTGGCTGCCGGTGGCGGCGCTGGTCCTCTCCCTCCTGGCAGCGGCGGGACTCGCGATCATCCCCTGGATGACACCCGCCGGGCGGCGCCCGCTGTCGGTCGCAGCGGTCATCCTGACGGTGCTCGGCCTGGCGGCCGGCCCGGGCGCCTACTCGACCGACACCCTGCTCACCTCGCACAGCGGTTCGATCGTCACCGCTGGTCCGGCGGTGACCGGCAGCACCGGTTTCGGCGGACGGGGCGGTCAGGGCCGTTTCGGCGGTCAGCCCGGCCAGGGCGGTACCGGCGGTCGATGGAGCCCGGGCGGTCGGGGCGGTTTCGGCGGCCAGGGAACTCCGGGCATTGGTGCGCCCCCCGATGGGAACGGCGGGTCCCAGCCCGGCGGCATCCCGCCGGCCGGCGCTGAAGGTGGCCTGCCCGGGGTTGCCGGCGGCGGCCAGGGCGTCGAGTCGACTGGCCGACAGGGCGGCGGCAACGGCTTGCTCAACGGCTCGTCGGTGTCGAGCCAGCTGACGGCGCTGCTGCTGGAGAACGCCGACGACTACACGTGGGTGGCGGCCGCGACCGGATCGCAGACCGCGGCGAGCTTTCAGCTGGCGACGCGGAAGTCGGTGATGCCGATCGGCGGGTTCAACGGCTCCGACCCGTCTCCGACGCTGAAGCAGTTCCAACGGCTGGCGGCCGCGCACAAAATCCACTACTACATCGGTTCGGGCGGCTCCGGCATGACGTCCCGGGGCGGGTCGGATGCGGCGCAGCGGATCGCCACCTGGGTGGCGGCTCACTATTCGGCGCAGACCGTGGCGGGGACGACGGTCTACGACCTGACCGATCCGAAGTAGATCCCCAGCGGATCCGGATGATCTTCCGATGCGAAGAGGAGAGGCTGAGAGGCATGGTGTTTCCCGAACTTCCCCGCCATGCTGACGGCGGGTCCCTGCGGGTGCTGGTGGCCGACGACGACCCCGGCATCGCGCATCTGATCTCGACAGCGCTCCGGGCTTCCGGCTGCGAGGTGGATGTGGTGGGCGACGGTCCCGGCGCCGTGCGCGCCGCGGTCGCCGACCCGCCGGACGTGCTGGTGCTGGACGTCATGATGCCCGGCTTCGACGGGCGCGAGGCGATCCGCCGCATCCGGGTGACGAACCCCGAGATCCCGATCCTGGTGGTGTCCGCGCTGGGCGGGTCGGATGTGCGGGTGGCGATGCTGGAGGCCGGCGCCGACGACTGGCTGGGCAAGCCGTTCTCGATGATCGAGCTGGTGGGGCGCATCCAGGCGCTGCTGCGCCGGGCCCCGCTGCACCGCGAGCACCGCGGCCAGGTCGCCTGAGCCGGGTTAATTCCTCGCCGGCGGGCACCGGTCGATGCGGTAGAGCGTCATCCCGGTCGCGCTGCGCACCTGCGTGAGCAGGCCGGCCGCGGCAGCACGGTGGATGGACGCGTACTGCTGCTGCGCCGGGGTGACCGGTCCGGGCGGCTCCGGGCCTTCGAGGACGTAGCGCACGTGCAGGCGGTGCAAGGCGTCGCAGACGGCGGGGTCGGTGCCGAGCTGATCGAGGCGGGTGGCGACGGTGACGCGGTCGGGGTCCCAGGCGCCTTCGAGGTGCGGGAACACGGGTTCGCGGTCGCCGAGCACCCACGACAGCGACGACCCGTTCCAGGGGTTGCCGAGCACCCGCTGCCCGGCGGGTACGATACCGGGCAGCTGCCGCATCAGGGCGGCCTTGGATGTGGTGACGAAGGCGGTGTCGTCGGCGGGCGGCAGCCGGTAGGCGGTCTGGGCGGCGCTGCCGAGGGCGGCCCCGAGGGGGGCCCAGGATGACACGGCGATCACCAGCGTCAGGCCGGCGGTGACGAGCGGGACGACGGGCGCCGCCGTCCCGCGTCCCTTCCAGGGCCAGCGCCGCGGGGCCTGCGCCAGGAACACGGCCACGAGCGGGATGGCCAGGGCCGGCAGCAGGGCGGCCAGCCGGAAGCGGTCTTTGTACCACATGCCGGTGGCGATCTTCGCGAAGGCGGTGTCGCTGCCGGCGGCGAGGGCGTACAGCACCCCCACGATGACGTAGGCGACGACCAGCCAGCGGGTGCGGTGGCGGGTCCAGAACGTCCACACGGCGGCGGCGGCCACGGCGATCGCGAAGCCGATCAGCGGCCCGGTGCGCTGGGCGCCGGCGCCGGTGAAGGCGTCGAGGGCGAGTACCTGCCAGAGGGCCGCTCCGAACGACTCGACGGGCCGCGCCTGCACGCCGGTCAGGTGGTCGGAGACGGGTCGATGGGCCAGGTCGTAATGGCGGTAGACGAACAGCACCGTCCCGGCCACGATGACGGCCAGCGCGGCCACGGCGATGGCGAGGCCGGCGACGATGCGCCGTCGAGCGCGCGGCCCGGTGCGCCAGCGCCGCCGCAGCAGGTCGACCGCGACCGCGACCGCGAGCGGGACCGCGACCACCGCCGCCCCGATCAGCGAGCGCGGGTGCGAGAAGCCGGCCGCGGCCAGCCAGAGCACGATCAGCACCCACAGCGTCCACGTCGGCCCGGCGGCCAGCCCGTTGCCGTTGCCCCAGCGCAGCAGGCGCCGGACGACCAGGACGGCGAGCCCGAGCCCGGCGGGCAGGATCGCGTAGGCGAGGTAGGTGGGGTAGAGCACCCCCCAGATCAGGAGCGCCCCGGGGTAGAAGCCGAGTCCGGCGGCCAGCACCAGGGCGATGGCGGTGGCGGCCAGCCGGTCGCTGCGCCGCACCAGGCCGGCCGAGAACCAGGCCACGCCGGGCATCCACGCGCAGGCGAACACGGCGATCGCCAGCCCGTTGAAGGCGGTGGGGACGTCGGCGCCGGTCATCTGCACGGCCGCCGCCGCGGTGGCGTGCCAGGCGGCGGGGTAGGTGGCGAAGTGCTGCAGGGGCTCGGTGAGGGTGCGCAGCTGCAGCGAGGAGGCGTTGCCGTGGGCGAGGATCGACATGGTCGCGTTCAGGTGGAACACGTTGTCGTAGGTCTGGGAGAGGTGGCTGGGCGAGGGGACGCCGTGGAACATGGTCACCGCGAAGGCGACGGTGCCGAGCGACCAGCACAGGACGAGCAGGATGCGGCGGGCGGCCAGCGGGTGGCGGCGGACGCCCTCTCTGAGCGCGCGCCGGTCCGATCGGCGCCAGCGGACCCACCGGAGCCGCTCCGGGGCGGCGCCGACGGGCCAGCGGCGCACGGCGTACTCGAGCAGCAGCCCGGCCAGGACGGCCAGGACGAACGGCTCGAACCAGAGGAAGCGCACGCCCGTGAACCCGCCGAGCACGCCGGCGATGCCGATCAGCGCCAGCGAGGTCGGGGCCGCCGCCGCGAACAGGGCCAGCGGGCGCAGCCGCAGCGGCAGCAGCAGGAGGACGCCGGGCAGGGCGAGCAGCAGGGCGGCCGCCAGCAGCGGCGGGAGGACGCCCCACCACGTCTCCGGTGCGGAGGCCACCATTACCGCGGCCCCGTCGGGTGCGCGCGGCGGGAGCGCAGCCCCTGCCAGATCCGGTACAGGCTGCGGCGGGCCGTCTCCGGCACCAGCCGGTAGGCGCCCCGGACCACCACGTTGCGTGCGCACTGCACCGGGGAGGTGAGACCGGTGCGGCGCAGGCGGCGCTGCATCCGCAGCTCGGCGCGCAGCAGACCCCAGCCGCCGCGGCGGGCGTATGCCCCCGCGTCGACCCGGTAGAGGACGAGAGGCTCGGGCACGTTCGCGGTCGCGGCCCCGCGGGCGATCAGGGTCGCCCACAGCGCGTAGTCCTCCATGGAGGCCAGTGCCGGGTAGCCGCCCGCGGCCAGCACGACGCTGCGCCGGAAGGCGACGGAGGGATGGTGGAAGGGCGAGGCGAGCCGGGCCCCGGCCCTGATGGCGGCCCGGTCGAGCGGGACGGTGCGCACCAGTCCCGGTTCGGGGGTGCCGTCGGGGCGGGCCGTGAACTCCTGCACATACGAGCCGACGAGGTCGTGGTCGGCCAGACGCGGGATCAGGCGCTCGAACCGGGTCGGGCGACTGAGGTCGTCGGCGTCCTGGCGGGCGACGAGCTCGGTGCGGCACCGCCGCAGGCCCGCGTTGAGCGCCCCGGCCAGGCCGGTGTTGCGCTCCAGGGCGACCAGATGCACCGTCACCCCGTCGGTGGTCTCCGCGGCGGTGTCGAGGGCGCGTTGCAGCTCGGCGCCGACGGGGCCGTCCCGCACGATGACGACCTCGGCCGGGCGCCGCGTCTGGTCGGCGGTCGCCGACCGCAGCGCGGCCCGGAAGCGATCGGCCCGGTCCCCGGCGTAGACCGGGAGCAGCACGGTGAAATCGGCGGTCTCCAGCGGGGGCGTCCGAACGGCGTCGAGGTGCTGCATGGCCGTGGCGACGATGCCGGGCTCGACATCCGCGAACACCGCCGCATTCGGCCGGGGCAGCCGACCGATCCCCTCGCGCAGCCCGGCGGCGAAGGCCCGTCGCAGCAGCGCCCGGTCGGAGGAGCCGGCGAACGTCCGCAGCCAGCGGGCGAGGGTGGACGCCCCGTACAGCAGCCGGTCGCGGCCGGCCAGCGCCGGGGAGGCGCGGAACAGCCACAGCTTGTTGCGCACCTCGAAGCGGAAGCGCCCGCCGGGGTCCTGGTCGGTGGCGCCGAAGTAGGCGGTGCGGTGCTCGACCACCGAGTCCGGCGCCCAGAGCCCGACGCGGGTGCGCAGCAGGCGGGCGGAGTACTCGAAGTCGTCGTTCCACAGGAAGTAGTCGGCGATCGGCAGGCCCTCGGTGCGGGCGGCGTCCGCGGCGACCAGCAGCGATACGAACGACGCCGACCGGATCGGCAGGGCGTGCACCCGGGCGGCCGCGCGCACATCCGCGACCCGCACGAAGGGCCGCCGCCGCGGGGTGTTCATGGGATGGGTGCGGCCGTCGGTCCACACCGCGCGCGACGAGAGCACCGCGGGGCCGCGGCCACCATGGGCGTCGGCCCAGCCGGAGCCGACCCGCAGCAGGGCCTCCAGGGCCGTGGGGGTGGGAATGGTGTCGTCGTCCATCAGCCAGACGAAGTCGGCTGGACTGGTGGCAGGGCCGTCCTCGGCCAGCGCCAGGGCCAGCCCGGCGGCGAATCCGCCCGCGCCGCCGGTGTTGCGGCTGAGGGTGATCACGTCGGGATGGGCGGGATGCGCGCGCGCGACCGCGGCGGACTCGTCGGTGGACGCGTTGTCGATCACGATGATGCGCGCCAGCGGGTGCGTCTGGGCGGCGAGCGCGTCGAGCGCGTCGCAGAGCAGGGCCTGGCGGTCATAGGCGACCACGACCGCTGTCACCCTCTCACCCACGTTCGCTCCTCGCGCCCTGCCGGAGCGATTGCTGCCGACCCTTGGCATCCTACCGGCCATGCAGCGACCGCCCTACACTGACCGCATGAGCGAGCACGCAGGCGGGGCGGACACCGGGTCGGGGATGCACAGGGCGCGCCGGGTGGGGCGCCTGGTGGCCGGGGTCGCGGTCGGTGCCGTCGCGGCCACGGCGGCGGTGGTGCTCGCCCGGGCCGGCGCTGCCGGCCCCGACGCGACCTCCGCTGCCGACGACCGGCGGGCGCCCGTCCCGGAGCGCGACGGGGTGGGGGAGCGGCTGGCGCGGCTCATCCGCATCCCCACCGTGTCGGCCAGTGTCGACGAGACCGGACCGGCGCCGTTCGAACGGTTCGAGGACGAGCTGCGGGAGCTCTACCCGCTGCTGCACGAGCGGCTGGAGCGCGAGAAGATCACCCAGTTCGGCATCGTGTACCACTGGCGCGGCGCCGACCCGACCCGCCCGGTGGTGCTCATGGCCCACTACGACGTGGTGCCGGCCGCTGAAGAGGACGGCTGGAGCCATCCGCCGTTCGACGGGAGCATCGTCAACGGCCAGGTGCGCGGCCGGGGCGCCATCGACGACAAGGGGGAGCTGGTCACTCTGCTGGAGGCGGTCGAGAACCTGCTGGCGGCCGGCGTCGAGCCGCCGCGCGATCTCTACGTCTCGTTGGGCGGCAACGAGGAGACCCACGGCGCCGCCGCCCGCGAGATCGCCCGCACGCTGCGGGAGCGCGGGCTCGATCCCTGGCTGGTGCTCGACGAGGGCGGAGCGGTGGTCGAGCCGCCGTTCCCGGGCGTGACCCGGCCGATGGCGATGGTGGGCGTGGCCGAGAAGGGGACGGTCAGCTTCCGGCTGCGCGTCGAGGGCGTCGGCGGGCACGCCTCGCTGCCCCGGCGCCGCAACGCCATCGTGGAGCTGTCCCGGGCGCTGGCGCGACTGCGACGTCACCCGTTCCCGGCGCGCATGAACGTGCCGCTGCGGGGTCTGCTGTCCGGGCTGCGCCCGGCGGTCCCGTTCGGGGTGCGGGCGATCGTGGCCAACCTGTGGCTGTTCTCGCGCCCGCTCATCCGGGTGCTGACCCTGGCCACGCCCGAGACGAACGCCATGACGCGCACGACCATCGCGGTCACGATGATCCGCGGAGGCAGTGCCGACAACGTCCTGCCTGCCGCTGCCGAAGCCGTGCTGAACATCCGCATCGCCCCCGGCGACACGGTCGCCGACGTGACTGCGCACCTGCGCCGGGTGCTCGGCCCTCGCGTGGCGATCGAGCCGTACGAGCCCTCAGAGCCCTCGCCGATCTCGCCGATCGACGCGCCCCAGTTCGCGGCCATCACCGCCGCCCTCGGGCGCAGCTACCCGGATGCGCTCGTCTCGCCGTACGTCATGATGCAGGCCACCGACTCGCGGTTCTTCCACCAGTACGCGAAGCACGTCTACCGGCTCGGGCCCCTGTACATGAGCACCGCCCAGCGCGACGGCCTGCACGGCATCGACGAGTTCGTCGACATCGACGCGCTCCAGCGGGGGACGCGCTTCTACGAGGCGCTGATCCTGGGACTGCCCGTCCCCGAGTGAGGCGCCGGACGCCCCGGACACGCGCCGGAAACGTCCGGGCGCTACCGTGCCGGGCATGACTGCCCGCCCGTCCCCGTCGTCCGCACGTCTCGGGCCGCTGTGGGCGGTGGTGGGCCTGCTGGTGGTGGTGGAGTTCACCAGCGGCGTCCTTCAGGGGTATTACACCCCGTTGCTGACCACCATCGCCCGTCATCTCAACATCCACGACGCCGACGTGAACTGGTTCGAGGGCACCCAGCTGATGGTCAGCACCATCGTGGTGCCCGCGTTCGCCCGCCTGGGCGACATGGTCGGGCACCGGCGGCTGCTGGCGATCAGCGCCGGCATCACGGCCGCCGCGACCCTCGGGCTGTGCCTGGCGACCTCGTTCTGGATGTTCCTGCTCTGCTGGGCGGTGCAGGGCTTCTACACGGTCTGGCTGCCGCTCGAGATCGCCCTCGTGTACGGGCGCGCCCGGCGCCGTCCGCGGGCGGCGGGGCTCACCCGGCAGGCCTCCGGCATCCTGGTCGCCGCCCTGGAGATCGGCGTGATCGTCGGGGCGCTCACCGGGGGCGTGCTCGGGGATGCCTGGGCCGGCCGGCTCTGGGCGGTGCTGCTGGTGCCGGGCATCATCGTGGCGATCTGCTTCGCGGTGGTCTGCTTCGGCATCCGCGACCTGGGCGAGCCCGCCGGCGGACGGCTGGACGTGCCGGGGCTGGCACTCATCACGGCCGCCCTGCTGGCACTGGCCGGCGGGCTGAGCCTGATGCGCATCCTCGGCCCGGAGTCGGTGCCGCCGTGGGCGGCGATCGCGGCGGGCATCGTGCTGCTGTGGCCGTTCGCCCGGCACGAGCTGCGACAGGACGAGCCGCTCATCGATGTGCGCATGCTGGGCCGCCCCGACATGTGGCCGGTGCAGCTGACCGCCGGCCTGTTCGGGGTGTCCGTGCTCGGCGCCCAGGCGCCGCTGTCGACATTCGCGCGCACCGACGCGGCCGTCCACGGCTACGGGCTGTCGGCGTCCTCGTCGCAGGTGTCGCTGCTGATCGGGGTGTACGTGCTGACGATGCTGGTCGGCGCGCTGCTGTTCCCCGTGGTCACCCGGGTGCTGGCGCCCAGGCTGACGCTGATCGGGGCGGCGGTGCTGGTCGCGGTCGGCTACGGGCTGTTCCTGGTGTCGCGCGGCAGCCTGGGCGCGGTGCTGACCAACATGGCGATCGCCGGGGTGGGGTCCGGTGCGCTGGTCGCCGCCCTGCCCGCGGCCGCGGCCGCGGCGGCTCCGGTCGGGCAGACCGGGGTGGCGACGGGGCTGACCAACACGACCAAGACGCTCGGCGGCGCGGTCGCATCCTGCGTCTTCGGCGTCGCCCTGCTGCACGGGGCCAGCGGGACGGCCGGGTCCCTGGCCGGCTACCTGACGGTGTGGGGGCTGTGCGGCGCGACCGCGCTGATCGCCGCGGTGTGCCTGCTGTTCGTGCCCCGCGACGCGTTCGGCCGCGGGGTCTGACACCAGTCCGGCCGGCGCCGGCTACTCGGCAGGGGCCTCCGGCGGGACGGCCGGGTTCTGTCGCGAAGCCTCGACCGAGAACTCGGGCAGCTGGTCGTAGTTGGCCTGCACGGTCTCGCAGGAGTGCACGAACCCGGCCTGCTCCTCGGCGGTGAGGTTCAGCTGGAAGACGTCTTCGACGCCCTCGCCGCCGATGACGGCTGGGGTGGAGATGTAGAAGCCGCTCTGCCCGTACTGGCCGTCGAGGTGCACGGAGGCGGGCAGCACGACGTGCTCGTTGTGGATGATCGCCTCGGCGAGCCGCCCGGCCGACGCGCCGATCGCGTACTCGGTGCACTGCTTGCCCTCGTACACGTAGTAGCCGCCCATCTTGGCGTCCTTCTCGACGGTCTCGTGATCGAGCTTGAACGTGTCGGGCTGCTCGACGGCGAGTTCGCCGAGCGGCTTGCCCGAGAACGAGATCTGCGACCAGGCCGCGATCTCGGTGAAGCCGTGCTCGCCCAGCATGTAGGCGTCGATGGAGTGCGTCGACAGACCGGTGGCCCGCGACAGCACGGTGCGCAGCCGGGCCGAGTCGAGCAGGGTGCCGGTGCCCATCACGTGGCCGGCGGGCAGACCGGACAGGCGGTGGATCTCGCGGGTGAGCACGTCGTTGGGGTTCGAGACGTCCACCCAGAACCCCTCGAAGCCGGCGGCCGCGATGCGCCCCACGAACGTCCGGGCACTGGCGATGGTGGCGAACAGCTCTCCGTCCCGACTCTCGGCAGACATCTTCACGTGGCCGGCGGCGTTGATGATGACGTCGCACTGGGCGAGCTGCTCGTAGTCGTCGTGCACGTTGTGCACGAGGACGTGGCGCGGGGCGAACACGCTGGAGTCGAACAGGTCGAAGGCCTCGGCGCGGACCTTGGCCTCGTTCTCCGCGACGTCGGCGAGGAAGAGCTCGTCGACGGAACCGCGCTGGATCAGGAAGCTGGCCGCATGGGGGCCGACGTGGCCCATCCCGACGATCCCGATTTTGACCACTCCGCGTGCCATCATCCACTCCCTCTGCCGACGCCTGTCGACGTCAGGGTGACGCCCGCGTCCGATCAAGCCAAGTATATGCCGGGGCCGCTGCGTAGACTGCCTGCGGGAACCGCCGGCCGACCGGCAGGCATACCGAGAGGGGACCGCCGTGCGCGTCGCGCTGATCAGCTACCACACGTCCCCGGTCGCCGCCCCGGGGTCGGGGGATGTCGGCGGCATGAACGTGGTGGTGCGGGCGATCGCCGGGCAGCTGGTCCGCCTCGGGCATCGGGTCGAGGTGTACACGCGGCGCACCGACGACCGCGAGGTGGACGACGCCTCCATTCCCGGGGCGGTGGTGCGCTTTCTGGACGCGGGGCCGGCGCGGCTGCTGTCGAAGGCCGAGCAGGCGCCGTTCATCCCGGAGTTCTCGGCGCGGCTGGACGCGTTCGCGCCCGGGTGGGACATCGTGCACGCCCACCACTGGCTGTCCGGGCTGGCGGCGCTGCCGGTGGCCCGCCGCGCGGGCGTCCCCCTGGTGCAGAGCTTCCATAGCATCGCCGCTCCGGTCGGGGCCTCGCTGGACGCGGGGGAGCCGCCCGAACGGGCCGAGCGGCTGGATGCGGAGCGCCGGCTGGCCCGGGAGGCGGACGCGGTGCTGGCCGTGAGCCGGTTCGAGGCCCGGCAGGTGTGCGAGCGGCTGGGGGCCGATCCGGCCCGGGTGCGCGTGCAGCCGCCGGGGGTGGATGCCGAGGTGTTCGCGCCGCGGGCGGGGGATGCGCCGGGGTCGGCGCCGGGTGCTCCCCGGCTGCTGGTGGCGGCGCGACTGGAGCCCCTGAAAGGCGTGGACCTGGCGCTGGACGTGCTCGCCGGCCTGCACCGCGATCCCGCCAACGCGGGTGCGCGGCTTCGGGTGGCCGGCGGCCCGACGGCGGGCTACGAGCGCTACCCGGCCCGGCTGCGAGCTCAGGCGCAGAGCCTCGGGGTCAGCGGTGCCGTCGACTGGCTGGGTCCCCGCACCCCGGCCGAGCTCGCCCACGAGATGGCCGTCGCCGACCTCGCGCTCGTCCCATCTCACTCGGAGACGTTCGGGCTGGTCGCGCTGGAGGCGCAGGCCTGCGGCACCCCAGTGGTCGCCGCCCGAGCCGGAGGGCTGGTCGAGGCGGTGCTCGACGGCGAGACCGGGCTGCTGCTCGGGCACGACGCCGGCGAGTGGACGCGCGCGGTGGCCGCCTTGCTGCGCGACCCGGGGCGCCGGCACGAGCTCGGCCGCCGCGGTCGTCGGCACGCGCTGGCCTTGACCTGGACGGCGGCTGCGGCGGGCTGCGCCGATTGCTACCGGGAGGTCATCGCTGACGGTGCACAGGATGACCGTGCGCGTCGAGCGGTGGAGGTCGGGCCGCGTGCGTGATCCGGATCGCCGCGATCCGGCGGCGCTGCGGGCCGTGTCCGGCTGGGAGTCCTCCGGGCTGGCCGCCGCTCAGCGCATCCTCATCGTGCATGCGCATCCCGATGACGAGACCATCAGCGCGGGCGCTCTGCTCGCGGCGCTGAGCGACGCCGGGCGGGCCGTGGCCGTCATCACCGCCACCCGCGGCGAGCGCGGCGAGATCGTCCCCGGCACGCTGCCGCCGGACCTCACGCCGGCGCAGCTCTCGCGCGCCCGCGAGGCCGAGATCCGCCGGGCGCTGCACGGGCTCGGGCCGATCGAGCACGTCTGGCTCGGGGCGCCGCCCGCCCGCGTCGCCGGGGCGGAGCCGACGCGCTACGAGGACTCGGGGATGCGCTGGCTGCGCCCCGGCCTCGCCGGTCCGGCCGCGGACGCTCCGGCGGCGGCGTTCACCCGCCGACCCGTGGACGACGAGGTCGCCGACCTCCGCGCCTACCTGGATGGTTGGCGCCCCGACCTGCTCATCACCTGCGACTCCGGCGGCGGCTACGGGCATCCCGACCACCGTCGCATCTCGGCGGTCGCCCGCCGAGCCGCAGCGGCGGCCGGTTGCCGCGCCCTCATCCTGACCCCGGTGCCGGAGGAGGACGTGCCCGCCCCGCCCCGCGATCCGGCCCGGACGCTGCCGCTGGAGCCGTGGCGCCCCCGCCTGGTGGCCGCGCTGCGCTGCTACCGCAGCCAGCTGACCGTGGTCGGCGACCACATCCGCCACGTCGGCGGGCAGCGCCAGCCCATCGTCGCCGACGTCGAGCTGCAGGACGCGCCCGCAATCTGAACGGCGTCTGTCGTGGAGGTGACGCCGCGGTAACGTGGACATCCGCTGCCCGCGGCCCGGATCGAGCCCGGCAGGCACACAGACAGCCGGGCACAGGAGGCGTCGATGGCGGAGCGGGGCGGACAGGGCGCGTTCCTGCGCGGGCTGTTCGTGCCGGTGTATCTGCCGGCCATCCTGTTCGCCACCGGCGAGGGCGCGCTCATCCCGGTCGTCCCGCTGACCGCCACGGCGCTGGGCGCCAACCTGGCGGTCGCCGGGATCATCTCGGGGCTGCTGATGATCGGTGTGGTGATCGGGGACATCCCCAGCAGCGCCGTCGTCGCGCGCTGGGGCGAGGAGGTCGCCATGCGCGTCGCCGGCGTGCTGGCGGCGCTCGCGGCGGTCGTGTGCTGGGCGGCGCCGAACCTGGTGGTGCTGGCGGCCGGCGTGCTGGTGGTGGGTATCGCCTCGGCCACGTTCAATCTGGCCCGGCATTCGTTCCTGACCACCTGGACGCCCACGGCCTACCGGGCCCGCGCCATGTCGCTGCTGGGCGGCACCTCGCGGGTGGGGTACTTCGTGGGGCCGTTCCTGGCCGCACCGGTGATCGCCCTGTGGGGGTCGCACAGCGTGTACTGGCTGCACGTGGCCGCCTGTGGGGCGGTGCTGGTGGCGCTGCAGGTGATGCCCGACCCGAAGACGGTGCTGCAGCGCAACCGCCAGGCCACGCTCGATGCCGGGCTGACCGGCCCCGTCCCGACCCCGGGCGCCGCGAGCCGCGCCCAGGCCGCCGGTGCCGCCGCCGCGGCCCTGGGCGGCCCGAAGCCCCGCCCGGCGATCATGGAGTTCTTCGGCATCCTCGTCCGCCTGGGCGTCCCGGCGGGCATCCTGCAGATGATGCGCGCCTCGCGTCAGGTGATCCTGCCCCTGTGGGGCGTGCACCTGGGGATCCCGGAGGCGAGCATCGCGCTCATCGTCGGCATCGCCGGGGCCGTCGACCTGTCGCTGTTCTACACGTCGGGCCAGGTGATGGACCGCTACGGGCGCCGCTGGGTGGCCGTCCCGGTGCTGACCGGGCTGGGCCTGGCGCACCTGGTGCTGCCGCTGGCCGCCACCGAGTGGGGCTACATCGCGGTCGCCATCCTGCTGTCGATCGCCAACGGGATGGGGTCGGGCATCGTCATGACGCTCGGCTCCGACCTCGCCTCGCGCTACGCGCCCGGGCGGATGCCCGCGTTCCTGGGCAGCTGGCGAGTGTTCAGCGACACGGGCTCCGCGATCGGGCCGCTGGGCATCTCGGCCCTCACCGCCGCGTTCGGCCTGCCCGCGGCCGCCCTGGCGATGGGCGGCTGCGGGCTGGTCGGCGCGGTGCTCATGTACCGCTACATCCCCCGGCTGCTGAGGCCGGCAGCCGCCGGCCGGTAGCGGGAGGGGTGCGCCCTACTTCTCAGGGGTGCCCGGCAGACACCCGGTGAACTGGCGCATGGTCTCGGCCAGGTGCATCTGCTTGGTGACGAACTCGTGCACGTGGCAGATGTAGCCGTGGTCGCGGCCGAGCTTCGCGATGTACCCGTTGATGTAGTCGACTTCGGTGGGGCGCCCGGCGGCGAAGTCCTGCGCCATGGAGGGGTAGTGGTAGGGGAAGGCGCTGCGGCTGAGCTCGGGCACGGAGTCGATTTCCTCCTGCCGGCTCTGGATGAGCTGGATGCCGGCGCGCTCGCAGGCGTCGTAGGCCTCGTCGAGCATCATCCGCGCGAGGTCGGCGACGCCGTCGTAGTGGGCGAACTCGCCCATCCGCACCCGGAACATGGTGCAGAGGGTGTTGACCACCGAGTTGAAGACCACCTTCGCCATGAGCGTGCCCATGAAGTTGTCGGTGAGCACGGGGCCGAGGCCGCCCTGGCGGAAGTCGGCCTCGAGAGCTCGGACGGTGTCGTCGGCCTGCCCGGTGAGCGGCGTCATGTGCATGACCTCGGCGCCGGCGGCGCCCATGAAGTCGACGTCGCCTGGGGCCGTGAGCAGCGTGGCGATCATGGCGGTGCCGCCGACGATGTGGTCGTCGGCGAAGTACTGCTGCAGTTTCTCGATGTGCCCCATGCCGTTCATGGCGCTGAACACGTACTGCCCGGGTCGGAACAGGTGGGCGCAGCGCTGCAGCATGCCGGCCAGCTGCATCTGCTTCATGAAGACGATCCACACGTCGGGCTCGCCCCGGTACTCCTCGGGCGTGTACAGGGTGACCGGCACCAGGTGGCGGTCCTCGTGGTCGCGCGAGATGAAGACGCCGCCCTGTCGGCCGATCGCGTCGAAGTTGGGCTGCCAGGCGTCGACGAAGTCGACATCGAATCCGCCCACCTCCTGCAGCAGAACTCCGAAGCGGTAGCCCATGGCTCCGGCGCCGATGACGGTGTATTTCATGATGTGCTCCGTTGGATGTGGCGGGCGCGGACATCCGCGGTCGACGCGCCTGCGGGAATGAGGAATATCGAGAAGTCGGGGGAAAAGACTGATGACCGCTGCGGCCGGTCGGGTACGGCCGGAATCCGCTCGCTGGACTGCCGTGGAGAAACTCTCTTGTCAAGCCTGGGTCCGGTGAGGGCCGCGGTGCGACGGCGATGGCCTTGTGGGCGCGCCCTCACCCTAGCACCGTCGCCGGAGCACGTAACCAAGCGTCGAACACGCCGCGCGACCAGCCCGGCCGGGTACCGTGGACGGAGACCGATCGTCGAATCGAGGCAGGGAATCATGGCTGAAGTCGAAAGCTTCCAACTGGACCACACCGCGGTGCACGCGCCCTACGTGCGGCTGATCGGCACGGAGCGGGGGCCGTCCGGCGACGTGATCTCGAACTTCGACCTGCGACTGGTGCAGCCGAACGCCAACGCGATCCCGACCGCGGGCCTGCACACCATCGAGCACCTGCTGGCCAGCCTGCTGCGCGACCGCCTGGACGGGATCATCGACTGCTCGCCGTTCGGCTGCCGCACCGGCTTCCACCTGCTGGTCTGGGGCGAGCCGACTCCGCAGGAGGTCGCGGTGGCGCTTGGCGGCGCCTTGCAGGCGATCGCCACGGAGGTCACGTGGGAGGACGTCCCGGGCACCACCGAGCGCAGCTGCGGCAACTACCGCGACCACAGCCTGTTCTCCGCTCGCGAGTGGTCCCGCACCATCCTCGACCAGGGCATCAGCGACGACCCGTTCGAGCGGCACGTCGTCGCCGGCCAGGCTGTCGCCCGGTGATGGCGGAGTCGGCGGATGCGTCCGCCGCGCTGCCGGTGGTGCCGGCGCGTCCGGACCAGCGCGACGCCGTCATCGGCCTGCTGGTGGAGGCGTTCACGGACGACCCCGTGGTGCTGCGGCTGGGCCCGGGCCTGACCGGGCGCCGGCTGGAGGCGCTGTTCGCCGCCGAGGTCACCCCGGACATGCTGCGGGCCGGAACGATCGACGCGGTGTGGGACGGCGGCAGCCTGCTGGGCGTCGGCTCCTGGGAGGCCCCCCGGTCCGACCAGACGACCCCGGTCGGCTGGGGGCAGCGGCTGCGGCAGGCTCTGGCGCTCGGCCCTCGGCGCGCCCGGATCGTGCGCGGACGACTGGCCGAACTCGGCGCCCTGCGGCCGCGCACCCCGCACTGGTATCTGTCGGACTTGGCGGTGTCGGGAGCGGCCCGTGGACGCGGGGTCGGCTCCGCCCTGCTGCGCTCCCGTCTGCGGCGGGTCGACGCCGACCGCCTGCCCGCCTACCTGGAGTCGACCACGCTCGGCAGCCGCCGGCTCTACGCCCGCTTCGGCTTCGAGCCGCGCGGCCCCATCCCCGGGTTCGCGGGCACCGACGCGATGGCGATGCTGCGTCCCGCTCACTGACCCGGGCCGGGCTCGGCGAGCTATGCCGGCAGCGGGAACATCCCCATCACCATGACGGCCGCGAGGCCGACCACGCCGACGATGGTCTGCACCATGGTGATGGTTTTGAACGTCTGTCCCATGCTCATGCCGAATGACTCCTTGACGAGCCAGAAGCCGGCATGGTTGGCGTAGTTGAAGAAGATCGAGCCCGACCCGATCGCCACCACCAGCAGGGCGCCGTTGATGTCGGGGTCGCCGGCGAGCACGGGTGCGAGCAGCCCGGAGGCGCCCACGATGCCCACGGTGGCGGACCCGGTGGACACCGACAGCAGGGCGGCGACCACCCAGCCGAGCAGCAGCGGCGACACCGACCAGCCGGTGACGAGGTGCAGGATGGCGGTGCCGACCTGGGCATCCACGAGCACCTGCTTGAAGGCGCCGCCGGCGGCGATGATCATGAGGATGCCGGCGACGGGTTTCAGCGAGGCGCCCAGCTGGCTGCGCACCTCGGCCGCCCGGGTGCCGCGGCCCACGCCGAGCAGCAGCACGGCGAGCAGCACGCCCACCAGCATGGCGATGGTGGGGTCGCCCAGGAACGACGCGACGGCCACCAGGGATGACCCCTTCGGCAGGGCCAGCTCGGCGATGGTGCGCAGCAGCATGAGCAGCACGGGCGACAGGGCGCACAGGAACGCGGTGAACAGCGGCACCGGCGGTCGGTGGTCGGCGTCCTCGTCTTTGGTGGTGAATTCGTCGATCAGCGCCTGGTCGGGTTGGATGTCGAGCCGGGGCGCGATGAACCGCGCATACACCGGGCCGGCCAGGATGATGGCGGGCACGGCGGCGATGAGCCCGTAGACCATGCTCAACCCGAGGTTCGCCTTCAGGGTGGCGATGGCGGTGAGGGGGCCGGGGTGCGGCGGCACCATGCCGTGCATGGTGGCCAGGGCGGCGATGGCGGGGACGATCACCCAGGCGAACGCGGAGCCGCGCAGCCGGCCGGCCCGCCGCAGGCGCTGGGCGATGGAGAAGATGAAGGGCAGCAGGATGACCAGCCCCACCTCGAAGAACATGGGGATGCCGATGACGAAGGCGGCCAGCGCGACCAGCCAGGGGATGGCCATGCCGGTGTGGTTGCCGACGACGACCCGCGAGATGCGGTCGGTGGCGCCGGATTCGGCGAGCAGCCGGCCGAGCATGGCGCCGAGTGCCACCACCAGGCCCACGTCGCCGAAGGTGCCGCCGGCGCCGTCGGCGATGGATTCGCCGAGCTTGTCGACGCTCAGTCCGGCGACCAGGCCCACGATGATCGTGACGGTCAGCAGCGCCAGGAAGGGGTGCATGCGGGGTTTCCAGGCGATGAGCGCGATCAGCAGCAGCACTCCGCCCAGCACCGTCAGTAGCAGGACGGCGTCATGTGTGGTCATCATCGACTCCTGAGGGATTGACCCGAGGTCTCGGCCGGTTCCCGCAGGGGGTGCGCTCGGCAGCGCATGGCCGATTCAAAGATCCTACTCAGGAATGCGTGCGGCCACTCCGTTCCGCCAGGCGTCGACGAGCTCCCGGGCGGCGGCCTCGGGGTCGGGGGCCGCGCACACGGCCGACACCACGAAGAACCCGGCCGCACGGGTGCGCGCCAGGCCCGGCAGGTCCGCAGCCTTCACCCCGCCGCCCACGACCACTGGCAGCGTGCTGGCCCCGGCGACCCGGTCGATGGTCTCCAGCGAGCGGGTGACGAGCGTGCCGTCGACATCGATGCCGCAGTCGGGCTTGGTCGCAGTGCGGTGCAGGGGGCCGATGCCGAAGTAGTCCACCCCGGTCACGTCGACGGTGGTGATGTAGTCGAGCAGCTCGTGGGTGCGGGCGGAGAGCCCGACCACCGCGTCCTCTCCCAGCTCGGCGCGGCACACGTCGGCCGGGATGTCGGACTGCCCCACGTGCACGCCGTCCACGGTGATGCCGCGGCGGCGGGCGGCGAGCACCACGTCCAGCCGGTCGTCCACCAGCAGCGCCACCCGGCCGGTGCCCCCAGCCTCGGCGATCGCGTCGGCCGCCTCGGCGGTGGCGTCGATGAGCTCGCGGCCGCCGGCCACCTTTGAGCGCACCTGCACGCAGGTGAACCCGGCGGCGACCGCCGCCCGCACGATGTCGCCGATCGGGCGGCCGTTCGTGTTCTCGGGGCCGATCACCAGGTAGGCGGAGATGTCCAGATTGGTGCGGATGCTCATGTCAGGCCTCCTCGACCTCGAGTGGGTTGGCGGCGACGCCGGCGGCGTCGGCCCGGTACAGCTCGTCCAGGAACGCGACCTGGAAACTGGCGGGGGCATCGACGGTCTGCCCGGCGCGGGCGCCGGCCAGGTTGTAGATCGCGGTGGCGGTCAGGGCCGCCGTGAACGGGGACGACACCGCGGCGTACACGGCGGCCACGCCGCCCAGCGAGCAGCCGGCGCCGGTGATCCGGGTCATCAGCGGCGAACCGCCCGACGAGTGGGCGACCAGGGCTCCGTCGGTCACCAGATCGACGACCCCGGAGACGGCCACCGCCCCGCGCGTCCAGCGAGCCAGGGCGACCGCCGCATCCCGCGCCGCATCCAGGGTGTCGATGGAGTCGACGCCGCGCACCCGCTCGGACCCGCGCGTCGACAGTCCCCACAGGGCCGCCAGGGCGATGATCTCCGACGCGTTGCCACGGATGACCGTGGGACGGAACTCCCGGAACTGGCGCAGCAGCTCGGTGCGCAGCCCGCCCACCCCGATGGCCACCGGGTCGAGCACCCAGGGGGTGCCGTGGTCGCGCAGAGCGCGGACCGTGCGTGGCAGCAGCTCGGCGTACACCGGCATCAGGGTGCCCACATTGACGTAGAGCGCGCTGCCGGCCTGCGCCATCACCTCGCCCTCGTCGGGCAGGTACACCATGGCCGCCGACCCGCCCACCGCCAGCTGCGCGTTGGCCACGAAGTTGATGGTCACGGTGTTGGTGATCGAGGGGGTCATCGGGGTCTTCGTCCGCGCCGCCTCGACGGCCGCGGCGATCTGCGTCCGCAGGCCCGTGGTCGCGCTCGTGTCGCTCATACTCATCCCTTCTTCCGCTGGCATTGCCCAGGTCAAGTTCGATGGTGTGATCTCAGCCCTGCGGCGTTGCCGCATTTGGTCCGCGTCGGCGGACAGGCACCCATGTCGATGTTCGATTTGGTGGCTATTGTACGCGGGCGGGACGTCACCAGGCGGGGAACGGGTCCTCGAAGCCATGCCAGGCCGCGGGGCCGGCGATGAGTTCGGCGTCGGCGAGCGCGGCGGCGTCGAGGGCCGCGGCCAGCCCCGTGCGATCGAGGCCGAGCCCGAAGAACACCAGATCCTGCCCGGGCGTGCCGGGCACGGGCAGCTCGGCTGCGTGCGCGTCGTCGGCGAGCGGGGAGAGCGAGAACCGGCTCCCGGTCTGATCCCACCGGGCGGCGATCGCCGGACGCGTGGCCAGATGACAGATGCCGGATGAGCGCAGCACCGCGCCCAGCCGTCCCGACTCGATCTGCTCGTCGAGCACGGCGCGGAGGCGCGCGGGATGCAGCGGTCGGATCTGCTCGTAGCGCCAGGTGTCGACCGCGGAGGCGGCGGCGGGGCCGGTGACGGACCCGCTGGAGGACGTGCCGGACCCGTCGCCGGAAACGGTGACGGAGGTGATGCTGCCAAGGCTCGCGCCTCGCTGCAGCAGGCGTGCCCAGCCGGGCCGCAGCTGGTCGAGGGAGTAGGGAGTGCCGAGTGTCGGCGGCCGCGTGCCGCGGTGCTGCAGTCGGATGCGGGCGCATGGGCTCAGCGCCCGGACCAGATCGAGCACGGCCCGCAGCTGCACCCGGGGCAGCGGGCGCCAATTGACCACGCGCACCGCGGAGGCGTGCTCGATCTGGGTGGCGGTGACGGTGGCGCGAGCCGTGTACTCGAGCAGCCGCCCGCGGCGTCCCCACGCGGGGTAGGCCACGTAGCCGTCCTCGTGCAGGGCGTCGAGCAGGCCGGCCGCGTCGACCACGCAGACGAGTCCGCGCAGCCGGGTTTGGGGGCTGCCGGCGAAGGCCGCCACCGCATCCTGCACCGGGATGGCGGCGGGCAGCTCCACGATGGTGCCGCCGTCGTGCCAGCCCCAGGGCGCCAGCGAGACGGCGTCGTCCAGCGGGTCGACGCCGGCCGCGATCCGCCCGGCGGACAGCAGCATGCAGCCGGTGTCCTGCGCGAGTCGCTCGGCGTAGCCGCGCCGGTGCTCGGTGCAGGTGCCGATCACGGCCAGAACGTCCACGGTCGCCGACATGGGGACCACCATCCCGCCCGGGCGAAGCTTCGTCCGATGCCCATGGAGATAGATGATAACCGCTATCAATATGATGTGGGGCGCCGAACGCAGACTCGCTCAACTGCCTCGCAGACCTGCAGAACTCAGGACATCCGTCCATACTCAGGCGTCCTGTGTCCTGAGTATGGTCAAACTCCTCCGAATGTCCTGAGTATGGCGGCCAGACGGCGGACATGTCCTGTAGTCGCACGAGTGATCCCGTCTCTGACCTCGGATGGCTGGTATGCATGGATGAACTGCTCTCAGCCGCTTCACCGAGGTCGAGGGAGCGGGCCGGTGACGGGGGGCCATCGATCGGTGAGACTCTGAGCGCCTTCGGGAACATGCCGGAGGACGGGATGCTCGTCTTGAAAGCCATGGGTTCCGGCCGGCGGGCGTGCAGGATACCCACGACAGCATCACCTGCACTGTCGAGCGGCCGCCTGCAATTCCTGTACGAGATCAGGAAATTCACCCGGCGGCAAGTTTCACGTAGCCCACAGAGTTGATGCTGCGGTCGCAGCCGACGAGTTCCTCATGATGGTCGCCGCAGTCGGTCATGCGTCCCGGATGGGGGCGAACAGAGGGGGGCGCGTCGTGCAGGTCGAGGGCTTCGACTCTTACCTTGGCGGCAATGGTGTTGCACAGCAGCAGTTCATCGACGATGCCCTATCGAATAATCGCGCTGGCCGCGTGTGGGCGACGTGTCCGGTGCCGACGATCCCGATACGGGCGATGTTGCGTTTCATGCGTTATTCTCCAACTTCCCGCTCCAACTCCCCGGGGACATTTCGATTGCCCGAAGAACAAAGCTTCGTCAGGAGATGGATGTTTTCTGACCGTCGGCTCAGCTGTTGTCAGTTGTTGTCGAGCATGTAGGTGCTGATCAGTTTGCCAAAGGCGGTAAACCCAGGGATCGACTGGCTATATGCATCTGTCCAGCCTGATGTCATCATCACGACGATGACACGGTGCCCCTGATAGCTCAGAATACCGGCGTCGTGTGAGACGTCGCTCAGCACGCCGGTCTTATGAGCAAAGCTGAGGCGGGTGTCGAGCCCGGTGGGGAGTGCGTAGTCGAGGGTCTGGTCGGCGAGCAGTCCTTCGAAATAACTGGTGCTCGAGGTACTGAGCAGCGTTCCCGCCTCAAGTTTTTGCAAGAGCAGCATGACGTCGTTCGACGTGGTTTTCTGGGAGCCGGTGATCTCGCCACTCGCATTCGCATTGTTCAAATTGGTGTGAGTGATGCCAATGCCGGCAAGCTCAGTATCGAGTTCGACCCACCCGATGGAGTGTCCGAGCGCGACTCCGCAGGTGTCTGAGGAGACGATAATCATCTGCCGCATGCAGGCGGCATACGTGCCACCAGTTGAGCTGAGCGTGTCGCTCAGACGTATGGTGCCCGCATCCACCCGCTTCAAAATGCCGTAGGCAACATACAACTTGTACAGGCTTGCCGAGGTGATCGAACTCGAGCTGTTCAGTGTGGCGGTCGCTCCGGTGGACTCTTCGTAAAGCGATATTCCCGCATTCGAATACGACTGACTGAACGTGGCGAGCCGTGCCTCCAGCTTTTTCTGCGACTGATGCTTTGCGGTAGCCGCAGCGGAAGCTGACGCCGACGCGGCTGAAGCAGAAGGGTTTGTCGCGGATGCCGATGTTGTGGTTGCAGTCTCGATGGAGATAGCCGCGGTCTGTTTCGTGGTTGTCGCGACCAACCACCATACGGCCAGAACCACGGCGAGGACCGCGAGCGTCGTCATGCAGATGAGCATGAGACGAGAAAGCCTTGTCGGCCGCAGAACATGACGATATGGCATGTGGGGAAGGTTAGGGATCGATATCGGGTTCTCTCCCGAAAATCCCCGGTTCTGGGCGGGATCGTATCTGTCTGAAACGGACTCCCCAGCTAACGCTCAGGCTGGCGGCTCCGCGGTCCATGCCACGATCGCTGGGCGCTCGTCGTGAACTGAGATGAGGCACACCAAAGGGGTGTCATGCTCGTACTGCTGAATGCAAAAATGGAACCCGTCACACCTGCTGCGAAGCCTGATTCCACTCGTGCGCCCAAGGGAGTCCACAGTCCTCGCTGCGCTGCGGCCGCTCCTCGAATCGCGGCACCGTATATTCGCGAAAGGCGCCGGCCGATGGCCGACGCCCTTCACAGATGTGCGCCTGACACCGCGTGATGCGAAAAATGCCAGATGTTCGCATAAGACCGCTTTGGTGCGCCCAAGGGGATTCGAACCACTGACCTCTGGTACCGGAATCCAACTGAACGGGACGACCCTCGATGGCGGGATCGGGGGAAGCTCCCCGGCAGGGGACACGACTGATGTTCAGGAAAACAATTTTCCCCCGATGGTTCAGGCTTTCTCACAGGGGGATGTGGTCAGACTGGTATACCGGGGAACATGTTCAGGGAGTGCCCCGGGGTTTCGGGCAAGTCGAACAACACTCACTGTTGTTGAGCTTTAGCGGCGACGCAGCTTCCTCCGTATGAATGACAGCCATGATTCGTCAGTCAGTTCTTTCTGGAGCCGCCCTATCTGAGACTCCAGTTCGGTGACCTGTTTCCCCTGCCTGTCGAATCGTTCATGCATGTCATGGAATCGGTCGTCTAAGAACCTGGTGAGATACAGGAGACCGCCGACACCAGAGGGGTCCTCGCGAAGTGCAGCATCCCTCTTCAATAAGTCGAAACGGCGGTGGGCCTCATGAGAGACAACGACGCTGTTCCCCGCATCCCCGGTTGTGTCCAAACGTTGATGCCAGGATGCCAGGGGCCGCCCGGGAATGATCGGGATGGGCCGATTGCGGGCAAGCTTCATGTGGAATGCCCAATCCTCAACAACGGGAAGGCTCTCATCGAACAGTCCGTATGTTCTGTGTGCATCACGTCGGTAGAGGAATGAGATAGGGACGAAACGGTTCACCCGTAACAGGTCAGCTAAGGTGACTTCGTGAAGGTCCCTCTCAAACGGGGCTTGCGAAAGTTCAGTGAGGCTACCATCCTCATTCAGGCGATCGTAAACAATATTCGTCCGTACAACAACCCCCTCATCATCGGGGTGAGTGTCCAACCATTCCGTTGTCACGGCGAGGAACTCTGGATCCCATGAGTCGTCATCGTCATGAATGACCAGATACTCGCCGCTCGCATTGGTTACACCAACATTGGCGGCGTGTGCTCTTCCACCGGTCTCAGCAAGGTCAATGATCCTGACCGACAGGTTTGAGTCTTCCGCGGCTTTATGGACCGCTTGCGGGTCGCCGCCATCGTTGACAACCACGACCTCATCAGGGAGGTGCGTTTGCCGCGCAATGTCGGCGAGAGCCGAGTGCAGAAATCTTGGACGATTCAACGTCTTGACCACCACTGAAACAGTCATAGGAGAATGATATGTCGCTGAAGCTCGGCAAACTGGCCCCTCGTGAAGCGCCGCTGAAACTGCGGACCTACGCGGTTGCCCTGGCGGATCCGCCAGCAACGGCGAATCTGGATGCGCTGCATCTGGCAGACAGCAACGTGTTCGCCAACGACCGGCTGGGGGACTGTGCGATCGCGGGGCCGGCGCATGAGACTCTGTTCTGGGAGTCGCACAACGGACGCCCCGACGCACCCATCACAGACGTTGACGTGATCGCAATGTACAGCGACGTGACCGGCTACAACCCCACCGACCCGTCTAGCGACCAGGGGTCATGCGTCGCGGACGTGGTTCGCTACAGGCGCACCCACGGCCTCATCGACTCCGCTGGGTCGGCACACAAGATCGCAGTCGGCCTCGGCGTCGCCCACAATGCGACCGAGGTGCGGCAGTCGATCAGCCTGTTCGACGTGTGCGGGCTTGGCATCCAGGTTCCGCAGCAGATGATGGATGCGGTGCAGGCCGGCTCCGACATTTGGGACCTCCCCCAGGGTGAGCCCGACATCGTGGGCGGCCACTACATCGCCGCCATCGCCTACGACACCCAGTTCATCCACGTCATCAGCTGGGGGCGACTCTTCCGCATGACGTGGCGGTTCTGGGAGGCCCTCGCAGACGAACAGTGGTGTTACTTGAGCCCCGAGGATGTCAACGGTTCGGGCATCTCCCCGAACGGCCTGAACCTCGACCAACTCCAGACCGATATCGCCCAGCTCTGAACTGAAACACGCCTGTAACAAGCCGCCTCCGGGTGGCTTTCGTCGTTAAGAGAGGCTTTCATGACAAGGAAACTCGCACTCGCCTGTGTGGCGTTCGTCGTGGCCGTCGCACTCATCCTGGGAGGGGCCGCGCCTGCGCTCGCAGATGACGGCGTGGACGTGTCCAACTGGGATGGGACCATCAACTGGACCGCCGTCCGTGCGGCGGGGAAGACGTTTGCCGGCGTCAAGCAGATGGAAGGCACTTGGCAGGATCCCACCTATGTCCGCAACGTGGACGGCGCCCACGCTTCCGGGCTGAGCGTGTGGCACTACGCCTTCATCTCCTCGGAGAGTGGTGCATGGCAGGCGGATCGGCAGTCCGCCACCCTTCACAACCTCCACGCGGCGGATGTGATCGTGCTCGACTTCGAGGGGGCGTATGCGACACTCGACCGGGCGATCGGCTGGGCCCAGGAAATGCGGGCACTGCACCCGTCTTCCGAACTCGCCATCTACATGAGCTCGTCCGTGGCGAACGGGCCCATCAACTTCCAGCCCGTTCGCAACCAGGCAGTTAGTCTCTGTGTGGCGAACTACGGCCTCAATGACGGCCGCTACCACGGCTGGCCGTCCACGCCAGCCTGGGGATCTGTGATCGCCCATCAGTGGACGTCGGTCGGCCGAGTCCCCGGCATCTCAGGGGACGTGGATCTCGACGTGACCTCCGGCACGCGTCCCACCACCACGGTGCCGTCCCCGTCCGGCGTGATCCCAGACACGGGCATCGTTCCCGACGTGCGCCTCGCCGTGGACGGGGTGGCCGGGTCGAGGAGCGTGTCCCGCGCCCAGCAGCTCGCCGGAACCCCCATCGATGGTGTCGTCTCCGCTCAGAGCCTGTTCGCGCGCCGGTCGGCCCCGAACCTCACCTCGAGGACCGCAGGCCTGTCGGGCTCGACGTTTGTGCGCGCGTTCCAGCGGGCCCTTGGCCTCCCGGCCGATGCCCAGTGGGGCCCCCAGACCACCCGGAGACTGCAGTTCTGGCTCAACCAACATCGCTATGGCTCCCTTGCCGAAGACGGTCGCCTCGGTCCCCGCACCGTCGCCGCCTGGCAGCGCGCCCTCAACGCTGGCTTCCTTTTCTGACCATCCACTGAAAGGAATCATCATGGACACTGCATCCACCATCGCCCTTGCCGTCGCGGGGCTCCTGTCACCTGTGATCGTGCAGGTGACCAAACAGTACGTTCCGCTCGCCTGGCGTGCGGTCTTCTCTCTCTGTGTCGCCGTGCTGCTCGGTGTCGTGGCTGTCGCCATCACTGGAGGCTTCCACTCCACCACGGTCGGCGTCGCCCTCGCCGCCGTCGTCGGCGTCTCCCAGACGGTCTACGCCGCCATTCAGAAGATCGTGGACGGGACCACCGCTGCGGCCGCGGCCGCCCAGGCCCCCAAGGTGGCCATCACCGCCGCACCGCCGGTAGTTAGCATCGACGACGGGCATCACACCGCCTGACCCCAGCACCAGCGCCCCGTCTCACCCTTCACCGGGTGGGGCGGGGCGCTTTCGGGGTTAACTCTCGCTGACACGGAGAGCCTCCTCATCCTGGGTCAGGCTGCTCGCCGCAGTCGTCGCAGCAGCTGACCGGCCTCGACGCGCTTCACCTGGGTGGTGTCCGTACCGCGCTGGACCTTGGAGACTGCCCCGACCATGGGGCGCCCTTCCCGAATCCGGTAAGTGATGATGTAAATGCCCATGCCGGCCTCCTCGCCGCTTGGCTCACATAGGCACAGGATGACCGATACAGCTCAGACACGCCAGAAACTGGGATCTCTGCCCAATAGGCCGTCCGTCCCCGGTGGGGCGCTCTTCGTGTCAGTGGGGGCCTCTACGCTGGGGCTCATGAAACGCGTGCTGTGGTCGGTGCTCGGCGGGATCGCCGCCGCCCTGATGATGTGGGGGGTGCTGGCAATCGCTACGGCACTGCTCGCCGCCCCCGGCGACCCGGCTCTCACAGCCATCCTGAGTGGTATCCGGTCGGGGCTCATCGTCGCCACGCCCTGGCTCATCCTCGCCACCGGCATCGCCGCATTCATCGGCATCCTGCGCCGGTAACGCCACCAGCGCCCCGTCATCACCCTTTGAGGTGGTGGCGGGGCGCTTGTCGTGTCGTGTACTCATGGTGTGTCACTTTTGACACGACGAAATTCTTTCAAAGAAATTCCCCATCCACATCGATATACGTGTCGGGGACTGCTAGTATGGGCGCATGGCCGATACGACAGTGCGAGAGCTTCAGCAGAAACTCCAGAACAAGTTTCAGGAGACAGAAGGCAAAATCTCTGATCTCCAGAAGCGCCTCACAGCACTGCAGGCTCAACGGTCAGACATTTTGAGTACCTTACGCACAATCGAGCAGTTGGGTTTCTCTTCATCGACAGGTGAACGGCACTCTTTGCAGATTGACAAGCCTGTTCAGAATGCGGCGCCCGGGAACAAATCGAAACGAGTCAGGTCATCAAAATTAGTTCAGGAGGTATTAGCTGCCTCCGATCAGCCACTTTCCCGTGAACAAGTCGTTAATTCACTGGTCTCGCTGGAACAAGCCAAAGCTTGGAAGAAGCCGCGAAACGCGGCCTTCACTGCTTTTGCGCGTGCCGTCGAACGGGGTCTCATTGTCGAGCTCTCAGATGGCCTCTATGCTTCCGCCTCGAAGGCCGAGACGGGTACGACCGAGCGAGATGACCATGAGTAAGCCGATAGAGGTACGGCTCTCCTCCGCAAACGCCAGACGAAGGTGAGGAGAGCCGCCGGGGAGGACGAGTAGCAGCTCGTCTCTAGCCCCGCAGGATCCTGAGGAATCCAAGTGTCTTCATTGTCGACACAAGCTATTGGCCCCGGACGCGGGGCCTTTGGCCGTTAACGAAGATTAACACACGATAGCCTCCGATGAACAACTGGAAGGTTTCAGATACAACTGCATCCGTGCCCCACTTCGCCGAGGACGGACGGTCATTGAGCGTGAACGGTGGCGAGTTCGGCCCAGTGGGTGGTGCCGCGGTTGGAGAGCAGGTCGCGTTTCATCTGCCAGTCGGGCGGGGCTTGGAGTCCGGCTAGGTGTGATGTCCAGGTAGGTTGTTTTCGATCCTGCTGATGGGTGGGGCTCCGATGGCGGAGTGTCGCCTGTGATGATTGTAGAAGTGCAGCCAGCCGGGTAGCGCGGCTCGACGTTCGGCGTCGGATCGATAGAAGCGGGCGTAGGCCCAACCATCGGCGAGGGTGCGGTGGAATCGTTCGATCTTCCCGTTGGTCTGTGGCCGGTAGGGGCGAGTCTTCTTCGGGGTGATCCCGAGCTCTGCGCAGGCATCGCGCCAGGCGTGGGACTTGTAGGCGGAGCCGTTGTCGGAGAGGACACGCTCGACGCTGACGCCGTGTTCGGCAAACCAGGCGACGGCGCGTTCGAGGACATCGATCGCGGTGGTGGCCTTCTCGTCGGAGCGAATCTCGGCGTAGGCGACGCGGGAGTGGTCGTCGATGACGGTGTGCACGAACGCAGTGCCGAGCCTCGGCTCGTAACGGTGGTTCCTTTTCTTCGTGCGGGTCGCGGTGGCTTCGCGGTTGCGTTCGCCCTGGACGCGGCCGACGAACCGCCAGCCGCCGCCATCGGGGATGTTGCCGAATTTTGTGACGTCGACGTGGATCAGCGAGCCAGGGTGATCGTGCTCGTAGCGTCGGATCGGTTCTCCCGTGACCCGATCGATCGCGGAGAGCCGGTTGATGCGGCAACGCACCAAGACCGCATGGACGGTCGAGGCGGCCAGTCCGAGCTCGCCAGCGATCTGGGCCGGCCCGAGACGCCGTCGCCACCTCGCCTTCACAATCCGCTTGACGACGGGCAGTGGTGTCCTCGCCGGCATCGACCGTGGGCGGCTCGAACGATCCGTCATCCCGGTCGGCCCCTCGGTTCGGAACCGGGCCGCCCACTTCCTGGCCGTGACCGGCGAGACCATGAACATCTTCGCCGCGACCGATGGTGACCATCCGTCCTCGACGATCAAGCGCGCCAACCGAAGACGGGCGCGCGAGGTCAGGGCAGCATTAGCGTGGGACACGAGGGCCTCCTGGTTCGTGAAGCGGTTGAACTCAACAGCTCCACTCCACAACCGGAGGCCCTTGCCTCTCAGCTCCTCACGGCCGTGTCGCCGAAACAACGTCCCTGGACATCACAGCTAGGCCGAGTCCGAGCGCATCCCGACCGACCGCGGCGTTGACGTGGTCGATGACGTGGCCAATGGCGGCGTGACGCTGGTCGGTGCCGAAGCCGGGGAGCATGGGCTGGAGCCCGGCGGGGACGAGCCCGGACAGGCTGATCCCGGCGCGCACGTAGCGTTTGCCGGGGATGAGCCGGGGCTGGATGAGCCGCAGGGCCATGCGGAGCACGGTGACCGGGTCGCTGGTGGGCTCGGCCAGGGTGGTGGCGTCGGAGATCTCGTGGACGGGCTGCACGTACCAGGACGTGGCCGCGAACGCCCAGACCGCGCCGGCGGCGGAGTGCTGGGCTCGCAGTCTGCGGGTGACGTTCTGCGCGTAGATGGCGAGCACCTGGTGCATCTCGGTCTCAGTGGTGACGGGGGTGGAGAACGACCTGCTGAACATCACCTGCCCGGTGCGCTCGGCGTCGCGGTCTTCGATGTCGATGCAGGGCGTGCCGCGCAGCTCGAGCACGGTCCGGGCCAAGTTGACGTTGAAGCGCTTGCGGACCTGCTTCAGGTCGGCGTCGCGCAGCTGCCGGGCGGTGGTGATCCGCATGGCCTCGAGGTGGGCGCTGATGCGCCGGCCGACACCCCAGCGGTCCTCGACGGGGATTAGCACACCATGGCAGCAGGGGAAGGTCATGGAGACAGTGTGCAGCACGGGCCCACAGTTCACCTGTTCTCCACAGCCCATCGGGTACACCTGTGGGTACACCAGCGCCTCTACGACTGATGCGGGGATGGTATGGGAAAGGCCCCGGATCGGCTTGGTTATGCTGATCTCGGGGCCTTTCTTGATGTGCGCCCAAGGGGATTCGAACCCCTGACCTCTGGTACCGGAAACCAACGCTCTATCCAGCTGAGCTATGGGCGCCTGCGCGTTCACGCAAGGGTCAAGGCTACCATTCCGCGGCAGTGGTGGGGAGGGCGGCCGAGACCCGAGTGCGAACGCGACCGGGACGAATGCCCCGGGCTATTTCTTGAGCGTGAAGGCGCGGATGATCTGCGAGATGCCGATGACCACCAGCGAGATGCCGAGGAACAGCCAGAGCACGGCGGCGCCCCACAGTGGGGAGAGCAGCACGAGCACGCCGGCGATGAGGCTGATGACGGCGGAGAACACGGTCCAGCCGGGCCGTGGGGTGCGGGAGATGTAGGCGAGCTGCAGCACGCCTTCCAGGACCCATACGATGCCGACGGTGATGCCGAGCACGATGCCCAGCACGGCGGTGGCCGCGCCCAGGTTCGAGAGGGCGACGATCCCGGCGACGACGAACAGCGCCCCGAGGAGGCCCTGGCCGATGCGTGCCCAGGCCCTGTCGCCGCGGTCGAAGATGGCCGTCGCGAGGTAGACGATCCCGACCACCAGTGCGTAGACGGCGATGATGGCGGCGACCGCGGCGGCGCTGTGTCCCGGCCACACCAGGATGACGATGCCGATGACGAGCGCCACGATCCCGGTCACCCCGACGAACTTCCGTAGGGTGTTCACGATGCGATCCTCGGATATGGTTCCGGATGTCGACATGGTTGCTTCTCTCTGTATCCGTTGATGCATGCTGGTGCTGGGCCAAGCACGGGCGAGCTATGGGGTGCCATTCTACCGGGCTCGCCGCGAGGCGGCGTGGGATGATGACCGTATGTTGCCCGTCCTGGCCGTGATCCTGGCCGCCGTCTGCTTCGGCACCACGGGCACCGCTCAGGCCCTGGCCGACGTGCCGGCCTCGCCGATCGCGGTGGGGGCGGCGCGCATCCTGGTGGGCGGGGCGCTGCTGGCGACCATCGCCGTCCTGCCGCGGTTGCGGCGTGGACGCGGCGGCGGCGTGGACGCGGGGCGTGCCGGCCAGGCCGATCCCGCCCCCGCTCCCGGCGACCATCCGCATCCCCGCCTTGGCCCAGCCGCCGCCTCCGCCGTCCTCGCGGTGGGCGCGCTGGGCGTGCTCGCCTACCAGCCGCTGTTCTTCTCGGGCACGCGGATGAACGGGGTGGCGGTGGGCACGGTGATCGCGCTGGGGTCGGCGCCGATCGCGACGGGGATCATCGACGCCGTCCTGCACCGCCGCGCCCCGGCGAGGCGGTGGCTGGTCGCGACCGTGCTGACGCTGGCGGGCGTGGTGCTGGTGAGCGGGCTGCTGGAGGAACTGGGCGGCGGTGCGGCTCCGATCTCCCCGCTGGGGGTGCTGGCGTCGGTGGGAGCCGGGGCGTCGTACGCCGCCTACACGCTGGCGGGCAAGGCGCTGCTGGATCACGGCTGGCGCTCGGACGCCTCGATGGGCGCCATGTTCGGCATCGCGGCCGCGGCGTCGCTCCCGGTGCTGCTGACCGCCGGGGCCGGCTGGGTGCTCACCCCGGCCGGGGCCGGGTTGACGGCGTGGCTGGGGGGCGTCACCACGGTGATCGCCTACCTGCTGTTCGGATGGGGGCTGGGACGGCTGCCGGCCCCGGTGGTCTCCACGCTCACCATCGCCGAGCCGCTCACCGCCACCATCCTGGGGGTGGCTGTGCTGCACGAGCACGTCAGCCTGATCGCGGGGGCCGGCATGGTGGTGCTGCTGGCCGGTCTGCTGCTGCTGGCGGTGCCGGTGCCCCGCCTCCGGCCGGCCGGATCGCCCCATCCCCGGCCCGGTGAGTAGAATCGCCGGGTGTCTCCGCGCCGGGCGATGCGTCCGGGCAGCGACAGGTCTTCCCCAGCAGCAAAGGCATATTCGTGACTCCGACTGAACTCTCCGATCTCGTCCGTGGCACCCTGCACTCCCTGGCGGTGGCCGGGAGCGTGCCGGCGGCGCTCGCCGACGTCGATCAGGTGCGCGTCGACCGGCCCAAGGACCGCGCCCACGGCGACTGGGCCACGAACGTGGCGCTGCAGTGGGCGTCGCGAGTGGGCCTGCGGCCGCGCGACCTGGCGGAGGCGGTCGCGGAGCGGCTGCGCGCCGAGCCGGGCATCGCGGCGGTGGATGTCGCGGGGCCGGGCTTCCTGAACATCACGCTGGATGCGGCGGCCGCGGCCTCCGTGATTCCGCAGATCCTGGCGGCGGGCGACGCCTACGGCTCCAGCACGGCGCTGACCGGCGCCCCGATCAACCTGGAGTTCGTGTCGGCCAACCCGACGGGTCCCCTGCATCTGGGTCACACGCGCTGGGCGGCGCTGGGCGATTCGATCGGGCGCCTGCTGCGTTTCGCCGGCGCGAACCTGTCCACCGAGTACTACATCAACGACTTCGGCTCCCAGATGGACACCTTCGCCAGTTCCATCTACCACCGGGTCAAGGGCGAGGACGTGGCCGAGGGCGAGTACCCGGGCGCCTACGTGGTCGACCTGGCCGAGCGCATCCGGGCCGCCCATCCCGAGGTCCTCGATCTGCCGGCCGACGAGGCGCTGGCCCTGTGCAAGGCGGAGGGCTACCGCCTGCAGCTGGCCGAGAACCGTGAGACGCTCAGCCGCTTCCACGTCGAGTTCGACACCTGGTTCTCGGAGCGGCGGCTGCACGAGCCGGCCGCGGACGGACGCAGCGCCATCGACCGCGCCATCGACCATCTGCGCGCGCAGGGGCACATCTATGAGCACGACGGCGCCCTCTGGCTGCGCACCACCACGTTCGGCGACGACAAGGACCGCGTGCTCATCCGTGCCGACGGGGAGCCGACCTACTTCGCGGCCGACGCCGCCTACTACCTCGACAAGCGCGCCCGCGGCTTCGAGACCGCCATCTACCTGCTCGGCGCCGACCACCACGGCTACATCGGGCGACTCAAGGCGATCGCCCAGGCGGCCGGCGACGACCCCGACCGGCTGGTGTGCCTGATCGGGCAGCTGGTCTCGGTCGACGGCGCCAAGATGTCCAAGCGCGCCGGCCACATCATCGAGCTGGGCGATCTCATCGAGTGGCTGGGCGACGACGCCCTGCGCTACTGGTTGGCCCGCTACCCGGCCGACACCCCGCTGGCGCTGGAGGGCGAGAAGCTGCGCAGCCGCACCAACGACAACCCGGTGTTCTACGTGCAGTACGCGCACGCCCGCACCGTGAACGTGCAGCGGCACGCGGCCGAGGCGGGGGTCGTCGCCGACGGCTTCGAGGCGTCCGCCCTGTCGCATCCCACGGAGGAGGCGCTGATCGCCCGGCTGGTGCAGTTCCCGGACCTGGCCGGGCACGCCGCCGCTCTGCGCGAGCCGCACCGCATCGCCCGCTATCTGGAAGAGCTTGCCGCCGACTACCACCGCTGGTACGACAACTGCCGGGTGGTGCCCCTCGGCGACGCCCCCGTGGAGGCCGTCCACGGCGCCCGCCTGCAGCTCAACAACGCCACCGAGCAGGTGCTGCGCACCGGCCTGCGGCTGATCGGGGTCTCGGCCCCGGATCGGATGTGAGATGAGCACCCTCCCTTCGCCGCTGGCCCCCGGCTGGCTGGCCGTGCCGGCGGACGCGAATGCGGTCGGGCCCGACCTCTGGCCCGACACGGCGCAGCGTGACTCGGACGGGCAGCTGCGGCTGGGCGGCGTGCCCGTCTCCGAGCTGGCCCGCGAGTTCGGCACGCCGGTGTACGTGGTCGACGAGGCCACCGCTCTCGGCCAGGCCCGGCTGATCCGAGACGCGTTCACCGCCGCGTTCGCACCCCTGGGGCAGCGCCCGGCGCTGTACTACGCGGGCAAGGCGTTTCTCTGCGCCCAGATGGTGGCGTGGATGCGTCGGGCCGGCTTCGGCCTCGACGCCTCCAGCGGCGGGGAGCTGGCGCTCGCCCTGGCGGCCGGGATGCCCGCCGCCCGCATCGGCCTGCACGGCAACAACAAGTCCGACGCCGAACTGGAGGCGGCCCTGGACCACGGGGTCGGTCGGGTGATCGTCGACTCCCGCCCCGAGATCGAGCGGCTCAACGAACTGGCCCTCCGGCGCGGGATGCGGCAGCGCGTCATGCTGCGCGTCACCACGGGCGTCCACGCCAGCACGCACGAGTACCTGGCCACCGCCACCGAAGACCAGAAGTTCGGAGTCGCGCTCGTCGAGGCCGAGGCCGCCGTGGCGCGCATCCGCGCCCTGCCGGGCCTCGAGTTCGCCGGCCTGCACTCGCACATCGGTTCGCAGATCTTCGCGCAGGACGGGTTCGCGGAGGCGATCCGCCGTCTGCTCGGCGTGCAGGCGCGGCTGCTGGCCGACGGCCCGGTGCCGGAGCTCGACCTCGGCGGCGGGTTCGGCATCGCCTACACGACTGCCGACCGTCCCCGTCCCATCGACGAGATCGCGGCCGGCATCGCTGCGGCGCTGCGCGACGGCGCCGCCGAACTGGGCATCCCGGTGCCGCAGGTGTCGTTCGAGCCGGGCCGCCAGATCATCGGCCGCGCCGGGGTGACGCTGTACCGCGCCGGGGTGATCAAAGACGTGCACGTCCACGGCGAGGCCGGAGCCCCCTCCGGCGCCCGCCGCTATGTCGCCGTCGACGGCGGGATGAGCGACAATCCCCGTCCCGAGCTGTACGGCGCCGACTACCACGCCGTGCTGGCGTCGCGGGCCGGGCGGGCCGCGCCGGTGCTCACCCGCGTGGTCGGCAAGCACTGCGAGTCGGGTGACATCGTGGTCGACGCCGACTATCTGCCGGGCGACGTCGCCGCCGGCGACCTGCTCGCCGTCGCCGCCACCGGCGCCTACTGCCAGACGCTGTCGTCCAACTACAACCTGCTGCCGCGCCGGCCGGTGATCGCCGTCGCCGACGGTCGCGCCTGGACCATCCTGCGCGGCGAGACGCTCGCCGAGCTGCTCGCGCGCGACCCGCTCCTGTCGGAGCGCTCCGGAGAGGACCCCCGATGACCACCACCAATTCCACTCAGCCGGGGCCGCTGCGCGTGGCCGTGCTCGGCGCCGGCTCGGTCGGCGCCCAGACGGTGCGCCAGCTGCTCGACCGCCATGACGAGCTCGTCGCCCGCATCGGCCGCGACTTCGCGGTCACCGGGGTGCTCGTGCGCCGGCTGGACGCCCGGCGCGACACCGACATCCCCGCCGAGCTGTTCACCACCGAGGCCGAGCCGCTCATCGACGACGCCGACATCGTCATCGAGCTCATCGGCGGCATCGAGCCGGCCCGCGCCTATGTCGAGCGGGCGCTGCGCGGCGGCGCCGACGTGGTCACCGCCAACAAGGCGCTGCTGGCCGAGAGTCAGGTGGAGATCTTCGCCGCCGGCCGCGAGGGCCGCGCCGAGACCTGGTACGAGGCAGCGGTGGCGGCGGCCATCCCGATCATCCGCCCCCTGCAGGACTCGATGATCGGCGACCGCATCAACCGGGTCATGGGCATCGTCAACGGCTCCACCAACTACGTGCTCGATCGCATGGACACGGAGGGCCTGGGGATGGAGGCCGCCCTGGACGAGGCGAAGCGCCTCGGCTACCTGGAGGCCGACCCCAGCGCCGACGTCGAGGGATGGGACGCGGCCGCCAAGGCCACCATCCTCGCCGGCCTCGCCTTCCACACCCACGTGCCCCGCGATGCGGTGGCCTGCGAGGGCATCACCGGCATCACCGGCGAGCTGGTGCAGGCGGCCAAGCGCAACGGGCAGGTCGTCAAGCTGCTGGCCGTGTGCGAGCGGCTGGATGCCGACACCCCGGACGAGGCGGTCAACGTGCGCGTCTCCCCGGTGCTGCTGCCCCGCACCCACCCGCTGGCCGCCGTCCACGGCGCCATGAACGCGGTGTTCGTCGAGGCGATGGATGCCGGCAGTCTCATGTTCTACGGAGCCGGGGCCGGGGGAGTGGAGACCTCCTCGACCGTGCTGGCCGACTTCGTGCTGGCCGCCAAGCGCATCGTGCGGCAGGCGCCGCCCGAATACATCACCTTCGTCGACCACCTGCCGGTCGCGCCCCTGGCGCGGGTTCGCAGCCGGTACCGTATCTCTCTGCAGGTCGTGGACCAGCCCGGCACGCTCGCCGCCGTGGCCCGCACCATCGCCGAGGGGGGCGTGTCGGTGCGCGAGGTGCAGCAGTCCGGCGAGGCCGGGGCCGGTCCGGCTACCCTGGTGGTGTCGACGCACCACGCCCCCGAGGCGGACCTGCAGAACGTGGTGGAGCAGTTGAGCGGCCTCGATGCGGTCGAGGCCGTCGCCGGCGTGATCCGAGTCGAAGGAGTCGAGTAAGTCCATGGCCGTTCCCTGGCGCGGAGTCATCCGCGAGTATGCCGATCGCCTGCCGATCACCGACCAGACCCCCATCGTGACGCTGGGGGAGGGCGGCACGCCGCTCATCCCGGCACCCGCGCTGTCGCGGCGAGTCGGGGCCGATGTGTTCGTGAAGTTCGAGGGGGTGAACCCCACCGGCTCGTTCAAAGACCGCGGCATGACCGTCGCCATCTCCAAGGCGCTCGAGTACGGGGCCAAGGCGGTCATCTGCGCCTCCACCGGCAACACCTCCGCCTCGGCCTCCGCCTACGCCGCCTACGCGGGCATCACCTCGGCGGTGCTGGTGCCGGCCGGCAAGATCGCCATGGGCAAGCTCAGCCAGGCCGTGGCGCACAACGCGCGCATCCTGCAGGTCGACGGCAACTTCGACGACTGCCTGCAGATCGCCCGCGAGCTGTCCGAGCACTACCCGGTGCACCTGGTCAACTCCGTCAACCCCGACCGCATCGAAGGGCAGAAGACGGCCAGCTTCGAGATCTTCGACCAGCTCGGCGGCGTCCCCGACATCCATATCCTGCCCGTCGGCAACGCCGGCAACATCACCGCCTACTTCAAGGGCTACAGCGAGCTGCGCGAGTCCGGCGACGCCGACCATCTGCCCGTGATCTGGGGCTTCCAGGCCAAGGGCGCCGCCCCCATCGTGCTCGGCCACCCCGTCGAGAACCCGGAGACCATCGCCACCGCCATCCGCATCGGCAATCCCGCCTCCTGGCAGAAGGCGCTCGCCGCGCGCGACGCCACCGGCGGGTTCTTCGGCGCGATCGACGACGAGCACATCCTGGAGGCCCACCACATCCTGTCGTCGGAGGTGGGCGTGTTCGTCGAGCCCGCCAGCGCCATCAGCGTGGCCGGGCTGCTCGACCGGGCCGCCCACGGCGACGTCCCCGGCGGGGCCACCATCGTGCTCACCGTCACCGGACACGGGCTCAAGGACCCCCAGTGGGCGCTGCACGGGCTCGACGGCGTCGAGCATCAGCCCGAGCAGGTGAGCGCCGATCCGCACGCGATCGCCGACCAGCTCGGCCTGTCGCGCGCGTGATGCCCGCCGCGGTGCGGGTGACCGTCCCGGCCACCGCCGCGAACCTGGGTCCCGGCTTCGACGCCATGGGGCTGGCCGTCGACATCTGCAACGTCGCCGAGTTCACGCTCGCCGGGCAGGACGTCCGGGTCGAGGTGACCGGCGTCGGTGCCGGTAGTCTGCCGGCCGATGAGACCAACCTGGTCGCGCAGACGTTCGGCGAGTGCTTGCGCCGGCTGGGGGCGTCCCGGCCGGCGGGGGTGCGCATCCGCTGCGAGAACCGCATCCCGCAGTCCGGCGGGCTCGGCTCGTCGGCGGCGGCCGTGGTGCAGGGGGCCGCGGCGGCCTGTGCGGTCGCCGGCCGCGGTGACGATCCGGCGGAGATCTTCGCGCTCGCCGCCGCCCTCGAAGGCCATCCGGACAACGCGGCCCCGGCCGTGTTCGGGGGCGCCACGATCGCATACCGGGCCGGGGAGTCGCAGCAGCCCGGCCGTCCCATCCCGACCGCCGTGGTCGACACCGCCGTGCGCATCGCCCGCCTGCCGGTGCTGCCCGAGATCGTCTGCGCCGTGCTGGTGCCCGACTTCGCAGTGCCGACCGCGGCCGCCCGGGCCGCGCAGCCCGTGCAGGTGCCGCTGGCCGACGCGATCTTCAACGCCACCCGCACCGCACTGCTCACCCGGGCTCTCACTGCTGAGCCCGGGTTGCTGTTCGAGGCGACCGCCGACCGGCTGCACCAGCCCTATCGCGCCGAACTCATGCCGCCCACCGCCCGGATGGTGCGCAGTCTGCGCACCGCCGGATTCGCGGCTTTCGTGGCCGGGGCGGGGCCCACCGCCATGGTGCTGTTCCCGGCCGAGCGCCGCGCCGCGCTGCAGGGGGCGATCGCCCGCACCGCGGATGACACGTGGCAGGTGCTCTTCCCGGCCGTGCGGAATCAGGGTGCTATAGTCGAGTCACGTCTTTGAGTTCTCCGGCGTCGCCGGAGCTCGGACGCATCCACCAACGCGATTGCATACCGCGTCCCACTCGGACCGCCTCACTGTGCGGCCCGGTCAGAACACACCTTGACGCCTGCCGTCAAGGCGAGAGGACTACCTCCCTGTGACAGACACATCTACACAGAACACGGATACTGCCGGCCTCAGCTCGAAGCGGGTCGCCGAACTCCAGGCCATCGCCCAGTCGCTGGGCGTACGCGGGGCGTCGAAGCTGCGGAAGGGCGCACTCGTCGAGGCCATCGCCTCTCACCAGCACCCCGCCGACACTGCGCCGCGCCGTCGTCGCGCCACGCTCCCCGTCGGGGAGCAGGCGCCGCAGGCCGAGCCGGCGGCGGAGCAGCCCGCGCGCAGCACGGCGGAGCACCGCGTCGCAGTGAAGCCCGTCGGTGAGCAGTCGGCTGCTGAGCAGTCGGCTGCTGAGCAGTCGGCTGCTGAGCAGTCGGCTGCTGAGCGTCACGACACCGCGGACCGCCAGAGCACCGCGGACCGCCAGGGCACTGAGAAGCCTGCGGCCCAGGCTGAGCGCGACCACGCCGACCAGCCCGGCGACGACGCCGAGGGCGGCGAGCGGCACAGCCGTCACCGTTCCCGCCGCAACCGCCGCGGCGGCGACCAGGAGCAGCGCGATCGCTCAGAGCGTTCCGACCGGTCTGAGCGTCCGGAGCGTTCTGATCGCTCCGACGCCGACGACTCCGATCGCGACGAGCGCTCCGGCCGCGGCCGCGGCCGGAATCGCAACCGCAACCGGAATCGCAACGACCGCGAGCGGCATCACCGCGAGGAAGAGCCGGAGCTGCGCCCCGACGACGTCCTGATTCCGGTGGCGGGCGTGCTCGACATCCTCGACAACTACGCCTTCGTGCGCACATCCGGCTACCTGCCGGGCACCAGCGACGTGTACGTGTCGCTCGGCCAGGTCAAGCGGTACGGCCTGCGCAAGGGCGACGCCGTGGTGGGCGCCATCCGCGACCCCAACCAGGGCGATCAGCAGCGCGGCACGCGCCAGAAGTACAACGCGCTGGTCAAGCTCGACTCGATCAACGGTCTCGACCCCGAAGAGGCCAAGACCCGCGTCGAGTTCGGCAAGCTGACCCCGCTGTACCCGTCGGAGCGTCTGCGTCTCGAGACCGAGCCCACCAAGATCAGCGGCCGGGTCATCGACCTGGTCTCCCCGATCGGCAAGGGGCAGCGCGGCCTGATCGTGTCGCCGCCGAAGGCGGGCAAGACGATCGTGCTGCAGCAGATCGCCAATGCCATCGCGGTCAACAACCCCGAGGTGCACATCATGGTGGTGCTCGTCGACGAGCGCCCCGAAGAGGTCACCGACATGCAGCGCACGGTGCGCGGCGAGGTCATCGCCTCGACGTTCGACCGGCCGCCGAGCGACCACACCACCGTCGCCGAGCTCGCCATCGAGCGCGCCAAGCGCCTGGTGGAGCTGGGCAACGACGTGGTGGTGCTGCTCGACTCCATGACCCGCCTGGGCCGTGCCTACAACCTGGCGACCCCGGCTTCCGGGCGCATCCTGTCCGGCGGTGTGGACGCCTCGGCGCTGTACCCGCCGAAGCGCTTCTTCGGTGCCGCCCGCAACATCGAGAACGGCGGCTCGCTCACCATCCTCGCCACCGCACTGGTCGAGACCGGCTCGAAGATGGACGAGGTGATCTTCGAGGAGTTCAAGGGCACCGGCAACATGGAGCTGCGGCTGTCGCGCCAGCTGGCCGACAAGCGCATCTTCCCGGCCGTGGACGTGAACGCCTCCGGCACCCGCCGCGAGGAGATCCTCGTCGGTCGCGACGAACTCAAGATCATGTGGAAGCTGCGCCGCGCCCTGGCCGGCGTGGAGCCGCAGCAGGCCCTGGAGACCGTCCTGGCCGGCATGAAAGACACGAAGTCGAACGTCGAGTTCCTGATGCGGATCCAGCAGGGCGCGTCTCTGATGGGCTCCAAGGGCGACAAGTAGGCCGCCCGGGAGCGCACACGCATGTTCGAAGCCATCGGCGGGCTGCTCGACGAGCACACCCGGCTGCAGCATGAGCTGTCCGACCCGGCCGTGTTCTCGAACCCGGGCCGGGCGCGGCGGCTGAACCGGCGCTACTCCGAGCTCGACGCGATCGCGAAGGCGCACGTCCGGTGGCAGCGGGCCGGGGACGACCTGGCCGCCGCCGAGGAGCTGGCGGCGGAGGACCCCGAGTTCGCTGCCGAGGTCGAGTCGCTGCGAGCGACCCGGGCCGAGGCGGAGGACCGTCTGCGGCGGCTGCTGGTGCCGCGCGACCCCAACGACGGCCGCGACGCCATCATGGAGATCAAGGGCGGCGAGGGCGGCGAGGAGTCGGCCCTGTTCGCCGCGGATCTGCTGCGCATGTACACCCGCTACGCCGAGTCCCGCGGATGGAAGGTCGAACTGCTGGCCAGCACCGAGTCCGAGCTGGGCGGCTTCAAGGACGTCTCGGTGGCCATCAAGGGTTCGTCGAGTGACCCCGCGCAGGGGGTGTGGGCCCGCCTGAAGTACGAGGGCGGGGTGCACCGCGTGCAGCGGGTGCCGATCACCGAGAGCCAGGGGCGCGTGCATACCTCCACCACCGGTGTGCTCGTGTTCCCCGAGGTCGACGAGCCCGAGGAGGTCGAGATCAACCCCGGCGATCTGCGCATCGACGTGTTCCGGTCGTCGGGGCCGGGCGGGCAGTCGGTCAACACCACCGACTCCGCCGTGCGCATCACCCACCTTCCCACCGGCATCGTGGTGTCGATGCAGAACGAGAAGTCGCAGATCCAGAATCGCGAGGCCGCCATGCGCGTGCTGCGCGCTCGCCTGCTCGCGGTCCAGGAAGAGGAGCGCGAGGCGGAGGCGAGTGCGGCCAGGCACAGCCAGATCCGCACCATGGACCGCTCCGAGCGCATCCGCACCTACAACTACCCCGAGAACCGCATCGTGGACCACCGCACCGGCTTCAAGGCGTACAACCTCGACCAGGTGCTGGCGGGGCACCTCGACCCGGTCATCGACTCGGCGGTCGCCGCCGACGAGGCCCACCGGATGGCGGCGCAGCTGCAGGGCGACCAGACCGGCCAGGCTCGGGAGGACCGATGAACCTTCGGCCCGAGACCTGGGCCGAGCTGGTGTCCGACCTGACCCGGCGGCTGGAAGCAGAGGGGATCGACTCCGCCCGCGCCGACGTCGAGCAGCTGGCGGCGGGCGCCGCCGACTTGGACCTCTCCCGAGTCCGGCTGCTGTGCGCGCTGGGGGACCCGGTGCCGGCCACGGTCGCCGACCGAGCCCGCCGGCTCGCCGCCCGGCGCGGCACGCGCGTCCCGCTGCAGCACCTGCTGGGCGAGGCGCCGTTCGGCGCTCTGCGCTTGGCTGTCGGCCCCGGCGTGCTCGCCCCGCGGCCCGAGACCGAGCTGCTGGCCGAGGCTGCCATCGCCGCGGCCCGCGCCTGTGGGCAGCGCGGGGGCCCCCCGGGGGGGGGCCCCGGCGGGGGGGGGGGGGGGGGGGGGGCCCCGGCGGGGGGGGGCGGGCGCGGGGGGGGCCCGGGCCGGCCCCGGGGGGCGGGGGGGGGGCG
>JBDNYM010000001.1:0-155073 GCA_047722305.1 Pseudoclavibacter sp. | reverse complement strand
GCGGAGGAGGTGCGGAGAGCTCAGCCCCCGGGCTGCGGCGCAACCTCCGGCAGCAGCTTGCAGTCGCGCAGCACCTGCGCGACCCAGTCGATGATGCGCTGGGCGTCGGCCGCCTTGGCGATGTCGGGCGGGATGGGCACCGAGATGGTGCCGGCGGCCGGCAGATAGGACGCCCGCGGGTGCAGCCGCCGCAGCCGCATCTGGGCCGACTGGGGCAGCTCGACGGAGCCGATGCTGAGCTTGGACCCGACGGCGACGACCTGCTCCAGGTCGGTGCGCTGCAGCTCGCGCCGCAGCCGCGAGACGGCGATGAGCCGCCGCACCGGTTCGGGCATGGGGCCGTAGCGGTCGACGAGCTCGTCGCAGACGTCGTCGATGGCGCCGGGGCGCCCAGCCGGGCCGGCGGCGGTGGCGAGCTTCTGGTAGGCCTCCAGGCGGAGGCGCTGCGAGTCGATGTAGGCCTCGGGGATGTGGGCGTCCACGGGCAGCTCCAGGCGCAGCTCGGCGCGGCGTTCGGGCGCCTCCTGCTTGAACTCCTCGACGGCCTCGCCCACCATCCGCAGGTAGAGGTCGAAGCCGACCCCGGCGATGTGGCCGGACTGCTCGCCGCCGAGCAGGTTGCCGGCGCCGCGGATCTCCAGGTCTTTCATGGCGACCTGCATGCCGGCGCCGAGCTCGTTGTTGGCGGCGATGGTCTCCAGGCGGTCCTGGGCGACTTCGCCCAACGGCCGCGACCCGTCGTAGAGGAAGTAGGCGTAGGCCCGCTCCCGGCCGCGTCCCACCCGGCCGCGCAGCTGGTGCAGCTGGGCCAGGCCGTACCGCTGGGCGTCGTCCACGATCAGGGTGTTGGCGTTGGGGACGTCCATCCCGGTCTCGATGATGGTGGTCGAGACCAGCACGTCGTAGCGGCGCTCCCAGAAGTCGACCATCACCTGTTCGAGCTCGCCCTCGCCCATCTGCCCGTGGGCGACGGCGATGCGCGCCTCGGGCACCAGCTCGGCGAGGTGGGCGGCGACCTGCGAGATGCCCGCCACCCGGTTGTGCACGTAGAAGATCTGCCCCTCGCGCAGCAGTTCGCGGCGGATCGCGGCGGCGACCTGCCCGTCCGACGACGCGCCCACGTAGGTCAGCACCGGGTGGCGCGACTCGGGCGCGGTCGCCAGCGTCGACATCTCGCGGATGCCGGTGACGGCCATCTCCAGGGTGCGTGGGATGGGGGTGGCGCTCATCGAGAGGACGTCCACGTTGGTCTTGAGCTCTTTGAGGCGCTCCTTGTGCTCGACGCCGAAGCGCTGCTCCTCATCCACGATCACCAGGCCGAGCTGCCGGTACTGGATCTGCTTCGAGAGCACCCGGTGGGTGCCGATGACCATGTCGACCGAGCCGTCGGCCAGCCCGGCGATGGTCTCCTGCACCTCCTTCTCGCTCTGGAAGCGCGAGAGCGGGCGCACCGTGACCGGGAAGCCGGAGAACCGCTCGGTGAACGTCTCCAGGTGCTGCTGCACCAGCAGGGTGGTGGGGACCAGCATCGCCACCTGGCGGCCATCCTGAATCGCCTTGAACGCGGCGCGGACGGCCACCTCGGTCTTGCCGAAGCCCACGTCCCCGCTCAGCAGCCGGTCCATGGGCACCGGCTTCTCCATGTCGGCCTTGACCTCGTCGATGGCGCGCAGCTGGTCGGGGGTCTCCGGGTAGGGGAAGGCCTCCTCCAGCTCGTGCTGCCAGGGGGTGTCGGGCGGGAAGGCGTGCCCCTGCGCGTGGGTGCGGGCCGCGTACAGCTTGACGAGCTCGACGGCGATCTTCCGCACCGCCTTGCGGGCGGCGCTCTTGGTGCGCGCCCAGTCGGAGCCGCCCAGCTTCGACACCTTCGGGTTCTCGCCGCCGACGTATTTGCTCAGCTGATCGAGCTGGTCGGTGGGGATGAACAGCCGGTCCGGCGGATGCCCCTTCCGCGACGGGGCGTACTCGATGACCAGGAACTCGCGCTCGTGCCTGACGCCGCCCACGGGCATGGACCGCTTGGCGAGTTCCACGAACTGGCCGATGCCGTGGCGCTCGTGCACCACGAAGTCGCCCGGCTTGAGCTCCAGCGGGTCGATGGCGTTGCGGCGCTTGGCTTTCAGCCGGCGCACCCGTCGGGGCGCGTACTCGGCGGCCCGGCCGAACACCTCCGGCTCCGAGTAGACGGCCAGCCGGCCGTCCTCGGCGAGCCAGCCTGACGCCAGCGGCGCCACCACGATGCTGACCACGCCCGGTTGCAGGGCTGGGGTCTCCGCGATCTCGGCGGGGATGTCGCGGTCGCGCAGCAGTTCGGCGATGCGGTCGGCCGAACCGGCGGTGGCCATCGCGACGGTAGCCCGCCATCCCTCGCCCAGTCGCCGGCCGATGTCGGTCAGGGGCGCCTCGGCAGACCCGGCGAAGCCGGGCACCGGGGTCAGGCCGCTGGCGACCACCCGCTCGCCGCCCTCGCCGCCGAGGGGGTCGACGATCCACAGCGGGCGCCGGCCGCTGGCCTCCACGAAGGCGTCCCACGACAGGTAGGCGCCGCGCTGCAGATCGATGGGCGCGTCGGCCCCGGCGCTGGCGGCCTCCCAGGCGGCCTGCAGGAATTCGTCATTGGTGCGCGCCAGGTCGGCGGCCCGCGTGCGCAGGCGCTCCGGCGAGCACGCGCACACCAGCGCGGACTCGGCGAAGAACGCGGTCACCGGCACCAGGTCGGGCTGCAGCGCCGGCATCAGCGACTCCATGCCCTCCACCGGGATGCCGCCGGAGATCTTCTCCAGCATCCCCTCGATGTTGGGGAACTCGCCCTGCATCTCGGCGGCCCGCTGCCGCACCTCGGGAGTGAGCAGCAGCTCGCGGCAGGCGTCGATGGACACGGCGTCCACGGTCTCCTGCGCGGAGCGCTGATCGGCCACTTGGAAGGGACGCATCGACTCGATGGTGTCGCCGAAGAACTCGATGCGCACCGGGTACTCGGCGGTGGGCGGGAAGACGTCGAGGATGCCGCCGCGCAGCGCGAACTCGCCCCGCCGGGTCACGAGCTCGACGCGGGCGTAGGCGAGCTCCACCAGCCGTGCGGCCAGGAGTTCGAGATCGGCGTCGTCGCCGACGCGCACGGAGATCGGGTCGACGTCCAGCAGATTCGCGGCCACCGGCTGCATGGCGGCGCGGGCCGACGTCACCACGATCTGCACGCGGCCGGCCTCCCCTGCCGCCTCGGCTTCCTGCTGGGCGCGGACGCGGCGCAGCACCCGGATGCGGTCGCCCACGATCTGCGCCGACGGACTCAGCCGCTCATGCGGCAGCGTCTCCCAGGCCGGGAAGTCGAGCACCTCGGCGTCGGGCAGCCACTGCCGGAGATCGCCGGCCAGCTGGGCGGTCTCGCGCCCGGTCGCGGCCACGATCAGGCACTGCCGGGTGTCGGGACGGCCGTCCAGCAGCGCGCTGAGCGCCAGCGAGCGCGCCGGGTCCACCACGGCGACCGTGCCGCGATCGGCCGCGGCCGTCTGCCGCAGGCGGGCGCCGGGCGCGGTGGCCGCGTAGGCGTCGAGCAGGGGCCGCAGCGTCATTGTCTCCCTCTCCCGGAGCCGGACTCGGCGTCGTCGGCGGCGCTGCCAGCGGCGGCGCGCCGATGGCACTCCTGCTGGGCCGCCTGGACGCCGTCGGCGGCGATGATCTCGATCAGGTCGGCCGCCTCCGTCACGAGGTCGCGCACAGCCGGCCGTTCGGCGGCGGCGAAGCGCTCCAGCACGAAGTCGGCCGGGTCCTGCCGGCCGGACGGGCGGCCGATGCCGCAGCGCACCTGCACGAAGCCGTTGCCGCCCACCTGCCCGATGATGTCGCGCACCCCGTTGTGGCCGCCGTGCCCGCCACCGGCGCGGATGCGGACGGCCGCGAACGGCAGGTCCAGATCGTCGCGCACCACGATGAGCCGGTCCGGGCTCGCATGGTAGTGGCGCAGCAGCGCCGCCGTCGGCCCGCCGGACAGGTTCATGAACGAGTCGAGCACCGCCGCCGTCAGACGCGGGCCGCCTGGGACGGTCCGCCCCTCGGCGACGTGGGCGTGGGTGCCCTTCAGCCGCTTCAGCGGGGCGCCCAGCCGGTCGGCCAGCTCGGCGGCGACCGCACGGCCGACGCTGTGCCGGGTGCCCTCGTACTGGTCGCCCGGGTTGCCCAGGCCGACCACGTACCAGGAGGAATCCGACACGGCGGCGGCGACCCCGACTACTCGGCGGCGGCGCCGGCCTCGGTGCCGGCCGCGGCGGCGTCAGCCTGGGCCTCGGCCTCGGCCTGCTCCTCGGCCATCTCGTCGGCGCGGTCGCCCATGTCGCGAGCGGACGGCGTGATGACGGCCACGACGACCGTCTCGGGATCGGTGATCAGCTCGACGTCGGCACCGAGCTGCAGGTTCTTCGCGTAGACGCGGGTGCCGTCGGCGGCGCCCTCCACGCTGACCTCGAAGCGGTCGGGCAGCTCGGTGACGGGCGCGGCCACGGTGATGGTCTGCTCGGCCAGCTCGGCGACCGTGTTGCCGATGCTCGTGCCGGTGATCGAGACCGGCACCTCGACCTCGACCTTCTCGGTGCGATCCACGACGATCAGGTCGATGTGCTCGATGATCTGCTTGATCGGGTCGCGCTGGATGTCCTTGACCAGCACCAGCTGCGGGCCGTCTTCCAGGTCGACGCTGAGCAGCGCGTTCGCCGTGCGGGTGGCGAGGCTGAGCTCGTGCGACGGCAGGGCCACGTGACGGGGGTCCTCGCCGTGGCCGTAGATCACGGCCGGGACCTGCCCGGCACGGCGCAGCCGCCGGGCCGCGCCCTTGCCGAAGGTGGTGCGAATAGTCGCCGGGATCTTGGCGATGTCTGCCATGTGCTCGTTCCTCTTGCCAGTTGCCGATACGTTGCCGGGCTGCCGCCCTGGCCGGATGCCGCTCGACTCGTCGACGAGGAGCGTGTTGCCGCGCACCGCGTCGATTACGGCCCGAAGGCCCTCGCCGAAGTCCAACCATCCATCGTAGCCTCCGCAGCGGGCGCCAGGCAAGGCAGCCGGGTCGAGGATGACGGCCGGCCCCATCCTGCGCTCCGGGGCACGTACGATCGGAGACGACGCCAGCCCTCACGAACATCTGGAGGCGGAATGGGAACGCAGGCATCCGACGCCACGGCCGCACGCCGTGCGGAGGGGGCGCGATGAGCCCCGCGGCGCCGTACCGGGCGGTCGTCTTCCTCGACCTCGACGGCACGCTGCTGGACGAGCGCCACCAGGGCACCCCGGAGGCGCGGGAGCTGCTGCGCCGCCTGGAGGAGCGCGAGGTGCTGCCCGCCGTCGCCACCGGGCGCTGCACCTGGGAGGTGGCCGAGCTGCTCGGCGACCCCGCCGCGGCCAGCGGGGTGATGTCGGGCGGATGCTGCACGTGGCTGCGCGGCGCGCTGGTGCAGGAGCAGCAGCTCGACCGCGCCCTGGTGGCGGAGATCGCCGGCTTCAGTCGGGCGCGGGGCGAGGCGCTGTCGTTCTTCGCCGCCGACTGCTACGCGGCGACCACCATCGCCGAGCCGGTCGCCTCCAGCATGACCTCGCTCGGGGTGCCGCTCGCCGACGTCCCGGTCGATCCCGGCTTCTGGCGCGACCACGTCGTGCAGTTCGTCAACGCCTACATCCCCGAGGCGGCGGACGCCGCCTACCGGGCCCGCTTCGGCGACCGGGCGCACTTCACCCGCTACTCGGCCGGGGCGGTGGACATCCTGCCCCGCGGCGTGTCGAAGGGGCACGCCGCCCGGGCGCTGCTCGCCGCCGACCCGCGTCTCGCCGGAGTGCCGACCTTCGCATTCGGCGATGAACGCAACGACCTCGACATCTTCGCCCAGGTGGGCACCGGGATCGCGATGCCCGGGTCGCATCCCGAGCTGCTGGCCCGCGCCGGGGAGACCGCCCCGCTGCCCGGGCCGGCCGGCATCGCCGCCGCCCTGCAGCGCCACGGGCTGCTCTGAGCGGTTCCGTCCCCCGCCCCGCCCGCAGAGCTCAGGGCATCGGGGCGGCCCGCGCCGGACTCAGGACACCGGCGTCCCGCCCTGGGACGGATGTCCGGCGTTCGGCGAGGACGGACCGGACGACGCGAGCCCTCTACCGCGCCGAGGCCGTGGCGAGCGCGCGCACCTCGTCGACGCTCAGCTGCACCTCGGGGGCGGCGAGCAGCGCCTCCAGCTGCGCCGGCTTGCTGGCGGACGCGATGGGCGCCGCGACCTGCGGCTGAGCCAGCAGCCACGCCAGCGACACCGAGGCGATCTGGACGTGGTGCGCCGCCGCGATCTCGCGCAGCGCATCGATGATGCGCAGGCCATCCTCGGTGGCGTAGCGCGCCGCCCCTGCCGCCCGGGCGGTGCCGGCGCCATCCTCGACCGACGTGTACTTGCCGGTGAGGAAGCCGCTGGCCAGCGAGTAGTAGGGCAGCACGGCCAGGTTGTCGCGCTGGGCCAGGCCGGCCAGCTCATCCTCGTAGCCGCGCTCGACCAGGCTGTACTCGGGCTGCATGGCCACCGGGGCATGCCAGCCGTTGCTGCGGGCGGCGTCGATCCAGGCCTGGCCGCTCTCGGCGGAGAAGTTCGAGAACCCGATCTCGCGGATCTTGCCCTCGGCGACCAGATCGCTGAACACCTTCGCGGTCTCGGCGATGGGGGTGTCCGGGTCCTCTTCATGGGCGTAGTAGAGGTCGACGTGGTCGGTGCGCAGGCGCGTGAGCGAGTTCTCGATCGAGGTGCGCACGTTCGACTCCGACAGCCCGCGGAAGCCGTCGAGTTTCGCCACCTTGGTGGCGATGAGCGCCCGGTCCCGGCCGCGCTGCGCCAGCCAGTCGCCGATGATGCGCTCAGAGTCGCCGCCCGCCGCGCCCGGCGCCCAGGCCGGGTAGACGTCGGCGGTGTCGATCAGCCGATCGCTGCCGCCCTCGGTGAACGGGTCCAGGATGCCGGCGGCATGGTCGGCATCGACCGTCCAGCCGAACACGTTGCCGCCCAGGGCGAGCGGGAAGATCTGCAGAGATCCGACGGTACGAGTTGACATGCGTATTCCTCCTCGAATTCACGTTCCGGGCGCATCGCGTGCGGCGGCGCCCACGGTCCCTCCAGTCTGGCAGCACACCCTGGCGATAGGCTTGGGGCCATGTCACAACTCGCCAACATCGGCGTGGTCGGCCTGGCCGTGATGGGCAGCAATCTGGCCCGCAACCTGGCCCGCCACGGCAACACCGTCGCCGTCTACAACCGCACTGCCGCCCGCACGGACGCGCTGATCTCCGCCCACGGCGACGAGGGCGCCTTCCTGCCCGCGACGACCATCGCCGAGTTCGCCGCCCGGCTGGCCCGTCCCCGCACCGCGATCATCATGGTCAAGGCGGGCGCCCCCACCGACGCGATCATCGACCAGCTGGTCGAGGTGTTCGAGCCCGGCGACATCATCGTCGACGGCGGCAACTCGCGCTTCACCGACACCATCCGGCGCGAGGAGGCCGTGCGCGCCACCGGCATCCACTATGTGGGCGCCGGCATCTCCGGCGGCGAGGAGGGTGCGCTCAACGGCCCCTCGATCATGCCGGGCGGCACCGCCGAGTCGTACCGGACCCTCGGCCCCATCCTCGAGTCGATCGCAGCGTCGGTGGACGGCGAGCCCTGCGTGACCCACATCGGCACCGACGGCGCCGGGCACTTCGTGAAGATGGTGCACAACGGCATCGAGTACGCCGACATGCAGCTGATCGGCGAATCGTACGACCTGCTGCGGCGCGGCGCCGGCCTGGAGCCGGCCGAGATCGCCGACATCTTCCGCGCCTGGAACCAGACCGAGCTGAACTCGTACCTGATCGAGATCACCGGCGAGGTGCTCTCCCAGGTGGATGCGAAGACCCAGCGGCCGCTCATCGACCTCATCGTCGACCAGGCCGGGATGAAGGGCACGGGGACGTGGACGGTGCAGACCGCCCTCGATCTGGCCGTCCCGGTCACCGGCATCGCGGAGGCCGTGTTCGCCCGCGGACTGTCGTCGCGGCCCAAGCAGCGTGCCGCCGCGAGCGCCCTCCCCGGTCCCAGCGGCCGGCTGGAGGTCACCAACAAGGCGGCGTTCGTGGAAGCGGTGCGCGAGGCGCTGTTCGCCTCGAAGATCGTCGCCTACGCGCAGGGCTTCGACGAGATCGCCGAGGGCGCGGCCACCTACGGCTGGGACATCGACCGCGGGGCGGTGGCCCGCATCTGGCGCGGCGGCTGCATCATCCGCGCGCAGTTCCTCAACCGCATCACGGAGGCCTACCAGCAGGGCACCCCCGAGACGCTGCTGACCGCCGACTACTTCCGGCAGTCCATCGATGCCACCCAGGGCGCCTGGCGCAACATCGTCGCCCACGCCTCGCTGGCCGGGCTGCCGGTGCCGGCGTTCGCCAGTTCGCTGTCGTACTACGACGGGCTGCGCAGCCCCCGGCTGCCGGCCGCCCTCATCCAGGGTCAGCGCGACTTCTTCGGCGCGCACACCTACCGCCGCATCGACGCCGAGGGCGCGTTCCACACCCGGTGGAGCGGCGACCGGAGCGAGGTCGAGGCCTGATGGCCGCAGCGGCGGCAGAGGCATCGGCGGCGACGCCCGCATTCCTCCCGGTTCTGGTCGGCGGCGACATCGGCACCTACGCGCTGGCCCGCGCTTTCCACGAGGCGTACGACGTGCGGCCGGTGGTCGTCTCGGAGGCCATGACCGGTCCGATCGCCCGCTCCGGGTTCCTCGACGTGCAGGTGGTCGCGATGGGCGCTGCGCACGCCCGGGTGGCCGACGCGCTGGTCGAGGTCGCCCGGCGGCTGCGCGCCCGGCACGGCGACGCCCTGCCCCTGCTGCTGCTCAGCAACTCCGACTGGTACGTCGAGTCGATCGCCGCCGAGCGCGAGCGGCTGGAGCCCTGGTACCGGATCGCGGCGCCGAGCCTGGAGACCTTCGAGCTGGTGGGCGACAAGGAGTCGTTCAACCGGCTCGCCCTCGCCGCCGGGATGCGCGTGCCCGAGACGGTGGTCGTCGACCTGTCCGACGCCGACCGCCCCGACTGGCGCGAGCCGGAGATCGGCCTGCGCTTCCCGGTGGTCGCCAAGCCGGCGCTGAGCTCGTACTACCTGACCGTCCACTTCGAGGGCAAGAAGAAGGTGTACCCGATCGACGCCCCGGAGCAGCTCGACGCCCTCTGGGAGACGCTGCGCACGGGCGGGTTCCGCGGCACGTTCCTGGTGCAGGAGCTCATCCCCGGCGGCGACGACACCGTCCGGAGCGCCACCGCCTACGTCGACCGGCAGGGTGCGGTGACGCTGCTCGCCTCCGCCCGCGTCCTGCTCGAAGACCACACGCCCCAGGGCCTGGGCATCCCGGTGGCCATGTACACGACGGCGATGCCCGAGATCCTGGACCCGGTGCGCCGCTTCCTGGAGGCCGTCGACTATCACGGGTTCGCGAACTTCGACGTGAAGACCGACCCCCGCGACGGCACCCCCTACTTCTTCGAGGTGAACCCGCGCATCGGGCGCAACAACTACTACGTCACCGGCGCCGGGACGAACGCCGCCGTCTTCCCGGTCGCCGACCTGGTGGAGGGCCGCCGCCTGGAGACCGTGACCGTCGAGCGCGAGGCGCTGTACACGACCGTCCCGAATCGGCTGCTGCGCCGCTACCTCGCCCCGGCGGAGCGGGCCACGGTCGATCGCCTGCTCGCCGCCAAGGCGGTCACCAACCCGATCGACTCCCCCCAGGAGCACGCCTGGCGCCGACGGCTGTACGTGGCCGTCGCGCGGGCCAATCACTGGCGCAAGTTCCGCCGCTTCTACCCCGAGCCGACCGACACCGGGTTCTGAACCGGGCCCCGTCCTCAGTCGGAGGAGCCACCCGATCCCCCGCGCAGCCGGCGGTAGGCGGGCAGCGCTCGCGCCCACACGGTGTACCAGGCGCCCAGCGGCCGGTCGAACGTCCCCACCCAGCGGGTCTCCTGCTTCACGAATGAGCGCTTGAACTCGCTGATGCCGTCGTTGAGCAGCCCGTTCATGTCGTAGACGTGGGTGCCGGACTCCTTGGCGGCGAGCATCGCCCCCCACTTCAGGGGGTAGTTCGCGCGCAGGTGCCGGCCCTCATCGGTGGCCCCCGCCCACAGCTCGAAGGCGGCGCCGCGGCTGGCCACATTCCACAGGAACGCCAGCAGCCGCCCCTCGAAGCGGGCGACCAGCAGCTGGCTGCTGTCGCCGAGCACGTCGAAGGCGGTGCGGTAGAAGTCGGGGACGTGGATGGGGAACGCGTCGCGCTCGGCGGTGCGCTGGTAGATGTCGATGACCTCGTCGAGGTCGGCGCGGGTGCCGCGCTCGACGACGATGCCGCGCCGCTGCCCGTGCCGGATGTAGTTGCGCGCGTTCTTCGAGTGCAGGCTGCGCATGACGTCCTCGGCGGCGGGGGTGAGGTCGAGGACGGCCGTGGTCGCGATCAGCACGTGCTCGCCCGCCCGCCACTGCGGTCCGAGGTCGAGCTGCTCGACGGCGGGGTCGATCTTGAGCGACACCGGGTGCTCGTGCTCGCGGGCCCACGCCGCCGCCGCATCCGCGACCTCCGGCAGCCGCTCTGGGGCGAACGCCACCGGCCCCCGCGGGGCGTAGCAGATGGCCCGGAACGGGAACGGGAGGCGCCGGGTGAGGATCTGGGCGCACCCCACCGGCCCGTCCGCGTCGGAGAACACGATCCGGGAGGCGCTCCACGGACCCGTCTGCTCTTTGAGCCGCCCCCACTCCCACAACTGCAGCGGGTGCCCGAGGGCCCCGTTCACCAGCTCGTCCCACTCCGCCGGATCCGTCGCCTCGCGCGCGTTCAGCATCAACCTCTCGCTCTCCGTCCCGTCGGCCGCCCGGCGGCAGCCCTCAGCCCAGCGACCAAGATAGCAGCCTCCGCCGGGCCCGCAGCCGTCAGCGCCGCACCCGGCGGGCCAGTGCCGTCCCCAGCTCGCGGACCCCTGGAACGCGGACGGCCATCCCCAGCCCCAGGAACACCGCGGCCATCACCGCCCCAGCCGCCAGGCAGGCCACCACGGCCGCCGGCACCCCCGACATCGCGAACCCGGCCGCCGACCGGATGCCGAGCAGCCAGGACAGCAGCACGCCCACCGCGACCGAGCCGACCAGCGGGATGATCATCCGGCCCACCAGCCGCGAGATCTCGCCCCCGCCGGACGACCCGGTGACGCGGCGCAGCTCCCAGCCCAGCACGATCGCGTCGAAGAGCATCGACGGCACCGACAGCAGGGCCGCCGCCGGGGCGATCGCCGCCGCCGGCAGCAGCTGCAGCAGCAGGAAGGCCGGGACCAGCCACACGAACTTCGCCAGGGTCTCCAGGAACACGAACCGGGTGCGCCGCAGCGCGTACAGGGCCCGCGTGTACACGAACACGAGGCTCATCACCGGCAGCGACAGCGACAGCAGCGCCAGCACCAGCCCGGCCTGCGGGGCGCCCGCCGCCGGAGTGAACAGCCGCGCCACCGCGGGCGAGACCACCACCAGCACGGCCGCGCACAGTGTCATCGCCAGCACCACCTGCCGGGCGGCGACCGAGAGGTGCCCGCGCAGCTTCGCCGGGTCGCGATCCGCCGCATCCTGGCTGAAGCGGGTGAAGTAGATGGTGGCCAGCGAGACCGCGATCACCGAGTGGGGCAAGATGTAGACCAGGGACATGGTCTCGAACCCGCCGTTCGAGACGATGCTGATGTCGCCGTTGACGCGGCCGTTGGACGCGGTGGTCAGCACGAAGCTCGTCACCAGCTTCTGCAGCTGGGTGAAGACGACCGCGCCGAAGATCCACACCCCGGCGGCGACGGTGGCGCGCAGCCCCACCCCGCGGAAGTCGAAGTCGAGCCGGAACCGCAGGTGCAGCCGCCGCCACCAGGCGAGCAGCAGCAGGGCCTGCACGGCGACGCCGAGGGTCGCGGTGCCGGCCAGCAGCGACACCCGCGCCGGCCCCCAATCCGACAGCGGCACGTGCCCGTACGGGTCGGTGCCGAACAGCCAGATGAACACGCCGATGCCGGCGATCGTCACCACGTTGTTGATCAGCGGCGTCCACATCGAGGGCAGGTACAGGTCGTGGGCGTTGTAGATGCCGCTCACCAGGGCGAAGATCGCGTAGAACAGCACCTGGGGCACGCACCAGTAGGCGAACGCGATGGTCAGCGAGAGCCGGTCGGCCCCCCACCCCGACGACGTGATGGCGCGGATGATCAGCGGCGTCAGCGCGACGAGCGCGGCGGTGATGACCACGAAGCCGGTCAGCGCCAGGGTCACCAGCTTGTTGATGTAGCGCTCGCCGCGGTCGTCCGCGCGGATCGCGGCCACGACCTGCGGCACCAGCACCGAGGTGAGGATGCCCCCGATGGTCAGCTCGTACAGGTTGTTGGGGATCTGGTTGGCCTGGTTGAACGAGTCGTAGACGTTGGTGGACAGCCCGAGCGCGTAGGTGAGCAGCAGCATCCGCACGAAGCCGAGGATGCGCGACACCAGCGTCCCGCCGGCCATCAGCGAGCCGGTGCGCCCGACGCGCACCGGCCGCCGCCACGGGGTCGACCCGGTCACGGCCGGCCCGTCCGCCACGAATCCGTCCGCCGGAGGCCGGGCAGGCTCACGCCTGCCCGTCGAACATGGTGGTCACCGACCCGTTGGTGAACACCTCGTGGATGGCCTGCGAGATCAGGGGCGCGATCGACAGCACGTGCAGCGAGGGGAACCGCTTGTCCTGGGGGATCGGCAGCGTGTTGGTGACGACCACCTCGTCGACCTCCTCGGAGCTCAGCCGCTGCACGGCCGGGCCGGAGAACACGGCGTGGGTGGCGGCCACGACGACGCGGGCGGCGCCGTGCGCCTTCAGGGCGCGGGCGGCGGCGAGGATGGTGCCCGCCGTGTCGATCAGGTCGTCGACGACCAGGCAGGTGCGGCCCTCCACGTTGCCGACGATCTCGTGGGCGGTCACCTCGTTGGGGACCAGCGGGTCACGGCGCTTGTGGATGATGGCCAGCGGCGCCGACAGCTTCTGGGCCCAGGTGTCGGCGACCTTGACCCGCCCCATGTCGGGCGAGACGACGGTGATGGGGTCGTCCGGGCTGAAATGCCCCTTGAAATAGTCGAGCAGGATCGGCTGGGCGAACAGGTGGTCGACGGGGCCGTCGAAGAACCCCTGGATCTGGGGCGAGTGCAGATCGACGGCCATGAGGCGGTCGGCGCCGGCGGTCTTGAACAGGTCGGCGACCAGGCGGGCGCTGATGGGCTCGCGGCCGCGGTGCTTCTTGTCCTGCCGGGCGTAGGGGTAGCAGGGCGCCACCACGGTGATGCTCTTGGCCGAGGCCCGCTTCAGCGCGTCCACCATGATGAGCGACTCCATCAGCCACTTGTTGATCGGGGTGCAGTGCGACTGCACCACGAAGGTGTCGCAGCCGCGGACGCTCTCGTCGTAGCGCACGTAGATCTCGCCGTTGGCGAAGTCGTAGGCGCTGGTCGGGACCACCTCGGTGCCGAGGTTGCTGGCGATCTCCTCGGCGAGCGCCGGGTGCGCCCGGCCGGAGACGATGACGAGCCGTTTGGAGCCATTGGCGCGGATACCTGACACGTTGCGATCGCTTTCCCCGGTTACCTGGTACCGGATTCGTTGACGCTGCCCGCTGCTCGGGCAGCCTCGGCGGAACCGGTGCCGGCGCGGTGCACGGCGACCCATCCCTCCCGGTTCTCCTGCGGGGCGTTGCTCATGGCGAGAGAGCCGGCGGGGACGTCCTGACGGATGACGGTGCCCGCGCCGGAGTATACGCCGTCGCCGACGTGCACCGGCGCCACGAACACGTTGTGGGCGCCGGTGCGCACGAACGACCCGACCGTCGAGCGGTGCTTGTGCACGCCGTCGTAGTTGGCGAAGATCGACCCGGCGCCGATGTTCGAGTCGGTGCCGATCTCGGCGTCGCCCGCGTACGAGAGATGCGGCAGCTTGGTGCGCGCCCCGATGATGACGTTCTTCGTCTCGCAGAACGCGCCGATCTTGCCGTCGGCGCCCAGGTCGGTGCCGGGGCGCAGGTACGAGAACGGGCCCACGTGGGCGCGCGAGCCGATGCGCGCGGAGGTCGCATGGGTGCGCAGCACCTCGGCGTCAGCCCCCACCTCGCAGTCGATGAGCGTCGTGTCCGGCCCGATCACCGCGCCGTCCTGCACCACCGTGGTACCGGCCAGCCGGGAGCCGGGGTAGACGGTGACGTCTTCGCCGAGCGCGGCGGACTCGTCGATCCAGGTGGTGGCGGGGTCGATCACGGTGACCCCGGCCAGCTGCCAGCGGCGCACGATGCGGGCGTTGAGCTCGCGGGCCACCGCGGCGAGCTGCACCCGGTCGTTGACGCCCTGCACCAGCCAGGGGTCGGCGACGGGATGCGCGTCCACGGCCTGTCCGTCGGCCACCAGCAGGGCGACCGCGTCGGTCAGATACCGCTCATGCTGGGCGTTGTCGGTGCCGACCCGGGCGAGAGCCGCGGCCAGCGCGGACGCCCGGAAGAGGTAGGTGCCGGCGTTGATCTCGGTGATCGCCCGCTCGTCGGCGGTGGCGTCCCGCTCCTCCACGATGCCGCTCACCGCGCCGCCGGCGGCGCGCAGGATGCGCCCGTAGCCGGTGGGGTCGTCCACACGGGCGGTGAGGATGCTGGCAGCCGCCCCCGACTCGTGATGGGCGTCCACGAAAGCGCGCAGGGCATCCGCATCCAGCAGCGGGACATCGGCGCTGGTGATGAGCACGTCGCCCGGGAACTGGGCCGGCAGGGCCTGCAGGCCCGCGTCGGCGGCAGACCCGGTGCCGGGCACCTCCGTCTGGCGGGCGATGCGCACCTGCGGCAGGGCCGCGCTGGCGGCCGCGGCCACCTCGTCGGCCTGGTAGCGCACCACGGCCACCACGCGCACCGGATCGAGAGCGGCGGCGGCGGCCAGCGTGCGGCGCAGCATACTCACCCCGGCGATCTCGTGCAGCACCTTCGGGGTGCGCGAATGCATGCGGGTTCCCTGGCCGGCGGCGAGGAGGATCACCGCCAGATTGTGGGTCGACATAGTTCCCTTCCGTCGAGTTCCGCTCCCAGGATTCGAACCTAGACAAACGGCTCCAAAGGCCGGTGTGCTGCCATTACACCAGAGCGGACCGGCACGTCAGTGCCGGGTTCAACCCTAGCGCGAGCGGCCCCGGCAGCCGAGTCGGCAAGTTATGGAATTTTCTCTGTTTTATCTCTCATAGATAAAGCTCAGTAAAGTTGATAATCTCGGCGCATGGACAACGCGCGCAATCCCTACACCCCGAACGCCGGTGCTATCCCCGAAGTCGTCGTCGGCCGGGACGACCAGGTGGAGGCTTTCCGCGTTCTGCTTGGCCGGCTGTCCGCCGGTCGCACCGACCAGTCCATGATCGTCACGGGGCTTCGTGGCGTGGGGAAGACGGTTCTCCTTCACCGCTTCCGCGAGATCGCCCTCGGCGCAGGCTGGCACGTGCTGGAGGACGAGGCAAGGAAACACGATGATGACGATTTCCGGCGAGCTTTCGCCGCAAAATTACGAGCCGCACTGTTGGAACTCTCGCCTCGTGCCCGTTGGCGGGATCGCGCCCGCGACGCCGCCGGGGTGCTCACCTCTTTCGCCGCCACCGTCTCAGCTACCGGGGCCTGGACGCTGAGTCTCGGCGTCGACCCCGCAGAAGGCCGTGCCGACACCGGCGACCTCGCTCTCGACCTGACCGATGTGCTCGTTGCGGTCGGGGAAGCCGCCCGGCAGCATCACACCGGGCTCGCGATTCTCATCGACGAGATTCAGTTCCTCAGCTCCACCCAGCTCGAAGCCATCATCCAGGCGATGCACAAGACCGTGCAACGTCAACTGCCGGTGACCCTCGTCGGAGCCGGGCTCCCCCAGATCGCCGAACTGGCCGGCGACGCGAAGTCGTATTCAGAGCGGCTCTTCAAGTTCCCGGAAATCCGCTCCCTCACAGACGAGGATGCCCGCGCCGCGTTCTCCGGCCCCGCGGCGACCGAAGGCGTAAGCGTCACGGATGACGCGGCCACAGCCGCAGCCGAACTCACCGGCGGATACCCCTACTTCATCCAAGAGCTCGGGTATCAGACGTGGTCGATTGCGACGGGCCCGACGATCACACAAAATGACGTCCTCACCGCTCAGGCCGCCTATGAGGCAAAGCTCGACTCGTCTTTCTTCCGCGTGCGATTGGACCGAGCCACGCAACTGCAGATCGCATACCTGCGCGCCATGGCTGAACTCGGCCCCGAACCCCAGAAAGCGGCAGACGTGGCTCGCCTGCTCGCACGGGAATCGACTCAGGTCGCCCCGACCCGAGCCGAACTCATCAACATGGGGCTCCTCTACACGCCGGAGCACGGGTACGCCGCCTTCACCGTCCCCGACTTCGATCGCTTCCTCCTCCGCGCGGTTCCCGAACTCGTCATCCCGCCGCAGCGGTCCCCACGTCGCCGGGGCAGCCGGCGCCGGCACTGACCCGACCACCAGCACCTCAGTCGCAGTACAGACAGCAGCACGCTCGGGCGTGCCAGCAGCAGAACGCGTACCAGAAAGGTCGCCAGCAGGAGCACAGGAACGAAGATCAGGACCGCGATGGCCACTACGTCGTGAGAAACGCCCGGCCCAGTCAACCCTCCAGGCGCTCGGAGCGCTCCAGCCACTCGGTCTCGGCCGCGTCGAGCTCGTCGGACACCGCCTGGCGCCGCTCGGCCAGGGCGGAGAGCGTCGCGAAGTCGCTCTGATCCGCCGCCGCCAGCTCGGCGTCCAAGTCGGACAACTGCGCGCGCAGCTTGGGCAGACGGCGCTCGATGGCCGCCACCGCCTTCTCCTCGGCGCGGCGACCGGCGCCGGTGAGGGCGGAGGCCGCAGCGTCCGCATCCTCAGCCCCGGCATCCGCCGCACGAGTGCCTGGCCCACGGAGCTGGGCACCAGACTGGCCCGCGCCCGCTCCCGCCAGCACGGCATCCGCACCCGTCTCGCCGGAAGCCGCCGACCCCGCCTCGAGCCGCAGGTACTCGTCCACGCCCCCGGGCAGATCGCGGAACCGCCCGCCGATCACCGCATACAGCCGGTCAGTGACGCGCTCCAGGAAGTAGCGGTCGTGGCTGACCACCACCAGGGTGCCGGGCCAGCCGTCGAGCACCGTCTCGACCGCGCCGAGCATGTCGGTGTCGAGGTCGTTGGTGGGCTCGTCGAGCAGCAGGACGTTCGGCTGCTGCAGCAAGGTCAGGAAGAGCTGCAGCCGGCGCCGCTGGCCGCCCGACAGGTCGCCGATGCGCTCCGAGAGCAGGGCGTCGTCGAAGCCGAGCTGCCGCAGCAGCTCCTCCGGGGTGAGCTCGCGGCCGTCCACCTGGTACTCGCGCTCGGCGGTCGCCACCGCGTCGCGCACCTGGGCGTCAGGGGCGTCGTCGAAGTCGTGGAACTCCTGGCTGAGCACCCCCACCTGCACGGTCTTGCCGCGCTTCACCCGCCCGTCCGTCGTCGGCAGGTCACCTGCGAGCAGCCCCAGCAGCGTCGACTTGCCAGCGCCGTTGCGGCCGAGGATGCCGGCCCGCTCCCCCGGCGCCAGCCGCCAGGTGACCTCCCGCAGCACATCCCGCCCCCCGCGCCGCACGCCGGCGTCGAGCAGATCGATCACGTCCTTGCCCAGCCGGGACACCGCCAGCCGCTGCAGCTCGACCTCGTCGCGCAGCGGCGGCACATCGGCGACCAGCTCGTGCACCGCATCCAGATGGAAGCGGGGCTTGGAAGACCGCGCCCGCGCGCCGCGCCCCAGCCAGGCCAGCTCGCGCCGCAGCAGGTTCTGGCGCTTGGCCTCCGCCTGCGCAGCCTGCCGGGCCCGCTCGACGCGCTGCAGGATGTACGCCGAATAGCCGCCCTCGAAGGGCTCGACCCCGCCGTCGTGCACCTCCCACATCCGGGTGCACACCTCGTCCAGGAACCAGCGGTCGTGGGTGATGAGCAGCAGGGCGCCCGACCGCGCCGGCCAGCGCCCGCGCAGGTGCGCAGCCAGCCAGGTGATCGCGTCCAGGTCGAGGTGGTTGGTGGGCTCGTCCAGGGCGAGGACGTCCCAGTCGCCCACCAGCAGGGCCGCCAGGGCCACGCGGCGCCGCTGCCCGCCGGAGAGCGCCGCGACCGGGGCGTCCTGGGGCAGGTCGGGGACCAGCCCGGCCAGCACCGAGCGGATGCCCGCGTCGCCGGCCCACTCGTGCTCCGGACGATCGCCGACGATCGCGCCGCGGACCGTCTGCCCGGCCGGGAACGACACCTGCTGCGGCAGCGCCCCCACCCGCAGGCCGCGGCGCAGGGCCACATGGCCCGCGTCCGGCCGGTTGGCGCCGTCGAGCAGCGCGAGCAGCGTCGACTTGCCGGAGCCGTTCTCGCCCACGATGCCGATGCGATCGCCGTCGGCCACCCCCAGGGTGACGTCGTCGAGCACCGTGCGCTGGGGGTAGTCCACCCGCACGTGCGCGGCGTTGATCAGGTTGGTGGGCATCCCCAGCAGTCTAGGGGCGATGTCTGCGAGGAGACGTGCTCATCTCGACTGCAGGGCCGCACCCCGATCAGTACAGGTCGGTCTCCACCCCGAACGCCGCGATCACGCGGCCGATCTCGGCGTCGGTGAGCCCCTCGCCGCGCCCGCCCAGCGCCAGGTCGCGCCAGGCATACATGGCGCCGGCCTCCAGATACTCGACCTTGTCCACGGCCGCCAGCGGCGACTCGTCCGAGCGCACCATGATGCCGTGCTTCGACCACAGCACGATCTGGTGGTCGCGCAGGGCCTCGACGTTGGCGCGGCCGAGCTCGTCGCCGCCGGGCACCATGAAGTCGAGCACCTTGATGCCGTGCGGCACCTGCACCAGCGTCTCCGGCTCCCACTTGAGGATGGCGCGGTTGAAGTCGCGGTCGTCGCGCAGCTCCCGGAGGTGCGAGAGCGACACCAGGTGCGGCGGCTGGGCGTGGATGACGGCGTGGAAGTCGAGCCCGCGGCGCACGATCTGGTCCTCGTGCACCCCGAGGTGCGAGTTGAACTCGGAGGTGGGGCGCACGAAGGTGCGCGGCCCGGGCGCCGTGCGCCACTCCGCGGAGGTGCCGGACTCGTCGGCGACGATGACGGAGACGTTGCCCCGCGGGTCCTCGCGCACGTCGCGCAGCCGGCTGCCGGAGCCGGTCACGAAGAACGTCCACCCGGCCAGGCCGGGAACGGCCACAGGCAGGTCGATGGCGGAGGCCTCCGGGAAGAACTCGTCGAGGTCGTCCGGGCGCCGCCTGATGCTGACGGAGATGTTGCCCGCCGCCGCCTCGCAGGCGCCGATGTGGTCGAGACGCTCCCCCGCCTGGCCCATGGAATCCAGGATGTCGGCTGCCGTGGTTGGATGCTTCACTTCGTCATGCTCCTTCTGTTCGCGATGGCGGCCGGAGCTCCGGCGCGCCGACGACGGGACCGGGACAGCGGCTCGGCGAGCGGGGCGATGCGATCGTCCTCGCCGAAGACCCGGGCCTCGGCGAGGTCCCAGATAACGGTAGCCCCGGGCACCGGCTCGTACCGGCGGGTGTCGACCGAGTCGGCGATCACGGTCCGCAGGTCGTCGAGCCCGCCCGAGAGCGCCCCGACGGCGCGCAGCTGGACCACCATGTTGCCCATCGCCGTGCCCTCGGCCGGTCCGGCGACCGCCGGCAGCCCGGTGGCGTCGGCGGTCAGCTGGCACAGCAGACCGTTCTTCGAGCCGCCGCCGACGATGTGCACCGCGTCGATGCTCGTCCCCGACAGCTCGCACGCCTCGCGCAGGGCCCGGCGGTAGGCGACCACCAGCGACTCGGTGATGGTGCGCAGGTACTCGCCGCGGTCGCGCGGGACGGGCTCGCCCGCCGCCTCGGCCACCCGCGCGATTCGCTCGATCATGTCATCCGGCGGCAGGAACTCCGGGGAGTTGATGTCGACCAGCGTGCGCAGCGGCGCCGCCGACTCCGCCGCCGCCGCCGCCGCGTTCCAGTCGGGGCCGTGCCGGCGGTCGCTCCGGGCACGGTCCTGCTCGTGCCATTCCCGCACGCACTCCTGCTGCACCCACATGCCCATAATGTTCTTGAGGTATCGGACGGTGCCGTCCGCCCCGAGCTCGTTGGTGAAGTTCGCCTCGCGAGACTCGACCGAGCGCACGGGCGCATTCAGCTCCACGCCGACCAACGACCAGGTGCCGCTCGAGATGAAGCCGAAAGACGCCGACCCGGCCGAACCCTCCGCTCGCTGCCGGCGGGCAGGGACGGCCACGACCGCCGACGCCGTGTCGTGAGAGCCGACGGCCACCACCGGAGTGGTTTTCCCGGCGTGCGTCCGCAGGTCGGCGCGCGTCAGCCGAACCTGCCCGATGACCGTCCCCGGTTCGACGAGTTCCGGCAGCAGGCCCGCGTCGACCCCGAAGCGCTCTCCGAGGAAATCGAGGATGCGGGTGTCCCAGGCGCGGGTGCCCGGATCGAGCAGCCCGGTGGTGGAGGCGTTCGTCACCTCGCACGCCTTCCGGCCCGTCAGCCAGTATCCGAGCAGATCGGGGAGCATGAGCAGGGTGCTCGCCCCGCTCGCGGTGGCCGACTCACGATCGGCGACCAGCTGATACAGGGTGTTGAACGGCTGGAACTGGATGCCGTTGCGCGCGTAGAGCACGTCGTCGCCGATCGAGTCCTGCACGCGCCGCACCGCATCGTCGGTGCGCGACGACCGGTAGCAGGACGGGTTGCCCAGAAGCCGTCCCTCGGCGTCGAGCAGTGCATAGTCGACCCCCCAGGTGTCGATGCCGATCGATTCGACCGGCCCGAGCTTGGCCGCCGCGCGCAGGCCCATCCGGATGCCCTGCCACAGCGACAGGAGATCCCACTGCAGATCGTCCTCCCCGTCGCCTCTCGGCACGTGCACGGGACGATTCGGGAACCGGGAGCACTCATGCAGGGTGATCCGGCCGTCCGCCAGGGTTCCGGCGATGACCCGTCCGCTCGAGGCACCCAAGTCGATCGCCACCACGGTGCGCGCGCTGTCGGGCTGATCCGCTCCGGGGCCCTCCTCGACGTCCGCCATGATCACGCGCCCCAGCTGGCCTGCTGACCGCCGACGCGCTCGGCTGCGGCCTTCTCCTGGTAGTCGGACCTGAGGAAGGCCCCGTAGGGGTCGGGGTCGAGGCCCTTCTGCTCGCGCAGCTCGGCCAGCAGCGGCCGGACGTCCGTGTTGTACGCGTCCATGAGCACCGCGTTGGCGCCGAGGACGTCGTGCTCCCGCTGTGCGGCAGCGAGCGCGCCCCGGTCGACGAGCAGCGCTTTGGCCGTGGCCTCCTGGACGTTCAGCGCCGAGCGAATCTCACCCGGGATCTTCGGCTCGAGCTGGTGGCACTGATCGAGCATGAGGTTCACGCTCGACGTCTCGGGATCGAGCGCTCCGAGGGACGCCAGCTGATCGACGATGCGGAACAGCTGGAAGGGGTCGGCGGCGCCCACCATGAGGTCGTCGTCGGCGTAGAAGCGCGAGTTGAAGTCGAACGCCCCGAGTCGGCCGGCGCGCAGCAGCTGCACGACGATGAACTCGACGTTGGTTCCGGGCGCGTGGTGCCCGGTGTCGAGGCAGACGACGGCGCGATCGCCCAGCGCCTGCACCTGGAGCAGCGCCGTCCCCCAGTCTGGAACGTCGGTGTGGTAGAAGGCCGGCTCGAAGAACTTGTACTCGAGCAGCAGCTTCTGATCCGGGCCGAGGGCGGCATAGATCTCCGCCAGCGACTCGTGCAGACGATCCTGCCGCGCCGAGATGGAGTCCTGCCCCGGGTAGTTGGTGCCGTCCCCGAGCCAGATCTTCAGTGTGTCGGAGCCGATCTGATCCATGACATCGATGCAGTGCCGGTGAGCGTCGATCGCCTGGCGCCGGATCGCCGGATCGGAATTGCACAGCGATCCGAATTTATAGGCGTCGTCCTGGAACACATTGGAGTTCACGTTTCCCAGCTGCACCCCGTGGTCGCGGGCGAAGGCGGCCAGCTCCCGGAAGTCGGCCGTCTCATCCCAGGGGATGTGCAGCGACAACCGGGGGGTGACGCCGGTGTAACGCTGCACCTGCGCCGCATCCTCCACCTTCTCGTACGGAGTCCTCGGAGTCCCGGGCGTCGAGTACACCTTGAATCGCGTTCCGGCGTTGCCGAACGCCCAGCTGGCGAGTTCCAGGGTCTGCCCGCTGAGCACGCGCCGCGCGTCGTCTCCGAGATCGTGCAATGTGGCCATGATGGATGCGCTTCTTTCTTCCTGAATCGGATTGCGAATGGGATGGGTCGTGGCACACCGTTGAGCCGCGACCCGGCTGGGAGTGGCTCAGGGTACCCGGGCGGGTTCGGGTTCGGGGCTGGGGCCGTCCTGACCGGTATCAGCGAGATCGAGCACTTCGCCGTAGCGCTCCTGCTCGATCCGGTCGAGTGTCTTGCCCTGGGTCCGGGGCGTCCAGATCGTGCCGATCAGCGTGGCCGCCGCCAGGCATCCGATCAGGATCAGCCCGTCGATCAGCAGCCCGTTCGGGCCTTTCAGGATGACCGGGAAGATCAGCGAGATGAGCCCGCTGGCCAGACGCACCATGAAGAACACGATCCCCTGGGCACCGGCCCGATATCGGGTGGCGAACAGCTCCGGGGACCAGACTGAGTAGAACGCCTGCGCCGATGGCCCCGCCGAGAGGCCCCAGATGATCGTGTAGGCGAACGCCGTGAGTGCAGCGGTCGGCGAACCGAACACCAGCACGACCCATGAGACGACGGCCAGAGCCCCGCCCACGCAGTAGTGCCACCGGTACGACACCTTGTCCACGAGCAGCATGAACACGATCGTCGAGACGATGACCACGCCCCAGGAGAGCATCGAGAACAGGTCCGCCGCGATGGTGCTGTAGCTCATGTGCTGCAGGATGGTCGGCAGGAAGATGCCGTTCTGGCTGGCGGCCAGATTCCAGAGCGTGTAGATGGCGGCGAGGAAGATCAGCGCGGTGATGTTCACCTTCCGGCTGAACAGGGCGCGGAACGAGGCCCACGTCGACAGCGCCGGCGACTTCGCGCCGCCCTTCGCCGCCGTCCATTTCTCGGATTCGTCCAGTCCCTGCCGGATGTACCAGGTGACGAGGGCGATCACGACGAGGTGCGCGAAGATGATCCGGCTGCCGAGGAGCCCGAGCGGGGCCAGAGCTGCGGCCAGGCCGAATCCGATGAACGGGCCGAACGACCATGCCAGCTGCGTCGCCCCGACATGGCGCCCACGCTTGTCTGCCGGAGCGAATTCGGCGATGTACGTCCAGCCGGCGGGAACCGACGCTCCGACGGCGAGGCCGATGACGATGAAGCCGACGAACAGCATCGCCAGACTGCCCGCGAAGGTGACGAGCAGGCCGCCGATCGCATAGACCAGCAGATCATAGGTGTAGATGAATTTGCGCCCGTACCGATCGCACAACGGGCCGCCGATGAGCGCGCCGATCGCGGCGCCGAACGCGTTCGAGCTGAACGCTGCCAGCAGCCCGGCGATGCTCCCGTTGTCGTTCGGGAAGTACGCGGATCCCCAGAACCCGAGCGACGTGGCGATCGCGATGATCGAGCCGGAATCGATGTAGTTCGACATCGAGACGGCCGCGGTCGCCTTCCATCCCGTCAGGTGATGCGTCCTCATTGACATGTTCTCATCTCCACTGTGTGTTCCGCCGGGCTCCGCCGCCCGGCAAGCATTCGTGTGAACCAGTGATTCAGGGAAGGTAGAAGTACTGCGGCAGGATGTGGTCCGATCCCCCGTCAGGCGGGACGAAGTAGTCACGCATCGCGGCCTGCCAGCGGGCGTTCGTCTCCGTCGCCGCGATCGCACGGCGGGCCTGCTCCGCGTCCTCGGCTTCGAAGTACCCGACCACGGTGCCGGTGGCCGCATCCAGGAAGAGCGAGTAGTTGCGCCAACCGGCCGCACTGAGTGCCGCGCGCATCTCCGGCCAGACGTGCTGGTGGGCCTCGACGTACTCCGTCAGCCGGTCGGGCCGCACCCGGAGCAGGAAGCACGAGCGGGTCGGCGCGGCCTGATCAGACCGATCAAGCAGGTCGATGAGTTTCCGAGCCGGGTCTGTGACGGCAGTCATCGCGCACCTCCGACAGTGCTCTCGAAAAAAGATATTGACTACATAATTGCTAACGACAAAAAGATATACCCGCGACACCTATTCTGCCAATTCAGTGGGCGGAACAGGCGCCGCGGGTAAGTGGCGACGCCGCGGCCGAGAGGGCGCGGGGGGAACGGTCGAGAAGGGGAAGGACGTCCCGGCGGATCAGCGCCCCTGCTCGCGCAGGCGCAGCAGCCGCTGGTTGCCGTCGTCCCGCATCTCCACCAGGCCGCCGCGCGACTTCACGAAGGCGGTGAAGCTGCCGAAGCCGAGCGCGGACTCCTGGAACGCCGGCTCCATGCGCAGCACCTGGCTCTTCACCTCGGACGCGTCGTGCCACTCCTGCTCGGTCTTCGAGGTGGAATACGTGAGCGCCCGCAGCAGCAGCTGGGTCGCACGGGACTTCGAGATGGACCCGTTCGACCCCGAGCGCTCCCGGCGACCGGCATCCCGTTCCGGCTCCGGCTCCGCGGGCGCGGACTCCTTGGCGGGCTCGGCGGGCTCCGGGCCGCCGGCCGCGCGGCGGGCGCGGCCCGACCGGCGGCGCGCGGCCTTCGGGGCGGCCGCCTCCGACTCGGCCTCCGCCCCCAGCTCGGCGGCCTCGGCCTCATCCTCGTCCTCGTCACCCTCCGTGTGCAGCCCGGGCAGTTCGTCGTAGTCGTAGAACTCGTCGCAGGCGGCGGCCAGCATGCGGCTGGTGGAACCCGCCACCCCGATGCCGATCACGCGCCGGCCCATGCGCTTCACCCGCTGCGCGAGCGGGATGTAGTCGGAGTCGCCGGCCACGATCACGACGTGCGTGAGGTCGTGCAGCAGGAAGAGGTCCTCGATCACGTCGATCGACAGACGGATATCGGCGGCGTTCTTGATCTTGCCGGAGGTGGTGAACATCTGGATGGTGTCGACGGCGCGACTGAGCAGCCGCTCGCGGTAGCTCATCGTCTCGGTGCGCGACCAGTCGGCGTAGGCGCGACTCGTGGTGAGGGTGCCGTAGGACGAAGCGAAGTCGAGAATCGCGTCCACGTCGACGTTGGCGTCCACGCCCGGGTGGCGGGAGGCCTGGTCGCGGCGGGAGATGATGACGTTGTCGAAGTCGACGTAGACGGCCACGCGGTCGTCGCTGATGGAAGCTGGGGTGTTGGTAGTCACGGCCCCTAGGGTAGCCGCCCCGGGTTTTGGGGCGGGGTTGCTGCGCAGCGGTGAATCAGCCGAAAGTCGGGGACTCTGCCACGGGAGGCACGCTCGCTGGCAGAACGGCTGCGAGGCTGGCAGAACGGCGGTGTGACTGAGGCGCTGGCGGGACGGGCGCGCAACGGTGAATCAGCCGAAAATCGGGGATTCTGCCACGGGAGACACGCTCGCTGGCAGAACGGCTGCGAGGCTGGCAGAACGGCAGCGAGTCCGACAGCTTCTGTGGGCTGCCCGCCCGGTACCCGGTTCAGGCTGCAGCGCGAGGCTCCCCGGGCTGCCCACCGGCCCCGCCGCCCGCCTGGTCGTACGGGGTCTCCTGGTAGACGAAGTAGTTGAGCCAGTTCTGGAACAGCAGCTGCGCACCCGACCGCCAGGTGAGCAGGGGCGGCCGGGACGGATCGTCCTCCGGGTAGTAGTGCGCGGGGATGGCCGGGTCGAGCCCGGCGGCGAGGTCGCGGTGGTACTCGGCGTCGAGGGTGCCCCGGTCGTACTCGGAGTGCCCGGTCAGGTACACCTGCCGGCCGTCCTCAGCGGCGGCGGCGTACACGCCCGCCTCGTCGGAGACCGACAGCACCCGCAGTCCGGGCACGGCGTCCACGTCGGCCCGCTCGACGGTGGTGTAGCGCGAGTGCGGGGCGCGGAAACGGTCGTCGAAGCCGCGGAACAGCGGGTGCCGAGGGTCGACCACCGTGTGCTCGAAGACCCCGGCCAGCTTGGCCGGCAGCTCGTGCTTCTCGATGCCGAACCGGTGGTACAGCCCCGCCTGCGCACCCCAGCAGATGTGCAGCGTCGACCAGACGTTCGCATCCGCCCAGTCGAGGATGCCGGTGAGTTCCGGCCAGTAGTCGACCTCCTCGAAGTCCAGCCGCTCGACGGGCGCACCGGTGATGATGAGCCCGTCGAACCGCTCGGAGGCGACCTGATCGAACGTCCGGTAGAACCGCAGCAGGTACTCGGCCGAGACGTGCGCGGCGGTGTGGGTCGCCGTCTGCAGCAGCTCGACGTCCACCTGCAGGGGCGAGTTGCCGAGCAGCCGCAGCAGCTGCGTCTCAGTGGCCACCTTCGTCGGCATCAGGTTGAGGATGGCGATGCGCAGCGGGCGGATGTCCTGGCTGCGGGCGCGGTCCTCGGTGATGGTGAAAATGTTCTCCTGACGCAGGGTCTCGACGGCCGGGAGGCCGACGGGAACGGTGATCGGCATGCTCGGCACGACCCTCCGGTCAGTCGGGGATGGCGGCGTTGAGCGCCTGGTCGAGGTCCCAGATGATGTCGTCCGGGTCCTCCAGGCCGATCGAGAGGCGGATGGTCTCCGGCCCGAACCCGGCTTCCTGCTGCTCTTCGGGGGTGAGCTGCTGGTGGGTGGTGGTGGACGGGTGGATGACCAGCGACTTCGCGTCGGCCACGTTGGCCAGCTGCGAGAACAGCTGCAGGTGGTCGATGAACGACTTGGCGTGGTCGACGTCGCCTTTCACCGCGAAGGTGAAGATCGAGCCGACGCCCTTCGGGAAGTACTTCTGGGCGAGCTCGTGGTACGGGCTGTCGGGCAGGCCCGGGTAGCTCACCGAGGCGACCTTGGGATGGTGGACCAGGAAGTCGACGACCTTCTCCGTGTTGGACACGTGCTTGGCGACGCGCAGCGACAGCGACTCCAGCGACAGGATGTACAGGAACGACGTGAACGGCGCCTGGGTGGCGCCGGTGTCGCGCAGCAGCTGGGCGCGGATCTTGGTCACGAACGCGACCGGCCCCAGGTCGGCGAACTTGATGCCGTGGTAGCTGGGGTCGGGCTCGCTGAAGCCCGGGTAGTCGCCCTGCGACCAGTCGAAGTTGCCGCCGTCGACGATGACGCCGCCGATGGCCGCGCCGTGGCCGCCGATGAACTTGGTGGCCGAGTGCACCACCACGTTGGCCCCGTGCTCGAACGGCCGGAACAGGTACGGCGTGGCGAAGGTGCTGTCGACGATCACCGGCAGGTGATGCGCCTTGGCGATCTCGCCCACGGCGTCGAAGTCGATGACGTTGATGCCCGGGTTGCCCAGGCTCTCGTAATAGATCGCCTTGGTGTCGGGGGTGATGGCCTGCTCGAAGTTCTGCGGGTCGTCCGGGTCGACGAAGTGGGTGGTGATGCCGTAGCGGGGCAGGGTCTCGTTGAGGAGGTTGTAGGTGCCGCCGTAGAGGGTGCTGGCCGCGACGATGTCGTCGCCGGCGCCGGCCACGTTCAGGATGGCGTAGGTGACGGCCGCCGCGCCCGACGCCACGCCGAGGGCCGCGGTGCCGCCCTCCAGGGCGGCGACGCGCTTCTCGAACACGTCGGTGGTGGGGTTGGTCAGGCGGGCGTAGATGTTGCCCGGATCCTTCAGCGCGAAGCGCTCCTCCGCCTGGGTGGTGTCCTTGAAGACGAAGGACGTGGTCTGGTAGATCGGCACGGCCCGGGCGCCGGTGGCCGGGTCGGGCTCCTCCTGCCCGGCCTGCACCTGCAAAGTGTCGAACTTCCACGCTCTGGGGGTCTCACTCATGTCTGCATCCCTTTCCGGACCCGGGCCTCGCACCCGCGACGATTCGATGACCACGACGCTAGGGAGCGTCGGGGCCAGGGCCAAGCCGGACCGTCACAGAGCGCAATATGCTCGTCAGAGTTGGCAGTACGAGCCGCCCCAGCGGCCTCATGGCCTGCGCAGTTCAGCTCAGCCATCGACCGCGGCCAGGCGGCGGTAGTCGTCCAGCTGCAGCTGCTCGGCGCGCGCCGACGGGTCGATGCCCGCCGCGCGCAGCCGCCGCTCGGCCGCGGGACCGGACCCCGCCCAGGCGGACAGCGCCCGGCGCAGCGTCTTCCGGCGCTCCGCGAACGCCGCGTCGATCAGGGCGAACACCGCCTCGCGCTCAGACGGCGCCCCGGCATCGCGCCGCGCCTCCAGCCGCAGCAGCGCCGAGTCGACCCGGGGCTCCGGCCAGAACACGCCGCGCGGCACCCGGCCGGCCAGCGTCCACGGGCCGTACCAGGCGGCTTTCGCGCTCGGCACGCCGTACGTCTTCGACCCCGGTACCGCCGCCACCCGCTCAGCGACCTCGCGCTGCACCAGCACCAGCACGGTCGCGATCGCGGGCTCCGCCGCCAGCAGGTGCAGCAGGATGGGCACCGCCACGTTGTAGGGCAGGTTCGCCACCAGGCGCAGCGGGGATGGGCCGGCGGGGCCGGGTGCGGGGATCCCATCGGCAGGCAGCGCGCGCTCCGGCACGGTTCCATCCGCTGATGCCGCACCGCCGTCCGGGACCGCGCCCTCCCCGGGACCCAGCTCGGCGGCGCCGACCTGCAGCGCGTCCGCGGTCACCACCCGCAGCCGCGCCGCCGCTGCGCCCGCCCGCCCGGCGGCGGTGGCGGGCAGCCGCGCCGCCAGTCGCGGGTCGATCTCGACCGCCGTGACCCGGGCGCCCGCCTCCAGCAGGCCGAGGGTCAGCGATCCCAGGCCGGGGCCGACCTCGACGACCCGGTCGGACGGCTGCACGCCGGCGAGGCGCACGATGCGCCGCACCGTGTTCGCGTCGTGCATGAAGTTCTGCCCCAGCCGCTTGGCGGGGCGCAGAGCGAGGTCGCCGGCGAGCGCCCGGATCTCGGCGGGGCCCAGCAGCCGCACGCCGGGAGCCGCGAGGCCCCCTCCGAGCCCGTGCCCGTCGTCCTCGGGATCGCCGGTCACGTCCACGAGCCGTAGACGGTCTCGGTGTTACGCACGATCTGGGCGGCGAGCGCGTCCACGTCGTCCCCCAGCGTGGCCGCCATCGACCGCAGGGTGACCGGGATGAGGTAGGGGGCATTGGGGCGGCCGCGCAGCGGGTGCGGGGCCAGGAACGGCGCGTCGGTCTCGACCAGGATCAGCTCGCGGGGGGCGACGCGCAGCGCCCGGCGCACGTTCTCGGCGTTCTTGAACGACACCGTCCCCGAGAACGACAGGTACCAGCCGTGCTCGGCGCAGATGCGAGCGAGGTCCTCGTCGCCGGAGAAGCAGTGGAACACCGTGCGCTCGGGGGCGCCGTTGCGCAGCAGCGCCTCCACCACGTCCGCGTGGGCGTCGCGGTCGTGGATCTGCATCGCCTTGCCGCGCAGCTTGGCCATCTCGATGTGGGCCAGGAACGAGCGCCGCTGCAGGTCGCGGTCGCCGTCGGCGCACTCGTGCCAGTCGAGGCCGGTCTCGCCGATGGCCCGCACCCGCGGCTGGCCGGACAGCTCGAAGATGCGCTCCAGGTCCGCGTCGAGGGTGCCGGCGTGCACGGCCCGGGCGGCGACGGTCGGATGCAGCGCCACGGCGGCCAGGATGCGCGGCTCGGCCGCCGCCTGCTCGGCCGACCACTCGCTGGTGGGCACGTCGTTGCCGACCTGCACGATGCCCTGCACCCCCACCGCGGTGGCGCGGCGCAGCTGCTCGGCGACGGACAGTCCCTCGCCGTCCACCATCTCGATGTGGGTGTGGTTGTCGAAGACCGGCACCCGCAGCGGCTCGGGCAGCTCCGGGTAGGCGGTGTCGCGGTGGTGCCCGTCGGCCTCGACCGCAGGACGGCGGCGGATCGGCTTCGTCACCGGGCTAGTGCTTCGGGACGGGCGTGGCGGGCACCGCGTCCGGGTCGACGATCGGGAACAGCGCCGGGATGCGCTCGATGTGCCGGTCGGCCTGGGCGTCCCAGCCCCCGGCGTCGGTGATGGTCACATCCTGCACCGCACCGTGGCCGCCGAGCGCCGTCCAGAGCCGCTGCGTCGCCTCGGGCATCACCGGCGACAGCAGCACCGTGAGCGTGCCCAGGCCATGGCTGGCCGTGGCGAGGATCTGCGCCAGCCGGTCGGTGTCGCCGCGTTTGGCGACCGCCCAGGGCTCCTGCTCGGTGATGTACAGGTTGAGGGCGTCGACCAGCTTCCAGATCTCGCTGATCGCGTCGTTGATCTGGAAGCGGGCGATGTCGCCGTCGGCAACGGTCGGGATGCTGTCCTCCAGGGCGCGGATGGCGGCGTCGGCCGGGTCGTCGCCCCGGGTCTCGGGGCGCTCGCCGTCGAAGTACTTCTGCACCATGGCGATGATGCGGCTGGCCAGGTTGCCGAACCCGTGGGCGAGTTCGGCCTGGTAGCGGGCCGCGATGTCCTCCCACGAGAACGACCCGTCCGAGCCGAGTTGGATGGCGCGCATGAAGTAGTAGCGGAACGCGTCCACGCCGAACACGTCGGTGATCTGGGCGGGAGCGATGCCGGTGAGCTTCGACTTGCTCATCTTCTCGCCGCCGACCAGCAGCCAGCCGTGGCCGAACACGTGCTCCGGCAGCGGCAGCCCGGCGGCCATGAGCATCGCCGGCCAGATCACGGCGTGGAAGCGGAGGATGTCCTTGCCCACGATGTGCACGGTGGGCGGCCAGCGGCGGGCGAACTGCGCCTCGTCGGCCCCGTAGCCGACCGCGGTGGCGTAGTTGAGCAGGGCGTCCACCCACACGTACAGCACGTGGGCGGGGTTCCAGGGCAGCTTGATGCCCCAGTCGAAGCTCGAGCGCGAGATCGACAGGTCGGTGAGCCCGCGCTCCACGAACGAGACCACCTCGTTGCGGGCGCGCTCGGGCTGCACGAAGTCGGGGTGGGTGCGGTAGTGCTCCAGCAGGCGATCCTGCAGGGCGCTCATCTTGAAGAAGTAGTTCTGCTCTTTGAGCAGCTCGACCGGCTTGCCGTGGATGGGGCACAGCTTCTGGCCGGCGAACTCGCCCTCGCCGTCGATCAGGTCGGAGTCCTGCTTGTACTCCTCGCAGCCGACGCAGTAGTAGCCCTCGAACTCGCCCTCGTAGATGAATCCCGCGTCGTAGAGCTTCTGGATGAACGTGCGCACGTGGGTCTCGTGGCGCGCGTCGGTGGTGCGGATGAAGTCGTCGTTGGAGATGTCGAGCTGCTGGAGCAGCGGCTTCCAGGCGGTGTCGACGAGGTGGTCGACCCACTGCTTCGGGGTGGTGCCGTGGGCGGTGGCGGTGCGGAGGATCTTCTGCCCGTGCTCGTCGGTGCCGGAGAGCAGCCAGGTGTCGTCGCCGCGCTGGCGATGCCAGCGAGCCAGGACATCGGCCGTCACCTCCGTGTAGGCATGCCCGATATGCGGCACGTCGTTCACGTAGAAGATCGGTGTGGTGATGTAGAAGGACTCGCCCGTCGACATACCCGCCATCCTATCGGCGCCCGGCGGCCGCGGGCTCGCTGTGTGGCGGACGTTGCAGATCGGCGGTGGGCGGCTCGGCGGGGTCGTGGCCCAGCCGGATGGGGCGATTGCGCGCGTCCACGTGCACAACCGCGGGCTGCCAGGCGCGGGCCTCGTCCACGCTCCCCTGCGCGTAGCTCATGATGATGACCACGTCGCCGACGTGCACGAGCCGGGCCGCGGCCCCGTTCATCCCGATGACGCCCGACCCGGGCTCGCCGGGGATGACGTAGGTGTCCAGCCGGGCGCCGGTGTCGACGTCCGCGATCTGCACCCGCTGCCCGGCCACCAGCCGGGCCCCGTCCATGAGCGTGCGGTCGATGGTGATCGATCCCACGTAGTCGAGGTCGGCGTCGGTCACCGTGGCGCGGTGGATCTTGGAATACAGGAAACTGATCAGCACGCCGGACATGGTACGCCGGCCCCGGCCCTCAGCTCAGCCCTGCACGAGGCCGTAGAGGGCATTGGCCGACAGGCCGGTGCGGGCGGCGACGTGCCGGCAGGCGTCGCGGGTGCGCACGCCGAGCGCGATCAGCTCGCGCACCTCGGCGACGGCGGGTTCGAATGGGGCGGGGGCGGCCTCGGCGCCGGCGATCACGATCACGATCTCGCCGCGCGGGTCGTCCCAGTCAGCGAGCTCGGCCAGGGTGCCGCGCCTGACCTCCTCGTGCAGCTTGGTGAGCTCCCGGGCCACGGCCGCCGGGCGCGGACCCAGCACCTCGGCCATCGTGCGCAGGGTGGCCACCACCCGCTTCGGCGACTCGTAGAAGACCAGGGTGCGGGGCTCGGCGACGAGCTCGGCCAGACGGCGGCGCAGGTCGCCGGCCTTCCGGGGCGGGAACCCCTCGAAGCAGAAGCGGCCGGTGGGCAGCCCGGAGACGGCGAGCGCGGTGGCGACCGCGGTCGGCCCGGGCACGGCGGTCACGGGCACCCCGGCGGCCGCGGCGGCGGCCACGAGCCGGTAGCCGGGGTCGGAGACGGTGGGCATGCCGGCGTCGGTGGCGACCGCGACGTCCTCGGTGCGCGCCAGTTCGACGAGCTCAGCGGTGCGGGACCGCTCGTTGTGGTCGTGCATGACCACGAATCGGGGATGCGCATCGGCGAGTCCGAGCCCGTCGAGCAGTTTGCGGGCGACCCGGGTGTCTTCGACGACGAGGACGGTGGCTCGGGCCAGCGTCTCGCGCACCCGCGGGGAGGCGTCGGCGAGGTTGCCGATCGGCGTGCCGACGAGGATGATCACGCGCTCATCCTACTGGGGGCATTCCGGACGTCCCCGCCCGCCGCGGATCGGCAAGGGGAAAGTCCGCCGCCGGTCCGAAGCCCACGCCGGCGGCCGCGGTTCCGCCCGCCCCGACCCCTCGGTCAGGCAACCAGGACGTCGCGGAGGGCCCCGATTTCGTCATCGGCGAGCCCGCCGGAGGCCAGGTAGGCCGCACTGGACCCGTACTGGTCGTCCACCCAGGCGAGCGCCCCGCGGATGGCCGGGCGCGGGGAGGACGAGACCAGGGCGCGGATCCGGGCCGAGTCGGGCACCCCCAGGGCGATCAGGTTGGCCATCATGCGCTCCGTCCAGATCCCGGCGAGGTTCTGCTCGGTCACGGCGTAGTCGTTTTCGATGTCGGCGCGGTTCACGCCGACCGTGTCGAGGATCAGCGCGGCCGAGACGCCGGTGCGGTCTTTCCCGGCGGCGCAGTGGAAGAGCACGCGATCGCCGGCGGCGACCAGGCGGGCCAGGGACACGAAGACGGCGGCGCTGCTCTGCAGCATGTCGATGTAGAGATCACCGAGCGGGGGCAGGTCGGCCAGGATCGCGGCCAGGCCGCCGGCGGCGGGTGCGGCGAACGCCCCCTGCGACACCGCCAACGGCACCAGTCGGATGTCGCTGTCGGCGGGCAGCCGATCCGCCTGGCGGGCGCGTTCGGCCGGGAGCCGCAGGTCGACCACCGTGTCGATCGGGCTCGCCTGCAGCGCGGCCTCGCCGGCGGGGGTCAGGCCCGCGAGCGAATCGGAGCGGAGGGCCCGAGTTGCTGGCGCTCGCAGTGCTGGAAGTCAGGCCCGCGAGCGAATCGGAGCGGAACAGCGTCTCCTGGGCGATCTCCTTGCCGCCGCGGACCGGCAGGCCGCCCAGGTCCCGAAAGTTGAACGTTCCCTGCAGTTCCATGCCCTGCCCCTTCTCAACACCATGCCCCGGCCGGATCCGCTCGGCAGCGGCCGCACGGCCCGGCCTCGTCCCGGACCACGATACGGGGCCGAGGCGTCCTCCGCCGCCGGGCCCCGCCGCGGGCCCTGCCGCCGGTCGCGATAGCCGGAACGGCCCGGCCCGGCGGAACCGCCGGCGGCCTGCCGCCGGCGCCCCGGCCGCCGCCACCGCCCGCCCATACAATGGGCCGCGTGACTGCCCAGACCCCGGCCGTTCCCCGGCACGCCCGCGAGCGCGGGTGGCTCTCGCTGGCCGCGGTCGACCGGCTGCCGCTGTGGCGGTGGCTGGGTCCCACGCTGGTGACGCTGCTGGCGGCGGCGCTGCGCTTCCCGGGCGCCGGGCATCCCCACACGCTGGTCTTCGACGAGACCTACTACGTCAAGGACGCCTGGAGCCTGTGGCACCTCGGCTACGAGGGCACCTGGCCGATGGGTTCCGACCCGCGCTTCGTGGCCGGGCATGTGAACGTGTTCACGCCCGATGGCGAGTTCATCGCGCATCCGCCGCTGGGCAAGTGGCTGATCGGCCTGGGGATGCACCTGGCCGGCGGCGCGGAGTCGAGCTTCGCCTGGCGGTTCGCGGCGGGGGTGGCCAGCACGCTGACCGTCCTGCTGCTGGTCCTCGTCACTCGGCGGCTGCTGCGCTCGAACGTCCTCGGCTGCCTGGCCGGCGCGCTGCTGGCCATCGACGGCCTCTCGATCGTGATGGGTCGCACCGCCCTGCTGGACGTGTTCATCGCCCCGCTGGTGCTGGTCGCGTTCTGGGCGCTGCTGATCGACCGCGACCGGCACGCGGCCTGGTTGGAGGCGCACCCAGGACGCTGGGTGCACTGGCGCCGCCCCTGGCTGCTGCTGGCAGGGGTGAGCCTGGGCGCCGCCACCGGCGTGAAGTGGAGCGGCGTCTGGTTCCTGGCCTTCTTCGGGCTGTACACGGTGGCCGCCGACTGGCGCCGTCGTGCCGGGGATGGGCACCGGGCCGGCGGCAGGCCGGCGCTGGTAGCCGGGCAGGCGCTGGTACAGGGCGCCTGGAATGCGGCCGTGATGGTGCTCCCGGCGGCGATCGCCTACCTCGCGACGTGGACGGGGTGGCTGGTGACCCGCGGCGGATTCGACCGCAACTATGCGCTGCCCGGAGCGGGGCCCATCCAGCGGGTGTTCGCAGGGCTGCTCGACTACCACCGGCAGATGTACCAGTTCTCGGCCACCCTGACCACGCCCCACGACTGGGCGTCGAACCCGCTGATGTGGCCGGCGCTGTGGCGGCCCACCCTCTTCTACCGGGTGCTGGACGCGAACGGACACGACGGCTGCCACGCCGGCGGCGGCTGTGTCACCACCATCAGCGCCATCCCCAACCCGCTGCTGTGGTGGGGGTCGCAGATCGCGGTCGGCATCCTCGTCTACTGGCTCATCCGGCGGCACGACCGCACGGCGGGCCTGATCCTGCTGGGGGTTGCGGCCGGCTGGCTGCCATGGTTCCTGTACTTCCAGCGCACGATGTTCATGTTCTACGCGGTCGCCTGGCAGCCGTTCTACGTGATGGCCCTGGTACTGGTGATCAAGCGGTTCCTGTCGCCGGCATGGCCGGAGGCACCAGGGGCACCAGGGGCACCAGAACGGAGGATGCGGCCGTCGCCGCGCCAGCGGACGGTCATCGTCGCCGTGGGGCTAGGCCTGGTGCTGCTGGTGTCGGTGTTCTTCTGGCCGCTGTGGACGGGCATCCGGCTGCCGTACCTGAACTGGGCCGCGCATTCGTGGTTCCCGTGGAGCTGGCACTGAGGAGGAAACGATGCCCAACGAGACATTCACGCCTGCCGGTTGGTACCCCGATGGCCAGGGGCAACTCCGCTGGTGGGACGGGCAGGCCTGGACGAGCTTTACGAGTCCGCTTCCGCAGCAGCGGATGGGGCCAGCCCCGCAGCCAAGAGGGACGAACAAGGTCCTGCTGGGGTTCTCATTGGCGCTGGGATGGGCTCCGCTCGCATTGGCGGTCGTCATATTCTGCATCGGCGACCAGGCGCTCCCGTACACGTACAACTCCAGTACAGAGAACATGGGGCAGCTGGGGGCTGTTCTTCTGCTCCTCCTGCTGGGCAGCGTGAGTCTCATTCCCGCCATGATGAGTACTGCGGCTGCGATCCTGTCTCGCAAATACGGCCTGAAGTGGCTGGCGATTGCGGCCATCGTGCTCGGCGGGCTCACTGCAGCGGCACTGGTGATGTTCCTGATCGTCGGGCTCAACTCGCCGCATTGAGCCCAGTGCCCGCCGACTCAGCGCCCCGGCCCGGCCAGTGTCCGGGCCCCGCGGACGATGAGGTCGACGGCTCTCGGGGTGGTCATTGCGACGGTGCTGGGGTCCGGGCCCCGCGGACGATGAGGTCGACGCCCAGCCCGAACCCGCCGGGCGGCTCGGGCGCGACCGAAATGCCGAGCTCCGCCGCCTGGCGGCGCTGCTGCTCCAACTGCACGCTGCCGAGCACGAAGTGCAGCAGGGTCGCGGCCGCCCCCGCGGCCTGATCCTGCGGTAGGCCGGCGCCCCGGAAAGCCGTGGTCAGCCGGTCGAGGGCGGTACCGTCGCCGAGCCCGAGCGCGAACGTGCTGGCCACCACCTCCGCCCCGTCGCGGTGGGCGAGCAGCTCGGTGCGCAGTCGCGCGGCCGCGGCGGCGGGGGCGGCGCTGGCGGCAGCAGCCCCGTCCTCCGCGGTGATGCGGTCGGCGAGCGCCGCCAGCAGCGCCTGCTTGCTCGCGAAATGGCGGTAGAGGGCGCTCGGCTGCACGCCGAGGGCGGCGGCGAGGCGGCGCATGGTGAGGTCGGGCAGCCCGACCTGATCGAGCAGGCCGAGGGCGGCGGCGACCACATCGTCGCGGTCGTGTCGCACCCGGGACGGCTGGCCGGAAGCCCCGCGCCGTTCAGACGCACTGCGCTGGTCAGGGTCACTGGGCATGTACCGCAGTCTATCCGTCCGCCGCCGCCGCCAGAACACCGTTCACGTGAACAGTGTTCTGCTAGGCTTCAGCACAACACCGACCACCCAACCAGTCGGCCGCCCGCACCACCACCCGCACCACGGAAGGACCCCCGCCATGAGCGCACGCCCGCGCTTCGACAACCGCGATCTCGCCCGCATCGCCATCTTCGCCGCCCTCATCATCGTGTTCGGCGTGGTCGGCTCCATCCCCATCCCGGGCGGCGTGCCGATCACGCTGCAGACGCTGGCCGTCATGCTGGCGGGCACCGTCCTCGGCCCCTGGCGCGGCGCGGCCGCGGTGCTGGTGGTGCTGCTGCTCGCCCTGATCGGGCTGCCGGTGCTCAGCGGCGGCGCGGGAGGCGCGGCCGCGTTCGTCGGTCCCACCGCCGGGTACCTCTACGGCTGGATTCCGGGGGCGGTCGTGATCGGCGCCATCGCCCATGGCTCCATCGCCCGCGGCGGCTCCCGGCCGACGTGGTGGCGCACCGGGCTCGCCTGCCTGATGGGCGGCATCCTCGTGATCTACCTGTTCGGCGTCCCCGGCACTGCCGTCGTGCTCGGCCTGCCGCTGGCGAAAGCGGCCCTCTCGGCGCTCGTCTTCATCCCGGGCGACATCGCGAAGGCGGCCATCGCCACCGCCGTCACGGTCGCCCTGTGGCGTGCGTACCCGGCCGCATTCCCGGCCTCGCTGCGCGGCCCGCGCCGGGCATGAGCCGCATCGAGCTCGACAGGGCCGGCGTCGACCTCGACGGCACCCCCGTCCTGCACCAGGTGACCGCGCGTCTCGACGCCGACCGGATCGCCGTCGTGGGCGCGAACGGCTCCGGCAAGTCGACGCTGCTGCGACTGCTGGACGGGCTGCTGCCGCGCCCCGCCGTCTCCGGCCGGGTGCGGGTGCTGGGGCTCGATCCGGTGCGCGACGCGCGGAAGGTGCATCGCCGGGTCGGGTTCGTGTTCACCGACCCCGACACCCAGATCGTGATGCCGACGGTGCAGGAGGACGTCGCATTCTCGCTGCGCGGCCTGGGGCTGTCCAAAGATGCGGCCGCCGACCGGGTGCGCGCCCAGCTCGACGCCTACGGGCTCGCCGACCTCGCCGGCACCCCGGCGCACAGCCTGTCGGGCGGGCAGAAGCAGCTGCTGGCCCTCGCCGCGGTGCTGGTGCGCGACCCTGAGCTGGTGCTCGCCGACGAGCCCACCACCATGCTCGACCTGCCCAACAGCCGCCGCATCGCCGACCTGCTCATCGACGGGATCGGCTGCCCGCTGATCGTCGCCACCCACGACCTCGACCTCGCCGCCCGCTGCGACCTCGCCCTCCGCTTCGAGGGCGGCCGCCTGGTCGCCGCCGGGGCGCCGGGCGACATCATCGCCGCCTACCGGCGCGAGTGCGCATGATCCCCCTCTACCGCGCCGGCGCCAGCCCGCTGCACCGGGCGCCCGCCTGGACGAAGCTGCTGGCCCTGATCGTCATCGCCGCGCTGGTGGCCGGGTCCGGGCGAGACCCTCGCGCCACGGCCATCCTCGGAGCCGTGACCGTGGTCGCCTACGCGGTCGCCGGGTTCGGGCCGGCCGTGCTGGCGCGGCAGCTGTGGATGGCCCGCTGGCTGATCGTGTTCGTCGCCGTCGCCCAGCTGCCGTTCCTCCCGTGGATGGACGCCCTGATCGGCTGCGCCCGCATCGCCCTGCTGGTGGCGGTCGCCGCGCTCGTGACCCTCACCACCCGCACCACGGACATGCTGGAGACCATCACCGCCGTCCTCGGCCCGCTGCGGCATGCGGGAGTCGCTCCGGAGCGCATCGCGCTGACGCTCTCGCTGGCCATCGGGGCCGTGCCGGTCGTGTCGGGCTTCGTGCGCACGGTGCGCGAGGCGCGGGCCGCGCGCGGCGGCGGGTTCGGGCTGCGGGCGTGGATCGTGCCCGTCCTCGTCCTCACCCTCAAGTACGCCGACGACCTGGCCGACGCGCTGACCGCGCGGGGCGTCGAATGAGCCGCCCGCCGGTGTTCGGCCTGCTGGTCGACGCCCAGACCCGCTGCGTGCACTGGCACGGCCCGCTCGACGTGGTCGCCCTGCGCTTCCCCTGCTGCAGGCGCTACTACCCGTGCCGGGAGTGCCACGACGCCTGCGCCGGCCATCCCGCGCGCCGCTGGCCGGCCGACACCACGGAGATCGTGGCGATGTGCGGGGCGTGCGGCGCGGAACTGACCGCACCCGAATACCTGGGCGCGACGGCGTGCCCGCGCTGCGCCGCCGGGTTCAACCCCCGCTGTCAGCTGCACCGGGACCGGTACTTCGAGCCGGCGTCCGGGTTCGGACCCAGCGAAACGATATTGGAACAGTCCAGGGTGCGCCGAACTCGGAAGCAAAATCGTGCCGAACTGAGAACTGGAATCGTGCCAAACCCGGAAGTAAAGACGGATGCTGCCTCAGCCCCGTCCTGAACGGCAGCTGCTCATGTTGCGTCGCGAGTCCTGACGTCTGCCCGCATGGGGGCGTCGGTGCCATAGTGAGATTCGATCTCGACGAACGCCTGCGAACGCGAGCGCCCGTCCCAGCAGGAAGGAACAACCCGTGAGCGATCAGCACCCGGCGGCCACCGCCGACCAACCCCAATCGCAGCCCCGGACTCCCCCGGCAGCGGCTGAGCCGGCACCGGCTCCCAGCTCGCCCGCGACCGCACCGGCCGGCACCTCGTCCCGCGCCGATCAGGCGGGGGCCAAGGCCCCGGCCGTCCCACTGCCCGCGCCGGTCTCGTACACGACCCGTCACGAGACCGTCATCGACGGCGCCCCCTGGGTCTACGAGGCCACCGTCGCCACCGCCCCCATCGCGACGAAGAAGGCCGACCCGGCCGCCGAAGTGTTCTCGGCCAGCTTCGTCGCCCTGCCCGACGGGAAGCACCCCGACCCGGCCCGACCGGTCACCTTCGCCTTCAACGGCGGCCCGGGCAGCTCGACCACCTTCCTGCTGCTCGGCTCGATCGGCCCGCGCCGCATCGCCATCCCCGAGGCGGCGCCCGTGCCGCCCGCCCCGTACCAGCTCATCGACAACCCCGAGTCGCTGCTGCCGGCCACCGACCTGGTGTTCATCGACGCCCCCGGCACCGGCTTCTCGGCCATCGCCGAGGAGGCCAAGGCCGAGCTCTGGTCGGTCGACGGCGACGTCGCCGGCTTCGTCGCCTTCATCCGCCGCTACCTCACCGAGCACCGACGCTGGAACTCGCCCAAGTTCATCCTCGGCGAGTCATACGGCACCACCCGGGGCGCGGCGCTCTCGGCCGCCCTGCTCGACGCCGGGGTGGCGCTCAACGGGCTGGTGCTGCTGTCGGCCATCCTCGACTACGCCCACACCGTGGCGACGGACGACGAGAACTACATCGGCTACTTCCCCACCTACGCCGCGATCGCCTGGTACCACCAGCGGGCCGGGCGCGGGCGCCCGCTGGCCGAGCACATCGCCGCCGCCCGCGAGTTCGCCTCGCAGCAGCTGCGCGGCGCCCTCGCCCAGGGAGATGCCCTGCCCGCGGATGCGGCGCGGGCAGTAGCCGAGCGCTACGCCGAGCTGACCGGTCTCGACCCGGCCTACATCCTGCGCTCCGATCTGCGCGTGCCCGATCACCGCTTCCGCAAGGAGCTGCTGCGCGACGAGCGGAAGATCGTCGGCCGCTACGACGGACGGATCGCCGGGTACGACCTCGACGCCGCCAGCGACGACGAGACCTTCGTCGTCGACGACGCCTTCCTCGACCCCGCCTACTCCGCCCTGGTGAACGCCTACCTGCGCGACGAGCTCGGCTGGGACGGGCGCGACGAGCGCCACGGCTTCGCCGACTTCGACTGGGGCTCCAGCGAGCCGGGCAAAGGCTGGGTGTGGAAGCACCGGCTCCCCGAGCACTCCCGCAGCGGCTGGGGCCGGGAGGTCCCCTACCCGCTGGTGCTGCCCGACCTCGCCAACGCCATCGTGCGCCACCCCGGGCTGCGCGTGCTCGTCGCCAACGGCTACTACGACCAGGCCACGCCCTTCCACCAGACCGAATACGACCTGCGCCACCTGGGCCTGCCGCCGCAGCTGCGCGGCAACATCCAGCGCTCGTATTACGAGGCCGGCCACATGGTGTACACGAGCGGGCCGGCGCTGCGGAAGTTCGCCGCCGACCTGCGCCGCTTCTACGCCGGGGAGGCGGTCGCCGGATGAGCTGGCTGAGCGGGCGCGAGCCCCCCTCACCGTCATGCGAGGCTCCGGCACCCCCGTCGGCATGAGCCTCGCGCCGCAAACGGGTGCCTGAACCTCGCGGCGATGGCTGCCGCCCGCCGCCGGCAGCATCGAGCGAGCGCCCAGGTCTCGCGGAGCCCCCGCCCATAGACTCCGTCCTGTGAGACGCCTGTCAATCGCCGCCCGGACGCCGATCGCGATCGGCGCGCTGCTCCTGCTCGCCCTCGCCCTCATCCTGATGCCGGCGCCGCGTCCGGCTTGGGCCGGCGTGGACGACTTCGCGTTCGACTCGTTCGCCGCCGACTACACGCTGTCGCGCGCCGCCGACGGGACCTCCCGGCTGAAGACCGTCGAGACGCTCACCCCCGTCTTCCCCGACTTCGATCAGAACCGCGGCATCATCCGCCGCATCCCCGTCGAGTACAAGGGGGTGAACACCCACGTCCGCGTCGCCTCCGTCACCGACCAGAACGGCGCCCCGGTGCCGTACCAGATCGACTCCTCCGGCGGCGACGTCAAGATCTCGGTCGGGAACGACACCTACCTGCGCGGCCGCCACACCTTCATCATCACCTATACCCAGCGCAACGTCATCTCGACCGATGCGAAGACCGGCAACCAGGAGTTCTACTGGGATGTGAACGGCACCCAGTGGGCGCAGCGGTTCGGCTCGGTCGCCGCCACGGTGCGGATGGGGTCCGAGCTGACCGCCCGCAGGCAGCCGCAGACGCTGTGCGTGGCCGGGGCCGGCGGGTCCACGACGCCGTGCCGCACTCAGCCCGCCACCGGCGACGACACCCGGTTCGCCGCTTCGACGACCGATCTCGGCCCCGAGCAGACCATGACCATCGGAGTGTCGTTCCGCACCGGCACGTTCACCGTGCCGATCGCACCCGCATCCCAGCCGTGGGCGATCGGGATGGGCGCAGCCGGCATCCTGCTGGCGATCGCCGGGTTCATCACGGCGCTCATCGCCCGGCTGCGCCACTGGCGCGACGCCCCGGGGCGCGGCATCGTCGTGGCCCAGTACGAGCCGCCAGCCGGGCTGTCCGTGTTCGAGGCCGGTGACCTGATGGGCGCGGCCCACTCGGCGCGGGCCCTGACCGCCTTCATCCTCGACTTGGCCGTCCGCGGCAACGCGCACCTCATCCAGGGCCGGCAGCGACTGCTCGGCACCGACTACGACTTGCAGTTGCTGCGCCCGGACGGGCTCGACGACCTCGAGACGAAGGTGGTCGGCAACATCTTCTCGCCTCAGACTCCCGCACCAGGCGTGACGACGTCGCTCACCGACGGGCCGAAGCACCGCGGCGACGCCATCGGCACGACGCTGTCCGAACTCCCCGCTCGGATGCGCCGCCAAGGGCTGCGAGCCCGCCCCACGCGCCCCCTGCCCGGTTGGGCGCGAGTCGCGGCCCTCGGGGCCCCAGGAGCGGCGATTGCTCTCAGCGCCGTCCTCGGGATGGCCGGGGCATCGGGACCGCTGAGCTGGACGGCCCTCCTGTGCGGGGTCGGCGCCCTGGTGGTCGATCTGTTCGTGCTCTTCGCCCGCCCCTCGCAGCTGACGGCGGCCGGAGCCGAAGCGCGTGAGCATCTGCAAGGGCTCCGCCTCTTCATCGACGTCGCCGAGGAGCGCCGGCTGCAGGTGCTGCAGTCGGCGGCCGGGGCCCAGCGCCGCACCATGCCCACCGGCGCGGAGCTGGTGCACCTCTACGAGCGGCTGCTCCCCTACGCCGCGCTGTTCGGGCAGGAGAAGAGCTGGTCGCGTGCCCTCGGCGCGCTCTACGAGCGGACCGGCACGCAGCCGAGCTGGGCATCCGGCCCCGACCCGTTCACGACCGGGGTGTTCGTCGGCGCGATCCACGGGCTGTCCAGCTCGCTGACCTCGGGCTCCGGGGCGGTGGCCAGCAGCTCGTCCTCGTCGAGCGGGTTCTCGGGCGGCGGTGGGTTCGCCGGCGGCGGAGGCGGCGGCGGCGGCGGCGGGGGCCGCTGACCGAGGATGCGATCAGTGCCCGATCCGGGGCTATTCTCGGCAGCTCACACTGGAGTACCGCGGTTCCAGCCTGGCTTCTGAATCAGCAAGTCATCATGCTGTCGCTGACGGCACGAATCAACGAATTGGAGCGCGAGGTCCTGGCGATCTGAGAACCGCTGATACTGCTCCGCTGTCAACGCGTAGTATTCCTCGTAGTCAACGATTCCAGTGCTGACTGGAAACGACACATAGTACTTCCCAGAGTCTTCATCGAAGCCCAACGAGTACCGGTCATGGCGTGAAGAGAACGAATCGCGTGGGTCCATACTGTCCTCGTCTCCGACACCGAAAGTCGACCAATTTAGCTGTTGGTATTCCTCAGTCGCAGATATTCATTCCAAGCCCGCAGTCGTTCTACGAATTCCGTCAATGCCGAGCTCTCCTCCGAGAAGATCGGAATCGAATTCTCGTCCACTGCGGCGCGCTCATCCGTGTTGTACACACGATATCCGTCAGAGGTCTCCTCATGACAACCGCATCCAAGGCGTTGTCAGGTGCTGAAAGGAACACTCTATATTTAAAGTCCTCTTCCGCAATGATCCGCGGGGCAGTCATCCGGTCCATTCCACACCTGCTCGTTCTCTGAGCCACATCAGGTAGCCACGCTGATATGCAAGATGCACCCCTCAGTCTGTGGTTCTTTCTCCGCCGATGCTTTCAGGATGCGCCGCCAACAGGCGAGCCGCATCGACGGTCACCGCCCCGGGGTATCCCCCGGGGTTGTTCTCCCAGAACTGCCTGCATGCCTCACAGCGATACAGGTCAGTGCCAAAGGTCTTCGTCGCGATCGGATGCAGGGCATCGCCCTCCATGCCAGCCAACCAGTAGGTACGGCACCGCTCGCAGCCGGCATCATCAAAGGGGATGGACGTCATATTTTCGCCTCGTCGATCGCGAGCTCAACACCAAGCGACTGATGTCTACCGAACGATAGTTGATCATTTATACATATCTTCAACCGATGACGGGTCGCAGCTTTTGTTTGAAAGCCGAGACCCCGGGCGCTGACATCTCGAATCCTTGCGCAGTTTCAGGATTGATCACGAGACCTACCCCGTCAGGGAGGTTTGCAAAGACCTGGAATCCGCGAACTGTTGAGAAATTGCCCGACCTCCATTGACCGGAGGCCGCGATATCCTGGCTGGTGTAGAGCAATACGAACTGAGATCTACCGTCAGTGATAATCTGCGGTGCCACACCGGACCGATCCCCAGACTGCGCACTCTCCGGAGTAACGAGAATCACAAATTCAGCCCCACTTACCACCCAGAGCAGTTGTTCTACCGGCATCGCTCCCCGATGCGCTGCCTGAATGCAAAGACCAACGAAATCAGTCACCTGGTTTTCCCTTCAAGAAGTTCTCGACATTTCTGAACTCGGTCCTGATCAACCTGTACGGCGTATCTGTCTGTCTCTTCCCAGTATGCTCCACACAAATCGCACTGGTAGAAGCTCACCTGCCCCGGTGCAAAAGTGAACAACTCCCGTGGATGCGATCCGGACAGCCACTGTTGCCTGCAGACGTCGCATCCCTGTTCATCGAATTCCATCAGGAAGACCTCCTCACGATTATCCATTCACCCTGCGACCCAAGTTTGAAGATGACGGCACCCGCTGGTATCTTGCCCCCTCCAGGAATCACCCGTTCCCGGGTCGGGTTGATGAGAAATCCTCCTTTGGGACCCTCCGTCCTGACTGCCGTGTGACCGCCCTCCAGAAAATGTGCCCAATGGCCGGCATCTTCTGCCGTAGGAAGCCTGGCCGAATAACCGGCGGCTGGGAAGGAAATCCCGTAAACGTCCCCACCCTGCGTATATGCCCGTTGGGTAGCAGGAGACATCCCGGTATAGCGTGCGGCATCCCCCGCATTATGCACAGCAGCACTGTCCTCCACCGGCATGACGAAGAATGATTTATCGCGCGGACCGAGCGTGGAGTCCGAAGAATTCCAATACTTCTTATAACTCTCCCCATCGAAGAACGCCACGAAATGATCAAACTCACTGCTTTCAACAGCAGGGGCGGCAGCCGCCCCCGTCCGCCCGGCGCGGGCGGCCTCTCCTCCCCCGCCGTGCAGGACGCCGTCGAGCTTCCCGCCGAGGTCGTGGAAGAGCCCTTTCAGCTTCTCCAGCAGGCCTTCCAGCGACCGGAGCGACCGCTCCACCCCGGTCACCTTGCGCCCGATGCTGGCGGCCATGCTCGCGGTCTTCGTGGCCACCTGGGCCACCACGGCCGGGGTGGCCAGCCCGACGCTCAACGCCACTTCCGCGGCGGACTGCACCGCCATCCCCACGATCTGGCTGATCGCGTCGCGGACGATGTCGTGCACCGCCTGCACGATGGTCGCCGCGATCTCCAGCCCCGTCCCCATCGCACCGGCCCAGGTGCCGGCCGCGCCGAGCATCTTGGCGAGGTCCGCCTGCAGGGCGCGATAGGCGTCGGCGGCCGCCCCGGCGAGCTCGTACAGGTCGCCGGTCACCCGGCGCTCCAGCCGCGCGGCCAGCTCTCCGACGGCGGTGTCGATGTTGTGCCAGGTGGCGGCGAAGGCCTGCACCTGCCCCGCATCGCCGGTCAGGTCGTTGAGCCAGGATTTCAGCGGTTCGATGTGGTCGAGCACCCATCCCACACCCATCGCCACCACCGTCGCCAGCGGGTTGGCCACCGCGGCGGCCACATCGAGGCCCGTGGCGGCACCGCTCACCGCCGCGTCCACCCAGCTGCGGCTGTTGATCGCCGACACCAAGCCGGCGCCGTCCTCCAGCAGCAGGGTGCCGCTCAGCGGAGACGCGGTGTCCCGCGGCGCGGCGATCAGCGATTCACCCGACACGTGCGATCACGCCCCGTCCAGCGCGGCGGCGATCGCCCGGATGTCCGACACGATCTGGGACTCCGTCTCGTCGGCATCGTCCGCCCAGCCGTTCACTTCCGCGGCGGCGCGTCGCAGCATCGAGCCCGCGCTGCGCAGCGAGGCGACCGCCATCGACGAGGCGAGGCCCGCCGGGGGCACCAGGAACGCGCACAGCACGCCGAACGCGCCACCGCCCAGATTGACGCTTTGGGCCGCAGCCAGGGCGTCGTCCAGGTCTTCCGCGAGCACCGACACCCCACGCGCATGGCCGCGCAGGATGTCCGGGTCGGCCCTGATCTCTCCAGCCATCGCGGCGCTCCCCTCGGTCCGGCCCTCAGCCCAGCAGCCCGCCGCGCGAGTCGCCCCTGAATTCGTCCTCGTCGCGGCCGCCGAGCGATGGGCCCGGGAACTGCTCCCGGAACATCGCCGTCGTAGCGGAGTCCCGCCCGAACGCGTCCTCGGCCAGGCGGATCGCCGCCGCGTGGACGCGCGCCTGGGCTTTCGCCGTCGCCTGCAGCACCTGCGTGCGCAGGGCGCCGGCCGACACGTCCTCCAGCGCTCGCGAGGAGAAGGCGATGTCCACCAGCCGTCCGGCCCGATCGACGGTCACCTCCACCTCGCCGCGGGGACTGTGCCCCGAAGCGGTCAGCGACTCCGTCCGCTCGGCGAACGCCCGGGCGGCAGCGGCACGCTGCCGGGCCTCCTCGACCTGGCGCTGGATCTGCTCGCTGAAGTCGGACATGCCTCCAACCTACGCGACGGCCATGTGGGAAAAACGGCCCAGGCGGCTGCCTGTGGAAAACTCTCCAGGGCGGAGGTTCCCGCTGCCGCGTCCTTCCCCGGCAGACCCTCTCCAGGCCCCGGTCCGCAACGAGCCCCCGGAGGCCTCGCCACCGGCGCAGCGGACGGACGGCTCCCGCGCCGCAGCGGCCCGCCCTCGTAGACTGGCACCCATGCCCACCTCCAGACCGCTCGCCGAACCGCGCCTGGAGTACCCCCCGGAGCTGCCGGTCTCCGCCCGCCATGACGAGATCATGGCCGCCATCCGCGACCACCAGGTGGTCATCATCGCCGGCGAGACCGGCTCGGGCAAGACCACCCAGATCCCCAAGATGTGCTTGGAGCTGGGTCGAGGACGACCGGTGCAGCGCGGCGGGAAGACCCGCCGCCGCCTCATCGGGCACACGCAGCCCCGGCGCATCGCCGCCCACACCATCGCCGAGCGGCTGGCCGACGAGACCGGCACCCGGCTGGGCGAGACCATCGGCTACCAGGTGCGGTTCACCGATCGGGTCGGGCCCGAGACCCGGGTGAAGGTGATGACCGACGGCATCCTGCTGGCCGAGCTGCGCCACGACCCCAAGCTGTACGCCTACGACACGATCATCATCGACGAGGCCCATGAGCGCAGCCTGAACATCGACTTCCTGCTCGGCTGCCTCACCCGCATCCTGCCGCGGCGGCCGGACCTCAAGCTCATCATCACCTCGGCCACCATCGACGTGGAGCGCTTCTCGCACCACTTCGGCGACGCCCCGATCATTGAGGTGTCGGGCCGCACCTACCCGGTGGAGGTCCGCTACGAGGACCCGGTCGAGTCGGGGATGTCGCTGCTGGAGGGCGTCGGGGCGGCCGTCGACGAGCTCATGACCGAGCCGTCCGGCGACATCCTGGTGTTCTTCCCCACCGAGGCCGACATCCGGGATGCCGCCAAGGCGCTCTCCGGGCGCCACCGCTTCACCGAGGTGCTGCCCCTGTTCGGGCGGCTGAGCGCCGCCGAGCAGCACCGGGTCTTCGAGCGCACGCGCACGCCCGGCGTCCGCCGCCGCATCGTGCTGGCCACGAACGTGGCCGAGACCTCGCTGACCGTCCCCGGCATCCGGTACGTGATCGACACCGGCACCGCCCGCATCTCCCGGTTCACCCGCGGCGGGGTGCAGCGGCTGCCCATCGAGCCGATCTCCCAGGCCAGCGCCGACCAGCGGGCCGGGCGCTGCGGCCGCGTCGCCGACGGCATCTGCATCCGGCTGTACTCGCAGGACGACTACGACCGGCGGCCCCGGTTCACCGACCCGGAGATCCTGCGCACCAATCTGGCCAGCGTCGTGCTGCAGATGGCGGTCATGCGGCTGGGCGAGATCGAGGACTTCCCCTTCCTGCAGCCGCCCGAGCACCGGCAGATCGCCGCCGGGCTCGACACCCTGCAGGAGCTCGGTGCCGTCGAACCCGGCCGCGGCGCCACCCGGCTCACCGACGTGGGGCGCGAGATGGCCGACCTCCCGCTCGACCCCCGCCTGGCGCGGATGCTCATCGAGGCGCGCGCCCGCGGATGCGCCGAGGATGTCGAGGCGATCGTCGCGTTCCTCACCGTGCAGGACCCGCGCGAGCGTCCCCGCGAGGCGCAGGAGGCCGCCGACCAGGCGCATGCCCGCTTCCGGGACCAGACCAGCGACTTCCTCACCGTCCTGAATCTCTGGGACCACGTGTCCGAGCAGCGCGACGCGCTCTCCAGCAGCGCGTTCCGAAGGCTGTGCCGGCGGGAGTTTCTGAGTTATATGCGCGTACGGGAATGGTTCGATCTGGTCGCGCAGCTGCGGCGGGCACGGCATCGTCCCCGCCATCAGACCGAGCCCGTGCCGGTGCCGGCGGTCCCGAGGACGCGCCCGCAGCGGCGCGCCGCCAGCGCCGGAGCCAGCAGCCGCCACGACGGCGACGCCGTGCACCTGAGTCTGCTGGCGGGGCTGCTCTCGCAGCTGGGCCTGCACGACGAACAGCGGCACAACTACCTCGGCGCCCACGGCGCGCACTTCTGGGTGCATCCCGGCTCGGCGCTGTTCAAGAAGCAGCCGGCCGGCATCATGACCGCCGAGCTGGTCGAGACCAGCCGCATGTACGCGCGCACCAGCGCCGCCATCCCGCTGGAGTGGGCGGAGCCGTTCGCCGAGCGCTGCGGGCTGGCCAGGCACCAGTACGCCGAGCCGCACTGGTCGCGCCGCCGGGGCGCGGTCGTGGCCGCCGAGAAGGTGACGCTGTACGGACTGCCGATCGTGTCCAACCGCACGGCGCTGTTCGCCCACGTCGACGCCGAGCTGGCGCGCGAGCTGTTCATCCGCGGGGCGCTGGTGGAGGGCGACTGGGAGACCCGGCACGCGTTCTTCCGCGACAACCAGCGCACCCGGGCGAAGGTGGAGGAGCTGGAGAACCGCACCCGCTCCCGACTGGCCGTCGACGACGAGGCGCTGTTCGCGTTCTACGACGAGCGCATCCCGGCGGGCATCGCCGACCAGCGCAGCTTCGACGCCTGGTGGAAGCAGAAGCGCCGCGAGCACCCGGATCTGCTCACCCTGGACCTCGACGACGTCTTGGAGGACGACTCCCCCGCCGACCTGCGCGCGTACCCGTCCACCTGGCGGCAGGACGCGATCGACCTGCGGCTGCAGTACCGGTTCGATCCGGGCGCCGACTCCGACGGCGTCAACGCGGACGTGCCGCTGGCGGTGCTGCCGCAGCTGACGCCCGCCGGCTTCGACTGGCTCGTGCCGGGGATGCGCGAGGAGCTCGTCCAGGCCCTGATCCGCAGCCTGCCCAAGCAGTGGCGCCGCCACGCGGTGCCGGCCGCCGACTTCGCGCGCAAGGTGATCGCGGCCCTGCCCGCCGCTCCCGACGGCCGCCCCTTCACCGAGGCGGTGGGTCAGGTGCTCGAACGCCTCACCGGCCAACGTATTCCCCCAGAGGCATGGGATGCGGACCGGCTGCCCTCGCACCTGCGCCTGACGTTCCGGGTGCTCGACGCGCAGGGACGCGCCCTGGCCGAGTCGACGGACCTGGACGCCCTGCAGCGCGACTTCGCAGAGCAGGCGCAGGCCAGCGTCGAGCGCACCCACTCGCCGCTGGAGCAGTCCGGCCTCACCTCGTGGACGCTGCCGGGCCTCCCCGCCGAGGAGACGCAGCGGATCGCGGGCAGCGCGGTACGGGTCTGGCCGGCCCTGGTCGACGAGGGCGACACGGCCGGCGTGCGCGTGTTCGCGGATGAGGACGAGGCGCACCGCGCGCACTGGCGCGGCCTCAGCCGGCTGGTGCGGTGCGCGGCGCACCCGCCGGTGCCGTTCGTCCTCTCGCACCTGACCACTGCCGAGCGGCTGGCGGTCGCCGCCGGGCCGTACCGCTCTCCGACTGCGCTCGGCGAGGATGCCGCCGCCGCGCTCGTGGACGCGCAGGTGGCCGCCGCCGACGCCTGGGCCGTTCGCGACGCCGAGGCGTTCTCCCGGCTCGCGACCGCGGCGGATGCGGCCGTCGGCGCCGGACTGGCCGGGATCGTCCAGACTGCTGCCGCGGCCCTGGGGGCGGCCCGGGAAGCGAACCGTGCGATCGCCGGGATCCGCTCGCCGCGCCTGCTGCCCGTGGCCGCCGATCTCCGGGCGCAGGTGGACGGCCTCGTGTTCGACGGGTTCGTGCGCGCCGTCGGCGTCCGGCAGCTGCGGGAGCTTCCCCGCTATCTGCGGGCCGCCGCGCGCCGGGCCCAGCGCGTGGTGGAGCAGCCCGGACGGGACCCGCTCAGTCAGATCTCCCGCGCGCAGTCCCTGCTGGCAGAGGCCGGGGCGCCGGAGCGGGGCATCACCTTCGCGGAAGCCGTCGCCGATGGCCGCGACCGCGATTGGAAGGCCCGGTGGATGCTCGAGGAGTTCCGGGTGAGCGTCTCCGCCCAGGATCTGGGGACGGCCGAGCCGGTGTCGTTGCAGCGGCTCGGCACCCTGCTGCGCGGCCGCTGAGGCACGGCGCGCCCGACTGAGATCCGTACCGACCGGACGGTATGTGGAGTCGCCTGCCGACCGGTAGACTCGACCGGACATCCCCCGCCGCCCCGAACCGGGCCGCGGGGAGGAGACCCTCTCAGACCAGTCGGCGGTGCAGAAATGCAGTTCTTCGGAAACGTGCTCCGCGAGCGCTCCGTGGCGCCGCTCGTGGGCTCGCAGCTCGTCGCCCGCCTGCCGAACGGGATGCTGTCGCTGGCCGCGCTCATCCACGTCGAGCAGATGCTGCACCAGTACCGCCAGGCCGGATTCACGATCGCCGTGTTCTGCGCCGGCGCGGCGATCGCCGGTCCGCTGGCCGGCCGCTGGCTCGCGCGGTTCGGGATGCGCCAGGTGCTCGGCGTCTTCATGCTGGCCGACACGCTGTGCATCGTCGCCTTCGGGTTCGTCGACGGGCCGTTCTGGGCGTTCCTCGTGCTCTCGTTCCTGGCGGGGTTCTTCGCCCCGCCCGTCCAGTCGGCCGTACGGACCGTGTACCCGAAGCTCGTCCCGGCCCGCCGTCTGCAAGACCTGTTCAGCCTCGACGCCGCCGCCCAGGAGCTCATCTGGGTCTTCGGGCCGGTGCTCGTGACGCTCAGCGCGAGCGCCGCGTCCACCCGGGTGGCGCTCTGGCTGACCGCCGCGCTCGGCGCCGTCGGCGGCGCCTGGCTGCTGCTGACCCCCGTCATGGGGCAGGTCACCGTGCCGCCGTCGACGCACCGCATGGGCGCGGTGATGCGCAAGTGGCCCATCCTCATCGCCGTGGTGTCGTCCGCGCTGATCGTCGCCGCCTTCGGCGCCAACGAGACCGCCGTCGTGGCCGCGTTCCAGGGGCAGGGGGCCACCACCGGGGTGCTGCTCGCGGTGCTCTCGGTCGCATCGGCCATCGCCGGGGTGGTGTCGTCGCGGATGGTGATGGCGCCCTGGTCGATGGGCACCCGGTCGGCGGTCGTCGGCCTCGGGGTGCTCATGGCGGCGTTCGCGCCCCACAACGTCTGGTGGGTGGGCACCGCCCAGATCGTCGCCGGCATCGGGTCGGCGCCGTCGCTGGCCGTGTTCTTCGCCAACGTGTCGTCGAGCCTGAAGTTCGCCGACACCGCCGAAGCGTTCGCCTGGGTGGGAACCGGCCAGCTGGTCGGCTCCGGCATCGGGTCGGCGCTGGCCGGCGTGCTCATCGACGCCTGGGGGCCGGGATGGGCGTTCGGGATGGGCGGCATCATGGCGCTCCTGGGCGCCGGGCTCGCACTCGCCGCCATCCCCGTCCTGCCCGATCTGCGGCGTCACTCCGGGCCGCTGACCGACACCAGCGCGGTGCCGGTGATTCACCGCCCGCGGCCGTAGACGCCCCCCAGGCCTCGGGCGCAACCGCGTTGTCCGCACCCGCACTCGGCGCTAGATTCAGTGGTGACGGCATCCGTGCCGCCGCTCTCGACGAGGAGAGACCATGACCGCTTCCCTTCCCTCGCGCCTGACCGCCGCCAGGGACGAATTCCTCCATCGCGGCCGGCTGGCTCGCGGCGTCCCCGGGCCCATCTCGTCGTCCTGGCTGCGGTCACGACGGGCCGGAGTCGATGCCGACGCCGCCGACGTGCCGTTCTCCGACCCGGCAGAGGACTCGCCGCTGGTCTGGGCGGCCGGACCGCCCCTGCGGGCTCTCTGCGATCAGCTCGGCGGGCTCCCCGTCGGCGTCATCCTCGCTGACGGACGCGGACGGGTGCAGATGCGCACCGTCGGCAGCCGCACCGCGATGGCGGCGCTCGACCTCATCCAGCTCGCCCCGGGCGCCGACTTCGGCGAGCGCGCCGTGGGGACGAACGGCATCGGCACCGTAGCCGTCACCGGCCGTCCGACGCTCGTCCAGGCGGGCGCCCACTACCGCGGGGCGTTCCTCGACTACGCCTGCGCCGGCGCGCCGATCATGGACCCCGTCGGCGGGCGGGTGCTGGGCGTGCTCGACCTGACCGCCCGCCAGCGCGACTCCCACCCTCGGATGCGGCAGCTCGCCGAGCGGACGGCGGCGCTCATCGCGGACCGGCTGCGGGCGACGGGCGCCGGCGCCGCCCTGCGCCCCGCCGCCCCCGAGGCCTCGTCGCTCTGGCAGCCGGCCCTCAACGACACCATCCACGCCCTCCGCCACGGCCAGTCCCTGCTCATGCTCGGAGAACCCGGGTCGGGACGGCTGACGCTGCTGGCCGACGCCCTGCAGCGCGTGGCGCCCGGCGCCCCCATGAGCGTCCTGCGCGCCGGACGCGTCCGCGAGGGCCTTTCCCAGCTCACCGACGAGGACGCGCACCGGCACGGCGCAGTGGTCTTCGCCGACGCCCAGCTGCTGCGGGCCGACGAGCTCGCCACCGTGCACCGGTTCCTGGCCACGCCCGGGTTCGGCGGGCGGCTGCACCGGCCCGTGCTCACGGCCGCTCCGCCGGTGCTGCGCGAGGCGTCCCCGCTCCGGGAGCTGCTGCCGTACGTCGCCCACACGGTCATGCTGCCCGCCCTGCGCCAGCGTCGAGGGGAGTTCGCGTCCATCGTCCGCACCGTCGCCGATCGGATCGTCCCCGGCGGCGGCGGCCGGATCGAGCGGCAGGTCGTCGACCGGTTGGCGGCCGCATCCTGGCCGGACAACATCGACGAGCTGGCCGCGGTCGTCCGAGAGCTGCTCGAACGGCAGCCCGGCGGGACCGTCGCAGAGGTCCCTCCCGATCTCGTGCCCCGGCTACGGCGCTTCACCGAGATCGAGCTGGCCGAGCGCCGCGAGATCGCGGCCGCCATCGCCTGGACGAACGGCAACCGCACCGCATCGGCTCGGCTGCTCGGAATCTCGCGCGCCGCCCTCTACCGCAAACTCGCCGCCTACGGACTGCCGGCAGGGCGCGCACCGTCTTGATTCGAGACGATCGCCGAGCGCTTCCCCAGAAGATCGCACCGCTGGAGCGGGACACTGCAGGTAGCAGGGCAGACCTGCTCCATCGGTACGGTTCAAGGAGGAACCATGAAAGCTCTCGTCTACGGCGGCCCCGGGCGCAAGTCCTGGACTGACGTCCCCGACCCCCGCATCCAGCGCCCCACCGACGTCATCGTGAAGATGGACGCCACCACCATCTGCGGCACCGACCTGCACATCCTCAAAGGGGACACCCCCGAGGTCGAGACCGGTCGCATCCTCGGGCATGAGGGCATCGGCACCATCACCGAGGTCGGCTCGGGAGTGAGCCGGCTGGCCGTCGGCGACCGGGTCATCCTCAGCTGCGTGAGCTCGTGCGGCCGCTGCGAATACTGCAAGCAGGGCCTGTACAGCCACTGCCTCGACCCCGAGGGCAAGGCCGGCGTCGGCTGGATCTTCGGGTACATGATCGACGGCACCCAGGCCGAGTACGTGCGCGTGCCCTTCGCCGAGAACTCCGTCTACAAGATCCCGGAGGGGGTCAGCGACCAGGAGGGGATCCTGCTCTCCGACATCCTGCCCACCGGCTTCGAGATCGGCGTGCAGGCGGGGCGCCCGCAGCCCGGCGACACCATCGCCGTGATCGGGTCGGGGCCGGTCGGGCTGTCGGCGGTGATGACGTCGCGCCTGTACGGCCCGGCGAAGGTGATCGCCATCGACCTGGACGACAACCGGCTCGCCCGCGCCCGCGACTTCGGCGCCAGCGACGTCGTGAACTCGGGCGCCTCCGACTGGCGCGACCAGGTGCTGGCCCTGACCGACGGCCTGGGAGTGGACGTGGCCATCGAGGCGGTGGGGACGCCCATCACCTTCACCATGGCGACCGAGATCGTGCGCCCGGGCGGCAGCGTGGCCAACGTCGGCGTGCACGGCCGTCCCGTCGAGCTGAAGCTCAACGAGCTGTGGATCCAGAACATCGACATCTCGATGGGCTTGGTCAACACGAACACGCTGCCGATGCTGCTCAAGCTCGTCGCCGCCCACCAGCTGCCCGCCGACAAGTTCGTCACCCACGAGTTCGGGTTCGATCAGGTCGAGGAGGCGTACGACGTGTTCGGGCACGCCGCCGAACACAATGCGCTGAAGGTGCTCATCCACTGACGGCATCGACGCCGAGCCCAGGGGTGCGCGGCCCCCGCGTCCGGGCGGCCGCGCCCCCAGCCATCTCGGCCGGCACGGCCGCCGGACCGCGAGCCGATCAGCCGAAGACCTGCTCGCGCACGAGGCGCCGCATGACCTTGCCGACCATCGAGGTGGGCAGCTCCGCCACCTCGGCGAAACGACGGGGGATCTTGTACTCGGCCAGGCGCCCACGGCAGAACTCGGCCAGCTTCGTACGGTCGAGGACGGCACCGGCCCGCATCACCAGGGCCGCCGCGACCTGCTCGCCGCCGTGCCGCCGCGGCACCCCGACCACGGCCACGTCGACCACGTCGGGGAACGCCCGCAGCGCCCGCTCCACCTCGGCGGGCAGCACGTTGAACCCGCCGCTGATGATGAGCTCTTTGAGACGGTCGACGATGGTGATGAAGCCGTCCGCGTCCATCCGCACGAGGTCGCCGGTGCGCAGCCAGCCGCCGGGAAGGATGGTGGCGCGGGTCTCGTCCGGCCGGTTCCAGTACCCGCGGCACACCTGGGGACCGCGCACCTGCAGCTCGCCGATCCGCCCGGCCGGCAGGTCCGGCCCGGTCGGGTCGTCGGCGGCGCGCACTCGCACGTCGGTGCCGGGGAACGGCACGCCCACGCTGCCGGCGCGGCGGGTGCCGCCCAGCGGATTGCCGGCGATGATCGGCGACGCCTCGGTCATCCCGTAGCCCTCGACCAGACCGCCGCCGGTCGCGCGCTCCCAGTCGGCGACCGTCTGCTCGGACAGCGGCATCGCCCCGGAGATCGCGTAGCGGATGCCGGCCAGCGACACGCCGGCTGCGGCGGCGGCGCGCAGCAGCCGCTCGTAGATGGGCGGCACGGCGGGCAGGAAGGTGGCGGGGTCGGTGCGCATCGCCTGCAGCACCAGCCGGGGCTCGAAGGCGGGGAAGAGCACGAGCTTCGCGCCGATGCTCAGCGAGAACGTCAGGCACAGCGTCAGGCCGTAGGCGTGGAACATGGGCAGCACCGCGTAGACGGTCTCCCCCGCCGCGCGGACGCCGGGCAGCCAGGCCCGGCCCTGGCGGGCGTTGGCCAGCAGGCTGCGGTGGGTGAGGATGGCGCCCTTCGGGGTGCCGCTGGTACCGCTGGTGTACTGGATGACCGCCGCGTCATCGGCGGCACCCCGGTATTCCGGCAGGACGCCGCGGCCTCGCCGTAGCGTCTCCCATGAGATGGCGCCGGAGACGTGCAGGTCGGGCAGGCTGTCGCGCACCTCGCGGACGGATTTCAGCGGCAGCCGCAGCGCGACCCGCAGCCGGAAGGGCAGGGCGCGGCGCAGGCTCACGGACACGACGGCGCGCAGCGGCGCGGTGGCGGTGAGCGTCAGCAGCGACGCGGCGATGCGGTCCCAGGCGATGGCGATCTTCGCCTCATGGTCGCGGAACTGCGGCGCCAGCTCGTCCAGCGTGTAGAGGGGGTTGTGCTCGACGGCGATCGCCCCGAGGCGCAGGATCGCGTAGAAGGCGATCACATGCTGCGGCGAGTTCGGCAGCAGCAGCGCGACCCGGTCGCCGGCCTGCACACCGAGGCCGGCCAGGCCGCGGGCGACGGCGTCCACCTCGCGATCCAGCTGACGGTAGGTGAGGCGACGCTGGAAGTAGGCGAGCGCGGCGGCCGTCGGATGGGCCGCGACCGTGTCGCGGAGCATGCCGGTCAGCGTCCGGTCGTCCCGGTCGATCCCGGCTGGCACGCCCGCCCCGTAGCTTCCGGTCCATGGCCGCACTGCGCACGCTGCCCTCATGTGGGGTTCTCCGCTCCGACCACGACGAGCGATCCGGATATGCGGAGGAAGCGCGAGGATCGGCGATCGGGGTACGGCGAGAATCTACCGCGGCTCGTCGGGGAGAATCGGCGGCAGGTCCCGCGGCCGGGCAGATTGTCAGCCGATTGCGAGGAAGTGCCCCGGGACGGACACGCAGCCCGGTCGGGCGGGGTCTGCTGCACCCGCCGGGCGGCTGCGTCGATCAGACGGATGTGCCGACGGATGTGCCGATCAGGATGATGCCTCCCGGCAGCTGGACGGCTGCGGCTGGCCGCGGAGGCGTCAGCCGAGTCGGCGGTCGGCCGGTACCAGGTCGGCGAACTCGACGGGGATGAACTCGGCCTTCGGCGGGGTCTGGGCGCCCCGGTGCGAAGCGCGGTCGATGACGGCGACGGCGTCGGCCCGCCGCGCGGCCTGCACCCCGGCCTCGAGCTGGGTCGCGGCGGCCAGGAATCCGCTCTGCACCCGGGTGTCGACGCCCTCCGCGACGGCGACCAGGTCGACCCCGGCCTCCGCGAGCGCGGCCACGGCGGACAGCAGCGGCCGCGAGCCGAAGCCCAGCACCGCCAGCGACGACACCACGACGACGTCCCCCGCAGACGCCGAATCGCGCACCGCCGTCCAGGCGGCCTCCGCGTCGGCGTCGGTCAGCACGCGGAAGTCGCGGACGGCGTCGACCGCCCCCAGGGCGGCGCACTGCTCGGCCGCGGCCGCGAACCCGGACCGCTCGAAGACCACTCCGATGATCTGCATGCTGTGCTCCTTCTGCGGGCCGCCGTCATCCCCGGTACCGGTGCATCCGGGGCGGCGCCCCGATCGCTGACGTACTGAGACCTTACTAGCCGAGGGCGCGGTCACGGAGACCTCTGGTCCAGGCACCTTGCTGCGGCTCAGCCCCGCGCCGGATCGGCAGATTGGCTACACCCCGTCCAGACTTCTTCGCCGGCAGCGTCCACTCGCCGGGCGGGCGGCTCACAAAATCTGCCAGCCTCACCGCCGTTCTGCCAGCGAGCGTGCCTCCGGTGGCAGAAACCCCACCATCTGGCTGATTCACTACTGCGCACGGGCCTACGCCGCGAGTTCCTCGCTCACCGAACCTTCTCTCGGCTCCCGAACCAGGCACCCACCGAGTGCGGAAAAGTTTGCCGCCGCACGAAACAGCACCAGGCTCAAGAAGAGGAGAATGCTGCTATGGACCAGCAGGAGCGGAGAGAATACTTCGACGCGTTGTATGGGCGGGCTCCCGAACCAGCCGCCGCCGACGCGGCACACACGGCGGGTGAGTTCCAGACGGAGCAAGTCAAGGTGCCGCCGGCCGATCTTCCGCATGTCTGGGCCCTCGCCTACGAAAGCCGATACGGCCACAAACCATCGTTCCCAGAGTTCAGTGCGGCCAAAGGCCGTGGCTTCGAGCTTTCCACCCTCAAGGGCAATCCGGCAGAAAGCAACTCCCCGATATCCGGCGACGGAACTGCTGCTGGCAGCGAAGCAGCGTTCGCAGGCACCGGCGTCTACCCCACGGTCTCCATGACGACGCCGCTGGAAGCGCCCTGGCATGATGATGGCCTCGCCGCGCTGGTCGCCGACGCGAAATCTGAAGAGCCCTATCGCCAGGATGCTCAGAGCACCGATACCAGCGCGCAGTCTCGGTCTCCAGAGGGAGTGGAAACGCCCGTTCAGCCGGCTCGAATCGGCGCCAAGATACCGCTGCCACGGCATGTCACACGGTGGGTGTGGCTCGGGGTGGGTGCAGCGTGCTTCGTGTGGGCCGCAGTCTCAGCCGGATACTACTTCGCCAACTATTTCGGGGCCTCGCCAACCGGCTTCAGTTTCTATTGGACACATCAATCCAGCGAGCTGAACCGGTACGTCCAAAGCTACAACGCCCATGGTCCGTTGAGCCCAAAAACGCTGCGCTGGTACGTATGGTCGGACACGAAGAAGCCGATCGCCGCCGCCGATCTGAAGCACAAGCCGAACCTGCCGTCATCGATCACCGCCGCTGCCGGAAGACCACGTCACGGCCTGCTTCCAGGAACGTCCATGCAACGCACCGGAACGCAGTACCTCCTCTTCCCCAAATACCAGGTGGTCGTCACGCCGCAGAAGCTCGCGCTGCATACGGACGTCCCCGATCTCACGCTCTCGGTGGCCGGCTCGGACGTAGGTACTTCGGATTCCGCTTCGTATACACGGACGCTCAATCGCGTCTTCCCCGGGTCGTACAACGTCGCAGCCAAGGGGGTCAGCAATCAGGTCAAAGTCGACCTCAGGCAGAGCGTCAAAGCGACAACCGGCACTGCTCGGGCCAATTTCAATCTCCAGTTCGTCACTTTCCACCTCTACTCGAACGTACTCGACGGCGACGTGTATGTTGGAACGTCGAAAATCGGGACGTTGAGCGGCGGAGATTACAAGTTCAACCAGATACCCGTCCTCGTCGACCAGCAGCTCCGGGTGCAGAAGATTTTCCCTGACGGAGTCGTCAAAACGAGGTCCATTCCGGTGAGCGATGTCGCCGATGGTTCATCGGTCTACCTCAACTGGAGCCAGGGGCTCACGCAAAGTGCCGCAAGCGACTTGTTCTCCAACGCCGAGAGCATTCTGTCGGATCTGACGGACGGATACTCGTCGGGCAACGTCGCATCCGTCTTCGACGGCGGCACCAGCAATCCGGTGTACGTGCAATTCAAACAAAACGCCGTGACGAATATCGCATCGCCCATCCCCGGGTTCACCCCCTCCTCGATCGGCTTCAGCAATGTGACCGTCAACGAGATCAAGCAAACCGGCGTGAATACGTACGACGTGACGTGGAGCATAGACTGGGACTTCTCCTTCTCGGACGTCGGCAATGCGGATGGAACCCAGACCGCGAGCGGCGAATACTCCCAGACAGGCATGTACGTCTCACAGGTCAAATATGTGCCAGGCAGTAACGCTGCGGGCGAAAGCAGCACGACCAGCGGTTCGAATGGGCAAAGCCAGCAGTCTGATGGATCCAGCAGTTCCAGCAGCACTGACGCGAATGCCACGGGCAATGACTCGACGAATTTCCTCATCGCATCGCTCAACAAGGACTTCACCATCACAAACCAAAAGAACGATGTGACGGTGGAACCCGTCGATTAGCACTGTGACTCGCGAATCATGCTTGATATCCGCCGGCAACGCCAGCAGCTTCGATGCCGCTTCGTCGATCTGGTGAACGCAGAGTTTGATTTCGATGGGCGGCCAGATGCCGTTCGGGCGTTTTCCCCACGCGCACCGAAGGGCGCATATTGGGGTTGAACGCCGGCTGGTCGTCGATCAGGAACAACCGCCGTAGCGCTTCAAGATCGTCCGCCATATTTGTCAAGCTGACCTACCCGGATACCGTGCGTGAGATCGCGCTCGACAACTTCGGCTACGTCACGATCAGGGCCACGGCGGGCGCCACCCGCTACGAGGGATCGGGCGTCGCAGTCGGCGACGATGCGGGCCAGGCCGAGGCGGGCATGGAGACGCTGGAACAGGGGTCGGCGTCTGCCGGAGCAACGCTCGAGGATGTGATCAGCACCCGCGTGCTGGCGGCGTCTTCTGCGCAGGCCGACCTGGTCGAGGCAGGAACAGACCGCCGATGATTGACCGGAGTCTTCGGTGAGCTTGCGTCCGCCGGCGAGCCGATATCCGATATCACGGTGAATTCGAGCCGGGGCCGACGTGCCCGATAAACGTGATGTCAGTGGGAACGCGCGGCGACTTTGAGCGATGGGGGCATCGGGCGCTGTTGAGTCGCGCCGGTATGGCATCTGCGTGCAGCGGTCAGCTACGCGGCGATTGCTCTCCCCCCATCATCTGGGTGCCCACAACTGAGAGCAGGCGGAGCTTCTCGGCGCTTTCGCTGCCCGGAATGGCCGTGTAGACGAGCAGCGAGTGGAAGCCGTCCGGGTCGAGCAGCGTCTGGCAATTCAGCTCCAGCTCGCCCAGCTCCGAATGCATGAAGTGCTTGGTGCCCGGCGGCCGCAGGCCGACCTCGTGGGCGCTCCAGATTTCGCGGAACTCATCGTTGTGCCTGAGCAGGCTGTCGGCCATTTCGCTCGCCCGTGATTTCGGCCCGCGCAGGGTCGCCACCTCGCGCAGGCCAGAGACCCAGAGGCGCGAAAGGAATGGTTGGTCGCCCGGCGCGTAGAGGCCTCTGGACTCGGGCCTGCTGAACCAGCGGTAGATGATGGAGCGCTCGAACCCCTGATACGCGGTGAGGTCACCGGCCAGTGCCATGCCGAGCGAGGTCTGGCGCAGGGTCTCGCCCAGTTCCGTGACGATTTCCGCTGGCGTGTCCTGCAGCCGGTCGAAGATGCGCAGCATGCCCGGTGCGATGTGCTCGCTCATGATGCCGTGCCCGGGCGGGGTGTGCCCGGCCAGGCGAAACAGGTGGTCGCGTTCGCCGAGCGAGAGATGCAGGCCCTGCGCGATGGCGGCGATCATCTGCTCGGATGGCTGCGGCCCCCGCTCGCGTTCGAGCCGCGCATAGTAATCGACCGACATGCTGCACAGCGCGGCGACCTCTTCGCGGCGGAGGCCCGGCGTCCTGCGGCGCTGGCCGCGCGGCAGGCCGACGTCCTCGGGCTGCAGCGCCAGGCGTCGCGAGCGCAGGAAATCCGCCAATCCTCGTCTATCGACGTTCATGGCTATCGTCGGCTGCTTTCCGGCATCAAGGTGTCCGTTCGCGTGGTGGTCTCCCTCACAGCTGGCCAAGTGCGTGGAGACCGGATCTGGCCGTGCAACTGGTCGACCGGTCCACACTCACCTATACCAGAGGCGCGCACACTTGCCCACGCCGTATCCACGTCTTGGCAATCCGCGGATAGATGCTCACTCGTTGCCCTGCCTGAAGACGGAGACAGTGGAAGAGACCAGGGCGCACGCCGAGATCCAAGGCTGAGAACTGCCCGGTCGGAAGGAGATCACATGTCGGAAAACACGCCAGATCTTTCCATCCCCGACCTGACCGGGGTGCGCGCCGTCGTGACCGGTGCGAGCGACGGCATGGGCGTCGGCATCGCCGCCCGACTCGCCGGAGCCGGCGCTGAAGTCATACTGCCGGTGCGCAATCAGCGCAAAGGCGAGGTTGCCCTGGCCAAGATCACCACACGAAGCGGCAGCAAGCGCGTCTCGCTGCGTGACCTCGACCTCTCCTCGCTGAGTTCGGTGACGGCGCTCTGCGACACGCTGGGCGAGGAGGGAGTGCCGGTCGGCATCCTCATCAACAACGCCGGCGTCATGACCCCGCCGAGCCGACGCCTCACCCAGGACGGTTTCGAACTGCAATTCGGCACGAATTTCCTCGGGGCCTTCGCCTTGGTGATGGGACTGCTGCCGTTGCTGCGCAGCGGCCACGCGCACGTGACCTCGCAGGTCAGCGTTGCCGCAGCCTCCGGCTCCATCAAGTGGGATGACCTCGAATGGGAGCATGGCTACGGTGACGGCATGGCCGCCTATCGCCAGTCGAAGATCGCCCTGGGACTCTTCGGCCTCGAACTCGATCGGCGCAGCCGCGAACTCAGGTGGGGCATCACCAGCAATCTCTCCCACCCCGGCATCGCTCCCACCAGCCTGCTCGCAGCCCGGCCCGAACTCGGCCGCGACCATGCCGCCAGGGGCAGAGGCCTGATCGGCGTGCTCTCTCGGCTGGGTCTGGTGGGGACCGTGGAGAGCGCCGGGCTGCCCGCCGTCATGGCCGCAACCTCGCCGGACGCCCAGGGCGGCGCGCTCTACGGTCCGCGGGGTCTCGGACATCTCGGCGGCGCACCGGCCCGACAGCCGCTGTTCAAACCCCTACAGGATGCAGTCTCCGCCGCGAGGATCTGGGAGACCGCCCAAGAACTCGAGGGCCGCCGGCAGTGATTCCGGCCGCATCTCCTCATACGTGATGTCCAGATTTCCGCGGTGAAAGGCGGCCTCCCCTCGCCGGATATCGTCGACGATTGAGAAGTGGACCGACGTGACGGGCGAATTCGCCCCGGTGAGGCTCCCCACGACCGCCTGGCGGGTGCGCCAGTGCCGCTCCGCGCCACATCCAACAGCTGCTGACGTTCGTCTCCGGCCTCCGGCGTCTCTCCGGAAGCCGGCACGACAGCGCCCGGCAAAAAGCGAGCCCGGACCGCGGCGGCTCACGGATCCGGGCCTCTCGCCAGCCTCAGCAGGCCGGGACGCTGAGCACCTGTCTCAGAAGTCCCAATCTTGCCTCGTTGGGCTGGAGGCGCAGGGTCATGCGGGGCGCGCTGATCGGGCACTCGTTCGTACCTGCGGCGTCCCACCTGTGCCGGGAAACTGCTTTGGCCCGCCGCGACGGGCCACGTGCACGATCATTCTCGTACTTGACGGCCGTCAGAGGCAGGGCTCAACCGATCGGTTCGAAGTGGAGCTTGAGCCCGAGTGCACCAGCGACCTTGACGATGGTGGCGAAACTCGGGTTGCCGTCCCCGGAGAGGGCCTTGTAGAGGCCCTCGCGGCTCATGCCGACGCGGCGGGCAAGTTCGCTGAGGTTCCCGGAACGGGCGATGGTGCCGAGTGCCCGTGCGACCAGCGCAGGATCGTTGCCATCTTCGAGCGCGGCCTCAAGATAGACGGCCGCGTCGCCCAGGCTGCCGAGGTAGTCGGCGCCGTCGTAGGGGCTGAACTTCTCAGTCGTGTTGCTCATTGTTCTTCCATTCCTGTGTGATCCGGTGTGCGAGCTCGATGTCGCGCTGCTGGGTTGACTTATCGCCTCCGCAGAGCAGCAGGACCAGGCGCTGGCCCTCCTGCCTGTAGTAGACCCGATAGCCCGGGCCGTAGTCGATCCGTAACTCGGAGATACCGCTGCCGACCGGTTTCGCATCACTTGAGTTCCCTGTGGCAAGACGGTCGATGCGCACCAGGATGCGGGCAATGGCCCGTCGATCCTTCAGGGCGCGGAGCCAACGATCGAAGGTCGCGCTCTTGACGATCTCCATATGTCAACTGTAATTCACAGTTTTCCGGTGGTCAATTGGACCAGCAAGGACGCCGCCGCGGGAAGTCGCCACGCCTCAGGCAACGTCGCGGCACGGTCTCAAGGGCGCCTTTTGACCTCTTCTGCAAGACGCGTGGCCGTCCAGAGCAGGTCGCAGACAGAGATCAGTCTGCAGGTTTCACGAAGGAGCCTTCCGACATCATCATCTCGTAGTGCGGTAACTGCCCTGTCGCAACGAAGATTTGTCTGAAGACCTTGAGATACGTCACGACGCTTTGTAACGACGGGGAGTAATCGCTATCATCAAAGATGCTATGCGATCCCCCATTTGCCCACATGTACAACGAACGACATACAAGCTGTTCTTGGCCCTTGAACTTGTCAATGACGTCTTTCTGCCCGACATTTCCCAAAATCGAAAAGTACGTCTCGAGAATGCGCCGCATGACGTTTTCTAGCCCGACTGGCGACTGGTATCCGGTTTCCGTGCCAGCAGCTCTTACCTCATCCCACAAGCGCCCATATATCGATTTAATTGGGTTCTCCACGAAGCGCTGAATATTGTTACCGCAACCGTCTCCTTTGCGGATCACAAAATACGATCTGCGAGGATCGGCCGTCTTGTTGCTGAATCGATAGGTCACTTCACGATGAAAATACACATTATGGGTAAGTACGAGAACTTGCGAAACACGACCGGTACCTTCAATCGCCTGGGCAACGAGAGAACGAATTAACGTACTAACGACGACCATCACATCACTATCCATGCTTGTAATCGGGTCGTCAATAACAGCGAGAATATCGCGAGCAGTTGCATCGATTCCTCGGTCTTGCAAGAGATAGAAAAAGTAGAGAACTGACAGAAAGGTACACTCGCCTTCACTGAGCGAGCGAGCTTTTATAACACCGTTCTCACGGACAATAGTGTATCCATCCGGTAGATCTTGAGAGGGTGCGAGTTTGAATGAGGTGAATCCCGTACCACGCAGCATGGAGTTCATGCGTTCGATCGTGGGTTGACTGGACACAAGTTGGGCATTGAGGTCGTGCTCCTGTTGTTCGGCATCGGAAAGTTGATCTTCGGCGCCTTCTAAGGTTCTTTTTATCCCATTGATTGCGGGAGTCAGGCGCTTCTTCTCCGCTAGGAATAGGGTGACTTCGTCACGCACCACTTGTGACACGAAATATTTCCAGCAATCTGAAACAAGGGCGGGGCGTTCCTTGGCTCGTTGCTTGATCTGGCGATTGCGCTCCGCGATTACTTTGTTAGCCTCACATACCTGCGAGTTTATGGAATCAATTGAAGTCGACAAATCCTGTAAGTCAACTATGGAAGATGGAGTCTCGATCTTCTGACGGATAGTGCTGAGATTTTCCGATATCGATTTTTCTAACTCTGTTATTGCGAGCTTCAACTGCTTGTCGTCGACAACAGCGCTTGAGGTTTTCAGCAGGGTCTTTGCCGATCCAAGCAGTGAAGAAGTCTGTGACGAGTATGCTTCGGAAAATACCGCAAGATCAGCTCTTTGCGACTCATATGTCCTGTCGAATAGATCTTCAAGTTGTTTGGCCAGGGACTCTGGCGTCTCTTGCTGGCAGAATGGGCAAAGGCTATGAGATTGCTCAAGGTATGGGCGTCCATGTAAGACCCAGTCACTGTTACCGAGCTTTTCGATCAGTTCTGACAATGTAGACGTTTGGCTGCCTACTACGCTCGTGGAAAGCAGTGCATATCCGACCATCTTCGACGCGTCAAGACTAGGGACCTGTTTGATCTGGTCTTCTTCGCTAGAAGAGGCATCGAAGATGGTTCTTGCTCGGCTCAGCAAAGTTTCCTTCGCTATTTGTGACTGTTCATTCGCGGAGTCTTCAGCGACGACAATCAGCCGGTTGGCAAATTTCTCTCGTGAACCGTTGTACCCGTCGAACATCGGTCGTATCTCATCTGGGACGGAGCCGCGCTTCTTCCAAGCCTCATCTGTCAGTGCCGCACGAGCCTTGCTGAACTCGTCCTCGTGCTTGTGGAGATTCGACTCCGCACGGTCGCATAATGCTTTGGCCTTCTCTTTTTTTCCGTCGGGACCGATCAGCTTTTCGAGTTGTCTTCGGATATCAACGTTCTCTTCACCAATGAGAAAGACGCCCTTCAGATGAGAGTACTGCTCGATCACACGGCCGGCAAAGTCTCGGTTATATACACGCACATCCATTGGTGTCCCGTCCCAAGACGCCGGCGGGCTTGAGATATCGGAAATGCTGGCAAGTCTGCGTGATATCGATGTCTTTCCCGAACCGTTTGGACCAAAGATGAATGAGACAGGTGTCAATGGGCCAATATCTTTCGACCCGCCTTCGAAGCATGGAATTCCCGCAAGATCAATTTTATCGAGCATCGCTTATTCCTCCTCAAAAGTTCACTGTCGCAGGCTCTTGCCGCGAGCATCATGCTGTGACAAGCTGCATCAGCTCGGTGTAATTGGTGACGACGTCGTAGGTGACTTCGTCGCCGTTTTTCTTATTGAGCGAGTCGAAGAACTTGCGAGCGCACTCGATTTTAGCGTCTTCGACGCCCTTGAGCTGGAGTGTCGAGAGGGAGCCTTTTGTCTCCGCTACGAAATAGATGTGTTTGACGCTGCCCTCCTTGAACGCGATCGCCCAGTCTGGGTTATAATTACCCACTGGCGTGGGAATGAAAAACCCGCCTGGGAGCTTCGCATAGACAGCAACCTCCGCACTGGTGTCTAGTTCATTGACGAAAGCACGCTCCACCTTGGAATCAGTCACCACATAGTCATAGATGTGCTTGGTAAGCTTATTCCCGGCATTGGTGAGGTCTTGCTTTGTCTGGTTCTCGGTGAAGATCGCGGAGTTGAACGTCTCGTCCAAGGCGTCGTAGGCGAGGTGCTCGACGATAACGGTTGCCTTCTGCTCGTTGATTAGTCGTGCCGACTCGGTGATGAATTGCTCGGGGTTGAGACGGAACTTGCCGAACGTGTCCGAACGGATGCCTTTGAGAATGGCCGCGACAGTTCGACGGGTGAGCTTCGTCTTCTCTGCGATCTCGCCCAAGAGGTCGTATTTCACTTGCGACCCGGCCGTGAGCGCCTCGGCCACAGTCTCTGTGGAAGACACTGCGAACCCGGTGCCCTTGGACAGATTGTCAGCTTCCAGCTCGTCACGCTGTTCCCCTGCCTGCACCACGTACTGCATGGAGGCTACGTTGAGATGCTTGTCCATGTGGCTGATGGCCTTGCGGATCAACTCGCTGGAATCGAACGCAACCTCATAGACGGCCTTGTGGTTGATCCGGCCCCACAGGGTTTGGAACTCCTTGCGTCCGAAGTTAGCCTCGTTGAGGGGTATCTTCTTCGGCTTGCGGTCGTCGCCAGGCTTGGGTACGTCAATGTACAAGGAGTCGACCAACGGCCAGATGAAGTCGACGACCGGCCGCAACACGTCCGACGTCGGCACGGCCAGAGCCCCCTCGATCTTCGCGTCTTTGTACGCAGTGGTGATATGTCCGTCGTCGTCGATGTAGTCATTGCGAGCCAAGTAGTTGTAGATGGCTCTGGCCAAATGCTCTTCGACCACTGACTCACCCGTGGCGGTCTGTATGGTCTTGCCTTTGAAGAAGCTGACGCTCGCCGTGCGCGGACGCGCGGCCAGAGACTCGGAGATTTCCTTTTGAAGGCCGTCCACGAAGTCTGTATACGATTCGTCGGTCACCACGGTCAGCTCGTTGATGTCCTGGACGCGGGCACCGACGGTGGCCTCGTCCATCCGATCACCCCGCTGGTCCACAGCCAAGCGCAGCCCGCGGCCGATCTCCTGACGCCGTGACACAGTGTTGTTGCTCTTCTTCAGCATTCCCATGACGAACACATTTGGGTTGTCCCATCCCTCACGCAGTGCCGAGTGGGAGAAAATGAATCGGACGGGCTCGTCGAAGGACAGGAGACGTTCCTTGTTCTTGAGGATGAGGTCATAGGCATCGGTATCAATCGACTCGCCCTTGTCATCGCCTCGACCGGAAACCTTGCCATCAACTTGATGCTTAGTCTTCTTGTCAATCGAAAAGTAGCCCTCGTGAATCTTACGGACCGGGTCGCGGCGCAGATAAGTCTGGTAAGCGGCGGTCGCATCGTCAACGGCCAGCTCTCCCAAGACTTCGCCGCGGATCAGCGCGTACTCTTCCTCGAACATCCGGGCGTACTCGCCGAGCGTGTCCTCCCGCGAGTAGTCACGGTACTTGGCGACCTCGTCGATGAAGAACAACGACAACACTTTGATGCCTTGGCTGAACAGCTCACGCTCCTTGTCCAGATGGGCACGGATGACCTCGCGAATCTGGATACGACGTTTCGTGTTCTCGGTGACGTCACGATCGGCCAGCTGACCGGCGAAGACAATGTCACCATTGCTCAGCTCAATAACGTCCCGGTTCGCGTCGATGTCGACGACCACAAGCGACTTACCGTCGGGCCGGTAGGCTTCCAACCCATTGGATAGGTCGTGAAGATTCGTGCCCTTCTCCACCCGTTTGACCTGCCGCTTGATCCCGGTCTTGGTCTGGACTTCGATCTCAACCCGCGCGCGCGGTAGCGCACCCTTCGAGATTTCGATAGCCTCTAAATACAGGTAAGCCGTCGAACCAGCAAGGCCCTTGACGGTGATGCCCCGGACGGCGATCTTCTTCACGAGCTTCTGGTTGTAGGCATCCAGCGCATCCAAGCGGTACACCTTCGTGTGCTCCACCTTGTGCGTCGCCGAGTAGCGCAGCATCATCAGCCCGTTGAAGTTAGACAGCGCCTTCAACGACTTCTCGGCGCCGATCTTCTGCGGTTCGTCGATGATGACGATAGGGCGGTTCGCAGCGATCACGTCAATCGGCTTGCGGGACTGGAAGTCGTCCAGGACGTCGTAGATACGCCGGTTGTCCTTGCCGGTCGCGTTGAAGGCCTGGATGTTAATGATCATCACCTGTATGCCAGCGTCCGAACTGAAACGCTCAAGCTCGTGGAGCTGCGACGAGTTGTAGACGAACGAGCGAGGCTTCGTGCCGTACCACTGCTGGAAATGGTCGGCAGTGACGTCGAACGCCTTCTTCACTCCCTCGCGGATGGCGATCGAAGGCACGACAATGATGTATTTCGACCAGCCGTACCGCTTGTGCAGTTCCATGATGGTCTTGATGTAGACGTACGTCTTGCCGGTGCCGGTCTCCATCTCCACGTCCAGGTTCGGAGCATGCGGGGCCGCCTTGCTGTCTTTGAGCGAGGTCGACAGCGGGAGGTTTTCAGTCCGCTGCACCTTCTGCACATTGGCGAGTAGTTGGGCATCGTTAAGTGTGATCTCCGCGTTTCGCAGCCCCGAGTCTGCATACAGCGGGGTCATACCTGAACGAACCTGGCCAGGGTCGACACGATAGGAGGTCCCGTCATACTTGGGCTGGCCGTCGAACACATCAACGACTGCGTTGACCGAGTCCGTCTGATACTGCTGGACCTTGAACTGAAGCTTCATCTTGATCAGATCGCCTTCACTTCAGTCGATGGCGACACTTCACGGAAAACCTGCTCAGCGTTGATTCGCGCGTCGTCAGACTCGAAACAATCATCACGGAACACAGCACGTAATGGTTTGCGTCGTGCCATTTCATGAATGGCATCATCACTGATATCACTAGCAAAGCAGGCAAGCAGTGCATCGTCATCGACAGAGAAGACCTTGCATCCAGCCATATCGACGAGACTGATCGGGAGCGATAGTTCTAAGCCCCAATCAAGGAGTATCTGGAATAATAAGTCTTCGTCGGAACGGTCGGACTTTACGCTACTTCTGAATGTTTCCAGCTCGCTTTGGAGCGTTACGTCGGGGGTCCGGAGGTTGTCAATAATATTTGTCGTATCTACAGATAACGTGCGGAAACCAAGATCAATAGCACTTGCGTTGAAGGACCCTCGGTCACGTATCGCCTGTGCCGCACGTCGAATTCTCTCGCGTGCAACAGCAGCGATAGATATGAAGCCCGCGTTTCTTGCCGCAGAGCCTTCAGGACAGTCTTCATTAAGCTGAATACAGACAAATTTCCTAGTTCCACCGTCGAGTTCGTTTTGATCGAGTACGGCTTGACCTGTTGTTCCCGATCCTGCGAAGAAATCGAGGACAACAGCCTGAGGATCATCAATCCATGTGAGAAACTTTGACACAAGCTGCGGCGGCTTGGCGAAATCAAAGATTCCTCCAAGCCCCAGCTTACTCAGAGCCTTTGTGCCTTGGTCATTCGTGACGGTATCGAGAAAGTCACGAGGGCGAATACCATCTCCGAGTCGGTCTTCGAGATAATACTTTGTGTATACGTTCCAGCGTGACTGTTGACCATTTTGATCTTGAAGTGGACTTGATGACGTTTCTTTGAAGACGAGTAAGGACTTCTTCGCAAGGTAAGAGTCGAATGACCACCTCCAAACCCGATCCTCCCGCGACTCAGGTGGGCGATTTGACGCATCAGTTACCGAGTTCGGACGGTTAGGCCCTGGAGGCAGCAAGAATGTGCCGTCGGGAGCTTCAATCCAGTACCGCTGGTTCACGCAACCTCGCAACGGGTCTAGGCTTGCTTGGTAGAGTCCCACAGTCGCGAAGTGACCTCGAGCGTCGACTCCTGAGAATTTCTTCCGATATTCATCCGAAACGCTGTCCATTAAAGGATGAAGGGCCTCTACGTTACGCGCTACTGCGACTAGGTAATCTTTGGACGGAGCAAAGTGGGTTCCCTTATTGGAGGTCTTCTTGGTTACCCTTGCAACTGATGCAATGTAGTTACGCGTGCCGAAGATTTCCTTTACTACTTCGACAAGATCAGAGTGCTCTCCATCGTCGATCGAAATAAATATTATTCCATCTTCCGTGAGAAGATTCCGAGCTAGGCGAAGCCTGGGATATATCATGCTGAGCCAATCAGAATGGAACTTACCGTTGGATTCGGTATTCGCGACAAGTCGCTCGCCCGATTCAGATATTTGTCCAGAATGCTGCAGATACTCAGTGGTGGATTCGGCAAATTCATCATCATAAACGAAATCGTTCCCTGTGTTGTATGGCGGGTCGATGTAGATGAGTTTGACCTTGCCGAGGTAGGATTCCTGAAGCAGTTTGAGTGCGTCGAGGTTGTCACCCTCGATAAACAGGTTCTTCGTCGTGTCGAAGTCGACCGATTCCTCACGGACAGGACGCAACGTCTTGGCGATCGGCGCGTTGGCAGCAAAGGCGGCTGCTCGCTTGCCGGGCCAGTCGAGCCGGTACCGTTCCTGCGGACCTTCGACGATGTGGTCAGAGAGCTCCTGTCGGAGAAGATCGAAGTCGATGGTGCGCTGGGGGTTGCCATCGGCATCGAGGGTTTCCGTTATGACCGTGGGGAACAGCTCGGCGATCTTTTCGATGTTCTCCTCGGTCAGATTAGGCGATGTCATACGCAACTTGTCCACGGTGTTACCTCTGCCTTCGTTCTGTGAGATCAGCCAACTGTTCTTGTTTGATCTTGAGGGCGCGACGCAGCTCGACCCTGCGGTTGAGCTGCTTCTCGGCGTTTAGTTTTCGCGCCAATGTCCTGATCTCGCGTTCGAGCCTGCCGACGGTGCCGAGTCTGTCAGCGACCTCTGACATTGCTTCACCTGCACGGACCTTGACGTTCGTCAGTGGCTCCAGCAGCTCGACATAGAGGGCTGACAGGGTTATGGCGGTCGGCAAAGGCTGACGTTCCGCGTCCGCAGGCTGCCAGTCGGTGGTGAAGTACTGGCTGATTCTTGGGGCCCTCGCGCCGAGTAGCTTGTGGGCGGCAATCATGCGGACTTCATGTCCGATCGTTGTGCTGCGGTTCACCTCGAAGATGATCGGGGTCGGGATCGTCTTGTCGATCGTTGCGAGCACTGGTTTCGATACGTCAGTGCCCTTGGCGTCTATCTGGAACACCTGGATTTCAGGGACCTGGTCGCTGTCGGTGAGGTTGATGGTGGTCTCGGCGAGCTTATATGCCCACGTCACGCGTGCGACCTCGTTGATGAATCTGTCGCGCAGAGTGGCGTTGACGTTGGCATGCTCGTAGAACTTCTCCTTGGCCACCCGCCGTCCGAATCGGGCGGCGGGTGGCCACTGAAACAGCAGGTCAGCCACGGCCGCTCATCTCCTCATCAGGGTTGACGACGGCGATGAACGCGGTGAGTTCAAAGTCGTCGAGCCCCACGATGGTCTGGGCCAGGGCCGTGGTGTGCCCAAGGGTGAAGAGGCTGTCAATGTCGCGTTCCTCTGTGACCTCGATCATCGAGTGAATCGCGTCCGTGAGCAACTGGGAATACGTGCTCATATTGGTGCCGTCCCGGGTCTCCTGGTTGAACCTCTGGACGGCTGCGGGGATCGGAACATCATGGGGGCGGCATCCGGTGCGGAGCAGATCAAGGAGGTGCTTTGGGTTTGTGTGATCGGCGATGACCTTGCCGGCCTCGTCAAGGTAGATGAGGTAGTGAGGATGCAGACGGTTGCCGCGGTTGATGTGCTGGTCCGCGTTGATGTTGCGCAAGGCGAAGATCACCCCCGGCACGAGGCCCTTGCCGGGATTGGACGGAATGACAGCATGCAGGCCCTTGGGGGTGGTCGCCAGGTCGCCGTACTGCTTGATGTAGCCGAGCAGATCCATCCGGAAGTCGTTGAGTCCGAGATCGGTGATGGATACTCCAGTGTGAACATCTTCAAGTTCGATGACTTCGTCCTGGAGTCGGCGGAGCTGCTCTTTGCGGAACGCGGCGTCAGCATTCTCTTGGGTGAGGGGGTTGTCGTCGGCCGTGCCCGCTACGTCAGCGATGACCATCCTGTTCTCGACCCGCTCCTTGAGGTTGATGTACTCGTCCAAGGAGATGTCAGGCCAGAAGTTCACCAGCTGGATGACCTTGTTGGTTGACCCGATGCGGTCGATGCGCCCGAATCTCTGGATGATACGAACCGGGTTCCAGTGGATGTCATAGTTGATGAGGTAGTCGCAGTCCTGGAGGTTCTGACCTTCGCTAATGACGTCGGTGCCGATCAGGACATCCAGTTCGCGTGCTTCACCTGGCATCGTCAGGTCACGTTGTTTGGAGCGCGGGGAGAATAGAGACATGATCTGCTGGAAGTCGAATCCCGTTCCCAGCGTGGATTTTGCCCCGTGACTGCTGCCGGTGATAACCGCACAGTCTAGCCCTGCCCCAGTCAATGCTGGCGAGAGGTTGCGGTAGAGATAGTCGGTGGTGTCCGCGAAGGCAGAGAAGACGAGGACCTTCCGGTTGCCCGGGTTGATCGGGCGCTGCTCCTTGGCTCGTATGAGTTCCTTGAGCTTGCGGAGTTTCAGATCGTGATCGGGGGTGACCTTGTTCATCTCGTCAAGGAGTTCACGCAGGGTCTCACGATCGTTCCACAGGTCGCGTTGCCAGGACTCGATGTCGAGGTCGTCCAGGTCGATGCGGATCTTCTCCCCAAAAGAGAGGGCCTCGATGTTGGCGTCGTCCTCGTCGTCGATATCGAAGTCTTGCCCCGCCATGTCCGGGACAAGGCCGGCGAGGTTTCCAGCGTGGTTGCTGATCCGGGACAGGGTGTGTGTGACAGAGGCTTGGACCTTGCCCAGTGTCAGCCGGAATGCTTCGACCGAGCTTTCCAACCGCTTGAGGAGGTTGACCGTCATGAGCTGTTTGAGGCCCTGCTCGCGTCCTGCCTGCCCAAGGTTGGATCGAGCGTTCCCTGCGGTGATGTTGTACATGTCCTCGTACTTGGCTCGGCGTGAAGGGAACACGTAGGCCAATGGGGTGTATACGGCCAGGGTGAGTGCTTGGAGCTGTTCGAAGATGTCGTTGAAACTCGGCACGTCAGTCAGTTCGGTCAGCGGCTCCCTGACTGAGATCGGTTTCAAGCGTTCAGGGAAGGTCCCGATCTTACTGGTGTCGTAGAAGGTCTGGATGTGCCTACGGGAGCGGGCGATTGTCACGGAGTCCAACAGTTCGAAGAAGTCGAAGTCCAGCATCTTCAGAATCCGCTCGGTGGTGCGCTGCTCAGAGTCGAGTTTGGACCACTCGTTGAAGACCTGCTGAGCGTCGGAGAAGACCTTCTCTACACTGGTGGAGATGTCAAGGTGTTTGGCGAGGTTCTCTGATTCGCCCTCGTAAGCGAGCTGGAGCTGGTTCTTCAGGTCGTTGAATCGGTTGTTCACCGGGGTTGCCGACAGCATGAGCACCTTGGTCTTCACGCCCTCCTTGATGACCTGGCGCATGAGGCGCTGGTAACGCGACTCTTTCTCTTCGGCGTAGTCGGCGTTGCGGAAGTTGTGGGACTCATCGATGACGACGAGGTCGTAGTTGCCCCAGTTGATCCGTGACAGATCCAAGCCAAGGGACTCGCCCCTCGTCCTTAAGAGATCAGTGTGGGCGAGCACATCGTAGGCGAAGCGGTCCTCGCGGAAGAGGTTGGTGGTGTAGTTCGAGTTGTAGTTCGTCCAATTTTCCGCCAGCTTCTTGGGGCATAGGACCAGCACGGACTTGTTGCGTAGCTCGTAGTACTTGATGACGGCCAGTGCTGTGAACGTCTTGCCGAGACCGACGGAGTCGGCGAGGATGCAGCCGTTATAAGTCTCAAGTTTGTTGATGATGCCGGTCGCGGCATCCCGCTGGAAATTGTAGAGGCTCCGCCAGACCTTCGTGTCCTGGTATCCAGTGCGATCGTTGGGTAGGACGTCATCGTTGACGTCATCAAGGAAATCAGCGAACAAATTGTAGAGAATCAGGAAGTAGATGCGTGCTGGAGAGTTCTCCGCGTAGACGCTGGCAATGTGCTCGTACACGGCGTCGGTAACATCATGCACCTGATCTGGGTTGTTCCAAATCTGGTCGAACAAGTGCATGTACTGCTCGGTCATCGGCGTCTCATCAAGGCGGTTCACGAAGTTGGATACCGCGTTGCCACGTTCGTAGCCGAGGTCGGCGGTGGTGAAACCTTGCAGCTGGGTGTAGGCAGTCTTGTCGTCGAGCACGGCGAATTGCTGCATAGGATTGCCGGTGGTGTTCGAATAGAACCTGACCTTGCGACGAACCCAGTCCGCACACTCGTGAGCGATAGCTTTCTGGGTCAGCTTGTTACGCAGTCGGATTTCAAACCCCGAGCCGGCAAGGCTTGACTCAGCGTGCCCGGCCGGAATGAAGAACTGCCGGCGCTCCTTGCGAATCTTGTCGGTTACTTCCTCAGTTACGAAGGAAGGGGATGTGAAGATAAAATCCAACTCGCTGACCTTCTCCAGTTCCTTCCTCAATGCCTCAAAGGCGAAGATCGAGAACGTGGAGGCGGCGATCCGGACTTTGGAACCTGGCGTAATTTCGTGCTTGAGGTCGTCGCCTAACAGGTCAGTGACGTTATTGATGATTCGCACGAGCGTTATTCACCTGCCTTGTCGGGTGCGCTATCGGCAGCGGCGTCACTACGCACCCAGTCGTCGACTTCGCTGGCCTGGAACTTCCAGAGGCGGCCGACCTTGTGAGCAGGCATGGCCTTCTCGGAGATCCACGTGTAGACCGTGTCTTTGGTGACGCCTAGGTGGGCGGCGATGTCGCCTGCGGACAGCCAGGGCTCAGTCACGTCGGTTCTCCCTCCGGAAGGGTGGCCCAAACATGAGCCAGTACTCCGATCCTACTGGTATGAGTACGGATTGAGCCGGGTTTCTGCGGGTCTGAACGACGTGTGTCGAGGTGTGGGGACCTTCAACCCTGAAGATGGCGATCGCTCGGCGAGCGAGAGGCCGCCGCGTCCTGCTGGCGATCGGGGTCGGCAGAGCCTTCCCGTTCTTGTAAACTCTGGCTCACGCGACACGTTCTGATGTTCGACACCGGCAGCAGCCCGTACGCCGCCGCCAGCGTCCGAGAACCAAGCCCCCCAGAAGCCCAACGGGGTGCAAGATTTGCACCCCCGTTCTTTTCTGCCATCGCAGTGCCCCATCCGCATGTGCAATGTACAGTGCAAGCCCGTACCCGCAATCCTCACTCGTGCCAACGTCCGAGAACGCCAAATGAACGGCCTTGCTGAACTCTGGGAGCGCTGGCGCTGGCATCCACGAGGCCCGCAGTGGAGCCTCACCTCGCCGTCGGAATCTCGACCAGGAGCTGATCGCAGAGTTCGTTGAGGTCCACGCGGATCAGCCGACTCACGCGATATCCGTGGATGGTCCCGTCGGAGATGCGGCGTCACAGGGTCTTGACCGAGATGCCGAACTCTTCGGCTGCTACGGCGAGGGACACGAGATTCGCCGCCGCGCCGGGACTGGTGTCGCGCTTTCGATTCGTCATCTTGGAGGGCTCCTTTGTGCTTGAGTGCTCTCCTTCACAGGTGTCCATCGCTGTCCGGAGACGACCGCTTGGCCGCGTTCTTGGCTGCGACGATGCGGGCGGCGGCGTGGTCGCTCATCCGGTCGGCGAGCTCTCGGTCGCGCTTCATGGTGGCGTGCTGGTACCGGAGCACGAGGCGAATGTCAGCGTGTCCTCCCCTTCGCATGAGTTCGGCGAGTGTGGCGCCTTCCTGGGCGAAGATGGTCAGCCCGGTGTGACGCAGGTCGTGGAATCGAAAGCCGCTCGGCAGGCTCGGAACGCCGTCGCGAACCTCACCCCACACGTAGCCCCAGTGCGTGTTCGACAACGGCATGCTGCTGCGCGGGCTCCCGGGAATGACCGGGGCCTTCACCCCCGGCGCAACGAAGTCCCGCAGATGCGCCTTCAGACGCTCGACCATGAACTTCGGCACGCTCAGCGACCGCCGGCCGGCATCGCTCTTGGGCTCAGTGTAGTCGCCGGTGTTCACGTTGAGCTGCCGACGGACATGCAGGGTGGCGCTGCCATCCTCATGCCACTCGATGTCGCGACGCTGCAGACCCAGGCATTCACCGCGGCGCAGCTGGCACCACGCGGCGAGCAGCACCATAATCGACCACTGCTTCGGGGCCGCCTCGTAGAGCGCCTCAACCTGCACCGGGGTCGCGACGTCCGCCTCCGGATCGTGGTCGGCGTCGCGGCGCACCGGCTTCTGCCCGGGCACCGGAACGTCCGGCAGGGCAAGGATGAGCTGGTCCCGGACGGCCTGCCGCAGGATCATCATGAGCACGATGAGCACCGGCCGGGTGATCCCGTTCGAGTTCGAGTCGGGATTCAGCGGCGACGGGATCCGATCGAGCCGCTCGGTCATGAGGCGGATGCGGTCCGCGTCGATCTGCCGGATCGGGGTGTCTCCGAACTCCGGGATGAGGTAGCCGGTGACCTTGCCCTGGTACGTGCGGATGGTGCCCGCCGACCGCATCCGGCCGCTGCGGTTCGGCCTGGTGCGCACCATCGTCATCCAGCGCTCGGCATACTCGGCGAACCCGACCGTGCGAGCCCGCTCAGCCTCCTCCTCGACCCGGCAACGCGCGACGACGACCGCGGGCGGCTCCCACTCCCCCAGCGCGATCTTCGCGTGGACAGCGGCGAGCCAGGTGCGGGCATCGGTCTTGGTGTGGAAGGTCAGCGCCTGATCGTCCTCGGTGCGGGCCGTGTAGACCTCGCCGTCGGGGCCGGGATAGCGCGCCTGCCACCGACCCGAGGAGAGCTTCGGCAGACTCCCCCACGCCTCGCGCCGCGACGCCCTGGATGCGGTTCTTGCCGTGCTCATCGTGCCCTCCCGTGGTCTCGAACGGACACGCGAGGACGCTCGTGCCACTCCGTGCCACTCGGAGTCGGCACCCTCCCAAATCGGCTTGCTGATGCCGATCCGAGCTGGTTCGATCGAGCACTTATGGCACGCAGTGGCACGACCTCAGGGACACATCGGGAGCAAATTCGCCCCGGCGAGCCTCCCCGCGCCTGCCTGGCAGGTGCGCTCGTGCCACTCGCGTGCCACATCCAACGGCTGCTGACGTTCGTCTCCGGCCTCCGGCGTCTCTCCGGAAGTCGGCACGACAGCGCCCGACAAAAAGCGAAGCCCGGAGCGCGGCGACTCGCAGATCCGGGCCTCTCGCCAGCCTCAGCGGGCTGGAACTCTCAGCACCTGTCTTAGAAGTCCCAGTCCTCGTCCTCCGTATTGACCGCCGTCCCCATCACATATGATGACCCCGACCCGGAGAAGAAGTCGTGGTTCTCATCGGCGTTGGGCGACAGCGCCGCCAGGATGGCGGGCGACACGTCGGTGACGGACGCCGGGAACAGCGCCTCGTAGCCGAGGTTCATGAGCGCCTTGTTGGCGTTGTAGTGCAGGAACTTCTTGACGTCTTCGGTCCAGCCGATGCCGTCGTAGAGGTCCTGCGTGTACTCCACCTCGTTGTCGTACAGGTCGCTGACCAGCGAGAACGTGTAGTCCTTGAGCTCCGCCTGCCCGGCCGCGTCGAGCTGCTCCAGGCCGCGCTGGTACTTGTAGCCGATGTAGTAGCCGTGCACGGCTTCGTCGCGGATGATGAGCCGGATCAGGTCGGCGGTGTTGGTGAGCTTGGCGTGCGCCGAGAAGTACATGGGCAGGTAGAAGCCCGAGTAGAACAGGAACGATTCGAGCAGCACCGAGGCGATCTTGCGCTTCAGCGGCTCGTCGCCGCGGTAGTCCTCGAGCACGATCTCGGCTTTCCGCTGCAGCCGGTCGTTCTCCTCCGACCACCGGAAGGCGTCGTCGATCATGCGGGTGTTGGCCAGGGTCATGAAGATCGACGAGTACGATTTCGCGTGCACCGACTCCATGAACGCGATGTTGGTGAACACGGCCTCCTCGTGCGGGGTGAGCGCGTCGGGGATGAGCGACACGGCGCCCACGGTGCCCTGGATGGTGTCGAGCAGGGTGAGGCCGGTGAACACCCGCATGGTGAGCTGCTGCTCCTCGTCGGTGAGGGTCCCCCACGACTTCACGTCGTTGCTCAACGGCACCTTCTCGGGCAGCCAGAAATTCCCGGTGAGACGGTTCCAGACCTCCAGGTCCTTCTCGTCCACGATCCGGTTCCAGTTGATGGCGTCGACGCGGTCGACGAGTTTCAGCTTCTGCGACATGGTTCCAGTGTCTCCTCGAATATGGCTCGTGGCGAGGGTATCCCAGGCGGCCGGCCCCCGCCGGTTCCGATCGGTGTCCTCCTAGAATCGGCTTGGGAGCGCCGACCGACGGGCGGGCGTCCTCCGACTCCGTCTGCCGGCCCGTGGGAGGTCGATCCGTGTTCCGTCACCTGAACGTGAACGCCCTGCTTCTGCCCGTGAGCGGCGCGGCGCTGCGGCGCTGGCGGCGGGCCGCCCAGCAGTCGGGCACCTGGTCCAGCCCCTGGGTCGAGAACGCCGGCGAGCGGGCCTCGGGGCTGGCGGGGATGGCGGCGGTCTCCGTCCTGATCCCCACCCTGGTGCTCTTCCGCACGGCGGACCTCGGCCTGGCCGCCCTGGCCCTGCTGGTGCCCGTGGCGGGCGTCGCCGTCACCCTGTTCGTCTGGGAGCGGTCCGCCCTCCGGCTGGAGGTGCGCGCCTGCCGCCTCGACGGCTTCGCCGCCGACAACGGGCTGCGGCAGCGCCGCGACCAGACCGTCCCCGGCTATCCGGGCATGATCCTCACCCAGGGCGTCAACCGCCGCATCCGCGAGCTGCTGCAGACGCCCCCCGGCGCGCCCAGGTTCGTCGAGTTCGGCAACTTCGAGTGCGAGATCAGACAGGGACGCCGGGACCGCGAACACACCACCGTCGGCTGGGGCTACGTCGCCATCCGCCTGGAGCACGCCCTGCCCAACATCGTCCTGGACGCCCGGGGCAACGACACCCCGCTGGGCTCCAACCTGCCGCTGGCCCCCGTCCGCGGCCAGCGCCTGCACCTCGAGGGCGACTTCGACCGCTACTTCTCGCTGTACGCCCCGGACGGCTACGAGCTCGACGCCCTGTACCTGTTCGCCCCGGACGTGATGGCGACCTTCATCGACCAGGTCGCGTTCCTGGATGCGGAAATCGTCGACCACTGGCTGCTGCTCTACTCGCCGCACGAGGTGGTCACTCTCGATCCTGCGCGCTGGGCGAAGCTGTTCGCCGCCGTGGCCGCGGTCGACGCCCGGCTCGGACAGTGGGCGCGATGGCGCGACGAACGGCTGCCAGAGGCCCGCCGCGCCCCGGTGGTTAGCTCCCTGCCGGCGCAACTGCCGGTGGCGCCGGCCGGCCGGCGGCTGCGGGTTCGTCCCGGTCAACGATTTCAACGCATCGTCCTCACCCTGGTCTGGCTGGCCATCGTGGTCGCCTTCGCCCTGCTCACCGATCGGTAGGGTCCCGCCGCCGGTCACAGCATGCAGGACACGCAGCCCTCCACCTCGGTGCCTTCCAGCGCCGCCTGCCGCAGCCGGATGTAGTACAGCGATTTGAGCCCCTTGCGCCAGGCGTAGATCTGGGCACGGTTGATGTCGCGGGTGGTGGCGGTGTCGGGGAAGAACAGCGTGCACGAGAGCCCCTGGTCGACGTGCTGGGTGGCCGCCGCGTAGGTGTCGATGATCTTGTCGGGCCCGATCTCGTAGGCGTCCTGGTAGTACTTCAGGTTGTCGTTGGTCATGTACGGCGCCGGGTAGTAGACGCGCCCGATCTTGCCCTCTTTGCGGATCTCGATCTTCGCCGCGATCGGGTGGATGGACGAGGTCGAGTTGTTGATGTAGCTGATCGACCCGGTGGGCGGCACGGCCTGCAGGTTCTGGTTGTAGATGCCGTCGGCCTGCACGCGCGCCTTGAGCTCCGCCCAGTCGTCGCGGGTGGGGATGTGGATGTGCGCCTCGGCGAACATGGTGCGCACCCGCTCGGTGGCGGGCTCCCACGTCTGCGTCAGGTACTTGTCGAAGAAGCTGCCGTCGGCGTACTTCGACTTCTCGAACCCGTCGAAGGTGGTGCCCCGCTCGACGGCCAGCTGGTTCGACGCCGACAGGGCGTGGAACAGCACCGTGTAGAAGTACATGTTCGTGAAGTCGATGCCCTCGGGCGAGCCGTAGAAGATGTGCTCGCGGGCCAGGAAGCCGTGCAGGTTCATCTGCCCCAGCCCGATGGCGTGGCTGCGGTCGTTGCCGGCCTCGATCGACGGCACCGAGTGGATGTGGCTGTGGTCGGAGACGCTGGTCAGCCCCCGCACCACGGTCTCGACGGTGGCGCCGAAGTCCGGCCCGTCCATCACCTTGGCGATGTTGAGCGACCCCAGGTTGCACGAGATGTCCTTGCCGACGCCCTCGTAGCCGAGGTCCTCGTCGTACGTGCTGGGCTCGTTGACCTGCAGGATCTCGCTGCACAGGTTGCTCATGTTGATGCGCCCGGCGATGGGGTTGGCCCGGTTCGCGGTGTCCTCGAACATGATGTACGGGTAGCCCGACTCGAACTGGATCTCGGCGAGCGTCTGGAAGAACTCACGCGCGTTGATCTTGTCCTTGCGGATCTCCGGGTTGTCCACCATCTCGTGGTAGTGCTCGGTGATGCTCAGGTCGGCCATGGGCTTGCCGTACACGCGCTCGACGTCGTACGGGCTGAACAGGTACATGTCCTCGTTGCGCTTGGCCAGCTCGAACGTGATGTCGGGGATGACCACGCCCAGCGACAGCGTCTTGATGCGGATCTTCTCGTCGGCGTTCTCGCGCTTGGTGTCGAGGAAGCGGTAGATGTCGGGATGGTGGGCGTTGAGGTACACCGCCCCGGCCCCCTGCCGGGCGCCGAGCTGATTGGCGTAGCTGAAGGAGTCCTCCAGCAGCTTCATGATCGGGACCACGCCCGACGACTGGTTCTCGATGTGCTTGATCGGCGCGCCCGACTCGCGGATGTTGGTGAGCAGGAAGGCGACGCCGCCGCCGCGCTTCGAGAGCTGCAGGGCCGAGTTGATGGAGCGTCCGATGGACTCCATGTTGTCTTCCATGCGCAGCAGGAAGCAGGAGACGAGCTCGCCGCGCTGCTTCTTGCCCGCGTTGAGGAAGGTGGGGGTGGCGGGCTGGAAGCGGCCCGACATGATCTCGTCGACCAGGCCCTCGGCGAGGTGCTCGTCGCCGGCGGCGAGGTAGAGCGCCACCAGCACCACCCGGTCCTCGAAGCGCTCCAGGTAGCGCTTGCCGTCGAACGTCTTCAGCGTGTAGCTCGTGTAGTACTTGAACGCCCCCAGGAAGGTGGGGAAGCGGAACTTGAACGCGTAGGCCCGCTTGTAGAGCCCCTTCACGAACGCCCAGTCGTACTGCTCGTACGTCTCGGGCTCGTAGTAGTCGTTGTCGATCAGGTACTTGATCTTCTCCTCCAGGTCATGGAAGAAGACCGTGTTCTGGTTGACGTGCTGCAGGAAGTACTGCCGCGCCGCATCCCGGTCCTTGTCGAACTGGATCTTGCCGTCCGGGCCGTAGAGGTTCAGCTCGGCGTTGAGCGCGTGATAGTCGGGAGCGCTGGTCACGCCGCTTGGCCGATGGAGTGTTGTTTCCAAAATTGTTCCAATCCCTCGTGGACGACGCGCACGTCGTCCGGCGTTCCCATGAGCTCGAAGCGGTACAGCATCGGCACCCGGCACTTGCTGGAGATGATGTCGCCGGCCAGTCCGTAGGCGGGCCCGAAGTTCGTGTTGCCGCTGCTGATGACCCCGCGGATCAGCGAACGATTGTGCTCGATATTCAAGAATTTGATGACCTGCTTCGGCACCGCCCCGGATGGGGTGCCGCCGCCGTAGGTGGGCACGATGAGCACGAACGGCTCACTGGCCAGGATCATCGGGGTGATCGCCCGCAGGGGGATGCGCTGGGCCGGCAGCCCGAGCTTGTCGACGAATCGCTTGGTGTTCTCCGAGACGCTGGAGAAGTAGACGATGCCGGCCATGGATGGATCGGTCGGTCAGGCGGCGGCGGTCGCGTGCACCGAGGCGGCGAGCGCGTCGATCTTGTCGGGGCGGAAGCCGGACCAGTGGTCCGCGCCGGCCACGACGACCGGGGCCTGCAGGTAGCCGAGGCTCTTCACCATGTCGAGAGCCGCCGGATCCTTGGTGATGTCGATCACGTCGTAGGGGACGCCGCGCTTGTCGAGCGCACGGTAGGTGGCGTTGCACTGCACGCACGCCGGCTTGCTGTAGACGGTGATGGACATCCTGGGGCTCCTTCTGCTGTGGTTCTGCGACGCGGGGCGGAAGCGAATCCCGCCGTGCCGTTCGCGGACTTCAATACTACATCTTGGGGGCGCCAATGGAACCCTCCCCTACATGATGTGTTACACACGTGTAGTTTCCGCGCGGGCGCGAAGCCCGGAATTGCAGCGAACACGCCGCCTCGGAGGTCGTTCGCGATCGGGATGCCGCGGCGTGTCGCGTGTCGGAGCCGCAGCCGGCGGATGCAACTGCAGCGGCGGAGTTGCGCCGCGCCGCAGATCGACCTTTCCTGGAGGTGCACGCCCCGCGCCGCACGGCCCGGAGCCGCACAGGAGGAATCATGATCGACGCGTTCACGGTGGCCCAGATCCGCGCGGCGGAGGCCCCGGCCCTGGCCGCCGGCGAGCCGCTCATGCAGCGGGCCGCCACGGCCCTGGCCGGGGTGGTGCGGGATGAGCTGCGCCGCCGGGGCGTGTCCCCGATCGACGCGCGAGTCGCCGCCTTGATCGGTCCGGGCGACAACGGCGGCGACGCCCTGTTCGCCCTGGCTGCGCTGGCCGGGGACGGCGTGCGCGCGCAGGCGCTGCTGGTCGCGGGCCATGGGCACGAAGCGGGGCTGGAGGCGCTGCGCGCGGCCGGCGGCGCGGCGCTCGCCCTGCCGCCGGCCCCGGAATGGGCCGAAACCGCCGCCGGGCTGGCCCAAGCGGATGTCGTCCTCGACGGCATCCTCGGCATCGGCGCCCACGGGGCGCTGCGCGAGCCTGCCGCCGGGTTCGTCACCGCGCTGAACGCGGCCCGCGCCGCCGCGGACGCGCCCGCCCTCGCCATCGCGGTGGACACCCCCAGCGGCATCGGCGTCGACGACGGCTCGCTGCCCGGCGCCGTGCTGACGGCCGACGTCACCGTCACGTTCGGGGGCGCCAAGCCGGGGCTGGTGCTGCCGCCGGCCCGCGAGGCCTGCGGCAGGGTGGTCGGCATCGACCTCGGCTACGACCTGGCGCCCGCGACCGTCCACCGGGTCGAGGACGCCGATGTCGCCCGTCTCTGGGCGGTCCCCGGCGCCCACGACCACAAGTACACCCGCGGCGTGGTGGGCATGATCACGGGATCGGCCCGGTACCCCGGCGCCGCCGTGCTGGGCGCCAGCGCGGCCGTGCGCAGCGGCGCCGGCATGGTGCGCTACCTGGGCGACCGCGACGCGCTGGGCGCAGTGCTGGCGGTCCGCCCCGAGGTGGTGGGCGCCGAGGGGCGCGTGCAGAGCTGGGTGCTCGGGTCAGGGCTCGTCGACCGGGACGACCGCGTCCAGGCTGCCATCGTCTCCGGGCTGCCGTGCGTCGTGGATGCGGGCGCCCTGGCGTCGCTGCCGGAGCGGATGTCGCCCCAGGTGCTGCTGACGCCGCACGCGGGCGAGCTCTCCGCGCTGCTGGGCGAGCGCGGCGAGGCTGTCGACCGCGACCGGGTCGAGGCCGAGCCGGTGCGCTGGGCGCGGCGGGCGCACGAGCTCACCGGCGCCACCGTCCTGCTGAAGGGGGCGGCGACGATCGTGGTGAACGACGCCGGGATCTGGGTGGCGGCGGCCGCGCCGGCCTGGCTGGGAACGGCCGGGGCCGGGGATGTGCTGGCCGGGCTGCTCGGAACGGTGCTGGCCGGCCACGCGGCCGAGATCGCCGCCGACCCGAGCCGGACCGCCGCGTACGCCGCCCTGGGCGCATACGTCCACGGCCGGGCGGCGCAGCTGGCGAACCCGGGCGGGCCGATCGCCGCGCTCGACGTGGCCGATGCGCTCGGCCGCGCCATCGCCGAGCTGCTGCGCGCGGCCTGACTCAGCTCAGCCCCAGGCGGGTCGGTCTCAGGCGAGCACGAGCGGCGCGCCGCTGAGCTCGGGGATGAGGCGCTCCAGGTAGTCGGCGGTGTCCTGCCAGCCGGTCACCGCATGCGAGGGCACGCCGGCGGCCTTGACCGGGTAGTCGTTGCCGTCGGGGTCCATCTTGTCCCCCAGGAAGAGCATGTGGTCGAGGGGGATGCCGGTGACGTCGCTCAGCTGCCGGACGCCGTAGGCCTTGTCGATGCCGTGCCGGGTGATGTCGATGGAGGTGGTGCCGCCCGCGCGCACCTCCAGGTCGGGCAGCTGCTCGGCCGTGGCGCGCCGCAGCGCGTTCTTCTTCTCGCCGTCGGGGTCCCAGGCGTTCTTCTCCTCGACGGGCGCCTGCTGGCCCAGCGCCGAGAAGGTGATCTGCGAGCCGCGGTCCTCCACGATCTCGCCGTACGGATGCTCGACCCACAGGCCGAGCTGCTTGGCCGCCGCCGAGACCGCCTCGACGGCGCGGCACTTGTCGGCCTCGGGCAAGTCGTGCGCGTACACCTCGCGCCAATCGCCGTCCCGGTAGCGCAGGTAGCGGGTGCCGCAGGTGGGCATCAGGTGCAGGCGGCCGAACTCCTCGTCCGTGGCGCCGGCGTCGCGCAGGGCGGACAGCACCTGCTTGTCGAACTGGCCGAAGTGCCCGCCCGAGATCACGCACACGTGCGCATGGTCGAGCAGCTGGCAGAGCAGCCCGGCCATCCGCTCGGGCAGGCGGGATTTCGACGGGGCCAGGGTGTCATCCAGATCGAAAGCGACCAATTGCGGGCGCATGCATTCTCCTCAAGGCGGAAATTGGGACGGCGGGAAGACCTCACCGCCAGCAGTGCCATGGTACTGCGCTCGGTCGCGGCGCCCGGCAGGCCGGTGCGGCCGGAGGAGGGACGCGATCACGGGGAGGTCGGCGGGGAGGGTCGGCCGAGGGTCAGCGTCCGCCCCTAGGATGAGCCCGGATCGTGAGGAGATCGATGCGTCATCTGGTGATCGTGGTCGTGGCGGCGGCGAGCGCGCTGCTGCTCGCCCTCGTCTCCTGGGGCGCGCCCTGGGTGGGGCGCAGCGTCGGGTTCTCGCAGCTGATCGCCATGCGGCCGCTGGTCACCCTGTTCGGCCTCGTCGTGGCGGCCGTGCTGCTGGCGTCGGCGCTGACGCCGCGGCGGCGGCTGACCGCCCTGGTCGCCGGGACGCTGGTGGCGCTGCTGGCCGTCTCCAACGTGATGACGCTCACCGGCCGCGGCCTCGGCGCCACCGCCCCGGAGGCGGCTGCGACGGAGGCCGCCTCCGCCCCCGCCGGCGCGCTGCGGGTGCTGTCCTGGAACACCACCCCGACCGGGGTGCCGGTGGATGAGGTGGCTCGCCTCGCCGTGCAGCTGCACGCGGACGTGGTGGCGCTGCCCGAGACGCGTCCCACCCGCGCCGCCCGGATCGCCGCTGCCATGCACCAGCTCGGGCAGCCCATGTGGGTGATCCCCGACTCCAGTGACACCACCAAGTACACGATGTCGCTGCTGGTGGCGGCGCGGTTCTCCTACGCCGTCGAGCCGGACACCTCGGCGACCGGATTCGCCGATGGGGTGCGCGGGGGCGTGCTGGCCGCCCCGACGAGGGGAGGCGGGCCCGAGATCGCGGTCGTCCACGCGCAGCAGCCCGGATTCTCCCGCAGCCAGGCGCAGGCCGGCATCTGGCGGGCTCACCTCGACTGGGTGCGGCGGCTGTGCGCGTCGGGACGGCAGCTGGTCATCGCCGGCGACTTCAACGCCACGGTGGACAATCTGGGCGCTGTCCCCGGCTGCACGCTCGCGTCGCAGCAGGCGGGCACCGCCGGCGCCACCGGCACCTGGCCCACCGGCCTGCCGGCGTGGGCAGGGGCGAACATCGACCACGTGCTGGTGACCTCCGGCTGGCGGGCGACGATGTTCCGGGTGCTCTCGGGCCACGACCGCTCCGGATCGGATCACCGTCCGGTGTTCGCGGTGCTCGTCCCGGCCTCCTGAGCACAGGGTCCGCCTCGGTTTCGCGTCATCTATGACGCCATACGCATGTTGCGCCCCGAAAGACTGGGGAGGTGCGAACAGAGGACCCGGAGTGGCAGCGCTACGTGCGCGACCTGGGTCTGCGGGTGCAGCGCCTCCGCGATCAGCAGATGACCACGCAGGATGAGGTGGCCGCCCGCGCCGGCATCAGCCGCGTGACCTTCCAGCGGCTGGAGCACGGCCAGGGGCCGGGCGGCATCACCGCGAACCCGAACCTGTACACGCTGGTCGCCGTCGCCGAGGTGCTGGGTGTGGAGGTCGCCGACCTGCTGCCGAGGCACCCGCCCGACCTCACCATGAGGTGAGTCCGCCGTTTCCACCGCTGTCACCGCGATCATCCCTCCCCAGCCATCAGCGCGGGACGCGCCCTGAGCACCGCCGATGTCGGAGGCGCGGGATTCACTGTCCCCATGGACCCTGCCCCGCCGCCCCCGCCCGTCGACGTCGCCGCCGTCTGCGCCATCACCGTCATCCGCCCGCAGCGAGTCTCCGCGCAGCTGCAGCCGGCGATGCTCACCATCTGGGTCGACGACCGCCTCGACGAGCCGCTCCTCGTCATCGACTGCGCCGAGACACCCGTGCTGCGGCTCACCGCGGAGTCGGCCCGCCGCTTCTCGCGGGCGCTCGCCAACCTGTTGACGCGCTGGAGGCCGTCCCCAGGCGGCCCCTGAGCAGGTCGCACCGCGGGCGAGCCGCACGCAGAGCGCAGCCGAAAGGCCGCTCCTCGAAACCCACCGGCCGCCGCAGTCGAAGGACGCCGCTCACCGGTCCGCCGTCGTGGGCTCGACCAGTACCGGCACGGGATCGATCACGAACCGCACCGCGTGGCCGAAGCCGAGCCGCTCCGAGGCGCGGTGCTGTACCGAGATGTGCCGCCCGTCCTCGGTGCGCAGGCGGGTGCGCCGCAGCGAACCGAGGTACACGCTGCTCTCGACGGTGGCGGGGACGCCGCCCTCCGAGACCAAACGCACGTTCTCCGGTCGCACCCGCACCTGGGCGGGACCGTCCGGGGCGGGGGCGAGCGCGGAGAGCTGGAAGCCGAGCACATCCACGATGCCGCCGCGCACCATAGCCGGAAGGACGCTGCTGATGCCCACGAAGGCCGACACGTTCGCAGTGTCCGGGTGGGTGTACAGCTGTTCGGGGGTGCCGATCTGCTCGATGCGGCCGGCGTTCATCACCGCCACCCGGTCGGAGATGGCCAGGGCCTCCTCCTGGTCGTGGGTGACGAAGATCGTCGTGATGCCCAGCCGCAGCTGCAGGCGCCGGATCTCCTCCCGCAACTGCACCCGCACCTTCGCGTCGAGGGCGGAGAGGGGCTCGTCCAGCAGCAGCACCTTGGGCTGGGTCACCAGGGCCCGGGCGAGAGCCACCCGCTGCTGCTGACCGCCGGAGAGCTGCAGCGGGTAGTGGTCGGAGACGTCGGACAGGCCGACGAGCTCGAGCGCCTGCCGGGCCCGGTCGGCGGCCGCGCTCCGGGGGACGTGGCGCATCTGCAGCCCGAACATCGTGTTGCGCAGCGCGTCGAGATGCGGGAACAGCGAGTACGACTGGAACACCATCCCCAAGTCGCGCAGGTTGGTGGGCATCCGCGTGACATCCGCGCCGCCGATCGCCACCTGGCCCGAGGCCGGCGTCTCCAGCCCGGCCAGCACCCGCAGCGCGGTCGTCTTCCCGCAGCCGGACGGGCCCAGCAGCGAGACGAACTCGCCCGGCTCGGCGCGCAGGTCGAAGTCGATGAGCACCCGCTTGTCGCCGAACGCCTTCTGGATGTCGCGGAACTCGACCGCGGACCCCTCGCCCCGCTCGGCGACGAGCGCGTTCGAGCCGGTGGTGCGCGCACCCGGGGCGCGATTCTCCGTGGAGGTCATGACCAGCCTTTCTTGGCCCGCCGCGCGCGGCGCCCGCTCCCGCTGACCCCGCCGATGGCGGCGAGCAGCAGGAAGCCGAGCAGCAGGGTGAGGAGGGTGAGGATGATGGAGATGTAGGGGTCCTGCTTGTTGACGAGCACGAGCACCGTCTGCAGGTTCTGCCGATTCAGCAGCGAGGCGATCGTGTACTCGCCGAGTACCACGGCCACGGAGATGAGCGCCGAGGAGAGGAGGCCCTGGCGTAGGTTCGGCACCAGCACCCGCGTGATGACCCGCCACCAGCTGGCGCCCAGCGACCGGGCCGCCTCCGCGAGAGTCGTCGCGTCGATGCCGTCGAGATTGGCCTGGATGGAGCGGAAGGCGTACGGGAGCACGGTGACGCCGTAGGCGAAGCCGAGCGGCCAGATGCCGGTGCCGATCATCCGCCCGATGATCAGGTAGATGGGGGCGAAGCCGACGACCAGCACGATCGCGGGGATCGAGATCGGCAGCAGGCAGATGAACTCGAGCACCCGGCGCAGACGCGGGAACCGCAGGTGCACGAGGATCATCGTCGGCGCGAGCAGCAGCAGCACGATCGCGACGGTGACCACGACGAGCTGCAGGGAATTGCCGACCCCGACCCAGATGATCTGATACTGGGCGGCGTTGGCGGGGTTGAACAGCGCGATCCAGTGCACGAGCGAGTGGCCGCCGTTGGGATTGCGCAGCGTGAACTCGAGCATGGCGACGATCGGCACGGCGAACAGGGCGCCGATGACCACGACGATGAGCCAGCGGGCGAGCGCCCGGGGCGCCAGCGAGGCGTTCACGCCTGCCACCTCGATGCGCGTCGCGACATCCACGAGTAGGCCCACATCACCACGGCCATGACGACGATCATCCCCAGGGCGAGCACGCCGGCCTGGTTCTGCCGGCCGAGCACCGTCTCGCTGGTGAGCGCGGTGCGGATCTGCAGGGGGACGATCGGGGACCCCTGGCTGGCCAGGGCGGCCGCTGTCGCGTAGGCCGAGAACGAGTTCGCGAACAGCAGCAGGAAGCTCGCCAGCAGCGACGGGGCGAGCAGCGGGAGGGCCACGCGGCGCCAGAAGGTGCCCCGGGTGCCGCCGAGCGTGAGCGTCGCCTCCACCCACTGCGGACGCAGCGCGGTGAGCGCGGGCATGAACGTGATGACCATGAGGGGCACCTGGAAGTAGACGTAGGCGATCACCAGCCCCGGCATCCCGTACAGCCAGGGGCCGGACGCGAACAGGTCGATGCCGAAGGCCGTGCGCAGCCACACGGTGACGAGCCCCTGGAGGCCGATGGTGGCGATGATGGCGAAAGCGAGCATCACGCCCCCGAACTGCGCCAGCATGCTGCTGGCCGCGTCGACGATGGTGCGCACCGCACCGCCGGGCGGGAAGCCCTGGAGGGCGTAGCAGAGGACGAACCCGACCACGACGCCGATGCCCGCGGTGAGCGCCGACAGCCAGATCGAGTTCCAGAAGGTCCCGAGCACCACCGGGTCGAAGAGGGCCAGCAGGTTCCCCGGGGCGAATCGTCCGGCCGCGTCGAACAGTCCGGAGCCGATGGCGAGCACGGCGGGAATGGCGAGGAACAGCAGAAGGTAGGCCGCGAAGGGCACCAGCCCCAGCCCCGCCCCGAACCCACGGCGGGACGGGGGCCGGCGGCCGGTGGCCGCGGACCCCGTCCGCTCAGATGAGATGGCCGTCATGGACGCCGGTCACTGCACCGCCGCAGCCCATTTGGCGCCGAGCAGCTTCCCGGCGTCGTCGCTCTGCTTCTCGGTGGGGATCACGTACTTCTTCGGCGCGGCGGGGAGCTTCGCGAGCGCGTCCTTGTCGATGGTCCCCGCCTTCTCCATGGCCTCGGAGCGCACCGGGCGCGCTCCGCCCTGCAGCCAGAGGTTCTGCGCCTGGTCGCTGTAGAGGAACTCGAGCCACAGCCGGGCGGCTGCCGGGTTCGGAGCATCCTTGTTGATGGCCTGGTTGTAGTACGCGGCGTAGCCGGTGCCCTCGGGGATGACGGTCTTCCAGGTGGGCTTGTCCTTGACGTGGGCCGCGTTCAGGTAGTCCCAGTCGAACACGACCGGAGTCTCGCCGGAGGCGACCGTGGCGGTGGTCACGTCGACGTTCTTCAGGTTGCCCGCCGTGTTGAGCTTCTGGAAGAAGTCGATGCCGGGCTGGAAGTCGTCGAGCGTGCCGCCATTCTGCACGGTGGCCAGCCCGACCGCCGCGAAGGCCGCCCCGGCCTGGGTGGGATCGCCGTTGAGCGACACGGCGCTCTTGTAGGCGGATCCGAGCAGGTCCTGCAGCGACTTCGGCGCGGAGTACTTGGCCGAGTCGTAGCCGATCGACATGTACCCGCCGTAGTCGCCGGTGAAGCGTCCCTGCGAGTCCTTGAGGCTGCTGGGGATGTCCTTCCAGGTCTGCACCTCGTAGGGCGCGAACTGGTCGACGTTCTGCAGGGCGACCGTGAGGCCGAGGTCGAAGACGTCGGGGGCGGTGTCGAGGCCCTGGTTGGTCTTGGCGGCCTGGATCTCCTCGGCGCTCGAGGCGTCGGGCGACGCCTCGGTGACGGTGATCTTCGGGTACTTCTTCTTGAAGGCGCTGATGATCTCGCCGTAGTTCGCCCAGTCGTGCGGCAGGGCTATGACGTTGAGCTTGCCCTCCTGGTTGGCCGCCTTCACGAGGCCGTCCATCCCGCCGAAGGCGTCGATGCTGGTGGCGGTCTTGGCGTCCGCGGCGCTCGACGACGACCCCGCACCGGACGCCGAGCATCCGGTGAGCGCCAGGCCGGCGACCGCGGCCAGCGCGGTCGCCGTCAAGATCTTGTGATGCAGGTGCATTCGTCCTCCTCGATGCGTGCGGGGGCCTGTCAACCGCCCGCTACCGGTCACAACCTACGAAGCGGAAGCGACGCGACGGTGCCGCCGGGGTGGCCGGGAGGTGAATTACCGATGGCGGCGAGGCGACGGGGACGGCTCCGGGAGCGACAGGTCGCGGTCGATCCAGGCCATCACGAGTGCGACGAGGCGGTCGAGCTCGGCGGCGGTCAGCTCCCGCCCCTCCGGGATGCCGTGCCACTTCTGCACGCACCCGCGACAGCAGGTAGCGGTCGCGTGCTGGGCGGTGAACACGGGATGCCCACGGTACGGGGTCTGGCGGCCGTCGTTGCGGGGATGCGCCGCGCCGATCCGGCCGGCGAGCAGATCGTGCGCGTGCGCGGCGACGAGGTCGCGGCCGCGAGCGCGCGCGTACGCCCGGTCGGCCGCGTTCAAGTGGAAGCTGGCCCGGAACTTCGACCCGGCGAGCCGCTGCAGGGCGTGCTCCGGGTTCTCGGCCATGACCGGAGTGTAAGCCGCAGCGATGCCGGAGGAGGTGTCCCGAGCCCCGGCGCGGTCCCGCGCCAGGCAGCCCGGACCAGGCTCGTGACGCCCCGACACGAGCGGGCTTGTCCCATCCCCGGACACGACCGAGAATGAGCCGGTCATGACCGCTCCGTCCGCTCCGTCCTCCGCCCGTCCGTCGCCCCGACTCTCCGCCCCCTTGGTCGCCGTGATGGCGGTCACCACGGGGCTGTGCGCCGGCGGCAACTACTTCAACCAGCCGCTGCTGGGCACCATCGCCCGCGTCTTGCACACCAGCGACGCGCTGGCGGGCGCGAGCGTGACGGTGGCACAGGTGTCCTATGGGATCGGGCTGCTGCTGCTCGTCCCGCTCGGCGATCTGGTGGACAAGCGCCGGCTGGCGGTGGGGCTGCTGCTGGCCAGCGCAGCCGGCCAGGCGCTGTGCGGGTTCTCGAGCAGCATCGGCGTGCTGCTGATCGGCACCGGGATCGCGGGATTCTTCTCCGTCGCCGCCCAGGTGCTGGTGCCGTTCGCGGCCGAGCTGTCCGATCCGAGGCGGGCCGGACGCACCGTCGGCGTCATCATGAGCGGACTGCTGGTGGGCGTGCTGCTAGGGCGCAGCATCTCGGGGCTGCTCACGCCGCTCGGCGGCTGGCAGACCGCCTACCGGCTGACGGCCGCGGTCATGGCGGCCATGGCGGTCGTCCTGTGGCGCATGCTGCCCACCTCGCCGGCGCACTCCGGCGCGTCGTACGCGCACGTCATGGCCTCGCTGCCCCGGCTGCTGCGCACGTATCCGCGGCTGGCGACCCGGTCGGCGCTGGGCGGACTGACGTTCGCCGGCATGAGCTCCATGTTCGCGACGATGGCGTTCATGCTCGGCGACCGGTTCGATCTGAACGAGCTGCAGATCGGGCTGGTGGGGCTGGCCGCCGTGCTGGGGGCGCTGATGGCCACGGTGGCCGGCCGGCTGGCCGACCGCGGCCTCACCCTGCCGACCACGTTCGCCTGCCTGGGCGTGTCGCTGGCGAGCTGGACGGCCGTGTACGCCGGGCAGTTCGTCCTGTTCTGGTTCGTCGTCGCGATGGTGCTGCTGGATGTGGGCCTGCAGGGCGCGCACGTCAGCAATCAGAGCATCGTGTTCGCCCTCGACCCGGCGGCGCGGGCGCGTCTGAACTCGGTGTACATGACCAGCTATTTCGTCGGCGGGGCCGTGGGATCGGCGGCCGGGCTGTGGGCGTGGCAGACGGCCGGCTGGGGCGCGGTATGTCTGCTCGGCGCCGCCGTCTCGGCCGTCTCACTCCTGGTGGCGGGCCTCGACGCGGTACTCGCCCAGCGCTGAGCGCTGGCGTCCGGCGGCGTCGAAATTGTCCGGCGACAGCCAGGCGTCCAGCGCGGCGCGGCACCCGGGCCAGTCGGCGTCGGTGATCGCCAGCCAGTCGGTGTCCCGGCTGCGCCGCTTGTACACGTGGGCGCGGCGGAACGTCCCCTCGAAGATGAACCCGAGCCGCTCGGCGGCCCGCCGCGACGGGCCGTTCAGGTGGTCGCATTTCCACTCGCACCGCCGGTAGCCGAGGCGGTCGAAGACGAGCGCGAGCAGCAGGGCGTGCGCCTCGGTGGACAGCCGGGTGTGCTGCATCCGCGGGGAGAACACCACCCACCCGATCTCGATGACCCCGCTGTCCGGGTCCTGCCGCTGCAGCGCGAACGATCCGACCGGGGCGCCATCGGCGCGGTCGACGATGGCGAAGAAGAGCGGGTCGGTGGAGGACTCGATCGACCGCGCATACCGCGCGTACTCGGCCTCGTCAGCGAAGGGGCCGACTCCGAGGTACGTCCACAGCGCGCCGCCGGCAGGCTGGTAGACCGCGAACAGCCCGGCCGCGTGCCGGTCGGCGGAGAGCGGTTCCAGGCGGCAGTACCGCCCCTCCAGCACCTCCCGCGGCGGCCGGGGACGAGAGGTCCAGTCGGGCAGCGCCGGCCCGATCCGCTGACCGTACTCGTTGACCGGCATATGACACGTGCTCCTCGGGACGGCGACGATCGGATGGCCCGAGCCTAGCCGCGTTCTGCCACCCGACCGCCCCACGCCATCCGGCGCAGGTCGCTGACCCCGACCTCGTCCACGGGCAGGGCGGGCCCCACGGTGCGCCCGTTGACGAACACGGCCACGGTGTCGCTCACGTCGAGGATCTCCTCTTCCTCGGAGGAGGCGACGATCAGGGCGATATTCTCAGCATCCGCCATCTGGCGCAGCATCTGGTGGATCTCGGCTTTGACCCCGATATCGACGCCCTTGGTCGGCTCGTCCAGCAGCAGCAGCCGGGGCCGCTGGGCGATGGCGCGAGCCAGGAGCACCTTCTGCTGGTTGCCGCCGGACAGGGCCTCGATGGGACCGGTGAGGTCGCCCTTGATACGCATGCGGTCGAGGAGCGCCCGGGTCTCGCGCCGCAGCCGTGACAGCCTGAGCCACCCGCCGCGGGCGTAGCGCTCGACCACCGGCAGGGCGGCATTGAGCGAGCTGTCCATGCCCGGAACGATCCCGTCGGTTTTGCGCTCCTCCGTGAGGTACGCCACGCCGCGTCGCATCGCGGCGGCGACGCTGCGAGGCGCATAGCGCTGGCCGAACAGCTCGAGCTGCCCGGCGGTGATCGGCTCCATCCCGATCAGCGAGCGCAGGAACTCGGTGCGCCCCGAGCCGATGAGGCCGTAGAGGCCGAGCACCTGCCCGCTGCGCGCCTCCAGGGTGACGCCGTGCAGGGAGGGACCATGCACATCCGTGGCCGACAGCGCCACCTGGGATGGCGCCGCCGAGGACACCCCGACCGCAGGCACATCGACGGGCACGGCCTCATCCTCGTCGCCGACGATGGCCTGAACGACTTCCTCATGCGGCACCCGGCTGGCGTCGGCGTCGATGCGGACCCGCCCGTCCACCAGGGCGATGATGCGGTCGCATATCTGGTAGAGCTCGTCGAGCTTGTGGTCGACGATCAGGATGCCGACCCCCGACTTCTGCACCAGGGTCTGGAGGTACTGGAGCAGATCGTCGACCTGCTTGCCCTCCAGCGAGGTGGTGGGTTCGTCGAGCAGCAGGTACTTGGCGTGCTTCGCCGCCGCGACGGCGATCTCCAGCAGCTGCCGGGTGGCGACCGGGTAGTGGCCGAGCGCGGTGTCGACGTCCACGTCGAGGCCGAACTCGTCCACCAGCGCCTGCGAGCGCCGCCGCATCTCGGCCATCCGCAGCCCGCCGGGGCCGGTGAGCTCGCGGCCGAGCCAGATGTTCTGCGAGACGGTCAGATTGGGCAGCAGCGAGAGCTCCTGGTAGACCGTGGCCACGCCCAGCGACAGGGCCTCGGCGGGGGACGAGAAGTGCACCGCGCGCCCGTCGAGCACGAGCCGCCCCGAGTCGGGCCGGTGCACGCCTGCGAGCGCCTTCAGCAGGGTCGATTTGCCGGCGCCGTTGTGGCCGACCAGCCCGACCACCTGCCCGGGGCGGAGCGCGACGGAGACCCCGGACAGGGCGGGGACCCCGGCGAAGGTCTTGACGACATTCTCGGCCCGGAATCCGGCCGCCTGGCCGGGTGTCTCCGTCGCGGTCATCTCAGCCGACCTCGCCCGCGGCGGGGGTCTCGCCGGTGACGAACTGCTTCAGCGGGCGCAGCACGGTGGCCGGGACCTTCTTCCCCTTCACATGGTCGCGGATCTGCTCGACGACGCGTTTGCCGTAGTCCTCAGGCTCCTGGGCGACGCAGGCCCGATAGTGGCCCTCGAGCTTCAGCTCGCTGGCGCAGAATCCGTACACCTGGATGTCACGCCCGGAGGCCTGCACGGCCTGCAGCGCCCCCTGGGTGGCGGGGCCGGTGGACGCGAAGATGACGTTCATGCTCGGGTTCCCCTGGATCATCGCGGAGGACACGTTGAGCGCCGTGTCGAGCTGCACCTTCCCGTCGACGGTGGCGACCACCTTGGCCTTGGAGTCCGAGGCGATCTCCTGCTTGAAGCCCTTGTCGCGGGACACCACGATCGTCTGATCGGGGGCGGTGACCAGGCCGATGTTCAGCTCGGCGTCGTCGCCGAGGTCCTTGAGCGCCTGCGTCGCCATGGCCTTGCCGCCGGCGACGTTGTCGGCCCCGAGGTACTGGACGATGTGCGCGCCCTGCGACTTCATGGCGGTCTCCGAGACCCCGACGTTCACGTTGAACACCGGCACCCCGGCGTCGTTGGCGGCCCGCACGATGGCGGCGGCGGGCTCGGAGTTGACCGGGTTGAGGGCCAGCGCGCAGGGCTTGTCCTGCAGCGCGGCCTGGGCCTGGGCGAGCTGGTTGGCGTCGTCGTCGTTGGCGATCTGCACCTTGGCCGAGTACCCCTGCGCCTTGGCCTCGTCTTCGAAGCCCTTCTTCATGGCGACGTAGTAGGGGTTGGTCAGGTTGGGCAGCAGCACGGCGATCGACGGGGTGCCCGACTTGCAGCTCGCCGGCAGCGCCGCCGTCCCCGAGCTCTGGTTGGTGCCGGTGCCAGTGTCGATGCCGGCGCAGCCGCCCAGCGCGAGCGCCAGCAGCACTGCTGCGGTCGCGGCCGGGGCGATACGGGTGATTCTCATTTCTTTCCTCCTGTAGTGGTGATGGGGGTGGCAGCGGCCGGGTCCGGAGGGACGGACCGCTGCGCTGAGTCGGTGGGGGCAGCAGAGGCGGTGGTCGCGGGAGCGATGCCCGTCGCGCCGTCCGGGGCATGGGCTGCACTGGGGGCGCCGGGCGCGCCGTCGGCCGGGAGCGGGCCCGCGGCACCTCCGGAGCCGCCCCGGCGGAACAGCCGCCGCAGGGAGATCTTCTGCCGGTTGGTGTCGATCAGCACGCCGACGAGGATGATGGCGCCGATCGCCAGCGGCTGCCAGTAGGCGCTGACTCCGATGACGTTCATGCCGTTGGACACCTCGGCGATGAGGATCGCCCCGAGGAACGCGCCGAGGATGGTGCCGACCCCGCCGAACAGGCTGACCCCGCCGACGACGGCGGCCGCGATGGAGTAGAACTGCTCGGTGCTCGCCCCGGCCGTCGGGTAGCCGACCATGAGGCGGGAGGCGGTGATGATGCCGGCGAACGCGGCGCAGACCCCGGAGATGACGTAGACGAGCAGGATGGTGTTGCGCACGTCGATCCCGGACAGCCGCGCGGTGCGGGCGTTGCCGCCGACCGCGTAGATGTGCACGCCGGTGGCGGTGCGCTTGAGGAACAGCGAGCACAGGATGGCCGCGATGACCACCATGACGACCGGCACGGGGACGCCGAAGATGGAGCCGCGCCCGAAGAACGCGAACAGCGGCTGGGTGATGTTGACCGAGGAGGCGTCGGTGAGGATCTTCGGGATGGACGCGGAGATGCCGAACGTCGCGAAGGTGACGATGAACGGGGGCATGCGCCCGTAGTGGATCATGGCCCCGTTGAACAGCCCGACGCCGACGCCGATGGCGATGGCGATGAGGGCGGCGCCCCACCAGGGCACCCCCGCCTGCATGACCAGCGCGGCGCTCACCCCGGTGAGGGCGATGTTGGAGCCGACGGAGAGGTCGATGCCGCCGGTGAGCAGCACGAACGCCTGCCCCAGCGCCAGGAACAGCACGACGGAGCCGTTGAGCAGCAGCACCTTCATGTTGTCGACGGTGCGGAACGCGGGCGAGATCGCCCCCATGATGATGGCGACGAGGATGACGACGGCGAGAATGCCGACTTCCTGCGGAATGCGACGCTTCATGTTGAGCTTCCTGACGGTCGGATGAGGGGTGCGGGGGCGGCGGATGCCGTCGGGGGCGAGGACTGGCCGACGACCAGTCCGCAGGCCTCCTGGTAGCGGTCCTGGATGAACGGCTGCGGCTCGCTGATGAATTCGGACGACATCCTGGGGGTCCAGCGCGGGGGCTCGGGCTCGCCGCTGAGCGTCCAGGCGGCCTGCCGCGCGGCACCGTCGGCGACGTATTCGCCGGCCTCGGGCACGACGACGGGCAGCCCCAGCACGGAGGGCGCGATGCGCCGCACCGCTTCGGAGCGGGCCCCGCCGCCGATGAGGGTGATGCCGTTGACCTGGATGTGCAGCCGGCGCAGGGCGCGGATGCCCTCCCCCACGCCGCAGAGCATCCCCTCGACGGCGGCGCGGGCGATGTTGGGCGGGGTGAGGTTCTGGGTGCGGATGCCGTGCAGCGCGCCCGCGGCCTGCGGCAGGTTCGGGGTGCGCTCGCCTTGCAGGTACGGGATGCAGACGAGCCCCTCAGCTCCGGGCGGCGCGGACAGCGCCAGTGCGGAGAACTCCTGGTGGTCCACGCCCAGCAGGCCGGCGAAGACGTCCAGCACCCGGGCCGCGTTGAGCGTGCAGACCAAGGGGAGGTAGCGTCCGCTGGCGTCGGCGAAGCCGTTGACCGCCCCGGTGCCGTCATGCACGGGATCGGGCGCGACCAGCGAGACGACCCCGGACGTCCCCAGTGACATGATGACCTGCCCGGGCGGCAGGGCGAGCCCCAGAGCGGCGCCGGCGTTGTCGCCGCAGCCGGGTCCGAGCAGCAGTTCGCGCCCGCCGACGCGCAGGTGACCGGCCGCCTCCGCGGGCCGGAGCACGCGAGGCAGGATGAGGGATGCGGCCGCCGCCCCACCGGCCAGGGCGAGCAGCTCCCGGTCGTAGACGTTCGCCGCGGCGTCGAAGTAGCCGGTGCCGGAGGCCTCCGACCGGTCGGTGGCGAGGTCGTCGAGGCTCTGCGAACCGCGCAGCCGCCAGGTCAGCCAGTCGTGGGGCAGGGCGACGGCGGCGGTGCGGGCCAGGTGCTCCGGCTCGCAGCGGGCGAGCCAGCGCAGCTTGCTGACGGTGAGCGAGGCCACCGGCACGTTGCCCACCCGGTCCGCCCAGGCCTGTTCGCCGCGCACCGCGTCGCCGGCGCCCAGCTCCGCGACGAGGTCGCGGGCATCGGGGGCGGAGCGGGTGTCATTCCAGAGAATGGCGTCGCGGACCACCGCGCCCTCCGCGTCGAGGGCGACCAGGCCGTGCTGCTGCCCCGCGATCGCGGCCGCGGCGACATCCCCCAGACCGCCCGCCTGCTGCACCGCCGCGTCGAAGGCGCGGTGCCAGACCTCGGGGTCGATCTCCGTCCCGGCAGCGTGCCGGGCGACGCCCGACCGCACCAGAGCCCCGGTGCGCGCGTCGCGGATCATCACCTTGCACGACTGCGTCGAGGAGTCCACGCCGGCGACCAGCGTCCGTGCCATGGCTGCTCCTTCGTCGCCGTTACGAATATCAATACCGGGTAGAACTATAAGCGAATTATTTTCTGAGTAGCAAATATCATGTTCTCATCCGCGGTGCTGAGCCGCCGTCCGCGGTATGGTGCCCGGAAAGCGGAACCGCACGCTGAACCGCACAGCGACGCGCTGCACGGCGCTGAGCAGCAGCGCCGTGCAGCGAGCAGCGCCGAACCCACCGCGCAGCAGCCACTACGCAGACCGGCGGCAGGAAGGAGCCGAGCATGGGAGAACCGGAACTCCACGGCCCCGGGGAGGCGCCCGCCGCCCGCCGCGGGGCCGCGCTCCGCCCCGACTCGGTGCGCGATTTCAACCTGAGCCTGTTGGCCCGCACCATCGTGACCGCCGGGGAGCCGCTGTCACGCACCGACCTCGCGCAGCGCACCGGGCTCAACCGTTCCACCACGACCCGCCTGGTCGACCGGCTGATCTCGTGCGGCATCGTGGTCGAGCGCGGTGCCCGCATCGTGGGGCCGGGGCGTCCGTCCGTCCCCCTGCATCCCGCGGCGCACACCCACGTCGCCATCGGGGTGGAGATCTCCGACCACGTCCTGGAGCTGTGCGTGCTCGACCTCACCGGCGCCATCATCGCCGAGCGCTTCCAGCAGCTGCCCGAGGCCGGTGCCTCAGCCCCCCAGGCCCTCGCCCTGGCGGCGCAGGCCATCTCCCGCCTGGCGGCTCAGGTGCAGGCTGCCGGGCTCCACTGCGTCGGCACCGCCTGTGGCATCCCCGGGCTCATCCAGACCGACACCGCCCAGTTGCGGCTGGCCCCGAACCTCGGCTGGAAAGATGTACCGCTTCCGGCATATATGCGGGAGGTTCCCGGACCGGACGTGGTATTCGAGAATTCTTCGACGCTCGCCGCCTTCGCCGAGCAGCTCGCCCGCGAACGTTCCGGGCATCCGCTCAACGATTTCATCTACGTCACCGGATCGACCGGCATCGGTGCCGCCCTGGTGCGCGGAGGGCGCATCGAGACCGGGGCCCACGGCTGGGGAGCCGAGCTCGGGCACGTGCCGATCGCAGACGGCTCCGAGCGGTGCTCCTGCGGTGCCACCGGCTGTCTGCAAACGTTCGCCGGGCGCCCCGCCGTCCTCCGCAATGCCGGCCTCGCCGCAGACGCCCCGCTGGCGAACCTGCTCGCCGCCCTCCGCCGCCACGACCCGACCGCACTGGCGGCGATCCGCACCGCCGGCCACGCCCTCGGCATCGCACTGGCCGCCTACCTGAACCTCGCCGACCTCCCGGCCGTCGTGCTCGGCGGCACCCTCGCCCAGATCATCGACGACCTCCGCCCGAGCCTCGACCAGGAGCTGGACGACCGGGTGCTCTACCAGCGCTGGGCGCCGGTGCAGGTGCAGCGAGCCCTCGTCGCCGACCACGTGGCGGCCAGCGGCGGGGCCTGGAAGATCCTGCTGCGCTACCTGTCCGACCCGGCGGCCTGGCAGCCGGTCGATCGCGATGCGCTCGACTACTACGCGCTCGCCGACACCCCCGAGGTCACGCTGTAGACGGCATCGGCGCGGGCAGCTCGGTGGCGACGACCACCAGCGCCACGCCCGCCGCGGCGACGATCACCGCCGCCAGGCCGCCGAGGGCGGTACCAGCGAGGACGACCGCGACCCCGACCAGCAGCAGCGCGTTGCCCGGCGCCCCGAGGGCATGGCGCAGGGTGATCCACCAGACCCCCAGCAGGAACAGGGCCACCGGAACGGTCAGGACGGCGGCGGCCGCGACGGCCGACAGCCGCGCCTCGCCGCCCAGTGCGTCCACGGTCACCTCGATGCCGGCCGAGAAGGCGCCGGCGGCGGCGAAGATCACATAGTGGAAGTACCCGAACGTCAGGGTGTGGCGCAGCTCCCCGATGTGCTGGTGCTGCTCGCGCGAGAAATACACCCACCACATCCCGGCGGCGAGGCACAGCCCGACCACGGCGAGGGTCAGCAGCGCCGGCAGGTGGTGGCCGCCGGCGCCGATGGCCTCCACGATCGAGTTCGCGGAGGCGAGGATGGACTCGCCGAGCAGGATCAGCGTGAACAGGCTGTAGCGCTCGGCGATGTGGTGCGGGTTCCAGGGGGTAGGACGCCGGGCCTCCGCCCAGATCGGCACCGCCACCTCGGCGGCGGCGAGGACGACGAACGCGATCGTCCCGGCCGTCCCGGGCAGCAGCAGGCGCAGCAGCCATGCGACCTGCACCACCGCGATGCCGCTCGCGTACCGCAGGGCCGTGCCCCGCAGCTCGCGGCTCCCGGCGGCGGCCCGCAGCCACTGCGAGACGAGCGCGAGCCGCATGACGACGTACCCGATGGTCACCACCGTGAAGTCGTGGTCCTGCATCGCAGCGTGCGACCCGGCCGCCAGGATCAGGGCGCCGGCCATCTGCACGATCGTGGTCAGGCGGTAGAGCCAGTCGTCGGTGTCGAACGAGGTGGCGAACCAGGTGAAGTTCATCCACGCCCACCAGATGGCGAAGAACAGCATGAGATACGAGACGATGCCATCCGCGACGTGTCCCTCGACCAGCAGGTGGTGCAGCTCTTGCGACGAGAACGACACCGCGACGACGAAGACGAGGTCGAACAGCAGCTCGAGCGGGCTCGCCGCCCGATGGGGCTCGGCGGGGTCGCGTGGCGTCATCCGGTGCAGGCCCGCCGACAGCGGACGGCTCCCAGCCACCGGTTCAGCCCTCGCGGATGGTCATCTGGGCGATCTTGTCGCCCGAGACGACGAAGGAGAACCGGCTGCGGCCGTTGGCGAAATTGCTCCTCCAGTCGCCGACCACGGTAACGGTGCCGCCGGCGGCCTCGACTTCCTCCGGGGTCAGGGTGCCGCGAGAGCCGATGAACTCCGTGTCGCTCCATTCTTTGATCGCGTCGCGGCCGGTGAAGGCGCGCCCCCAGTCGTCGACGACGCCGTCGGCGGTGAACGCCACCAGGAAGGCGTCCCCGTCGTGGCGGTTCACCGCGGCGATGAAGGACGCCACGGGCTCGGGAATCTGCAGATCGGTCATCGGTGCTCCTCGGATCGGATTGCTGTGGTGATTGTCGGACCCACGGCTGCGTCAGCGCAACCGCGGCCGCCCCCTGCGGCGGCGATCAGCGGGTGGTGTACCCGCCGTTGGCGAAGATGGTCTGGCCGGTGATCCACCAGCCATCGGTGGCCAGGAAGGTCACGATCGGGGCGATGTCCTCGATCTTGGTCAGCTGGTTTCCCATCGCCTGCGACTTATGGAAGGCGACCCGCTCCGGGGTCTCCTGCCCGTAGAAGAAGGGGGTGTCCATGGGGCCGGGGCCGACGGCCGTGACCGAGATGCCGCGGGGCGCGAACTCCTTGGCGGCGGCGCGGGTGAAGTGCTCGACTGGGCTCTTGCCGCCCGCATAGGTGGAGTAGCCGTCAGTGAAGGCGGCCAGCAGGCTGGTCACGATGGTGATGATCTTGCCGTTGTCGGCCAGCCGCTTCCCGGCCTCCTTGATGAAGAAGTAGGCCGCCTTGGCGTTGATGTCGAACATGTCGTCGTATTCGGCCTCGGTGGTCTCGACGATCGGCTTGCGCAGCACTTTGCCCACCGTGTTCACCGCCACGTCGATGGCGCCGAGGGCCTGCTCGGCGTCGGCGAAGAGCCGCTCCACGTTGGCGGGACGGGTGAGGTCGCCGGTGAGGACGACTCCTCGGCCGCCGGCCTCGCGCACCGCGGCGAGGGTCTCCTCGGCCTGCGGACGTGTGGCCGCGGAGTTGTAGTGGATGGCGACGTTCGCCCCCGCCTGGGCCGCCTGCCGGCTGATGAGGCCGCCCAAGTTCTTCGCCCCGCCGGCGATCAGGACGTTCTTGCCTCGAAGACTGCGATCGGTCATGGACCCGCTCCTTTGCATATCGATGATATGTATCACTATATCTGCGACACACACCGTATCATAGCGATGTGACACGAGAAGAGCACGGCGATACCCGGCAGCGGCTCCTCGACGCGGCGGCCGGCCTCATCGCGGCCGCGCCTGGCGAGGAGATCGCCCTGCGCGCCGTCTGCGCGCGCGTGGGCGTGAAGATGCCGACGCTCTACCATTTCTTCGGCAACAAGCAGGGGCTGCTCGACGCGGTCGCCGCGCACGGCTTCGACCTGTACATGGCGCAGAAGCAGGCCCAGGAATCCACCGGCGACCCCGTCCAGGACCTCCGCGAGGGCTGGGACGCCCACGTGGCCTTCGGCCTGGCCAATCCCGGCCTCTACGCGCTGATGTACGGCAAGGTGCAGCCCGGGCACGCCCCGGCCGCCCGGGCACGCCCCACTCGGCGGTTGCGCGAGCTCACCGGCGCCGCCGCCGCGCAGGGACGGCTGGCCGTGTCGGCGGACCAGGCCGCCGCGCACATCCTGGCCGCCAATGTGGGGGTCACGCTGCGCCAGATCGCGCTCGGCGGCGAAGACCGACCGCTGTCAGTCGCCATGCGGGAGGCGGCCCTGGCCGCGATCACCGGCACCGGGACCGCGGCGACCCCGGAGACGGACCGCTTCCGCGCGATTCACCAGGTGCTCGAGTTCGCCGCATCGCGCCCCGAGGTGCTCGGGGACGCCGAGACGCAGCTGCTCACCCAATGGCTGACCCGCCTCGCCGCAGAGGAATGATCCCTGCGGCGGGACGGGTCGTCGGCGATGCCTTTTGGTACGGCGCCGTTACAGCGTGGTTTGCGGGTTCACCTCGGCCTGGTCGATGGCGGTGCTGCTCTGGCCCCAGGCCTTCAGGACCTTCGCGTACGTGCCGTCCTCGATGAGCGCATTGAGCGCATCGGCGAGCACCTGGGCGAAGTCGGTCTGATCCTTGGCCACGGCGATGCCGGTGGGAGCCTGCGCGTACGAGTCCTTGACCAGCGCCAGCTGGCCGTCGGACTGCCGGGCGGCGTAGCCGAGGATGGTCTGACCGGCCAGCATGGCGTCGGCGGTGCCGCCGCGCAGGCGGGTGATCGCATCAGTGCTGGTCTTGAGGCTCATCCCGTCGATCTTCTTCTTGCCGGCATCGGTACACTTCTTGCTGAACCCGGTCAGGTCCTCCTCCTGGGTGGAGCCGGTCTGCACGGCGATGGTGTGCCCGCACATGGTGAGCGGGTCGGTGGCCTTGAGCCCCTCGGGGTTGCCCTTCTTCACCAGCAGCGTGGTGCCGCCACGCGCGTACGACACCATGTTGACGCTCTTGAGCCGCTCGTTGGTGATGTAGAACGACGAGAAGCCGATGTCGTACTTGTTCCCCAGTGCCGGGAGGATGCCGTCGAAGCTGGCCGACTCGAACTGCGTCTTCACGCCCAGCTTCTTGCCGATGGCGGCGGCGAGGTCGACGTCGGATCCGACGATCTTGCCGCTGTCGGTCTCGAACTCGGCCGGCGGGTACGAGGTGTCGGACCCGATCTTGATCACCCCGCTGTCGCGGATCGAAGCGGGCAGCTTCGCCGCGAGGGCGTCGTCTTTGGTGACGCCCGACAGTGACACGCTCGGGACGCCGTCGCTCGAGCTGCCGGCCGACTTGCTCGCCGAGCTGCCGCCCGAGCTGCACCCGGCGAGGGCCAGGCTGAGCCCCAGGACGGCCGCCACCGCGGTCAGGCACCGCGACTTCCGATTTCGTGTCTGCAACATGCTGGATCCTCGTCTCTCCGCCTCGGCTGCCGCGGCGACGTCGCCACCGGAACCGCCGGGTCCACAGCTTTCTCTCTAGGAGAAGCTTAGGACGGACGCTGGGACCCTTCGGCCGTCCACCGCCGACGGCCGGGAACCGTAACCCGCCCGCAACACGCGCACCGCCCGCGGCCGCCCGCGCCGTGCGGACGGGGGCGCGCGCCGCCCGCCTACGCCGCGGCCCCGTCCTGCAGGAACCGCAGCACGGCCGCGGCCATCGTCTGGGCGCCGACCTGCAGCGCCCGCTCATCGATGTCGAACCGGGAGCTGTGGTTCGGATGGGTGATGCCGCGCGCCGCGTTCGAGCAGCCCGTCAGAAAGTACGCGCCTGGGACCCGCTGCTGGAAGCACGAGAAGTCTTCGGCCCCGAGGCTCGGCTCCACGGCGACGACGTGCTCGACGGCGGGCGCCCGGCCGGCCGCCGCGACCACCAGGGCGTCGAGGGCGGGGTCGTTCCTCACCGCCAGCGTGCTCGGACGATAGCCGACCTCGCAGGTGGCGCCGAAGGCCTCGCAGGTGCGCGTCGCGATGCGCTCCAGCCAGCGCTGCACGTCGGCGCGCACCTCGTCCTCGAAACCGCGGACCGTGCCCTGCAGCCTCGCCGTCGGGGGGATGACGTTCGGCGCCTCCCCGGCCTGGAACGAGCCGACCGTGACCACGGCCGAGCGGATCGGGTCGAGTTTCCGGCTCACGATCTGCTGCAGGCTGGAGACCACCTGCGCTCCGGCGGCGATGACGTCGACGGTGTCCTGCGGGTGGGCGGCGTGCCCCGGAGTACCGGCGATGTCGATGGTGAAGTCGTCCGAGGCGGCCAGCACGTAGCCGTCGGTATGCCCGATGCTGCCGACCGGGAGATCGTATTTCACGTGTGTGGCGAAGATCGCGTCGACGCCGTCCACCGCCCCGTCCTCGACCATCGCCCGAGCGCCGCCCGGGTCCTGCTCCTCGGCGTGCTGGTGGACGAACACGACCCGGCCCGGCAGCTCCGCGCGCACGTCCGACAGCGCGTGGGCCACGCCCAGCGCGATGGCGGTGTGGGCGTCGTGGCCGCAGGCGTGCATGACGCCCTCGTCGAGCGAGCGGTAGGGGACGTCGTTCTCCTCGACGATGGGCAGCGCGTCGAAGTCGGCGCGCACGGCGACGGTGGGCCCCGGCCGGCCGCCGACCAGCGTGGCGACGACTCCCATCCCGCCCACGCCGGTGCGCACGTCCAGCCCCAGCGCCCGCTGCCGGTCGGCCACCACCCCGGCCGTGCGGTGCTCGTGGAACGACAGCTCCGGGTGCATGTGCAGGTCGCGGCGGGTCTGCACCATCTCGTCCTGCAGCGCGGTCAACCTGACGATGATGTCTTCTGCGAGCGCCACGGGGCGATCCTCTCTTCGGGGCGGAGACCGGGCCGGCCCCGGTCGGACTCAGAATATCGCGCGGGGTGCGAGCGGCCGGGGCGCGGCCCTGCCGAACTCAGGGGCGCAGCCGGACTCCGGTGACGCGTCGCCTGAGTTCGGCGGCGCAGGCCCCGATCCCCTGAGCCCGGCGGCGCGGCCTCGCCGGACTCAGGACATCCGCACGAACCAGGACGCGAACATCCCGAGTTCGACGCATCCAGCCTGTATATCCTGAGGGCCGCGCGCCCATCCCGGACCACAATGGACGCACAGACGTGCTCGCGTCGGTTTGGAGGAAGCATGACCCGCAAGACTGCCCTGGCCGTCCGCCACGTCCCCTTCGAGGATCTCGGGGTCTTCGCCCCGGCGCTCGCCGGCCGCGGCTTCGGCATCCGATACCTCGACGCCGGCATCGACCCGATCATGCCCCAGACGTTCGCCGAGCCCGACCTGCTGGTCGTCCTGGGCGGCCCGATCGGCGTGTACGACACCGCCGCCTACCCGTGGCTCGCCGCCGAGCAGGATGCCCTCGCCGCCCGGCTGCACGCCGACCGGCCGACGCTCGGCATCTGCCTGGGCGCACAGCTCATCGCCCGCGCGCTCGGCGCCCGGGTCACCGCCACCGGACGCCAGGAGATCGGCTACGGCCCGCTGACGCTCACCCCGGCGGGACGGACGTCGGTACTCGCACCGTTGGACGGACGGCCGGTGCTGCACTGGCACGGGGACCAGTTCGACATCCCGACCGGCGCCGAACGGCTCGCGGAGACCCCGGGCTTCCCCAACCAGGCGTTCCGCGCCGGTGGGCGGGTGCTCGCGCTGCAGTTCCACATCGAGGCCGACCCCGCCCAGATCGAGCGCTGGCTGATCGGACACGCCCACGAACTCGACACCGCCGGCATCGACCCGAACCGCATCCGGGAAGACGCCGCCATGTATGGCCCGGGCCTCGCAGACGCGGCGAGAGGCATCCTCGGCACCTGGCTGGATGAGGCCGAGGCAGGCCGGTAGAGAGAAATGCCCTTCCTCCGCATCGTTCGAAGGAAGAACGGCAGCCGTCATCTGTGGACCTAGGGGGATTCGAACCCCCGACCTCCTCGATGCGAACGAGGCGCGCTACCAACTGCGCCATAGGCCCGGAGCCGACGGTCGCCCGCCGACAGCACTGAGACAGGCTACCACCTCGGGCCGGGGCGCCGCGAGGGGACGGATCAGGCGGCCGCCGCCACGTCTTCCTCCGGCGGCCGCCCTGCCGCGATCGCCCGCCGTCCGGAGGGCAGCGCCAGGGTGAGCACCGACCAGCCCAGCATGAGCGCGCCGCCGACGATCAGCAGCGACTGCACGCTCCACACGTCGGCGAGGGGGCCGAACACGGCCATCCCGATCGGCATGGCCAGCGCCATCGCGATGCCGAGCAGCCCGAACACCCGTCCCTGCCGTTCGGCAGGCACGCGCTCCTGCAGCAGGGTGAAGATCGGGGTACTGAGGAACGCCACCGCGAACCCGCCCACCAGCATGAGGGCGAAGAACGCCCACATGCCGATCGGCAGCCCCATCACGATGGTGGCCACGGACACGACCCCGGCCGCCCCGAACACGAGCAGCACCCGGTTGGCGCGGGCGGCGAAGACGGCGATCGCGGCGCCGCCGAGCAGCATGCCCGCGCTGAACGCCAGCTCGTTGGCCGTCAGCTTCCACACCTCCTCGCCGAAGGTGCGCACCACCAGCAGCGGGGTGAGGGTCGAGGGGGCAGCGGCGAGCAGCATCACCACGGCGAACACCGCCAGCACCCAGCGCACCAGCGGCTCGGAGGCGGCGTAGCGCACGCCCTCCCGCAGATCGGCGAAGTAGGCGGGCGGCTGGTCTCCGGCGCACTCCCCGGCGCGCGCCACCCGCCGCACGGGCACGATCGCCACCAGGGTGATGCCGATGGCGGCCGTCGCCACGTCGATGAAGAAGATCGGCACGATCGACGACGCCGCGAAGATCGCCCCCGCGAGCGCCGGCGCCACCAGCATCATCCCCGACTGGATGCCGCCGTTGATGCCGTTGACGCGCATGAGGCGGTCCTCAGGCACGATCTGGGGCAGCAGTGCGGACACGGCGGGCAACTGCACCCCCGCCCCGGCGGAGCGGATCGCCAGCGTCAGGTAGATGAGCCAGAGGCTGTCCACTCCGCTCGCCATCAGCAGGGCCAGGGCGAGCGTGGTGGCGGCGATCACCGCGTCAGCCCCGTTGATGAGCCACTTGCGGTTGAGCCGATCGGCCCACACCCCGCCGAACACCGACACCACCGCCTGCGGCACGAAGGCGAACACCGTGGTCAGGGCCATGACCATCCCCGACTGGGTGCGCAGCGTCACGTACCAGAGCACCGCGTACTGCACCAGCATCGACCCCAGCAGGGTCACGGTCTGCCCCAGCAGGAACACGGTGATGTGCCGCCGCCAGCGGGCGCCCCCCCGGGGGTGCGGGAGGCGGGGATGGGGGCGCCGACGCGGAGACGGCGACATCCTCGGAGCCGGCGCCGACGCCGGATGAGGACGCGACGGGGGAGGAAACGCCCACGACGGGCGAGGGATCGGCCGAAGTCTGTGACACGGGGCCTCCTCGGGCGGTCAGATGATCGGGCGCGGCCATCCCATCCCACCAGAGGCACCGGGGCGGGGCAACCCTCGGCGTGCTCGGATGCGTACCGCACCGCGAGCACACACCTCTGAGATGCGGGTGCGCCGCCGAACTCCGGGGACTGAAACCCGCGCCGCCGAACTCAGGGGACGCAGCGCCGAGTTCGGCCGAAGCCCTGAGTTCGGCGGCAGGGAGGCCCCGCTGCGCGCGCAGTTCAGGACATCCAGTCCGTCTGGGCCGGACTCAGGACATCTGCGTCCTGCCCTGGGGCGGATGTCCTGAGTCCCTGAGTCCGGGCGGAGAGCCGGGCGCGGCCCGCCCCTACCATGGGAGCATCCGCAATGAGGCGTAAGGACAGGACTCAGATGACCGATGTGACGCTGCACCTGGTGCGGCACGGACAGACCTATTTCAATCTCTACAACAAGCTGCAGGGCTGGGGGAACTCGCCGCTGACCGAGCAGGGCATCGCCCAGGCGCATGCGGCCGGCGAGCGCCTGCGCGACCTGCGCTTCGCCGCCGCCTACTGCTCGGACACGACACGGGCGCAGCAGACCGCGGACGTCATCCTGGCTGAGAACACGGCCGGGTCGCCGGCGCATCCAGTGGTCTCGCCGTTCTTCCGCGAGCAGTTCTACGGCTCGTTCGAGGGCACGTACGCGCCGAAGGCCTGGTTCGAGGCGGGGGCGCCCGAGCGTCTGGACAGCTTCGCCGCGATCGTGCAGGCGCACTCCATCGCGACGGCCAAAGATCTGCTGAAGGCCGCCGACCCCTTCCATGACGCCGAGAACGACGCCGAGTACTGGGCGCGGGTCGACCAGGGCTTCGACCTCATCCGCCGCAACCCCGACCTGCGCGACGGCGACGACGTGCTGGTGGTCGCCCACGCGAACACGCTGCTGAGCCTCATGGAGCGCTACGGCCGGGGCCGCTACGACATCACCGTGCGCCCCCGCAACGGGTCGGTGACCCGGCTGCGGCTGACCGACGACGCCATCGAGGTGCTCGGCTACAACGAGTAGCGCCCCCAGCCGGACCGGGGACGGACTGGGGCCGCCCGGGCTCAGCGATCGTCGTCGAGCGCGCTGCCGCCGGTGGCCAGCCGCATGAGGTCGGTGTCGAAGCGGACATCCTCGGCGCGAGGGCGGCCAGCCTGGGTCGGGTCGGCCTGGGGCCGGTCGGCGCGGGACGAATCCGCACGCGTCCGGCCGCCCCTGGCCCGGGCATCCCGCACCCGGTCGACGCTGCCGCCGAACACCTCGCGGTAGGAGCCGCCGGCGACCGCGCGGATGCGTGCCTCCACCCCGCTGGTCATCATGGCCAGCAGCTCGGCGGCGATCCGGTCCTCGTGCTCGCCCAGCTTCGGGCTCCCCCAGTCGGACGAGGCCGCGAACAGCCCGGTGGGGGCGGTCAGGGCGCGCAGATAGGCGAACAGCGGACGCAGCTGGCCGTCCACGACCAGCGCGTGCCGGGGCGTGCCGGCAGTCGCCAGCAGCGCCACCGGTTTGGCCACCAGCACGTCGTCGTCGAGGGCGTCCAGGAACATCTTCACCAGTCCGCTCACCCCCGCCTTGTACACGGGAGAGGCGAACACCACCCCGTCCGCCGCCGCCACCGCGTCCATGGCCCCCCGCAGCGGGGCCGACGCCAGCCCGGCGGTCACCGCGGCCGCCAGGTCCCCCGCCAGCCCGTGCAGCTCGATCACCCGCGCCGACACCGCGGTCCCGCTCCCGCGAGCCTGTCGCAGCAGCGAGGCGACCACGTGATCGGTCAGCATCCGGGTGGAGGACGGATCCCCCACCCCGGCCGACACCGCGACCACCTTCAAGCCGGCCTCGGGTTCAGTGCGCTCCGTCATCGTCTCCACTCTCCTCGCCCTCCACGGGCCCGGTCGATTCGAGCCGAGCGGTCAGCCGTTCGCACAGGCGCTGCAGCCGCGCCAGCTCGTCGTCGCTCAGCCCGGCCTCCATGGCCCGGGCGACCTGCACTCCGTGTCGCAGCCCCACCCGGCGCTGCGCCCGCCGTCCGGCTTCGGTGAGCGCGACGGCGACACACCGACCATCATCCGCGTCCTGGCCGCGTCGCACCAGCCCCCGCTGCTCCAATCTGGTCACCAGTCGCGACAGGGCCGGCTGGCTGAGCAGCACGCCACGGTTCAGCCCGCTCATGCGCGCCGAACCGCCGGCCTTCACCAACGTGTACAGGACGTCGTACTCGTGCATGCTGAGCCCGTCCCAGACCCCCGGCTGCGCGTCGAAACGGCGCATCATCGTCGCATGGGCGCTCAGCAGCGACTCCCAGGCCGCGTTGGCCCGAGCCGCGCGGCCCGGACTCGGATGGTCCGTCGCGGCGGGCTCGGCGCCGAAGGACCACCGGTTCGTGCGGCCCGCGCCCGCGCCCGCGCCCGCAGGCTCAGCGCCCCGCATCCCGCCGCTCACGACCGCGGGTAGAGGACAGCGGCGGCGTCGCTGTCCTGATAGGGGGACGTTCCGGTCACGTTGTCGCCCCGGTTGGGGTTCGGACGCGGCTGCCGCGGCGCCGCGTCGCCGTACTTGGCCCGCACCAGACCGGCGTGGGTGGGTGCCGCGGCGACTCCGTCCGGTCGGCGGGCGTCCATCTCGCGCCGCAGCACCGGGATCACCTCGGTCGCCAGCAGTTCGAGCTGCTCCAGCGCCATCCGCTGGGGCAGGCCCGAGTGATCGACCAGGAAGAGCTGCCGCTGGTAGTCGCCGAAGCTCTCCCGGAAGGTCATGGTCTTGTCGATGACCTCCTGCGGGCTGCCCACGCTCAACGGGGTCTGCGCGGTGTACTCCTCCAGTGACGGGCCGTGTCCGTACACGGGCGCCTCGTCGAAGTAGGGGCGGAACTCACGCTTGGCCTGCTGGCTGGTCTTGGCGATGTAGGCCTGCCCGCCCAGTCCGACGATGGCCTGCTGCTCGGTGCCGTGCCCGTAATGGGCGAAGCGCTGGCGGTAGAAGCGGATCAGCCGCTGGAAGTGCTCCTTGGGCCAGAAGATGTTGTTCGCGAAGAACCCGTCGCCGTAGTAGGCGGCCTGCTCGGCGATCTCGGGGGTGCGGATGGACCCGTGCCACACGAACGGCGGCACGTCGTCGAGCGGCCGCGGGGTGGCGGTGAAACCCTGCAGGGGCGTGCGGTACCGGCCCTTCCAGTCGACCACGTCCTCGTGCCAGAGCCGATGCAGCAGGTTGTAGTGCTCAAGGGCCAACGGCAGCCCCTCGCGGATGTCCTGCCCGAACCAGGGGTACACGGGCGCGGTGTTTCCGCGGCCGAGCATGAGGTCGATGCGGCCGCCGGCGACATGCTGCAGCATCGCGTACTCCTCGGCGATGCGCACCGGATCGTTGGTGGTGATGAGCGTCGTCGCGGTGCTGAGGATGATGTGCCGGGTTTGGGCCGCGATGGCCGCCAGCAGCGTGGTGGGCGATGACGAGAAGAACGGCGGGTTGTGGTGCTCGCCGATAGCGAAGACATCGAGGCCGAGCTGGTCGGCCTGCACCGCCAGTTCGACGGCGGCGCGGATGCGCTCCGCCTCGCTCGGGGTCTCGCCGCCGACCGGGTCACGGGTGACGTCGCTGACGCTGAAAATGCCGAACTGCATGGTGCCTCCTGGCTCGTGTCACGAGTGCAACATCTATGCGTTTGCATATATTCCCGCATGGGAAGGCGCAGCGTGCAGCCTCCGAGCCCCAGGGACACTGGGCCAGGGACGCTGGCGCACCCCTCCCCGCCATATACAACTCAGGACATCCGGAGCGTTGGGACCGAAACCAGGACGCAGAAGTCCGACGTATGCGCGAATGTCCTGAGTCCGGCGGGGGAAGTGGGGGGGAAGGAGACGGGCGAGATGGGCCTGCGCCGGCTATCCCACGCGGCGGCGGCGCAGGATCTCATCCAACGCCTCCGGGGCCAGGGACGACTCCACGGCATCCGCTGCGACCCCATCCGCCGTCGCAGCCGTCGCGTCGGGCGCGCCGTCCTCGATGCGCGCCACCTGCGAGAGCGCCTCGCGCAGCGCTCCCACCGACGACTGCGAAGCGGCGTCCAGCCTGCGGCGCGCCGTCTCGGCGTCTTCGTCGAGGCCGTCGAGCTGGGCCCGCACCCCGGCGATGCCGGCCTCGGCGCGGGCGGCTTCCAGGGCGCGCTCATGGGTGAGCTGCGAGAGGGGCTGCGGCAGCGGATGCGGCGTCCACGCGCGATCCGGGATGGGCTGTTCAGCGACGACGGACTCCGTCTCCTGCCCCCGGCGAGCCACTGGACGCGCAGCCGGCCGCGGCTGCGCCACCGGCCGGGCCGCGACGACGTTCACCTGCACCAGCACGGCGCCGGCGATCACGAACACGAGCGCCCCGGCACCGGCGAGGACCGTCCAACCGGCCCCGGCACCCGTCCGGACCAGCCCGATCACCAGCAGCACGAGCCCGATCGCAGCGATCGTCGTCGCCAGCAGGCGGCCACGCCGCGCGCTCGCGCTGGAAGTGGCACGCACCCTGGAACCGGCACTCGCATTGGACTTCGCGCTGGGCCGGGCCGCCGACTTCGCAGCCTGTTTGGCGGCCTGGGCCGCCTGACGCTCCTGGCTTCGCATGATCGCCTGCTCCTTTCGTTCCGCTACTCGCTGCAGATGGCGCGCCTGCTTCGACAGCCGCAGCGCAGTGCGCGCGGAGACTTCCGCCTCCACCGGCTGCGGCACGCCCTGGTGCGACGCGATGACGTTCAAGGCGTCTTGAATCTGCGCCGTGTTCCGCTTCGTGGCACGGGCTCGATGCCGCTCCACCCAGCCGGGCACCAGGTACATCAGCCATAGGACGCCCACCGCGATCAGCAGCAGGGCGCTGCCCAGATGCCCCAGCAGGTTCGTCATGCGACCAGGGTATGGGCGGCCCCGGCCGTTGCCCCCGCAGCACCCGGGTGTGGCGGAACATTCGCCCGAGGCGCCCACCCTGGCCGGACTCGGCGGCGTCGGCGGGCAACGAGCGTCGACGCTCACCCTCGAAGTCGGCGAGTCGAAGGATGCACCCGCGCCGAGGCTCGGTGCACGTCCGGTCAGTCTCAGCGGAAGAATTCGGGCACGTCGGCCGCATGCTCCGGCACGGTGCCGGTCACGAACCGCGCCAGCACGCCTTCTTCGACCTCGTCGCGCACCAGTGCGAAACAGAGGTGGTCGCGCCAGTCGCCGTCGATGTGGATATAGCGCCGGCGCCGCCCCTCGAACCGGAACCCGAGCTTGGCGACCACCCGCAGCGAGGCATGGTTCTCGGGGCGGATGCAGATCTCCATCCGGTGCAGACCGAAAGGCCCCAACGCATAGTCGGTGGCGAGCGCGGTGGCGAGCGGGATCACGTTGCGGCCGGCGAACCGCTTCGCCACCCAGTAGCCGAGCTGGGCGGTGCTCAGCGCGCCGTATTCAATGGAGGAGATGGTCACCTGTCCGGCGAACTCCCCGCCGACCCGCACCGCGTAGGCGATGACTTCGCCGGTGTTGGCGGCCTGGACGAGGCTGCGCACCAGGGTGCGGGCGTCGGCGGGCGCGCGTCCTTGCGGGTCGGTGGTCTGCCAGGGCTGCAGCCAGGAGCGGTTCTCGTCGAGGGCGGCGGAGAGCTCTTTCCAGTCGCGCAGGCGGATGGGGGCGATCTCCACGTCGCCGTGCGACAGAGCGGTGGGCTGGGGCAGACCGAGCATGCGGCGCCGCTACTTCAGCTCGGCGACGAAGCCCTGCAGCCAGGTGCGGAAGTCGGGGCCGAGATCGTCGCGCCCGCTGGCGAGGCGGACGACGGCTTTGAGGTAGTCGAGCCGGTCGCCGGTGTCGTAGCGCAGGCCGCGGAACACCACGCCGTACACGGGCCCGGCGACGGTCTCATCGCGGGCCAGCTCTTCGAGGGCGTCGGTGAGCTGGATCTCGTTGCCGCGGCCGGGTTCGGTGCGCGCCAGCACGTCGAAGATCTGCGGCTTCAGCACATAGCGGCCGATGACGGCCAGGTTGCTGGGGGCGTCCTCGGCGCTGGGCTTCTCAACCATGCCGTGGATGCGGACGATGCCGTCCTCATCGGTGGGGGCGGCGTCGGCGATGCCGTACATATGGATGTGCTGCGGGTCGACCTCCATGAGGGCGATGACGGTCGCATCGCGCTGCGCCTGCACGTCGAGCATGCGGTCGAGCAGGGTCTCGTGCTCGTCGATGAGATCGTCGCCCAGCATGACCGCGAACGCGTCGGAGCCCACATGCTGGCGGGCGCGCAGCACGGCGTGGCCGAGTCCGCGCGGGTCGCCCTGCCGCAGGAAGTGCACGTCGGCCAGGTTCGTGGCCGCCCGCACCGCGTCGAGCCGGGCGCCGTCGCCCTTGCGCTCGAGCGCGGCCTCCAGGAACGGGGCCCGATCGAAGTGGTTCTCGATGGCGCCTTTGCCCCGGCCCGTGATCATGAGGATGTCGGTCAGCCCCGCCCGGGAGGCCTCCTCGACGACGTACTGGATGGCCGGCTTGTCGACAACCGGCAGCATCTCCTTCGGAACGGCCTTGGTCTGGGGGAGGAAGCGCGTGCCGAGTCCGGCGACGGGCAGCACGGCTTTGACCGCGCGCTTCGAGGATGTAGTTTCAGGCATACCGGCACAATACCCTCCCCGTTTCTGAGCCCGGCTAGAATCCCGTCTATGACCCAGGACGCGGAGCCGGCGAAACCCGGCCTGCGGACTGCCTGCATCGCGGCGCGACGGGCCCTGTCCGCCCGAGAGCGCGCCCTCGAGACCGCGGGCTTCACGGAGCACCTGCTCCAGTTGCGCACCGCGCTGGCCGCCCGCCGCATCGCCGCATATCTGAGCAGCCGCATCGAGCCCGACACTCGCCCCTTCCTGAATATGGTCATCGCCGACGGCGCCGAGATCATTCTTCCGGTCGCCCGCGAAGACGGGCTCATGGACTGGGTGGCCGCCGACGGGGAGTCCGAGCGCCCCAGCGCCCTGGGCGTCCCGGAGCCGATCGGTGACATCCTCAGCCCCCTGGCGCTCGACGCGGTCGAGCTGATCATCGCTCCCGCCCTGGCCGTGGATCGGGCCGGGCACCGCCTGGGCAAGGGGCGCGGCTATTACGACCGCATGCTGTCGACCATGGTGCACCGCCCCCCGGTCTTCGCCCTGGTGCGCGATCCCGAGGTCGTCGCCGCCCTGCCCCACGAGCCCTTCGATCAGGCCGTGGACGGGGCCATCACCCCGACCCGCATCATCCGGTTCGCGGCTCCCGCGACGCCCGGTTTCGCACGCCAGTAGCGCACCTCGCGCTCAGCATCCGCTGCATTCAGGGAACTTTCCGCCTAAAATCAGGAAGACGACCCGTTTGGACGGGAAGCCGGGCAGTGTCACACCAGACGTGTAAGGGGATCAGATGTTCAAGGAGTTTCGCGATTTCATCGCCAAAGGCAACGCCATCGATCTGGCGGTTGGTGTCATCATCGGCGGTGCCTTCTCGGCGGTGGTGACCGCCCTGGTCAACTACCTGATCATGCCGCTCATCGCGGCCGTGTTCGGCAAGCCCGACTTCAGCTCGCTGTGGGTGTTCACCATCAACAACGCGCAATTCCGCATCGGCTCGATCGTCACCGCACTGGTGAACTTCCTGCTCATCGCCATCACGCTGTTCGTGTTCATCATCCTGCCCATGAACCGGCTCAAGAAGATGCAGGAGAAGTCGCACCCGGCCGATGACGTGCCCGTCCCCACCGAGCTAGAGGTGCTGCAGAGCATCGAGAAACTGCTGCAGGGCACGACCGAGCCTCGTTCGACTGGCGCCCACGCCGCCGGCGACACGACGCCCGAGGCCTGATCCCGTCCGTTCCAGCCCCCGCACTACTACCAGTGCGGGGGCTTCTGGTCTCTGAGCCAGCGGTCCTCATCATCGGGCGCATCGCCCCAGGCCGCATCCGAGTCGGCTGCGCCGATGTCGCCGCGGTCGCCGGGCTGAGCCACCTCGCGCCCCGGGCGGTGCACCCTCCGATGGACGCGACGGCGAGCGCCGCTGTCGGCCGCGGACTGTTCGCCCGGCTCGTCAGGCGCCATCGGCCGAGGTCTCCCCATCTGGGATGGGGGGCAGCGCCGGACGCAGCGCCCGCGCGATCGTGTCGGCCACCGCATCCGGGTGGCTGAACAGCTCGAAGCTGTAGACGCGCATGAAGCCCCAGGCCATCCGCCGCAGATCGTTGGGGTGCAGCCGCAGCTGTTCGCGCAGCGTGCCATGCCCGAAATCGGCGTCGGTCTCGACCAGGTAAGCGGACTCGCCGTCGGGGGCGGCGACCGCCAGCCCCAGACCGCCGTAGTTCGCCAGTACCTTCAGGCCGCGATCTTGCAGCCGCCGCCCCAGATCGCCGAGCATCGGCTGGGCCGGCGCCGGGGCCGACGGCTGCCAATCGACGTCTGCGGCGAACAGAGTCCGCGCCAGCAGCAGCGGACCACCGGAGAGACGGTCGAGCACGACATCCTGTTGCCGGAAGCACGACACCAGAGTCAGGTGGTGGCGAGCCCGGGTGAACGCGGTGGCGAGCGCCCGCTCGCCGTTCTCATCCCCCGAGATCGGGCCGAACTGGGTGAGCATCCGCCCGTGCGGGGTGCGTCCGTAGCCAAGGCTGAAGATTACCCGGTCGCGGCTGCGGGTGGCGGCCTGCGCAATGGTCAGCACCAGGAACGGCTCCGACCGGGACGGGTCGAAAAAGTCGGCCAACTGCGGCAGGTTCGCCAGTTCGCGGTAGACCGCGGCACGAATCGCCTTGGCGGTGCGGTTGTTGGTCGTCACCACCATCAGCGACTCGTCGCCATGCCAGCTGACGGAACTCACCACCAGCTCCACCACGCGCGCGATCTCACCGGGGACGGCCTCCACCAGTCCAGTGCGCTGGTCCGGCACACCGACGCCGTCCTCCACTACCTCGCGAGCGATCACGTCGTCGCCGAGAAAGGACTGCGGACAGGGCAGTGCCCGGATCGCCCCGTGGTAGCGGACGTCGTTCACGATGGCGGCCAGCTCCCGGCCGCCGGCGCGGTACGACTGGGTCATCTCTCGGTGCGGCACCGCGGCCGAGATCACGGCGAACGCCGACTCCGCCGGCTCCGCCGGGGCATCCACATCTGGAGCGTCGGCCGCCGGGGCGACCGCGAACTCCTGGGGACCGAGCAGCGACGGGTCGCCGAAGGCGATCACCTGATCCCCCTGCGCGATCGGCACGACCAACTCCGGGAAGGCGATCTGCGCCGCATCCAGCACGATCACCGTGTCGAAATGCATCCGGGCGGGCACCTCCTGCGCGAAGGCGTAGGGCGACAGCAGCCAGACCGGGGCGACGACCCGGCTCAGCGCCGGGGCCGCATCCAGCAGCCGGCCCACCGTCAGCGCCCGCCGCTGATCGAGCAGCGCCTGCCGCAGGCCCTGGGCCTGGTCGGCGTACTCGTGCAGGCCGGACGACCACCGCCGCGCCAGCTCCTGCCGCAGCGCCCCAGCGTTGCTCTGCACGTGCAGCTGGTCTGCACGCATGAAGTCGCGCTCCAGGTGCGAGAGGACGTCGGTGTTCGCATTCAGCAACGAGCCGTCGAGTTCGAGCATGTGGCCCAGCACCGACTGCCACCACGCCTGCTCCAGCTCGTCGCGCACCCGGACCGACTCGACGTGCCGCGCCGCGAAGTCGGTCAGCAGTCCGTCAAGCCCGCGGGCACGCAGCCCGGCCAGCACCGCGACCCGCTCGCGCAGATTCGACAGCGCCCCCACGTCGCGAGCCAGCGAACCGAGCAGCCGCTCCAGATCGTCGAAGCCCAGGTCGAGAATGTCCGCGTCGAGCGGCAGCGGCGCCCCCACCGACACGAGATCCGGCCGAAACGACCCGAACGCCTGCTCCAGGTCGCGCAGGTCGGCGGGCACACGGGGCGAACGATGCTGCCGTACGGTGCGGTTCCAAGTCACCCGCTGCTCCTGGATGCGCACCATCTCGGCGTGCAGGTCGCCGACGTGGGCGCCGGGCCGCACGTACTCGTGCGCCAGCTGCCGCAGCTGACGGCGCTCTCGGCGGGTCAGCCCGTCGGCCTCGTCCGGGGCCGTCGCTGCGATGACCTCGGTCAGAGACCGCTCGAACACCTCCGACGTGAACCGGTCGAGCGTGTCGCGCACCCCCATCAGCAGCTCGACGACCTGCCCCAGTTCGCGGGTGGTGCGCGGCTCCCGGAGGCCCGCATCCGCGCTGACGCTGACCGCCAGACGGCGTACCGTCGGCAGGTCGGTCTCTGACAGCCGCTTCGCCACCGCCCACACGTCGCGGGCCCGGTCGGGGTCGTCGAACCGCGCCCCGTACCACGCCGAGTCGGCGGGACCATAGGTGAACTCGCCCAACTCGGCGGCTCGCTCCAGCTCGCGCGCCACCTGGGTGCGATCGCCGGCCAGGGCGTAGATGGCGTCGGTGTCGAGCCGCACCGTCGTCTGGGGCGGATCAGGCAGAGCGGCCAGGCGGGCCAACTCGTTCAGCGCCTGTTCCACCGAAACACCGAACCGGGCGTTGGTGTCGAGCAGGCTGCGCCGATAGCGCAGCAGCGCCTTGCGCAGCCGCGTGAACGTCACCGGGTCAGAACGCCGCGGCGGCTCGTGCAGCGTGCGCTCGTTCCGGCTGATCGCAGCGATCACGTCGGCGCGCAGGTGCTCCGGGCGGACGCAGAGAGCCGGCAGACTCGCCTCCGCCAGCTTGCGCTCGACACGCCGCAGACTGGCCCGACTGGCCGCGACGACGGCGACGCGCCGCCCATCGCGCACCAGCTCGGCAGCGATGTTGGCAGTGGTCTGGGTGACCCCGGCCCCGGGGACGGTCCGGACGGCGAACGAGCTGCCGGTCATCGCCTGCGCGACCAGGCGCTCCTGTTCGGCCCCGGCATCCAGCACCAGCGTGTCGCTCTCCGGTGAGCGCTGATCCGATGACACCACTTCAACCTGGCGGGCGAGCCGATCCACGCGTTCCTGGGCCCCGGCGATGCCCGCGATGGCATCGAGCACCGGATGAGCCCGCGGGACGACCCGCTCGGCGGTGCGCTCGGCGAAGTCGCTGCACGTGGTCAGCACCAGCCGCTGATCGAAGTGCAGCGCCGGCATCAGCGAGAATTCGCGGGCGAGCCCCTCGATGACCGTCTCCGGATGGTAGGCGTTCGGGTTGTACGCGGCGGCCACCAGCGCCTCGGCGTCGAGGCTGGAGTGGAACGTGGTGCGCAGCGCCTCCAGCAGCGCCGGGTTGACGCGCGGCGCCCCGTCGAGCTTCACCTCGAAATCGGCACCGGTGCCGTTGATCCGCGCCGGCTGCAGCAGGATCGGGGCGCTGTAGCGCTCATCCGCGAGCTTCCAAGACACGATGCCGGTCACGACGGTGACCGCGTCGATGCCGCGGTCCTCCGCTAGTTCTGACGCCCGGAACTCGATGAGTCGGGTCGCGGCCAGTGCCTTCGCGAATGCGGTGGGCTCACGGATGAGGTTCGACAGCTTCGTCACCCGGCCGGAGAGCAGCTGGGCGAACCCGCCCGGGTGGCTGTTGGTGAGGTCGAGGCCGCCATCGCGGCTGGGATCGAAGTGCAGCAGCCCGCGGAAGCCTCCCCGCCGGGCCACGTCGGCGCGCCATCGCACCCACGCCGCCTCGCGCAGCTCCGACTCAGCGGGTTCCTGTTCAGCCATATTCCTCCAGTGTAGGGGTCGTGTCCGAACTTGCCGGCGCACCGCGGAACGAGGCGGAACCCGAGCTCGGCGGACGGCCGCTTGCATTCCACATTCGGGTCGTGCTCAGGGGGCTTCTCTAAGTTAAGTGGACCTTCAACGGAGAGAAAGGCGCAATGATGCTCACCCTTCTGATCATTCTCCTCATCATCTGGCTGGGGCTCGGCCTCGTCGGGCTCGCTGTCAAAGGCCTGATCTGGCTGTTCTGGATCGGCCTCATCCTGTTCGTGGTCACCGCCATCATCGGGTGGGTGCAACGAGCCGCGAAACGCTGAGCCGGTCGGGCCGCGAGAGCGGGCTTCCTTCGGCCGACGACTGACCTGGACACGCCCGCCCCGCCACGAGAGAGAAGAACATGCCGATGCACAAGCCGCCGTCATCCCGCAACATCTGGACCGACGGATTCGGGCGCGCGGGGGCGCGCAGCCTCCAGGCCCTCGCCGTCCTCGCCATCGCCGCCATCGCCGTGCTGGTCGTGACCCGGCTCTCGATCGTCGCCGCGCCCCTCGTGCTGGCCACCATCGTGGCTTCCGCCCTGGCGCCCCTGCCCGCGTGGCTGCGGCGGCACGGATGGCCGTCGCTGCTGGCCGTCTGGGTGACGCTGGTCGGCATCGTGCTGGTGATCGGTGGTGTCATCTGGCTGGTCGTCTGGGCGGTGCTCCGGCAGTGGAGCGACCTGTCGGCCTCCGCGGTGCGGGGTCTGCGCACCCTGCAGGATTGGATGGGCGGGCTGCCGTTCGACATCGATGCCCCCAGCCTGGACCAGGTGCAGAAGTGGGTGGGCGGCCTGCTCACCAGCAGCGGGTTTCAGAGCGGCGCCGTGGCCGGCCTCTCCAGCGCCGGTGAGTTCTTCGCCGCCTTCGGCGTGTTCATCGTGCTGCTGTTCTTCTTCCTGAAGGACGGGCCGGCCATCTGGGAGTTCTTCCTGCGTCCCTTTCACGGCGAGGCCTACCGGCGCGGCGTCCGCGCCGGCCGTCAGGCGGCCAGCACCTTCGGCGGGTACCTGCGGGGCACGTCCGTGGTGGCGGCCGCCGATGCCGTGGGCATCGGCATCGGGCTGCTCGTCCTGCAGGTGCCGCTGGCCCTCCCCCTCGCGGTGATCGTGTTCATCACCGCGTACATCCCCATCGTGGGCGCCACGCTGGCAGGCATCCTCGGGGCGCTGGTGGCACTGGTCGCCAACGGGCCGCTCTCCGCCGTCCTGGTGGTCGCGATCGTGGTACTGGTCAACCAGCTGGAGGGCAACCTGCTGCAGCCGCTGGTCATGGGGCGCACCCTGAAGCTGCATCCCCTGGTGGTGTTGATCGCCCTGACCGTCGGGTCGGCGCTCGGCGGCATCCTCGGGGCGGTGATCGCCGTGCCACTGACCGCCGCGGCCTGGGCGGTGCTCATGGTGTGGGACGGGCCCGGGCAACCGGCGCAGATCGTGCGACCGAAGACGGCCGAGGAGCGCATCCCGGACGACGCGTAGGGCGGGGTCCGACTGGCGGGCGGCACAGACGTCAGACTGGCCCGTCAACGCCCGAACGCGATCGGGGCGGTGCCCCTCCGATCAGCCTTTTGCGGACCTGCCCGGCCTGGCCTGCGCCTGCCGCCGAGTGAGCAGTCTGACCAGGGTGCGCAGCACCCAGAGCGCGAGCAGGAACTTCCACGCCGGACCCCAGAAGCGCTCCGCGACGGCGCTGGCCATCCCGAACAGGCCCGGACGTGAGGAAGTGGCTGCCGATTTCGTCGTCTTCATCGTCTTCGTCATGGCCCGAGCCTAACGGCCCCGCCTCCGAATCGGCAGAGCCCTGGGATGCCGCCGAGGAGCCGGCGCTACCAGATTCGGAGGATGCGTCCCCGGCCCCGATCTTCGACCAAACCCTTGAGTCCGGCGGGCGAAAGGCGAAACCGGTTCCTGCGGAAACGAATCCATACGCTGCCATTGACGCTGCCGGCACCCCGCGCTGGTCGGCCGAGATACGTCACTTTGGTGCCACCGGCGGGAATCGAACCCGCGACGCACAGTTTAGGAAACTGTCGCTCTATCCCCTGAGCTACGGCGGCGGGGCCGTCGGAGGCGGGCCGGGTACCGCTCTCAGGCTATCAGCCGATGCGGATGAAGGTGGGGCTGCCCCAGAGGTTGCTGATCTTGACCACGTCGCCGGGGCTCGGGGCGTGGATGACCTTGCCGTTGCCGAGGTAGATGCCGATGTGGCCGGGCCAGTGGACGAGGTCGCCGGGCTGAGCCTGCGCCTGCGAGATGGGGGTGCCGGCCGCCGCCTGGCCGCTGTCGCTGTGCGGCAGGCGGATGCCGTGGAGACCGAAGACATACATGACGAAGCCGGAGCAGTCGAAGCCCGTCGCGGGCGAGGCGCCGCCCCAGACGTAGGGGATGCCCTGCAGGGACAGCGCGGTGTCGATCACGGACGAGCCGACCACCGGGGCGGGAGCCGCGGCCGCAGTCTTCGCGGACGCCGAAACAGCAGCGGCCGATGTCGTCTGCGCGGCGGCGGTGGCAGCCGCGGGTGCCGGCTCGGCGACGGCCGGAGCGGCTTGGGCGACGAACCCGGTGGTGACGGCCCGCGCGGCGGGCTGGGAGGAGACCGGCGCGTTGAACACCTGCACGGACGCGGCACTGGTGGCGGCCGCGTGCGTCTCCGGTGCGGTCTCGGCGGCGTTGGCCGGCAAGGCGGAGTTGAGCAGCAGCGCGCTGGCAATGCTGAGCGTGGCAGTGGCTGTCACGGCCTTGCGCAGGTCGACGACGCTGAACGCGGCCCCAGCGAAGGATGCGGTGCTGGCAGCCAGCGAACGGCGGGAAGTGGGTGCGAGGGATGCGTGGCGCCCTGCGTTTTTACTCAAGACTGAGTTCACCTTCTGTCGGTTCCTGACTGGACATATGGCAATCACGACCCGAAGAATCGAACGTGTCTGCCTGCGCTCCCTTGCACAATGATGACAACTGTAGCGCATTCAGGCTGTCGGATTCCTCAATGTGTCGTCTGGATCGCCGGCGCCGCACTCGATTCACCCACCCATGCAGGCATCAGGACGGGATGGCGACGAAGACGTGCTCGGCGACATCCGGGCTCAGCTCCAGCCCGTCGCTACCGGCCGGCGCGTACACGCGGGTGAAGCCGTCCGCGGCCTCGACCACCACATCCGCCCCCGGAATCACGCCCGTGTCGCGGAACTTCGCCAGCAGCTCGGGGCGCACCTGGATCGGCTCCCCCAGGCGCCTGACCGTTGTGGTGCGCCGACCGCTCTCGGCCGCAGTCACCGCCGAGGCGGCCCCGGTGAGGAACTGCTCGACAGCGGGCTTCTGCCCGAGTTCTTCCAGACCCGGGATGGGGTTGCCATACGGGCTCTCCCGCGGATATTGCAGCAGATCGGCGATGCGGCGCTCCGCCTCGTCGCCGATCACGTGCTCCCACCGGCAGGCCTCTTCGTGCAGGAGGGTCCAGTCGAGGTGGATGACCCGGTCGAGCAGGCACTCGGCGAGGCGGTGCTTGCGCATCACTCGCACCGCCCGCTGCCGGCCCAGCTCAGTGAGGCGGAGGCGATGGTCGACAGCCAGCTCGACGAGGCCGTCGCGCTGCATCCTCCCCACCGTCTGCGACACGGTCGGCCCGGAGTGCCCGAGGCGCTCCGCGATGCGCGCGCGCAGCGGGATGCCCCCCTCCTCCTCGATCTCGAGGATGGTGCGCAGATACATCTCGACGGTGTCAATCAGGTCGGCCATCAGGCCCCTTTCGCAGGTGCCCCTGATTCTACGAGCGGTCGGGCTACAGTGATCGACATGACCGAGGTACGCATCCCCGCATCGCTCAAACCGGCCGACGGCCGCTTCGGATCCGGCCCGGCACGCATCCGCCGAGCGCAGGTGGACGCCCTCGCGGCCAGCCCGCTGCTGGGAACATCCCATCGTGCCGCCCCCGTCAAGACTCTGGTCGGGGAGATCCGCCGGGGAATCTCCGAACTCCTGTCGCTGCCCGCCGACTACGAAGTGGTGCTGGGCGTGGGCGGGGCGAGCGCGTTCTGGGACGCCGCCTCGTTCGGCCTGGTGGAGCGGCGCAGCCAGAACCTCGTGTTCGGCTCGTTCAGCGAGAAGTTCGCCGCCGCCTGCGGCGCCCCCTGGCTCGAGCGCCCCGACATCCGGCGCGCCGAACCGGGCTCGATCGCTTTCGCGGACCCGCAGCCGGGCACCGACGTGTACGCGTGGCCGCAGAACGAGACCTCCACCGGCGTCGCGGCACCCATCCGCCGGGTCGAGGGCGATCCGGGGTGCCTGACCGTGATCGACGCCACCAGCGCGGCCGGCGGACTGCCCGTCGACGCCTCGCAGTTCGACGTCTACTACTTCTCTCCGCAAAAGAACCTGGGCTCGGACGGCGGCCTCTGGCTGGCGGCCCTCTCCCCCGCCGCCATCGAGCGGGTCGAGCGCCTGGCCGCGACCGACCGCTACATCCCCGTGTTCCTGTCGCTGCACCAGGCGCTGACGAACTCGAGGAAGAACCAGACGCTCAACACGCCCGCCATCGCCACGCTCGTGCTGCTGCGCGAGCAGCTGCGCTGGATCCTCGACCAGGGCGGGCTCGACTGGGCCACACGGCGCACGGCCGCATCCTCGGCGATCCTGTACGACTGGGCCGAGCGGTCCGACTACGTCGAACCGTTCGTCGCCGACGCCCGCTGGCGCTCGGCCGTGGTCGTCACCCTGGAGCTGCTGGGAGGACGGCAGGAGGCGGACGTGACCGGCATCCTGACCGCCAACGGCATCGTCAACGTCGGCTCGTACCGCAAGCTGGGACGCAACCAGCTGCGTGTGGGCACATTCACCAACGTGGACCCGGCTGACGTGCAGGCGCTCACGGCCTGCTTGGACTACGTGTTCGAGCGGTCCTGACTCGCTGAGTCCTGACCCTCGCCCGGCTCGTCCGAGCCCGGCCGGCCCGTACCCGGACCATCGGCATCCGGGCTCGCCGAGCCCCGGCTCTTCGGCCCCCAACTCGGTGCACCGGGACGGCCGTCCCGCTCCTTCCGGAACTCCGCGCGCAACTCTTCGTCGTCGCCGAGGTCGGGCAGGACGAGCGGCCCGGTCTCCGGGTGGGTCACCTGCTCCAGGCGGCCCACGTGGGAACGATGCGGCAGCACCAGGGCGGGCACCCCGGAAACCTGCACCCGGCCGGTCCACAGCATCCAGATGAGCACGCAGCCCGCCGCGATGAGGCAGGATGCCGCCCCGGCCAGGATCGCCACCGGCGGCGAGAACCGCGAGCCGAGCCAGCCGATCAGCGGCGACCCGATCGGCGCCCCGCCCAGGAATCCCGCCAGGTAGATCGACATCACCCGGCCGCGCAGCATGCCGGGTGTGTTCAGCTGCACGTAGGCGTTCGCCGTGGTGATCAGTCGCATCATGAACAGCCCGCACACCATCAGGCACACCGCGAACACGACGTAGGTGGGGCTCAGCGCCGCACACACCATCGCGACCCCGAGCCCGAAGGCCGACACGATCACGGTGCGGAACCGGGGCATGCGCACCTGCGCGCTGATCAGCGCCCCCGCCAGGGCCCCGACGGCGATCGCCGAGCTGAGCAGCCCATAGTCGCCGGCCCCGCGATGATAGGTGACCACCGCCATCAGCGCGATGGTCACCGGGAAGTTCAGGGCGAACATCGACACCAGGCACACCACGCAGGTCACCACCAGGATGGACGGCTCCCGCCGGAGGAAAGCGAACGCCTGACGCACCCCCGACTGCGCGCGCGAGGCGCGTCGGGCCGGCCGCAGCTCCGTCGAGTCCATGAGCCCGAGGGCGCTCAGCATCGCGGCGTACGTCAGGCAGTTGAGGAGGAACGACCAGCCCGGCCCCACCGCCTGGATGACGATCCCGCCCAGCGCCGGCCCCACCAACCGAGCCGAGTTGAACGAGACCGAGTTCAGACTGACCGCGTTGGCGACATCCCCGGGGCCGACCATCTCCGTCACGAAGACCTGACGGGCCGGGGAGTCGACGGCGCTCACCATCCCCAGACAGAACGCCAAGATGTACATGTGCGCCAGCGTCGCGAAGCCGCCCAGCACCACGATGCCCTGTATGAGCACTAGGAAGGACATGCCGATCTGCGTCCAGATCAGCAGGCGCCGCTTCGGGAAGCGGTCGACCAGCACCCCGGCGAACGGGGCGAGCAGCAACTGAGGGGCGAACTGCAGCCCCGTGGTGATGCCGACGGCGAGCCCCGAGTTATGGCTGAGGACGGTGAGCACCACCCAGTCCTGGCTGATGCGGGCCATCCACAGGCCGACATTGCTGACCAGCGCCCCGGCGAACCACAGCCGATAGTTGTGCACGAACAACGAGCGGAACGCCATGCCCGCGTGGGTGCGCAGTTGATCGAGGACCCGACTCACTCCTGGTCCTGCGAATTCGACTCCGAATCCGAGGCATCGTCGGCGGGAATGTCGTCGGCGTCTGCAGCAGCGTCTGTGCCCGGGCGGTCAGACTCGGCAGGCGCGTCGGCCTCCGCCTCCGCCTCGTCCCGTCGATCACCGCGCCGCTCGCGCGCCGTCCGCATGGCGCGGCGCGAACGCACGTCGGCCTCGCGCCGCTCGCGAAACTCGGCGAACCGCTGTGACCAGGGCACCCAGCGCGGGGGGACCAGGGCGCCGTCGCCGGGCAGCAGCTCCACTTCGAGCACAGTGGGGTCGCCGCCCTGGACCTGGGCGACGGCGGCCGTCCAGGCCCAGCCCGGGTAGCCGTGCACGTCGGCGGCGAAGCGCAGCAGGAAGACGTCGCCCTCAACGGGTTCGGCCGACTGGAGCGAGCCGATCTGCTCGTCGTCGGCGATCTGCTGCAGGGCGCGTCGGGCCAGAGGCTCCGCCCCGGCCACCCAGTCGGGCAGGGCCTCCGGCTCGAGATCAGACGTCGAGTTCATCCGCGACCTTTCTCAGCACGGCCGCCACCTTGCGACTCTGCGCATCCCCGGGATACCGACCGTGCTTGAGTGTGCCGCCGACGCGGTCGAGCAGTTTGATGAGGTCCTCCACCACCACCGACATGTCTTCGGCCGGGCGCCGGGTGAGCTTGGTCAGGCTCGGCCCCTCTCCGACCAGGTGGGCGGACAGCGCCTGCGCGCCCCGTCGCCCCTCGGCCACGCCGTATTCCAGACGGGTGCCGGCGCGCAGCCGGGTGGTCCCGGCGGGAAGGGCGCTGGCGTGCAGGTAGACCTCCGTGCCGTCATCGCCGGCGATGAAGCCGAAGCCCTTCTCCTCGTCGTAGAACTTCACTCTGCCCGTGGGCATTTCCATACCTCGAATCTCGGCCGTCGGAGCCGCCGTGTCCTGGCCGCTTTCCGCTCCCGGCTCTGGCACGTATTCTATAAGGATGAGCAGAATACAGCAGCGGGGGGCGTCGTCCTCCCGGTCCAGACCGCTCACGCAAATCCTGCCCATCGTCGCCGCGGCGCTGCTGATCCTCTCCGCCATGTGCATGGTCGTGACCTGGCTCAACGCCAGTCAGTGGCGAATCGAGAGCATCTGGATGGTCGTGGTCGCCATCATGCCGCTGATCGGCCTGCCCCTGGCCATCGTCGCGATGGTGACCAGCAGCATCCTCAAAGTGGTCCGCGAGCGCCGTGCCGAACGCCACTGATCGGGCGGCCGCGACCGACGCGCAGCCGACCCTCGCCTATCTGCGGGCGGCCCGGGCCCTGAGCGACGACGAGATCCGCGCCGCCGTGCAGACTTCCCCCGAACTGGCCCATGCCGCCGATGCGCTGGAGCTGGCCGAGATGGCCGCCGACCACAGCCAGGTGCAGCACCGGCTGCGCACGGCCCCGGCCGCCGCGGTGGATGCCGTGCAGGCGATCCGCGCGGGCGAGCGGCCAGACGCGGCGGGCCTGCATATGGCCCGAGTGCTGCTGCTGGCCACCGGCGCCCCCGACACCGCCGAACTGCTGCCCGAGGTGGACGCGGCCTGGACGACGGAGGCGGAGCGCGGCGGGCAGCCTCCCGCAGCCGACCCCGATGTCCCATCGGCCCTCGGCGCGGGAGACGCGCTCACCCTCATGCAGCGCCTGATCGTCTGCGCGCAGCGCGAGCCCCTCACTGCCATCGGCGACGGCCGGCTGGCGATGGCCGACGCGAGCGACGTCGGCGCCCTGGCCGACGCCGACCCCGGCACCGTGCGCAGCCTGACCGGCCTGCTGCATCGCAGCGGCCTGTTGCGCCGGGTCGAGCGCCGCTTCGAGGTCGCCGCGGCCGCCGCCGACTGGCTCGGCGACGCCGACCCCGGCCGCCGCTGGCTGGCCGTCGCCCGCGGCGCCCGCCCCGACGGGCCGCTGCACGAGCTGCTCGCGACCTGGCACGGCGAAGCGTTCGCCGACCTGGCGGAGCGCGCGCACGCCGCCTGGCCGTTCGGCGACGACTGGCTGCGCCCGGAGCTGCGACAGCTGCGCGACGACTGGGCAGCGACCGGCGTCCTCGATGCCGATCAGGCGCTGACCCCGGCCGGCCGCGCCCTTCTGACCGGGCAGACCCCGCCGGTGGACTGGGCGCCGCCGGCCGGCAACGCCTATCTGCAGGACGACCTCCGCATCGTGGTACCGGGGGTCTCGGCCCCGCCGGTGGCCGAGTTCCTGTCGTGGGTCGCGCGCCCGCTCGCACTGGCCCAGGCCGAGACCTACGAGGTGACCGCGGAGACAGTCGCCAGCGCGCACGCGCACGGGTTCGAGGCGGCCGACATCCTGCGCCGGTTCGAGGAGATGTCCGCCACCGGCGTCCCCCAGCCGCTGCGGTACCTGGTCAACGACACCATCGCCGCCATGGGACGCATCGTTGTCACGCCGGTGCCCGGCGGCACCGGCCTGCGCTGCCAGACGCCGGCCCTGGCGGAGACGCTCCTGGTCGACCAGCGGCTGCGGCTGCTCGCGCTCACCCGCCGCGCCGAGACCGAGCTGTTCACCCGCAGCCCCCTGCCCGCGGTCATGGCGGCGCTCAGCGAGGCACGGCATCCGGCGTCGACCGATCTCCCGGAGCCGCCGGACGACGCCTCGGTACCGCCCGCAGTTGCTGCCGGCCCGTCCCCGGCCGAGCGCGACGACTCCGCCGTCGATCTCCCGCATCTCTTGCAGCCACCGCCTCAGGAGCGTCTGGTCTCGTGGGCGATCAAGCATCACGCTGCCCTCGAAGCGCGAGTCACGATGCCGGGAGGCAAGGTGCAGACCTTCGTGCTGCATCCCCGCAGCATCAGCCACAACCGCCTGCGCGCCGCCGACCCGAGCACCGAGACCGAGCGCACCCTGCCGCTGTCCGCGATCGACGCGCTGCGAATCGAAGGAGACCGATGGGACCGCTGATCGTCCAGAGCGACCGCACCGTCATGCTCGAACTCGACCACCCCGAAGCGGAGGCCGCCCGCCACGACCTCGGGTCGTTCGCCGAACTCGAACGGGCGCCCGAGCACATCCACACCTACCGCATCACGCGGCTCGGGCTGTGGAACGCGCAGGCCGCCGGCATGACCCGGGACGATGTGGTGGGCATCCTGGAGCGGTACGCGAAGTTCCCGGTGCCGAGTGCCGTCGAGCGCGAGATCACCGACGCGATGCGCCGTTTCGGGGTGCTGCGCATCGTGCGCCAGGACGGGCACCTGCTGCTGCGCAGCGACGACCCCGCCGTGCTGATCGAGATCTCGCAGAACAAGAAGATCGCCGAGCTGCTCGGCGTCCGCATCGACCAGCACACCTGGGAGGTGGGCGACTGGGCCCGCGGCCAGCTCAAGCAGCAGCTGCTGCGCCGCGGCTGGCCGGCCGCCGATGACGCCGGCTACACGCCGGGCGAGCCGTTCCCCATCCAGCTCGCCGAAGACGGCTGGAGCATGCGCCCCTACCAGCGCGAGGCCGTCGCCCGGTTCGTCGAGCACGGATCCGGCGTGGTCGTACTGCCCTGCGGGGCCGGCAAGACCATCGTCGGCGCCGGGGCGATGGCGGCCGTCGGACGCAAGACGCTCATCCTGGTCACCAACACGGTCGCCGCCCGCCAGTGGCGCGCCGAGCTGCTGGCCCGCACCAGCCTCACCCCCGACGACATCGGCGAGTACTCGGGCGAGCAGAAGAACATCGCCCCGGTCACCATCGCCACCTATCAGATCCTCACCTCTCGCCGCGGCTCGAAGTACGCCCATCTGGGCGTGCTCGACGCACAAGACTGGGGGCTCATCGTCTACGACGAAGTGCACCTGCTGCCCGCCCCCGTGTTCAAGCTGACCGCCGACCTGCAGACCCGCCTCCGGCTGGGGCTCACCGCCACCCTGGTGCGCGAGGACGGTCGCGAGACCGACGTGTTCTCGCTGATCGGCCCCAAACGCTACGACGTGCCGTGGAAGGACATCGAGTCGATGGGGTTCATCGCCCCGGCCGTGTGCCGGGAGGTGCGCGTCGAGCTCACCGAGAATGAGCGCCTCGAATACGCCGCCCTCGGCGACCAGGACCGCTACCGCTACGCCGCCACGTGCCCTGCCAAGCTCGGCGTCGTGCGTCGGCTGGTCGAGCGGCACCGCAACGATCAGGTGCTGGTCATCGCCCAGTACCTGGACCAGATCGACGAGGTCGCCGCCGCCCTCCAGGCCCCGGTGGTCACCGGCCGCACCCCCACCGCCGAACGGGAGGAACTCTTCGAACGCTTCCGGCAGCGCGAGCTGCACGTGCTGGTGGTGTCGAAGGTGGCGAACTTCTCGGTGGACCTTCCCGAGGCCCGCGTCGCCATCCAGATCTCCGGCTCGTACGGCTCCCGCCAGGAGGAGGCCCAGCGACTGGGCCGCATCCTGCGCCCCAAGGACGACGGGGGCTCCGCCACCTTCTACTCGGTGGTCGCCCGCGACACCATCGAGCAGGACTTCGCGCTCAACCGGCAACGGTTCCTGGCCGAGCAGGGCTACGGATATCAGATCGTCGACGCCGACGAACTCGACGCGACGCCCGCCAGCGACCCGACGAGCACGGTCGCGGCGAGCTGAGGACAACACGGCGCGCGCCGCCCCACCGCCTCGCCCCTGGCCGCCCTCGCCTGGGAAACCATAAGGCATCGTTCAGGATGCGCTCAGATATCATGCAGACAATAGAGAGCATGAGTACTCCCAAGATCCTGATCGTCGACGACGAACCCAACATCCGCGACCTGCTGTCCACAAGTCTGCGTTTCGCCGGATTCGCCGTGCGGGCCGTCGGCAACGGCGCCGCGACCATCTCCGCCGTCCTCGACGAGGAGCCCGATCTCATCATCCTCGACGTGATGCTGCCCGACATGAACGGGTTCAGCGTCACCAAGCGGCTGCGCGAATCCGGCTACGCGTCGCCCATCCTGTTCCTCACCGCCAAAGACTCCACGGAAGACAAGATCACCGGCCTGACCGTGGGCGGCGACGACTACGTCACCAAGCCGTTCAGCCTCGACGAGATCGTGGCGCGCATCCGCGCCATCCTGCGCCGCACCATGGACGCCGACGACGAGGCCGTCATCCGGGTCGGCGAGATCGTCATGGACCAGGACACCCACGAGGTCACCGTCGGCGGCAAGGAGGTCGAGCTGAGCCCCACCGAGTTCAAGCTGCTGCGCTACCTGCTGCTCAACCCCAACCGGGTGCTGTCCAAGGCGCAGATCCTCGACCACGTCTGGGAGTACGACTTCAACGGTGACGCCGGCATCGTCGAGTCGTACATCTCATACCTGCGGCGCAAGCTCGACCCGCTGACCGACCAGCCGGTCATCCAGACCAAGCGCGGATTCGGGTACCTGCTCAAAGAGCCCGCGGCCAAGGCCTGACCTGATGTACGCGCGTATCGCGCGGGTCTGGAACGGGACGTCGCTGCGGGCCAAGATCACCGGCCTCATCCTCCTCCTGGTCGCCCTGGGCCTCGTCGTTTCAAGCGTCGGCACCCAGTCGATGCTGCGCAACTACCTCACCGCGCAGCTCGACAAGCAGCTCGAGTCCACCGCCCAGGTCCTCAACAACGTTCCCGCCAGCGAGGCGCAGGACCGCCTCACCCGGGTCAGCGGCCTGCTGCCCAGCCAGTACCTGGTGATGTACTTCGATGCCGACGGGCAGGGACTCAGCGGCTTCAAGCCGTACGGCCTCAACGAGCGCGACCTGCCCACCATCAGCGCGGTGTCGCCGCGCACTCACGTCAAGCAGATCGAGAACGGCAGCCCGTTCAACGTCACCAGCGCCAACGGCGACAACGGCTGGCGGGTGCTCGCCACCACCGACGACGGCGCCGGCGCGCTGGTGGTGGCGCTGCCCACCTCGTCGGTCGAGACCACGCTGGCCCAGTATCAGCTGATCTTCTTCACCTTCGGCCTGCTGGTGCTGCTGGCCAGCGGCCTGTTCGGCTGGTGGCTGGCCGAGAGCCTGTTCTCGCCACTGCGGCGGGCCGAGCGCGCCGCCATCCGCATCGCCGAGGGCGACTACAGCTCGCGCCTGCCCGGCGCCAACCCCGTCACCGAGGTGGGACGCCTCAACGCCTCGCTGAACGCCATGTCCGACGACATCGAGCACGCCTTCGCCGACCGGCAGGCCACCATCGCCCAGATGCGACGCTTCGTCGCCGACGCCGGCCACGAGCTGCGCACACCGCTGGTCAGCGTGCGCGGCTACGCGGAGCTGTACCGGATGGGTGCCATCACCGACCCCGACGACGTCGCCAAGGCGATGGACCGCATCGAGCATGAGGCCATCCGCATGGGACATCTCGTCGAGGACCTGCTGGAACTCGCCCGCCTCGACGATCCCAAACCGCTGGTCGCCCAGGACACCGACCTCATCGCCCTGGCGGAGGCCGTGGCAATGGACGCCCGAGTGCGGGAGCCCGACCGCGAGTTCACCGTGGTGCCCGTCTCCGGGCCGCCCGCCCCCGGGCATCGCGCCGAGGCGGCACCGGCGGCCGGGGCCAGCGCGGAGAACGACACCGACACCGGTCCCCTGCCGGAGGCGACCACCCGCGCCACCGGCCGCATCCGCCGTCCCACCTGGACTCGCCGCCGCCGACACGGCGACACCGACACCACGGAGGACCTCGCGGCCGTCCCCCAGACGGTGCCGACCGCCGTCATCGTGCGCGGCGAGCCCGAGAAGCTGCAGCAGGTCATGACCAACCTCACCGGCAACGCTCTGCGCTACACGCCCGCCGGCAGTCCCATCGAACTCGCCTGCGGGTATCTCGGCGACGGCGCATTCTTCGAGGTGCGCGACCACGGCGACGGCATCCCCGAGCAGATCCGCGACAAGATCTTCCAGCGCTTCTGGCGGGCCGACACGTCCCGCACCCGCGAGACCGGCGGCACCGGGCTGGGGCTGTCGATCGTGGATGCCATCGTGCGCACGCATCATGGCACCGTGTCGGTGCACGACACCCCAGGTGGCGGCGCCACGTTCCGCATCGAGCTGCCCCATATCTCCGACCAGCCGACGGCATCGGACACCGGGACAGACGAAAAGCGGGCGACCGACTCCGCGAAGAGTCAGCCGCCCGCCGGACCGGACGGGGCGGGCGCGAAGCCCGGCCCCGAATCAGTCGATCAGTAGCCCATGCCCGCGTCGGCGCCCTCGCCGGCGGCCGGAGCGGCAGGCTTCGGCTCCGGCTTCTCGGCGACGACCGCCTCAGTGGTCAGGAACAGGCCCGCGATCGACGCCGCGTTCTGCAGCGCGGACCGGGTCACCTTGACCGGGTCGGCGATGCCGGCGGACAGCATGTCGACGTACTCGCCCGTGGCCGCGTTCAGGCCCTGGCCTGCCGGCAGCCCCTGCACCTTCTCGATCACGACGCCGGGCTCGAGGCCGGCGTTGAAGGCGATCTGCTGCAGCGGAGCCTTGATGCCCTCCTTGACGATCTGCGCGCCGGTGGCCTCGTCGCCCTCGAGTTCGAGGTCGTCGATGGCCTTCGCGGCCTGCAGCAGGGCGACGCCGCCGCCGGCGATGATGCCCTCCTCGGCAGCCGCCTTGGCGTTGCGGACCGCATCCTCGATGCGGGCCTTGCGCTCCTTGAGCTCGACCTCGGTGGCCGCGCCGACCTTGATCACTGCGACGCCGCCGGCCAGCTTGGCCAGCCGCTCCTGCAGCTTCTCGCGGTCGTAGTCGGAGTCGGTGTTCTCGATCTCCTTGCGGATCTGCGCGACCCGGCCATCCACCTGCGCCTTGTCGCCGGCACCGTCGACGATCGTGGTCTCGTCCTTGGTGACGATGATCCGGCGGGCCTTGCCCAGCAGGTCGAGGGTGGTGTTCTCCAGCTTGAGGCCGATCTCCTCGGAGATGACCTGGCCGCCGGTGAGCACCGCGATGTCCTGCAGCATGGCCTTGCGGCGATCGCCGAAGCCCGGGGCCTTGACGGCGACCGACTTGAAGATGCCGCGGATCTTGTTGAGCACCAGGGTGGCGAGCGCCTCGCCCTCGACGTCCTCGGCGATGATCAGCAGATCCTTGCCGGCCTCGCGCACCTTGTTGAGCACCGGGACGAGGTCGTTGATGTTCGAGATCTTCGAGTTGACGATCAGGATGTAGGGGTCGTCCAAGACGGCCTCCTGGCGATCGGTGTCGGTCACGAAGTAGAAGTTCAGGTAGCCCTTGTCGAAGCGCATGCCCTCGGTCAGCTCCAGGTCGATGCCGAAGCTCTGCCCCTCTTCGACGGTCACCACGCCCTCGTTGGAGACGGTGTGGATCGCCTTGGCGATGGTCTTGCCGATCTCGGGGTCGCCGGCGGAGATGGACGCGGTGGCGGCGGTCTCCTCCTCGGTCTCGATCTCCTTGGCATTGGCGAGCAGCTGCTTCACGACGGCCGCGGTGGCCTTGTCGATGCCGCGACGCAGGCTGACCGGGTCGGCTCCGGCGGCCACGTTGCGCAGGCCCTGGTGCACGAGCGCCTGGGCGAGGACGGTGGCCGTGGTCGTGCCGTCACCGGCGACGTCATCGGTCTTCTTGGCCACCTCTTTGACCAGCTCGGCGCCGATCTTCTCGTAGGGGTCCTGCAGCTCGATCTCCTTGGCGATGGACACACCGTCGTTGGTGATCGTGGGGGCGCCCCACTTCTTCTCCAGCACCACGTTGCGGCCGCGGGGGCCGAGCGTCACCTTGACGGTGTCCGCCAGGGTGTTCAGGCCGCGCTCGAGACCGCGGCGGGCTTCCTCTTGAAAGGCGATTTGTTTGGCCATGAGACTATTCGTCCCTCCTGGACGTCGAAAACGTTTCTTCTGGCACTCGCCTAGGGCGAGTGCCAACATCCATAATTAGCACTCCCCCGGGGCGAGTGCAAGCCCACGAGCGCGTTCGGCGGACGCCGCCGGCACAGGGCAGCCTCCGGTCGGCCGGTGCCGGCCGCGGATCAGCAGCAGATCGGATGCGGGTCGGCCCCAGACCAGTCGAGGATCACTGGCTGAAACTGCTGCCCAGCACCACCACCAGCGGCGCGCCGTACTGCCCGCTCTGCACGCGGGCGGCCGGGATGTTCAGCGCCTGGGCGAGTTGCAGCGCCGAGCCACGATCGGCCGGCCCCGTGTAGTAGACGAACGAATTCACGTAGTTCGAATTCGGAGAATTCCCGATCGTCGTCGAGTTCCAACCAGCGTTCTGCAACACTGACTGCACGTACGCCGCCGAGCCGGTCGGCGCAGCTGCATTAACGACCCGGACCTCCAGCGCCTTCGCCGCGGCCGGATCAGACGGGAACGGCACCAGGCTGGGGCTCGCCGCCTCGGATGACGCCGACGCCGTCGCCTCGGGGGTGGAACTGACGGATGCCGACGCACTCGCCCGGGCCGACGAGCGCGACGGGGAGGCGGTGGAAGACTGCGTGCCCGCGCTCGTGCCCCCGCCGAGCAGCTGCAGGCCGCTCAGCCCGGCCACCATGAGCGCCACCACCAGAGCCAGGACGATCAGCGCCCGCAGCCAGCCGCGATCCCGCTTCGGGCTGCGGTGCGCCCCGAGCCGCCCGTTCGGCTCGACGTCGTCGAATTCGTCGTGCGGATATGCCTCGGCCATCATCGTCCTCCTCTGCTGCGCACCGCATCCCGCAGCCGCAGCAGCCGGTGCACCAGCACCGGGTCGGCCTGCAACGCGTGCGGATCGTCGAGCAGTCCCTGCAGCACCTGCTGATAGCGGACGGGGGTGAGACCCAACTGCTCGCGCACCGCATCCTCCTTGACCTCGGCCGACCCCTGCCAGCGACGCTCGAACTCCAACACCGACTGCTGCAACGCTGTGAGCGCATGAGGATGCGGCTGCTGCCGGGTCACCGAGGCCCCTCTCTGCTCTCTGCTGGCAGTCAGTGTAGCGGGCTAGCCTGTTCGGATCTCCAGGACCCACCCGGATGGGAGGAACCCCATGACCCAGCAGCCATCATCGTCGTCGCAGCCCACGTCGGATCCCGCCACGGAAGACGAGTACCGCCGCCGCCTCACCCCCGCGCAGTACGCCGTGCTGCGGCAGGCCGGCACCGAGGCCCCCTGGTCCGGGAGGGACGTCCTCGACGAACATCGGGAGGGCATCTACCGCTGCCGGGCCTGCGGAGCCGAGCTGTTCCGCTCGACCACCAAGTTCGAGTCGGGCTGCGGATGGCCCAGCTTCTACGACCCGCGCGACACCGATGCCGTGATCCTGCACACCGACACCTCGCACGGGATGCGCCGCACCGAGGTGCGCTGCGCGAACTGCGGCTCGCACCTGGGGCATGTGTTCGACGATGCGCCCCAGACTCCCACCGGACAGCGGTACTGCATCAACGCCGTGAGCCTGGAGTTCGCCGCCTCCTGAGTGCCGGCGGGGTCCGAGGCTGCGGCGGATGTCCCCGGACCCGATCACTGCGGCGGCGCCCGGCCCGATCCCCCGGACCGCTGGGCCCCGCCCGTCCCCGCCGCGTCAGCGCGTGACGGTAGCGTGGGGGATGTGTTCGCCTGGATCGACCGTCACCACACCGTCCTGACCTGGACGGCCGCCGGGCTGCTCACCGCATTGGCCCTGCTGTTGGCCTGGGCGGACACCTCCGTCCCTCGTGGCGCCCCGGTGTGGGCGGAGATCGCCGCCACTTTCATCTGCTGCGCCGTCATCGGCGTCCACCGCACCCGCCCCGGGCTCGCGCTCGCCCTGGCCTGGGTGTCGGCCGGGGTGCAGATGCTTGCCGGGCACGATGCGCCGGTGTTCTGGCCGACCGTGGTGGCCATCCTCAGCGTCTACTGGGCGGCGCGGTGGGGGGATCGCCGGGTCCGCCATCTGGCACTCGTCTCGGTCGGGGTCGGCACGGTGGTCGCCGCCGTGTTCATCTCGCTGTTCACCTATCCGAGCATGCTCTCGAACCGGTCCCTGGCGAACATCACGACCACAGACCGGATCATCGCCCTGGTCACCGGCGGCGTCGCGACGCTGCTGTGCCTTGGCCTGGCCTGGACGGCCGGCACCCTCGCCTTCACCTGGGACCGGTACCGGGCGGGCAAGACCGAGACCCTCGTCGCCCAGCGCCAGGCCGCGTCGGCCCGCGAACGCACCGACCTGGCACGAGACATGCACGACGTGCTCGCCCATTCGCTGTCGGTCATCGTCAGCCTGTCGGACGGCGTCCGCCTGTCCACGCGCGACCTGCCCGGCCCCGCCCGCGAGTCGCTGGAGCAGATCTCCGCAGTGGGGCGCTCCGCCCTCACCGACGTGCGCTCGCTGCTGGCCCGGCTGCGCTCCGACGAGGGCACCCACGGCGGCAGCACGCCCACCACCATCGACACGCTGCTGGCCCAGGTGCGCGCCACCGGGCTGGATGTGCAACTGGCCGTCACCGGGGAGGCGGCGCCGATCACCTCTCCGACCTACCGCACCATCGCCCACCTGCTGCGGGAAGGCCTCACCAATGCGCTGCGACACGGCGACCACGCCCAGGCGGTGCGGGTCGCCCTCGACTGGGGCGCCCCCGTCCGGCTGCGGGTCGAGAACGCGCTGCCCGCCGGGGTGCGGGCGGTACCTGCCGGAGCGCACCACCCCGGCGCACAGCACGCAACGGGGCAAGGCCACGTTGCGCAACGCTCGCCGGGGCAGGGCCCCGGCGCACAGCACTGGGGCATCCTGGGGATGGCCGAGCGGGCGGCACTCGTCGGCGGCACCATCAGCAGCCGGCCGCACGGCGAGTGCTGGGTGCTCGACGCCGACATCCCGCTGACCTCGGCGGTGGACGAGACAGCCGGACCGGACGAGCCGGACCGGCCGGACGGGAAGGAGCCTGAGCATGACAGCTGAACCGAGCGCCCCGGCGCGAGCCGCCGCTGCGGGCACAGACGGGCAGGCTGGTACGAACGCGGACAGCGGGACGGGCCCATCCGCCCGCCGCGACATCACCATCTTCCTGGTGGACGACCAGGAGCTGTTCCGCGCCGGGCTGCGAATGGTGCTCTCCTCCCAGCCCGACTTCCGGGTGGTCGGCGAGGCCCCGGACGCCGCGGGTGCGGTGCGCGACATCCCCCGGCTGCGCCCCGCCGTGGCGCTGATGGACATCCGCATGCCCGGCACCAACGGCATCGACGCCACCGCCCAGGTGCTGCGGGCGTGCGCGGGCGACGGGGCGACGCTCCCCCGCATCCTCATGCTCACCACCCTCGACACCGAGGACGCCGCACACCGCTCGCTGGCCGCCGGCGCCGCCGGGTTCATGCTGAAAGACGCCGAGCCGGAGTTCCTGATCGCCGCGGTGCGGACGCTCGCGGCGGGCAAGCACGTGATCGCCACCGGCGCCAACCTGGAGATCGGGACACCGGCCGCGAACGCCGAGACCGAGAAGGCCGTCGCTCCGCCGACCGAGTTCGGCCTGCTCACCGCCCGCGAGCGCGAAGTGTTCGCCCAGGTGGCCCACGGGCTGAACAACCGCGAGATCGCCGGCACGCTGTACCTCAGCGAGGCCACGGTCAAGACGCATCTGACCGCGATCCTGCAGAAGCTGCAGCTGCGCGACCGGGTCCAGGTGGTCGTCTACGCGTACCGGCACGGACTGGCCAACTGAGACCGGAGGCCGGGGCAGACCGCGGCCAGGGGCGACTGGCGCGCCGGCGCAGAACCCGCCGGCGGGTCGGGGGGCCAGACCGACGGCCAGGGACGAGGCCGCGGAGATCATCCGATGGTCTGAGTCGTCCGTACCATCGGCTGATCCGCCCGCGCACCCCCGCCCGTAGGTTCGAAGCATGATCATCGAACGCAGACTCGGAACGGCGATGCAGTTCGCCGCGACCGGCACTTCCGCATCTTTCTCCTCCGGCCCCACCGTCGCGGCCGCACCCGTCCACCCCGCCGCGAGCGCCGTCCACGTCGTCAAGCGCTACGGCGCGGGCCCCACCGCGGTGACGGCCCTCGACGATGTGAGCCTGAGCGTGTCGACCGGCGAGTTCGTCGCCATCATGGGGCCCAGCGGCTCCGGGAAGTCGACCCTCATGCACACGATGGCCGGGCTCGACTCGGTCACCTCCGGCCTGGTCACCATCGGCGGCGCCGACCTCACCCGCATGAACGACGACGCCCTCACCCGGCTGCGGCGCGACAACATCGGGTTCGTGTTCCAGTCGTTCAACCTGGTGCCCACCCTCGACGTGCTGGAGAACGTGACGCTGCCGTTCCTGCTGGCCGGCCACCGCCCCACCGGCGCGGAGCAGTCGCGCGCCCGGCACCTGATCGCCACGCTCGGCCTGTCCGAGCGCATCGGGCACCGCCCCTCGCAGCTCTCCGGCGGACAGCAGCAGCGGGTCGCCATCGCCCGGGCGCTCGTCACCCAGCCGGTCGTCCTGTTCGCCGACGAGCCCACCGGCAACCTCGACTCGCGGTCGAGCCGCGAGGTGCTCGACCTGCTGCAGCACGCGGCCCGCACCGAGGGCCAGAGCATCGTCATGGTCACCCACGACGCGCTGGCCGCCTCCCGCGCCGACCGGGTGGTCATCCTGAGCGACGGGCGCATCGTGCAGCAGCTGGGGCGCTCGTCGGCCGCCGAGATCAGCAGCGTGATGCTGGCGCTCGAGGCCGGCGCCCCGGAGGCCCGGTCATGAGCGCGTCCGGGATCTCCTCGTTCAGCCTGCGCGAGTACGGCAGCGCGCTCACGGTCACGGGGCTCAGCGCCCTGTTCGGGGCCGCGCTGATGACGGCGCAGCGGGCGCTCGTGGTCGTCGTGGGGGCGGACCAGCCGGACGCCTCCCGCGCCACCAAGCAGGCGCTCACGGTGTCCGCCTGGGTGTTCCTCGGCATCGCCCTGTTCATCGGCGCCATCGTCGTGGTGAACACGTTCAGCACGATCATCGCGGGCCGGGCCAAGCGCCTCGCCCTGCTGCGTCTGCTCGGCGCCTCCGGCCGCAGCCTGCGCCGCAGCTCGCTGCGGGAGGGGCTGCTGGTCGGCGTCGCCGGCGCCATCGCGGGAACCGCGGCCGGCGCCGCCCTGGTGCAAGGGCTGCTGGCGGCGGGACGCGCCTGGTGGAACTGGCCGGCCCGGCTCCACACCCCGTGGCTCGGCACCGACCTCATCGCGCCGGCCGTCGCCGCCGTGCTGGTCACGGCCGGCGCCGCCTGGATCGGCTCGCGCGGCATCCTGCACATCACCCCGGTGCAGGCCTTCGGCACCGCCCAAGCGGCCACCGAGAACTCCGGGGAGCGCCGCTCCCACGGCCGCGGCCGGACGATCTGGGCGATCATCCTCGGAGCGCTCGGGCTCGGGCTGCTCGGCGCCGGGGCGGCCGTGGGGATGCGGACCCCGTACGGCGTGCTCATCGCCTTCCCCGGCGGAGTGCTCGCCACCGTCGCCTTCCTGCTCGCCGCCGAGTGGATCGTCCCGGCCGTGCTCCGCATCGGCGGCCCGTGGGGAGCGGGGGCCGCTCCCCGGCTCGCCGATCGCAACGCGCTGCGGAATCCCCGGCGCTCGACCCGTGCCACCGTCGGCATCATCATCGGGGTGGCGCTGATCACCATGTTCGCCGTGGCCGGATTCGCCTATCGGAACACGGTGATCGGCTACGTCGCCAGTTTCACGGGGAAGGGCGTCTCCCAGAGCGATCTGCGGCAGGTGGCCGACGCGATGCTCATCCCGGTCTCGATCGTGATGGGGCTGGTCGGGTTCTCGGTGCTGATCTCCGTGATCGGCCTGATCAACTCCCTCACCCTCAGCACGATCCAGCGATCCACCGAGATCGGCCTGCTGCGGGCCCTCGGCCTCACCCGCGGGCAGGTGCGCGCCATGACCTTCCTCGAAAGCCTGCGGATGGCGGTCGTGGCGGTCGTCACCGGCCTGGTAATCGGAATCGGCTTCGGCTGGAGCGGCTCCGTCGCCATGCTCGGCAAGGAGATGAAGGCCTACAGCAGCCTCTGGCCCTCGGTGCCCTGGCAGCTGCCGGTCGCGACCCTGGCCGGAGCGCTGATCGTCACCGTCCTCGCCACCCTCGCCGCCGGCCGCCGAGCCGTGTCGGTGAGTCCGATCGCGGCGCTGGCGCAGTCATGAGCGCGTCCGGGATCTCCTCGTTCAGCCTGCGCGAGTACGGCAGCGCACTGACTGTCACGGGGCTCAGCGCCCTGTTCGGGGCCGCGCTGATGGGGGCGGACACCGCCCTGGTCGCCGGGATGCGGGCGTCCGGCGCCGACGCGATCGGCCCGGTGAAGACCACGCTGGACGTCATCGCCTGGCTGTTCCTGGCCATCGCGCTGTTCATCGGCGCCGTGGTGACCGTCAACACGTTCGGGACGATCATCGCCGGCCGGGCGAAACGGCTCGCGCTCCTGCGCCTGCTGGGGGCGTCCGGACGCAGCCTGCGGCGCGGGTCGCTGCGGGAGGGCCTCGCCGTCGGCGCCGCCGGATCCACCATCGGCACCGTTGCCGGGGCCGCCCTGGTGCAGGGGGCGATCGCCGCCGGGCACCGGTGGTGGGGGCTGTACCCGGGCGTGCGCGCCCCTTGGTTCGTGGCCGACATGATCGCCCCCGCGATCGCCGCCGTGCTCGTCACCGTCCTCTCCGCCCGGATCGGCTCCCGCCGCATCCTGCGGATCACGCCGGTGCAGGCCTTCGGCACTGCCCAGGCCGCCACCGAGTCGGCCGGGGCCGACCGGCGCGCTGGACGGGCGAGCGCCGTCTGGGCGGTCGTGCTCGTCGTGATCGGCGCCACGCTGCTCGCCCTCGGCACGCTCATCGGCATCGCCACGCCGCTGGGCGTGCTCATCGCCCTGCCCGGCGGCATCCTCACCTTCATCGCCTTCATGCTCGCGGCCGACCGCATCCTGCCGCCGCTGCTGCAGGTCGGCGGCTCGCTCGCCCACGGCGCCGCCGGGCGCCTGGCCGCGCGCAACACCTCCCGCAACCCGAAACGATCCACCCGCTCCACGCTCGGCGTGGTCATCGGCGTGGCGCTCATCACCATGTTCGCCGTCGCCGGCTTCACCTACCGCGAGGTACTGGTCACCGAGTTCACCCGCGAGTACGGAGGCACCACCGGACAGATGCAGCAGGCCTACGACGCGCTCTCCGTACCGGTCGCCATCGTGATGGGACTGGTCGGGTTCTCGGTGCTCATCTCCGTGATCGGGCTGGTCAACTCGCTGACGCTCAGCACCCTGCAGCGACGCACCGAGATCGGCCTGCTGCGCGCGCTCGGCCTCACCCGACGGCAGGTGCGGCTCATGGCCTTCGTCGAGAGCCTGCGGATGACCGTCACCGCGACCGTCACCGGGCTGGCGCTCGGCATCGCGTACGGCTGGCTGGGGTCCGTGTCGATGCTCGGCAGCCTGATGCAGCCCTCCGGCGACTTCTGGCCGGTCATCCCCTGGCAGCTGATCGTCGGCGTAGCGGTCGGCAGCCTGCTGGTCACCACCGCGGCGACCCTGGCCGCCTCCCGACGCGCCGTGGCGGTCAGCCCGATCGTCGCCCTGGCGCAGGACTGACGCGGGGCGTATCGCCACCGGGCGAGTGCGAGATCCCCGTCTCCGGACGGGCGCCGGGGAAGCTCGGCGCACCGTCCGGTCGGCGGCGTTCATCCCTCGGCCATGTCTGCGTCACCCGGCATTCGCGTCGGGTTCATAGCATCCGGAGCATGACACACCGACACACCGGCCTGCTGCGCCTCTGCGCGGCAGGGGTCACCGCGCTCTCCCTGGGCGGCTTCATCGCCCTCGCTCCCATCGCCGCCGCCGCGCCCGCTGCGGGCACCGACACCATCCGCATCACGGAGTTCGCCTACGGTGGCAACGCCGCCGGCGCGCATGGAGACGGCGAGTACGCCGAGCTGACCAACGTCGGTTCCGCCCCAGTCGATCTCAGCGGCTGGACCTACGAGACCGGCACCACGGCGACGGCGGCGACCGGCCTGTCTCTGGCGGCGCTCGGCACGGTCGCGGCCGGGGAGTCCGTCCTCGTCACCGACCTCACCGCCGATGAGTTCCGCACCGACTGGGGGCTGAAGTCCTCAGTGAAGATCCTCGACAACGGCAAGTCGCACACCCTCAACAAGGGACCGAACGGCATCCACGTGTTCGACGCCGCCGGCACCGAGGTCGACTCGGTCACCTACCCGAGCGGCTTCTTCCCCGGCAAAGGCAGCGCGGCCTGGGTCGACGCCGCCCACCTCGGGGCGAAGGGCGACGCCGCCGCCGGCGGTTGGACCATCGCGACGGACAGCGACGCCGAAGGCAGCTGGACGAGCGCGACCGGCTCGATCGGCTCCCCCGGCGCCTCGACCCGGGGCACCCGCACCCCCGCAGACGTCCGCGAGACGGAGCCGGGGACCGATCCCGGCACCGGGACGGGGACCGATCCGGGCACGGGCTCCACCGCCCTGCCCTGGCCCGGTGCGCAATCGGTGACCTACGCCGACCGCGGCGGCGTGTTCGGCGAGAATCTGTCCGGCCTGTTCTACGTGGCGGGAGCGCAGTCCTCCGACGACTACATGTGGGGCGTGTCGAACGGCGCCTCCAACGGCGGCACGCTGAACAGCGACCAGTCCACCCTCATCCGCATCGCCCAGAACGGCGACGGCGAGACCTGGGGCCCCGCCCCCGGCTGGGAGCACGGGATGCGGCTGCACTACACCGACGGCACCGGCCAGCCCGATTCCGAGGGCGTGACTGCGGTGGGCGGGAACGTGTTCATCTCCACCGAGCGCGACAACGCCAACAAGAACGTCTCCCGGGTCTCGATCCTCCAGGTCGACCCGACGCAAGTCGATACGGCGACCGGCTCGGTGAATGCCTCGCAGCAGTGGGACCTCGAGTCCGATCTGGGCCCCGGCACCGACGCCAACCTGACGTCCCCGGCCGACGCCAACCTGGGCGGCGAGGCGATCGCCTTCGTGCCCGACGGGTACCTCGTCGCCAACGGCTTCCGCACCGACGACGGCAAGCTGTACGACCCCGCGTCCTACGGCGCCCACTTCGGCGGCGTCTTCTTCGTCGGGATCGAGAAGAACGGCAACCTCTACGGCTACACCCTGCAGGAACACGGCGCCGGCTTCACCCGCGTCGCCACCTTCTCCGGCGGGCTGCACACCTCCGCGACCACGACGTCCATCATGGACGCCGCCTGGGACCCCTCCCAGGAAGCGCTGTGGCTGACCTGCGACGACGGCTGCCAAGGGCAGAGCTCGATCGCGAAGATCAACACGACCCCCGGCGACCCCGCCCAGGGCCACTTCCAGGTGCAGACGCTGTATGACCGCCCGGCCGACGCGCCCAACGTCAACAACGAGGGCTTCACCTTCCAGACCCCCAATCGCTGCAACCAGACCACCGGCACCCGTTCCGTGTGGTGGTCCGACGACAGCGACGACGACGGCTACGCCCTGCGCACCGGCCAGGCCCCCTGCGCCACGCCCATCCCCGGGCAGGTCGGTACCACCTTCAGTATCGGCTACACGATCGCCGGGACGTCCACCCCGGCCCAGGTCGACAGCACCGGCGCCTTCCCCACACCGGTGACGGCGACGTTCACCTGCACCGACGTGACGGCAGTCCTCCAGCAGCCTTGCCCGGCGCCCGTCACGGTCAACGCCACCCAGGCGGCCACGACCGTCGCCACACTCACCGACACCCTTGGAACCGTAACCGTCACCCTGCCGGCGATCACCATCGGGGCCGCTGAGGCCACCCCGACGCCTGAGCCGACAACTCCGACACCCACACCAACCCTCGAGGGGAAGACGCCCACCCCGATCAGACAGGCCACGCTGACGAAGGGAATCACCGGGCAACTCCCGAAGACCGGCGCCGAAGGCCTGCTCGCCCTGTCCGTGGCGGCGGCACTCATCCTGGCCGGCACCGCCGGCATCCTGGCGGCACGACGGGCACGCGCCCGGAAACAGGTGTAGCCGCCGACCGGGTCACGCGAGGCGGCGGGACGGGGCGGTGGTCGTCGCCCTGTCCTGCCGCCTCCGTTTGCGTCATCGCTGCCGCTCTCCCGCCCCGATCCCCGTATCCTGGATGGCGGAGGATGGCGGCCGCAGCCCGGTCGCCCACGGGGAAGGGGACCGATGAGCACCGACGACGGCATCACCTACGAGGAGGCCCGGCTCGCAGTCGCTGAGGAAATCGGCGTCGAACCGGACGGAGACTCCCCCTACCTCCCGCACTGGGGCTACGAGTCGGACGCCGATTGGCAGGTGCCGGTCGGCCCCCGCGCCTGGCTGGAGGACGGCGACGCCGAGTCCATCCCCATGAGCCCGGACCTCTACCTGGTGGACAAGCGCACCGGCGCCATCACCACCGGCACCTACCTCGACCTGCGCGAGCGCATGATCGCCATGCGCCCCTACGGCGCGGGGCATCCCGACGCCGGCTGAGTCGGGCAAGTCTGCGCGGCGTGCCCGTCATTTCTTCGGAATCTGGCGATTCGCCCGGAGCTGGCCGGATAAGTAGCCGATGGCTTGGGCGACCGGAGCACTCAGGAACGCCACGCCCCAGGCGGAATGGTAGGGGCCCATCAGGATGAACGCCCCGACAACGCAACCGCCGAAGATGCCGGCCTGGATCCACTGACCGCGTTCTTGAACGTTGATCTGCGAATCGACAGCCCGATCGCGCCGTAACGATTCATCTGTCGAATCGGCCTCGGCCATCCGAAAAATACGTTCCTGCTTATCTTCCGGGTACTGCCCGAACATCTGCGGTCCAGGGATCGGCCCCGTGACGTGTTCGGAGTACTGAAGCTGGCGAACCAGCGCCGCTATGACTGCTTGAGGGTCCTGATCAGCAGGGTCTCCAAAGCTTTGACCTGCGTATCCGTCAAGTTCCGCGTCTGCACCCGGCGGGGAGCCGTCCGATCCAGCTCGGTCAGGAGACTCGACGCCTGCATCTCCGCCGGCACCCAGAGCGTGTCGAGACCGTGAGTCGTCTTCACCATCCGCGGGAAGCACGGGGCCCATCTGGTTGTGCTCAACATCCCCTCCCATCGCTGATCTCCATCTCGATACTCACTCACTTTGCTGAGCAGCGAGTGGACCACTCGCATTTCCATCGATTCGTGCGCGTAAGCCTAGGGCAGATCCGAGCTTCACCCCAGGGATACCGACCGCCTGTGGATAACGGCCATGATGTGCAGAGAACAGTGATGAGTAAACGATGAGTCCGAGCATCGACAGAGACAAAGATCGGCTTGGTTGAGCCGACTGCGGGACTCGAACCCGCCACCTCCTGTTTACAAGACAGGTGCTCTACCGGATGAGCTAAGTCGGCAGGTGCCCGCGGGCACCCGATCATCCTACCGGCCGTCGGGCCAGGCCGGCGATCAGCTGCTAGGGCTGGCGGAGGGGCTGGGGCTCACCGCGGCCGTGGACGAGTCGCCGCTGGCCACCTTGGTGAAGAAGGTGGTGAACGAGAGGGCCTTCGACCCGGAGAAGTCGTTGGTCCAGTACTTCCCGTTGACGTACACCACCGGGGTGCCGATCTGCAGCGGCGGCTTGGATTTGTTGCTGCCGGGCACCTTGTGGTTCTGCGCCCAGGTGGTCTGCTCGGCAACCCATCCCTTGAAGCGCTGCGACTTGATGGCCGCCCGGATGTTCTTCACCGCCGTGGCGCTGCCGCCGGTCTTCTTCACGGCCTGCTCGGCGAGGTCCCCGATGCGGGCGTCGGTGAGGCCGGCGGACTGCTCTTCGGGCTGGTTGTTGAACATGAGCGTGTTGAAGTCGAAGAAGCTGTCCGGAGCGTACGTTGCGACCGCCGCGGCCGCGTTGGCCGCCCGGGTCGAGTAGTTGGTGGTGCTGGCGGCGTCGAGCGCGGCGATGGGGTGGATCTGCAGCAGCGCCGAGCCGTCGGCCACCTGGGCCCGCAGGAAGTCGGTGTTCTGCTGCTCGAACTGGCCGCAGTAGGGGCACATGTAGTCGAGGTAGACCTGCACGAGCGGGCGCTCTTCGGTGCCCTTCGCCTTGAATACGGGGTCTGCGTTGACGGCGGGAGCCGACGTGCGTTCGGCTTTCAGGCCTTCGACGAGCAGGATACCGCCGCTGGCCATGTTGGTCGGGGCCTTGCCGCTGGGGCGGGACAGGACGTTGACGAGCCCGACCACGAGCGCGGCGACGATCAGCAGCCCGAGCACGATGCTCAGCTGGGTCAGCAGCCGACGGCGGCGCTTGCGGCGCTGCTCCTGCTGCTGGATCTCCTGGGCCTTGCGTCGGGCGGCCTCGCGTCGAGCCGAGTTCTTCGAGGTCGGTTGCGAGACGGGCTCGCCCTCCGGAGTTTCGGCCATGTTCGGTCCTGGTCCCTTCATCGCGTGGAAATCGGCAGTGTGCTCATGGTATCCGGCTCCAGGTGCGAATTCGCCCCAAGCCGGAAGTGACCGGACGCCCGGTCAGTCGGGCCCGGCGCCGTCCTGCGCCTGCGCCCGGGCGGTGGAGATCGCGTAGAGCGCGACGGCGGCGGCGATCCCGGCGTTGAGGCTCTCGGTGTCGGCCGCGATCGGGATGGAGACGATCTGGTCGCAGTTCTCGGCCACCAACCGCGAAATGCCTTTGCCCTCGCTGCCCACGACCAGCACGAGCGGCTCGGCGGCGATGCGGAGCGATGGCAGCGGCGTGTCGCCGTGCCCGTCGAGGCCGAGGATGAACAGGCCGTCCTGGCGCAGCTCTTTGAGCGCCTGGTTGAGGTTCGGCACCATCGCGACGGGTACCCGCAGGGCCGCGCCGGCGGAGGTCTTCCAGGCCGCCGCGGTGACGCCCACGGACCGCCGTTCGGGCAGCAGCACCCCGGTGCCCCCAAAGGCGGCGACGGAGCGGATGATGGCGCCCAGGTTGCGGGGATCGGTCACGCCGTCCAGCGCCACGATCAGCGGCGCCGTGCCGCGGTCGGCGGCGGCCTGCAGCAGGCCCTCCAGGCGCGCGTACCGGTAGGGCGGCACCTGCATGGCGATGCCCTGGTGCACGGCCTCGGGCCCGGTGATGCGGTCGAGTTCGGGACGGGGGACGCGCACCACCGCGATGTTGCGGTGCGAGGCGATGTCGAGCACGTCGCGCAGCCGGGCATCCATGTCGACGTGCTCGGCGACGATCAGCTTGGAGACGGGGACCCGGGCGCGCAGCGCCTCCAGGACGGCGTTGCGCCCGAAGATGAGCTGCACGCCGCGCGACTTGTGCACGGTGGGCCGGCCGCCGCCGCGCGACGCCCCCTGGGACGACGGCTTCCCCTGGTAGCGGACGTGGCCCGGGCGGTCCTCCGCCTTCGGCGTGGGCCCGCGGCCCTGCAGCGCCTTGCGGCCGCGGCCACCGGACCCGGCGGCGGGGGCCTTCGATGAGCGGCGCACTGCGCCCGCCCGCGACTTCTTAGCCATCGATCCTCCATTTCGCCCCGTCGGGGGTGTCTTCAACCGCGATGCCGGCGTCGACCAGGCGATCCCGCAGCTGGTCCGCGCGGGCGTAGTCGTGGGCGGCCCGGGCCTGCTGGCGCTCGTCGAGCAGGGCCGGCACCAGGGCGTCGAGGGCCGTGCGCAGCGGGATGCTGTCTGCGGAGGCCGCGTCGGACGCCAGGTCGATGCCGAGCACTGCCAGCATGGCGGTCACCGACCGGTAGACGCCGGCGAGCCCCTCGGCATCGTCGAACAGCCCGTTGCCGCGGTGGACGGCGTCGTGCAGCACGGCGAGCGCCTGCGGCACGCCGAGGTCGTCGTCCATGGCCTGCGCGAACTGGATGGGCACGAGGCTGCCGGCGACGCCCCCGTCGTCGAGGTCCACGTCGGCGGCGCGCAGCGCCGCGGCCGCGCGCGTCAGGAACGTGCGGATGCGCCCCACGGCGGCCCGCGCCTCGCCGAGCAGCTGCGGCGAGTACTCGAGCGTCGAGCGGTAGTGGGCCGCGCCCAGAAAGTAGCGCAGCGTGGCGGGGTCGGCCTCGTCGAGCAGTTCGGAGGCGAATACCGAGTTGCCCAACGACTTGCTCATCTTCTGCCCGCCGACCGAGACCAGGCCGTTGTGCATCCAGATGCGCGGCCCCTCGTAGCCGGCCGCCGCGGTCTGGGCGAGCTCGTTCTCGTGGTGGGGGAAACGCAGATCGAGCCCGCCGCCGTGGATGTCGAACGCGCCGCCCAGGTACAGGGTCGACATCGCCGAGCACTCGATGTGCCAGCCGGGCCGGCCCCGGCCCCAGGGGGAGGGCCAGGACGCCGACTCGGGCTCGCCGTCCTTGCGCCCCTTCCACAGGGCGAAGTCGATGGAGGCGCGCTTGCCGCGCTCGCTGGCGTCGTCGGAGACCATGTCCTCGACGCGCTGATGGGTCAGCTCGCCATAGCGCTGCCACGACGCGGTGTCGAAGTAGACGTCGCCGGAGTCGTCGTTGGCGCGATAGGCGTGTCCGTGCTCGATGAGCAGCTCGATGAGCAGCTGGATGCGCTCGATGGTGCCGGTGGCCCGCGGCTCGTAGGTGGGGGGCAGGATGCCCAGGGCGTCGTAGGCGCGGTTGAAGTCGCGCTCGACCCGGTAGGCGAGCGCCCACCAGGGCTCGCCGGTGGTCTGGGCATTGGCGAGGATCTTGTCGTCGATGTCGGTGACGTTGCGCACGAGGGTGACGTGCAGACCCGAGTAGGTCATCCATCGGCGCAGGATGTCGTAGATCAGGGCCGACCGCAGGTGCCCGATGTGGGGAGCCGACTGGACGGTGGGTCCGCACACGTAGACGCCGAGACGGCCCGGTTGGATGGGCTGCACCTCTTGCAGGGACTGGGTCTTCGTGTCGAACAGACGCATGTTCCCACCCTATCCAGACGGCGCCGGGGACGAGCGCCGGTCACATTCGATGACGGCCGATCAGAGCCGCGGGCTCAGGACGCGAGCACCTCGTCGAGCTTCGCGTCGGCCTTCTCCTCGGTGGTCTTCTCGGCCAGGGCCAGCTCGGAGACGAGGATCTGGCGCGCCCGCACCAGCATCCGCTTCTCGCCGGCGGACAGCCCCCGGTCCTGATCCCGGCGCCACAGGTCGCGGACGACCTCGGACACCTTGATGACCTCGCCGCTGGCCAGCTTCTCGACGTTGGCCTTGTAGCGCCGCGACCAGTTGGTGGACTCCTCGGTGAAGGGGGCGCGCAGCACCTCGAAGACCTTCTTGACGCCCTCTTTGTCGATCACGTCGCGGACACCGACCTCTTCGACGGCGTCTTTCGGCACCATGATGGTCAGATTGCCCTGGAGGACGCGCAGCGTCAGATAGACGTGCTCTTCACCTTTGAAGGTTCGTTTGCCGACTTTCTCGATGACTGCGGCTCCATGGTGCGGGTAGACGACGGTCTCGCCGACTTTCAATTTCATATAGGGGGCCTCCTGAGCGCGGGCAGTATATCACATCGCCCTGTGGATAACCCGGGCGGATCGTCGCCGATCGGCTCAACGGCGCACCAGACGCCGTTTCGTGAGGCCGGCGGAGGCGTACGGGCACCGGCCGACCGCGGAGGTCAGGCGGAAGCGTGCCCCTGGGCGGCGACCTCGGCGGCGCCGGCCGCCGCGGCCTCGGGATCGAGATATTCCCCGCCGGGAATCAACGGGGCGAGGTCCGCGCCCAGCCGGTACACGAGCGGGATGCCGGTGGGGACGTTGACGCCCGAGATCTCGGCGGCGCTCAGCCCGTCCAGGTGCTTGATGAGGGCCCGCAGCGAGTTGCCGTGCGCGGCCACGAGGACGGTGCGGCCCGCCCGCAGATCGGGGACGATGGCCGAGCGCCAGTACGGCAGCAGCCGCTCGAGCACGTCCTGGAGGCATTCCGCGCGCGGCACCTGGTCGAGGTCGGCGTAGCGGGGGTCGTGGGCCTGCGAGAACTGGTCGTCGTCGGAGATCTCCGGCGGGCGCACGTCATAGGAGCGCCGCCAGGCCATGAACTGCGTCTCGCCGTACTCGGCCAGGGTCTCGGCCTTGTCGCGCCCCTGCAGGGCGCCGTAGTGGCGCTCGTTCAGCCGCCACGAGCGCCGCACGTCGATCCAGAGCCGATCGGCGGCGTCGAGGGCGAGGTGAGCGGTCTTGATGGCCCGCTGCAGCCGGGAGGTGTGCACCACATCCGGCAGCACGCCCCGGTCGCGCAGCAGCACGCCGGCGCGGCGCGCCTCCACGGTGCCGGTCTCGGCCAGATCGGCGTCGACCCAGCCGCAGAATCGATTCAGGGCGTTCCATTCGCTCTTGCCGTGGCGCAGCAGCACCAGCGTGTAGGGGGCCCGGGCCTCAGCGGAAGCGGTCATGGTCTCAGTGTAGGCGGCGAGCGGATGCGCCCGGATGAGCGCGCCCCGCGGCCCGCAGCCGCCGCCGCAGCCCCCGCACCTCGGCGGCGGCCGTCCCCGCGGCGTCCGGAGGCACAATGATCTCCTGCGCGGCGGACACGGGCCGGTCGCCGTCGCGGACCGTCAGCACGGCGGACGCCGGGGTCTCCCGCCGCACCAGTGCCAGCGCGATCGGCCCCATCTCCCAGTGCACAGCCGCCGCGGTGACCCGCCCGACGGGAGTGCCATCCACCTCGACCGGGGCGCCGGGGGCGATGTCCGGAGCGCCGTCCAGCTGCAGGCGCACCAGCCGGCGCGGGGGGCGGCCCAGGGCGTGCACCTTCGAGATCGACTCCTGCCCGGGGAAGCAGCCCTTGTCGAGCTGCACCGCGGTGCGCAGCCAGTCGACCTCCGCCGGCAGGGTGCGCTCGTCCACCTCGGTGGCGAACCGGGGGCGCGCCGCGGCGATGCGCAGCGCCTCCAGCGCCAGCCAGCCGGCCTCCCCCGCGCCCGCTGCCACCGCCTCGGCGCGGCGCGCATCGAGTTCGCCGGTCGGCACCAGCGCGATCTTCAGCGTCCAGGCGGCGTAATCGGCCGCCTCCGGCGCCGCGTACTGGCTGCCACCGGGCTGCACGGCGCCCCACGGGTCGCGCCACACGGCCACGGGATGCAGCGCCGGCGCCCAGTCGGGGTCGCCGAACCAGGCCAGCCCACTCACCTCCGCACTCCGGTCGGCGGCGGTCACCTGCGAGCGGAAGCGCATCCGGATCGCCCACTCGGCGAAGGATGCGGCAACATCCGCCTCGCACAGCGCCCAGAACCCGGCGGCGTCGGCCACCAGCCCCAGGGCGAAGCGGATGCGGCCGGCCGCATCGAGCACCAGCGCCTCGGTGCTGTCGCCCGGGGCCGTGCCCGGGGTACGCGACAGCAGGCGGGCGCAGAAGTCGGCCGCGTCCGGCCCCTCCAGGCGCACCGCCCCGAGCGGGGGCGCCCAGCCGAGGGCCCGGCCGGCAGCCAGCTCGCGCTGCTCGACCAGCGGATTCCCCAACTGCGCGTGCGGGGGCGGCGCCTCAGGCGACTGCGCGTCCGGGGCCGAAGCCTCCGCCGGCGCGCGCCCGCTCTGTGGCCCGACGGTCACCGGACGGTCTTCCCCGGCCCGGACACCTTCTCGAGCACCGCCGACGCGTGCGGGACGACCGGGTTGCCGAACATGCCCGCATCCCACGTCCACATCAGCCGGTGCTCCACCAGCCCATACATCCGCGTCGCAGCGTCGTACTGGCGGGCGTGCTGCGAGCGCATCACGGTGTCGGTGGCCAGGTCGATGCGGGGGCCGTTGACCCAGCCCACATAGAGCTCGCTGACGCCGTCGGCATGCAGCACCGACACTTCCAGCGGCAGGCCCCGCTCGGTCTGCAGCGCGCTCACGCCGGCCGCGTCGAGACCCGCGTCAGGCGCCGCGCCGTCGAGCAGGCCCGGCCCCGGGTCGGCCGCCCGGCTCGGCCGCGCCCGCCGCCAGTACCCCATTTCAGAGCTGAGCGGGGTGGCCTCGGCGTCGAGCCGCCAGGTGAACGAGTTGTAGTTGACGGCCGGCAGCCCGTCGTCGGTGAACGCGACCCGCTGTCCGAACTCGAACTCGGTGACGCGGTCCGAGCCGGCATCCGGCGCGTAGCTGACCACGCCGCGGCCCTCCCAGACGCCCAGCAACCAGCTGAGCGGCATGGCCTCGGCGGGCAGGTCGACGGGGACCTCGAACATCACCGCGCCTCCTCGGCATCCACCGGCAGGGGCCGCAGGATGCGTCGAATCGCCCACCCGGCCCAGGCCGCCGCCCCCAGCGCCGCCAGGGCGATGAGGCCGACGCAGAAGATCTCCAGAACCACGGTCAGCTGCATGGGGGCAGTCTACGCACACCGTCCGGCACAACCGCCGGTATGATGTACCCGTCGATAGGGGAGCGAGCTTGGCCCACCTCGTGGTATTCACCAACGCAAATGACGAAGTGCTGCCCGCACTCGGGCTGCTCGGTCATCAGGTCAACGTCGTCCCCGAACAGACCTCCCAGATCGCCCTCGCCCCCAGTTGCGACCTCTTCATTGTCGACGGCCGCGGCGATCTCGCCGCCGCCCGGCGCCTCTGCACCGTCATGCACACCACCGGCGTGCACACCCCCATCCTGCTGGTGCTCACCGAAGGCGGGCTCACCGCGGTCAGCCCCGAGTGGGGCATCACCGACGTCATCCTCGCCTCCGCCGCCCCCGCCGAGACCGACGCCCGGGTGCGGCTCGGCATCGCCAATGCGGTCGACGACGACACCGAGAACATCATCCGCGCCTCCGGGGTGGTCATCGACGAGGCCAACTACTCCGCCCGGGTGCGGGGCAAACCGCTCGACCTCACCTTCAAGGAGTTCGAACTGCTGAAGTTCCTGGCCGCCCACCCCAGCCGCGTGTTCACCCGTGAGCAGCTGCTCAGCGAGGTGTGGGGCTACGACTATTTCGGCGGCACCCGGACGGTCGACGTGCATGTGCGACGGCTGCGCGCCAAGCTCGGCGACCTCGACTCGCTGATCGGCACCGTGCGCAACGTCGGCTACCGTTTCAACGCCGCAGAGAATGAACATGACGGACTTCCCGCCGAGTCGGCGGCTCAGCCCCGCTGACCTGCCCCGGCTGCGCGAGTTGGCCGACCGCTGCCGGGCCGAGGACGGCCTGACCCCTTTCAACGACCAGACGCTCGCCCTGATCGGGCAGCGGCGCGCCGAGGGCATGATGGTGCCCGGCGATGACGGCCACGACGGGCTCGACGCCGCCGCGGTGCACGCCGACGGGGTGTGGGAGATCGCCGTCGCCCCGGCCGCCCGCCGCCGGGGGCTGGGACGCCGGCTGCTGAACGCCGCCCGACGGCACGCCCCCGCCCCGTGCTGGGCGCACGGCGACCACCCCGCCGCCCGACGACTCGCCGCCGCGCATCGCCTCGAAGCGCAACGCACCCTGCACCGGATGACCCGGCCCGGCATCTC